>NZ_CP059449.1:792500-1392500 GCF_022023855.1 Azospirillum brasilense
CATCTGAAGGGTCACCAGGAAGGCCAACGCGTAGACGATCCCCGGCTGCGCCTCCTGCCAATGGAGGAAGCGGCGGGTCAGCCGCTCCGGCACCGAGACGACCAGCACCGCCGCCATGATGAGGACACCGACCACCCCGCCGGCCAGGATGTCCGTCGGGAAGTGAAACCCCAGATAGACGCGCGGCAAACAGATCACCACCAGCGTCCACAGGAAGGCAAAGGCCCCGACCAGCCGGTTCGACCACCACAGGGCAGCGGCCAGAGCGAAGAACAGCACGGCGTGGTCGCTGGGAAAGGAACTCCAGCCGTCGACCGCCCACGCGTTCACATCATAGGGGACGACGAAGCCCAGTTCCGGATCATGGACCGGGCGAAGGCGCATCGGCAGGAAGTTTTGCATCCCGCGCCCGATGGCGATGGCCAGCAGCGCCCCGAAGATGGTCCGCACCGCGTAAAGATCCGGCCCGATCAGCCGCCCGCTGCGCCGGGTCCAGCACCACCACAGCAGCGCCATCAGCACGCCGCCCTTCAGCAGGTCGCTTTGGGCGATGACATAGATGGTCTTGTCCGCCGCCATGCTGGCGCGGCTGTAGCCGTTCAGCCAGCCGATGATGACGAGATCGAATGCCGTGGTCACGCCGTTCCCTCCGTTCCGCCAAGCCGGCCGGCCTTTGGAAGGCCCGCCGCTGGAAGCTAGGAACGGAAGGGCAAGCCCCGAGGGCGCCGGTTATCGGACTTATCCCGGAAGGGTCAGCGCCGCTCGTAGACGCTGTCGCCACCAGCCCCACCGAACAGAACGACGTCGTAAGGGTCCTTCACCCCCGTCTCCATGCCGGGCGAGCCCTGCGGCATGCCGGGAACGGCGAGGCCGACCGCCGCCGGGCGTTCGCGCAGCAGCCGCTGCACGCTGTCGGCGGGCACATGGCCTTCCAGGGCATAGCCGCCGACCAAGGCGGTGTGGCAGGACTGGAGCCGGGCGGGCACGCCGAGACGCACCTTCACCGGTTCCACATCGTCGACCTCCTGCACGGTCACCGGAAAACCGGCGGCCCGCATATGGTCCACCCAGCCGCCGCAGCAGCCGCAGGTCGGCGATTTCCACACCATCACCTCCGGCTTGGCCGCGGAGGAGGCCGCGGCGGAGGAGGTGCCGGCCAGGCTGCGCACCGCGATGGCCAGAGCGCCCACCGTCAAGCTCGCCCCCATGGCCGTGAGAAACATCCGACGATTCAACATTCGCAACACCCGCTCCACAGACTTGCGGAAAGATGGCCTGCCGCCACCCCGTTTCAACGCAGTCTGCCGCCCGCCGCCGCCGCCCGCTTTGATCGTGGTCAAACGACATGCCGCGGACCGACGGTTGCGAAAGGATGAAATTCATTCCATAAGGACAACGAACCCGTTGCGCAGGTGAAGTTGCATCGGTTACCGCTGAATGGCAGCAATCCGCGTGGCAAACCCTGACCGGCACCGCCGGGAAACCGGTTGTTGGCCGGCAACAGGCCTAACGGACGGGCAGGCTGAACGGGCAGGCTGAACGGACGGACAGGACGGGCGGAACGCACAGCATGGAAACCGACCTTCTGTTCGCAGACGACGACCAGCCGCCGCCGCCCGAGGACGGGGCGGAGCCGTGGATCGTGCTGATCGCCGACGACGATCCGGAGGTCCATGCGGTCACCCGGCTGGCGCTGGGGGGCCTGCGCTACAAGGGGCGGCGCCTGTCGCTCGTCAGCGCCCTGTCGGCGGGCGAGGCCGCGGCCATCCTGCGCTGCACCCCCAACGTCGCCATCATCCTGCTCGACGTGGTGATGGAGACGGACGATGCCGGGCTGCGGCTGGTCCGCACCATCCGCGAGGAGCTGAACAACCACGCCATCCGAATCATTCTGCGCACCGGCCAGCCGGGACAGGCGCCGGAAGAGGACGTGGTCCTCGCCTACGACATCAACGACTACAAGTCCAAGGCGGAGCTGACGGCGAAGAAGCTGTTCACCTCCGTCGTCGCGGCCCTGCGCGCCTACGCCGACATCGTGGCGCTGGAGACCAACCGCCGCGGGCTTCAGCAGATCATCCAGTCCACCGACCGCCTGTTCGAGCTGCGCTGCATGCAGCAGTTCGCGGCCGGGGTGCTGACGCAGCTGTCCGCCTTCCTGCGGGTGAAGCCCGACGCCATCCTGTGCGCCCAGCGCGGCGCCACCGGCCGGCCGCTGCCCGACGGCGCCTTCTACGTGCTGGCCGGGGCCGGCTGCTACGCCGAGGCGGCCGGGCAGACCGCGTCGCCGACCGGAGCGCTGGCCCCGGACGCGATGATCCCGCCGGCTCTCGCCGGCCGCATCACCGACGCCTTCCGCAGCCGCCGGAGCCATTACGGCGCCAACGAGACGACCCTGTTCATCCGTGTGCCGGACGGGCACGAGGTGGCGGCCTGGATTCACACCGACCGACCTCTGGACGACGTGGACCGTGGGCTGGTCGAGGTGTTCGCCTCCAAGATCGCCATCAGCTTCGCCAACGTCAGCCTGTATGAGCGGCTGCGCGAAGCCAACGAGACGCTGGAGGCCCGCGTCGCCGAACGCACCCGGGCGCTGGAGGCGGCGAACACCAAGCTGGAGCGGCTGGCTACGGTCGATCCTCTGACCGCCGTGTGGAACCGCCGGCATTTCCTGGACCTCGCCGCCGCGGAGCTGGGGAGGGCGCATCGACACGGGCGACGGCTGAGCGTGATCCTGCTCGACCTCGACAATTTCAAGGCGGTCAACGACGGCCACGGCCACGCCGCCGGGGACGAGGCGTTGCGCACGGTGGTGGTCCGCGCCCGCGAGGCCCTGCGCACCTCGGACCAACTCGCCCGCTTCGGTGGGGAGGAGTTCGTCGCGCTGCTGCCGGAGACCGACCTTGCCGGGGCCCGCATCGTGGCCGAGCGGGTGCGCGCCGCCATTGCCGGAAGCCCGGTGGTGACCGATGGCCGGGCCATCCCGATCACCGCCAGCCTGGGCGTGGCCGAGTGGAGCGCGTCGGAGCCCTCCATCGAGCTGACCTTGCGCCGCGCCGACGCCGCGCTCTACGAGGCCAAGCTGGCCGGACGGGACCGCGTGTGCGTCGCGGACGAGCCTAAGACGCCGCCCTGTTCGTGATCCGCCGCCCTGGCGGCGGCAGCGGTTCGTGAAAACATAGAACCGCTTTCTTGTGGTCCGCACACGATACGGAAACGGAGCGGATACGGAAATTTCCCCGACGTGAAGGAAGTTTGCAAACTTCATTTGCCCTGCACTTAGGCGTTGCAGGTCCATAGGGCGTGGATTACCGCTCCTCCATTCTCGACACCATGAGACGGTGAAGGCGGCGAACGGGCTCCGGGCCGAGTCCGCTCCGGTTCTTTTCGGGGGATCAGGGTCTCAGCCATGTGGAACGATTACGGTCAGGCGCTGTTCCTGGCGCTCGCCTTGGCCGGGCTGGGCTTCGGCATCGGCAAGGCGGCGGTCCTGTTGGGCGAGCGCGCGATCGACCGGCGGCTCGGTACCGGCCGCCGGCAGGACACCATCGCCCGCCGCGCCAAGCTGGAGGCCGGGTTCGAGGCACGCAAGACGCAGCGCATCGACGACCTGCGCAAGGCCGAGCGGGACATCGGCGACGCCGCGCGACGCCGTCAGACGCTGGAACGGCGCCTGCGCGACCTTGAGCACCGCGGCGACGATCTCCGGCGGCTGATCGGAGAGGAGGTCGCCGGCACCCCCTGCTACATTGCCCAGGTCGCGAACAAATACGTCGGCGGCGGCACCAACCAGCAGGCGCAGCACGCCTTCATCGACTCCGGCTGGGCACGGCCCCAGACGGTCGAGGTGTGGGCGCGCACGATGCCTGTGGCCCGCACCGAGATTGAGCGGCGCTACCCGCCCGCCTTCGGCTATGTGGTGTTGCGGATTCAGGAAACCCCTCGGGACGCTTCGATCACGACCGGGGGGACGGGCGCCAGCCAGGGCAAAGCCGGGTCGGGCGATCCCACCCCCCTGGCAATAGCGAGCTGAGGACGCCATGGGCCATCCATCGACGCTGTATCTCTTCTCCGCGCTGGTCGGCGTGGCGACGCTGACGGTCTCGCTCCTGTCGGCGCGGCGGCAGCTCCGGATGGCGGAGGAGCGCATCGCCAGCGCCGCGGCCCGCCGGCAGGCCCAGGTGGAGCGCCTCAAACGCCTCGCCCGCGCCACGCTGGACCAGGCGCGGGAGCTGCGCGCGGCGCGGCGTCGCAAAGCATCCATCGACTTGGCCTGCGAGGATCTGGAACAACGGCTGGCTGCGGCGGGCGCAGTGGACCGGCGTGTCTATGTCCTGGACGACCGGCGGACACCGGCGGATGCCGGATGGGTGGTGACGGTGGCCCACGCCGACTATCGCGCGCGTGTCAATGGCGCCCTGGAGAAGACGGCCCTGGAGAAGACGGCTCTGGAGCGCTGGAAGAGGGGCCGCCGCTTTCTGGTCTGGGGCCTGGATGAGGCGAAGGCGCGGGAGAAGATCAACGCCCGCCATCCCGAACACAATGGCTTCTCCATTCTTTCGGTAAAGCCTTACCTCGATTGACGCCCCGGACGGATAGGCTTCCTCATTGGGGGGAGCCCCGGTGGCGGTCATCTGCCGGACGGACGGTTGCTGTCACCTCTTTTCGCTACCATGTCCTTCACAGTTGCGTCATTCTGCTCGGGTCAAGCGGAGGAGCCATGATGGATCTCGATCTGGTCGTGCTCGTTGGGGCGATGGCTGCGGCCCTCGCCGGTCTCGCTGCCGCCCGCCCGGCCATGAAGCCGGTGCGCGTGCGCAGCCGGAACCGCCGTCGGCGCTGACCCACCGGCGCCGCGTCAGGCGGTGCTGCGGTCAGGCGGCGGCCTTGCCCCGGAGGCGCTCCGGGGCTGCCGTCAGCGGTCCAGGTTGCGGATCGCGCGGTTGAGTTCGTACTCTTTGGAAGCGACATGCGCTTCCAGGTTTCCCACGCGCTTTTCGAAATCGCGGAAGCGTTGCGTCAACCCGGCCAGGGTGCGGTCGGGCTTGATCGAAACGCCGCGCCAGAAGGCCTCCTCCTCCGAATTGCGGTAGACTGCCGGCGGCTTGACCGGCAGGACCAGCACCGCGATCACATAGGCGAGAAGCACCGGCGGCATGAAGAAGAACAGGCCGAGCACCAGGGCCAGCCGCACCAGTCCGGGCCGGAACCCGAAATAATCGGCGACGCCGGCGCACACGCCCCCCACCACGCCACGCTGCGGATCGCGAAAGAGCCGGTGCGGGTTGGGCGAGTCGTAGGGCGAAGAACGGTCCATCGTCGGGCTCCCGTCAGGTCGGAATGAATGTGGAATACGGCCGGCTCACAGCTTGTCGCGCCAGTTGGGCGACTCCGCGTCGAGCACCCGTTCCAGCGCGTGGATGCGGCCCTCCAGGCGGTTGGAGATGTCCCACAACTCGGCCAGAAGCTGCTCGTCCTGGGCCGACAGCCCGCGCTGCCCGCGCCATTTGGTGATGTAGTGGAAGATGATCCAAAGCGGTGCCACCACGGTCATGAAGAGCACCGCGAGGACGAAGCTGAAACCGCTCATCGGGGGACGGCCTTTCTTGTTGTTTGGGAAACCCCTCTCCCGCGAACCGGCGGGAGAGGGGACTCAACGCCAACCCCGCTGTCGGGAAAGACGAAGTCGGGGCCGGCGCCCGCGCCGGTGCGGGATCAGCTTCCCCGGCGCGCGGCGACGCGGGCCTTCAGCGCGGCCAGCTCGTCCTGAACCTTCTTGTCGGCCTCCAGCTCCGCGATCTCCTCGGTCAGCGTCTTGGTGCGGCCCACATCGTAGGCCTCCACACGGCCTTCCAGCTCGTCAAGGTTGCGCTCCACCTGCTCGAAGCGGGAGAAGGCGTCGTTGATCCGCTCGTCGTGCAGGGTGGAGCGGACGCGCACGCGGTTGGCCGCCGTCTTGGTGCGGGCGACCAGCGCCTTCTCGCGGTTCTTGGCGTCGGTCAGCTTGGCCTGGAGGCGGCCGATGTCCTCGTTGGACTTGGACAGCGCCTCCTCGACCTGGGCGAGCTGGGCGGTCAGGACATCGGCCTCCTCGGCGGCGCGCGACTTGGCCAGCAGCGCCTGCTTGGCAAGGTCCTCGCGGTCGTGGGTCAGCGCGGTCTCGGCCTTGCGGTCCCAGGAGTCGCGCTCGCGGTGCAGGTCGGCGATGCGGCGCTCGATCTCCTTGCGCTCGGCGATGATCTTCACCGTGGAGGAGCGCACCTCGACCAGCGTGTCCTCCATCTCCTGGATGATCAGACGGATCAGCTTCTCCGGGTCCTCCGCGCGGTCGAGCAGGGAGTTGAGGTTGGACTGCACGATGTCGGTCAGGCGCGAAAAGATGCTCATGGGGATGTGTCCGTTCTTGGTCGCTTGTCGGTCGGGCTTGGTCTTCGTCAGCCGAGGATCGTCGCGATCAGCAGGCCGGCGGCGAAGAACGCCCAGCTCTCGGTGGGGCGGCTGGTCAGGTAGGTCCGGATGCGCGCCGCCAGCGGACGGGCCTCGCGGGTGTAGCGGCGGTGATAGTCGCTGTAGTGGCTCATGCGGGTCTCCTTATTTGGTCCCCTTCTTCGCAATGGCCGTGCCAAAGCCGGGAATCCCTGCAAAACCTTGGATTTTCTGGAGCGGGCGGAGGGTGTTCGGGTTTGGAGCATCGTCCTTTCCGCGATATAATGAAGAAATTCACCAACTCTTCGCCCTTTTGACCATGCAGCCCAATCCGCCCTCCCTGCTCGGAGAGTCCCCGGCCTTCCACGCGGTCCTTGCTCACGTCTCCCGTGTGGCGCCGCTGGAGCGTCCTCTGCTGGTCATCGGGGAGCGCGGGACCGGCAAGGAGCTGGTGGCCGCCCGCCTGCACTATCTGTCCCGCCGCTGGGACCGTCCCTTCGTAAAGGTGAACTGCGCCGCGCTGACCGAGAGCCTTCTCGACTCCGAGCTGTTCGGGCACGAGGCCGGGGCCTTCACCGGGGCGATCCGGCGGCAGATCGGACGGGTGGAGCAGGCCGACGGCGGCACGCTGTTCCTGGACGAGATCGCCACGGCCAGCGCCGCCGTTCAGGAAAAGCTGCTGCGCGCCGTGGAGTATGGCGAGATCGAGCGGGTCGGCGGGCGGACCCAGATCGTCGATGTGCGGGTGATCGGGGCGACCAACGCCGATCTGCCGGCGCTGGCCGAAACCGGGCAATTCCGCGCCGACCTGCTGGACCGGCTGGCCTTCGACGTGGTGACCCTGCCGCCGCTGCGCGCCCGGCGCGAGGACATCCCCGTGCTCGCCGAGCATTTCGCCCTTGGCATGGTGCGGGAGTTGGAGAGGGCGCTGTTCCCCGGCTTCGCCCCGCGGGCGCTGGAGCAGCTTCTGGACCATGGCTGGCCGGGCAACGTGCGCGAGCTGCGCAACGCGGTGGAGCGTTCCGTCGCCGCGTCCGACCCGGAGGGGCCGGTGGAGGAAATCCTGCTCGACCCCTTCGCCTCCGCTTGGCGCCCGGCCGCGCCGGCGGCCCCCGCCCCGTCACCGGACACTGCGGAGGAAGAGGCGCCCATTGCCGCCGGAGACTTCCAGGAGCAGGTGCGGCGCTTCGAAGCCGGCCTTCTGGAAACGGCGCTGGAGCGCAACCGCTTCAACCAGCGCCAGACCGCCGAGGCGCTGGGGCTCGGCTACCACCAGCTTCGCGGGCTGCTGAAGAAGCACGGGCTGATCGGCAAGCCCGAATAGGGGCGGCTATTTCTTCTCCAGCAGCAACGTGCCCTTGCTCTGCAGCCGGTCCTTCACCTTGTTGGCCAGCAGGCCGAGCGCCCAGGGAAGCTGCACCTCCACGGTGACGCTGTCGTCCTGCACGTCGATGAAGCCGGTGACGGTCTGGGCCATCGCCACCACGCGGAAATCCACGCGGTCGTCGGTCCAGTGGTCGTCCATGCTGCTGGCGATCGCGGCGAGGTGGGAGCGGGCCTGCCCCACCCCCTCCGCCACGCGCCGCTTCGCCTCGTCCCGGCCGAGCTTGTGGGGAATGGAAACGGTCAGGGGCTTCGACATGAACAGGCTCTCCGCTGCGTCAACGCTTATTCATGGAAACAACAGTCCGCGGCGGCTTTTCTTCCACCCCCGTCATCCATCTGCAACGGTGCTAAGACAAATCTTATCTCTTTCGAGGGCGCTCTTTCGTCGCAACGGGGCGGCGGCGTATAGCTTTCCATCACAGATTACCTCAGGCATGGATTTCTTGGGGGCCGCGACCGCGCCGTGAGCAACGATCGACCGGGCGAACTCTTTGCGGGGCCGCGCCCCATCCAGACGCGGGGCGAGGAGCCGGCGCTGCGCCCCCGCCTGCCCAAACGCGCGCCCAAGCCGGAAAAGCCCGCCAAGCCCGAGAAGCCCAAGGCTGAGAAACCGCGCAAGCCCGCTCCCCCGCCACGGAAAGCCGCTCCGAAAACCGCCAGAAGCGGCGGGCGGCGGACGATCCTCGGCACGCTGGTCTATGCCGGGATGGTCGCCGGGGTGTGGTGCGGCATCGCGCTGGGCGCGGTGCTGGCCTGGTTCGCGCTGGACCTGCCGGACATCTCCAAGGTGGCGCAGTTCGAACGGCGCGCCTCGGTCACCGTGCTGGCGGCCGACGGGTCGGAGTTCGCGCGCTTCGGCGACCTGCACGGCACGACGCTGGGCGTGCGCGACCTGCCGCCGCATCTGATCAACGCCGTGCTGGCCATCGAGGATCGGCGCTTCTACTCGCATTTCGGCGTCGACCCCATCGGTCTGGCCCGCGCGCTCTACGTCAACTGGCGGTCCGGCCGCTCGGCGCAGGGCGGCTCCACCATCACCCAGCAGCTCGCCAAGAACCTCTTCCTGACGCCCGAGAAGTCGCTGAAGCGCAAGATCCAGGAAGCCATGCTGGCGCTGTGGCTGGAGCACCGCTTCACCAAGGACCAGATCCTCACCGCCTATCTGAACCGCGTCTATCTGGGGGCGGGCACCTTCGGCGTGGACGCGGCGGCGCGCACCTATTTCGGCAAGCCGGCGACCCAGCTCGACCTGCGGGAATCGGCGATCATCGCCGGCCTGCTCAAGGCGCCCTCGCGCTACGCCCCATCCTCCAACCCGGACGAGGCGGCGGAGCGGTCGCGCGTCGTGATGGGCGCCATGGTGGACGCCGGCTTCATCACCGCGCAGGAGCTGGAGGCGGCGCGCAACGCCCCGCCTTCCGCCAAGCGCAAGCCAGGCGGCGACGGGCGCTATTTCGCCGATTGGGTGACGGAACTGGTCTCGGCCTTCGTCGGCTCCGGCCACGGCGACGTGGTGGTGCGCACGACGCTGGACCTCAAGCTGCAACGCGCGGCGGAGCAGCGGCTGGAGGAGATCCTGGCCGGCCCCGGTGCGGCCGCCAACGCCCGCCAGGGCGCCCTGGTCGCCATGACCACCGACGGCGCGGTGCGCGCCCTGGTCGGCGGGCGGGACTACGACAACAGCGAGTTCAACCGCGCCACCCAGGCGATGCGCCAGCCGGGTTCGGCCTTCAAGCCCTTCGTCTATCTGGCGGCGCTGGAGGCCGGCTGGTCGCCGGACAGCCCGGTCGAGGACGCCCCGGTCCGCATCGGCGGCTGGAGCCCCGGCAACTACGACGGCAAGTTCCGCGGCACCGTCACCATGGCCAACGCGCTGGCCCATTCGTCCAACACCGCGACCGTGCGCATCATCGACCGCATCGGGGTGGAGCGGGTGCGCCGGGTGGCGGCGGGGCTGGGCATCAACTCGCCGATGGGCAAGGACCTGTCGCTGGCGCTCGGCACCAGCGAGGTCAACCTTCTGGAGCTGACCCGCGGCTACGCCGGCATCGCCAACCGCGGCGCCCCGGTCTGGCCCTATGCCATCACCGAGATCCGCGACCGCGACGGCAACGTCCTGTACCGGCGGCAGGCCGGCGGCTCCGTCCCGGTGGTCGATCCGGCGCACGCGGTGCAGCTCACCCGCATGATGACCGGCGTCATCGAGTACGGCACCGGCAAGTCGGCGAAGCTCGACCGCCCGGCGGCGGCCAAGTCGGGCACCACCCAGGATTACCGCGACGCCTGGTTCGTCGGCTTCACCGCCGACCTCGTGGCCGGGGTGTGGCTGGGCAACGACAACAACGCCGAGATGAAGCGGGTCACCGGCGGCTCCCTGCCGGCCAAGCTGTGGCAGGGCTTCATGCTGGACGCCCACGTCGGACGCCCGCCCCGCCCCCTGCCGGGGATGGAGGGCGCCCCCGCCTATGTCGCGTCCGGCGGCATCGCCGAACCTGCCCGCGCCACCCCGGCGGCGGCACCTGCGCGCGGTTCGTCGGGCGGCGTGGCCTCCGGCATCGGCTCGCTGATTGAAAGCCTGACCGGCAAGGGCAGCGCGCCGCAGGTGCAGTACGACTACGGCAATCCGGTGCGGTGAAGGGAAGCGCATTGCCCCCACCCCAGCCCTCCCCCGCTTTCGCGGGAGAGGGTGCCTTCTGCGAAGCGGCGGCAGTCCCCTCCCCTGCGTCAGCGGGGGAGGGTTAGGGAGGGGGCAAGTTCGGCAATGACTCAGCCCCCCAGATACCCCAGCACGCCCTTCCCCGCCCGCGTGCCCATGGCAAAGCAGCCCTGGAGGAGGTAGCCGCCGGTCGGCGCCTCCCAATCCAGCATCTCCCCGGCGACGAAGGTCCCCGGCAGGCGGGTCAGCATCAGCGATCCGTCCAGCTCCGCCAGCCGGACGCCGCCGGCGGTGGAGATGGCGCGCTCGATCGGCCGCACCCCGGTCAGCACCATCGACAGGCCCTTGATCTGGCGGGCCAGCGCCGCCGGGTCGGACAGTTCCGACGCCGGGGTGAACTCGCGCAGCAGGGCGGCGCGCGGGCCGGTCAGCGACAGGGATTTCTTCAGGAAGGTGGACAACGATTCCGCGCCGCGGCGGCGCAGCCGTTTGGCGATCGCCGACTCCGGCAGGTCCGGCATCAGGTCGATGGTCAGGGCGGCCCAGCCCTCGCGCTCGATGGCGTCGCGCAAGGGGGCGCTCAGCGCATAGACGGCGCCGCCCTCGATGCCGGTCTCGGTGATGACGAACTCGCCCTTCAGCCGGCGGTCGCCGAAGGCGAGGCCGACGCTCTTGACCGGCTGGCCGGCGAAGCGCTCGCGCAGGTGATCGGACCAGGGCACCTCGAAGCCCATGTTGGACGGGCGCAGCGGCGCGATGCCCACGCCGCGCACGGCCAGCAGCTCGGTCCAGGCACCGTCGGAGCCGGTGCGCGGCCAGCTCGCCCCGCCCAGCGCCAGCAGCGTGGCCCGCGGGGCGACCGTGGTCTCGGTGCCGTCACCGCGCTGGAAGCGCAGCGCGCCGGACGCGTCCCAATCGAGCCAGCGGTGGCGGGTGTGCAGGGAGACGCCCAGCCCCTCCAGCCGGCGCAGCCAGGCGCGGACCAGGGTGGAGGCTTTCATCTGCACCGGAAAGACGCGCCCGCTGGAGCCGACGAAGGTCTCGATCCCGAGCCCCGCCGCCCAATCGCGCAGGTCCGCCGGGGAGAAGCCGGCCAGCAGATCGGTGAACAGCGGGGCTTGCGCGCCGTAGCGGGCGATGAAGGCGTCCAGCGCTTCGGAATGGGTCAGGTTCAGCCCGCCGCGCCCAGCCAGCAGCAGTTTGCGCGCCGGGGTGGGCATCCGCTCAAAGACGGCGACCGAGCGGCCCGCGGCGGCGATGACCTCCGCCGCCATCAGCCCGGCCGGGCCGGCGCCGATGATCGCAACATCGGGAGAGAAGGCGTCGGGAGAAGAAACAGTGTCAGGGGCGTCGGTCATCGGGTCCCCCGAGGGGTAAAGGATGTCGACCGGTCCCGTCCGCACCGCCTTCGCCAAAGGAAAAAGCAGCGTCGGACGGGACCGGGGCACTCAAGAAGCGGGAATCGGCGGCGCGGGACCGGATCAGTCCGCGTCGTCCTCCTGGGCCACCTCGTCGGCAAGGTCGTTGGCCATGTCGGCGAAATAGCCCGCATCCACCTCCAGCCCGTTCTCCTCGCAGATCCGCATGAAGATGCGGTAGGCGTGCAGGATCGCGACGTCGAGAACGGCGAGGTCGCCCTCCTCGCTGTGCTTGTCGGTGACGCCACGCTCCTGGAGCGTGCCGACGATGTCGTGAGAGGCGGCCTGAAGCACCGCTTCCATGGCTTGTTTGTGCAGAGTCGACATCGCGGGGGTCCTCTTTCTCAAGTGGTCGTCTGCCGGCGGGCGCGGCGTGTTCAGCGCCGGCCCGTGGTAGAAAACCCCTCTTAGCAGCTTCGGGTTCTCGCCGCAGCGATCATCGCGCGCCGTCCTTCGCATGGCTCTGCAGATAGGCCAGCAGCAGGCGGCCCTCCTCCTCGTCCAGCCGGGTCAGCCGCTTCATGGCGTTCATCTTGCCGATCCAGGCGTTCGCGTCGATGTCGGCCGGCGGGTGCAGCGTGTGGCAGAGCGAGCAGTTGGCGTCGTAGACTCGCGCGCCGTAATCCCACAGCGCGCCGAGCGTGCCCACATAGCCGCCCGCGCCGCTCCAGGCGGTCAGGCGGACCTCCGTCCACTCCTGTTCGGTCTCCGGATCGGTGACGCTGCGCAACACCGCCGCTTGACCCGCTACCGCCGCGTTCAGCTTGACCGTGGTGATGCGCTTGCCCGGCTGGGCGTAGAGCGTCTGGGCGGAACTGCCGCGCTGCCAGCCGGTGATCTCAACCTTCAGCGCGCCTCCCTCCGCCGCCAGGACCTTGACCGGCGTCGCCGCGGCGACCTCGCCGTCCCCGGCGCTCCCAGGAGCCGGCGGTTTGCTGTACAGGGCGAGGCTGGTCAGGGCGTAGGCGGTGTCGCCGGGCTTCAGGGCCAAAGCCTTCGCTTGGTCCGACAGGCCGGCGAAGAGTTGGCGATGGCCGGCGGTGACGTCGGGGAAGCTGTGGGCGATGCCCTTGTGGCAGTCGATGCAGGTCTTGCCGGCCTTCTCCGCCCCCTCCATGGCGCTGGCCGCCTTCGGCGTCTGCTTGTGGAAGTCCATGGCGCCGAAGGAATGGCAGTTGCGGCATTCCTGGCTGTCGGTGGCGCGCATGCGGTCCCATTCGCGGCGCGCCAGCGTGTGGCGCTTGGCCTCGAACTTCTCCTTGGTATCAATGGAGCCGATGAGCCAGTGGTACAGCTCGCCCGACGCCTGCACCTTGCGGATCACCTTGTGCGTCCAGTCGCGCGGGACGTGGCAGTCGGCGCAGGTGGCCCGCACGCCCGAGGCGTTCTGGTAGTGCGGCGAGGTCTTGTATTCGACATACACGTTGTCGCGCATCGCGTGGCAGGAGACGCAGAACTCCATGCTGTTGGTCGCTTCCATCGCGGTGTTGAAGCCGCCCCAGCCGACCACCCCGACGACGATGCCCACCAGACCGGCCAGCGCGAGCGCCCCGAAGCCGCCCGCCGTCTTCCATCCCCACCGCATGTCGATACCCTGCAACCATCCTCAAGAAAAGGAATGGGGCCGGGCCGCCCCAACGACGCCCGGCCCCATCCAACCCCCAACCCCGTCAGTCGAAGGGATGCGGCTTCGGCGTCTTGTCCGTGGACGGCGGCAGGATCGGCAGAGCAAAGCTCGGCTGGTCACCGGTCAGCGTCTTCAGGAAGGCGACGATCTTGCCGTTCTCGTCCGGCGAGAACTTCTTGCCCAACTGGATGCGGCCCATGACGTCCACCGCGTCGGACAGCGTCGCGGCCTCGCCGTCATGGAAGTAGGGGTAGGTCAGCGCGACGTTGCGCAGCGTCGGAACCTTGAAGTTGAAGCGGTCGGCCTCCTCCTTGGTCACCGCGATGCGGCCCTCGGCGGGGTTGTTGGTCTTGTAGGGCTCGACGACGCCCATCTTCTGGAAGGTGTTGCCACCGACGGCCGAGCCGTTGTGGCAAGCGGTGCAGCCCGAGTCCTTGAACAGCTCGTAGCCTTCCAGCTCGACGGTGGTCAGGGCCTTCTTGTCGCCCTTCAGCCACTGGTCGAAGCGGGAGTTCGGCGTGACCAGCGTCTCCTCGAAGGCGGCGATGGCCTTGGTCACCTCCTCGATGGTGATCGTCGTCTCGCCGAAGACCTCGGCGAATTCCTTCTGGTATTCGGGGATGGAGCGCAGCACCTCGACCGCCAGGGCGTGGGTGGAGCCCATCTCGCCGGGGTTGGCAATCGGGCCGCCGGCCTGCTCCTGCAGGGTCAGCGCGCGGCCGTCCCAGAACTGCGCCACGTTCAGGCTGGAGTTCAGCACGGTCGGCGAGTTGATCGGACCCTGCTGCCAGTTGTGGCCGATGGAGGTCTTCAGGTTGTCGGTGCCGCCCATGGACAGGTTGTGGCACGAGTTGCAGGAGATGAAGCCGGACTTGGACAGCCGGGGATCGAAGTACAGCTTCTTGCCGAGTTCAACCAATCCGGGATTGGTGACCTTCGCCGACTCGATCGGCGAAATCGGTTCGTCGGCGGCGAACGCGGGCACGCCGAAGGTGGCGACGGAGGCCGCCAGCATGGCCGCGAACGACACGGCAGCACGCATGGACATCGCACTTCTCCCTTATCGAAGTTCTAATATTTTGGCTAATGCCTTGATGCAAAATGACAGTGGCACGCCCTGCTCTGGTGATACCAGTGACAGGCGTGTCGCGCGGCAACTTGCCGCATGCCCGCGCACAAACTGTGGATAATCAAAACAATCATCGGCGCGGGCATGAAAAAGGGGCGGCGGGACAACCCGCCGCCCCCATTGGGACGCCAACCGATTAATGATCTTAGGTTGTGCTTAGTCGGCAGCCTGACTGGTCATGCCGCCTTGCACGCCGGACGGCATGCCCTTCACCACCTCATCCGCCGTGGCGCGGTGGACCTTCACGGAGCCGGTCCACTGGCCCCAGGCCTTCGGGTCGATCGTGTCGCCATTCCTGCCCAGCGCCTTCAACCGCTTCTGGTCCTCGTCGGTCAGCACCTGCTTGGGCAGGGGGGCCAAGCCGGCGACGTCGGCGGCGGTCATGCCCAGCATGCCGGCCACCCGGCTGCCGTAGTCGTCATGGATCAGGAAGAAGTGCCAGAGCATCCGCTCCTGGACGTCGCGTTCGCACTGGCCGAGCAGCGTGCCCATGTTCAGGACCAGATCGTCGCGCTCCCAGTCCATCATGGTGCAGTAGCGGCCCCGCGCCTGAACGTAATCGTTGCGGCGCTCGATCACGCTGCGGGTCAGGCGGCCGTGGATTTCCGGCGGGTTGTTCGGCTCCTCCCGCTGGGCTTCGCTAAGGCCGTTGTGGATGGACGGCTCGAAATTGACGTGCGGGTTCTGCCCCGGCGCCAGATCGCGCTGGTAGGACATCTGCCCGCCCGACAGGTTGGTGGCGACCGGCGCGTTCTTGGCCTGGTTGATCGGCAACTGCTGATAGTTGGGGCCGACCCGGTAGCGCTGCGTGTCGGAGTAGGAGAAGGTCCGCCCGACCAGCATCTTGTCGTCGGAGAAGTCCAGCCCGTCCACCAGCACGCCGGTGCCCATGGCGATCTGTTCGTTCTCGTTGAAGACGTCCTCGACGTTGCGGTTCAGCGTCATCACGCCGACATGGCGCAGCGGGAAGTCCGACTCCGGCCAGATCTTGGTGTCGTCCAGCGGGTCCCAGTCCAGTTCGGGGTGGTCATGGTCCTCCATGACCTGAACATACATGTCCCACTGCGGGTGGTCGCCGCGCTCGATGGCCTCGTAGAGGTCCTTGGAGGCGGAGCCGAGATCCTGCCCCTGCACCTTCGCCGCTTCCTCCGCCGTCAGGGAGGCGACGCCGCAGCGCGGGTGGAAGTGGTATTTGACCAGCACTGTGTCGCCGTTGGCGTTCACCATCTTGTAGGTGTTCACGCCGAAGCCTTCCATGTGCCGGTAGTTGGCCGGAATCCCCCGCGGGCTGAACAGATGCGTCAGCATGTGCATGGATTCGGGCGTCTGGCTCATGAAGTCGAAGATGCGGTTCGGCTCCTGCCGGAAGGTCACCGGATCGGGCTTCAGCGAGTGGATGACGTCGGGGAACTTGATGGCGTCGCGGATGAAGAAGACCGGCAGATTGTTGCCGACGAGATCCCAGTTGCCGTCCTCGGTGTAGAACTTCACCGCGAAGCCGCGCGGGTCGCGCGCCACCTCCGACGAGTCGCGCCCGCCGATGACGGTGGAGAAGCGGATGGCCAGCGGAGTCTTCTTGCCGGCTTGGCCGAACAGCTTGGCACGGGTGTATTTGGACGCCGGCTCGTCGCCGATCTTGCCCGTCGCTTCGAATTCGCCGTAGCAGACGAAGCCGCGGGCGTGGACCACGCGCTCCGGAATGCGCTCGCGGTCGAAGTGAGAGATCTTCTCCAGGAACTGGTAATTCTCCAGCGTCGCCGGACCGCGGGGGCCCACGGTGCGCTGGGACTGGTTGTTGGTGATCGGGTGGCCCTGACGGTTGGTCAGAGTCTTCGATTGGTCAGCCATCGCATTCTCCCTGAACAGCAAGCCGTGCCGGCGCACCTCTGGGGCGTCCGGTTGGGAGGTCAACGGCCCTAGTTTAGAACTGTTCCAATCCAAAACGCGGACGGCGGCACCCTGTCCGTCAGGGAGATGCCCAAACGGAAAAGGGCGGCCCCGCAGGACCGCCCTTTCCGCAAACGTCGCGGATGACGTGAGCTTTTCGACGCAGGCTATCAGAAGCCCATGCCGCCCATGTCGTCCATGCCACCCGGCATACCGGCCGGAGCAGCCTTCTTCTCCGGCTTCTCGGCGATCATCGCCTCGGTGGTGATCAGCAGGCCGGCGATCGAGGCCGCGTCCTGCAGGGCGGTGCGAACCACCTTCACCGGGTCGATGATGCCGGCGGCGACCAGATCGGTGAACTCACCCTTCTGGGCGTCGTAGCCGAAGTTGGCGTCGTTCTGGTCCAGCAGCTTGCCGACCACGATCGAACCGTCGGTGCCCGCGTTGTAGGCGATCTGACGGACCGGGGCCTGCAGGGCGCGGCGGATGATCTCGATGCCGACGCGCTGCTCGTCGTTGATCGGCTTCAGGGCGTCCAGGGCCTTGGTGGCGTACAGCAGGGCGGTACCGCCGCCGGCGACGACACCCTCTTCCACCGCGGCGCGGGTGGCGTGCATGGCGTCGTCAACGCGGTCCTTGCGCTCCTTCACCTCGACCTCGGTGGCGCCGCCGACGCGGATGACGGCAACGCCGCCAGCCAGCTTCGCCAGACGCTCCTGCAGCTTCTCGCGGTCGTAGTCCGAGGTGGTCTCCTCGATCTGCGCCTTGATCTGGCCGATGCGGGCCTGGATGTCCTCGGCCGAGCCGGCGCCGTCGACGATGGTGGTGTTCTCCTTGGAGATCACAACCTTCTTGGCGGTGCCCAGCATGTCGATGGTGACGTTCTCGAGCTTGATGCCGAGATCCTCGGAGATGACCTGGCCGCCGGTCAGGATGGCCATGTCCTCCAGCATCGCCTTGCGGCGGTCACCGAAGCCCGGGGCTTTGACGGCGGCGACCTTCAGGCCGCCACGCAGCTTGTTCACGACCAGGGTCGCCAGGGCCTCGCCCTCGACGTCCTCGGCGATGATCAGCAGCGGACGCGAGGACTGCACGACGGCCTCGAGGACCGGCAGCAGGGCCTGCAGACCCGACAGCTTCTTCTCGTGGAGCAGGATGAACGGGCTCTCGAGGTCCGCGATCATCTTATCGGCGTTGGTGATGAAGTACGGCGACAGGTAGCCGCGGTCGAACTGCATGCCCTCGACGACGTCCAGCTCGGTCTCGAGGCTCTTGGCCTCCTCCACCGTGATGACGCCCTCGTTGCCGACCTTCTCCATGGCCTGGGCGATCATCTTGCCAATCTCGCCTTCGCCGTTGGCGGAGATGGTGCCGACCTGGGCGATCTCGTCGTTGGTCGTGACCTTCTTGGCACGGCCGCGGATGTCGTTCACGACGGTCTCGACGGCGAGGTCGATGCCGCGCTTCAGGTCCATCGGGTTCATGCCGGCGGCGACCGACTTCACGCCCTCGCGGACGATGGCCTGGGCCAGAACGGTCGCCGTGGTGGTGCCGTCGCCGGCCAGGTCGTTCGTCTTCGACGCGACCTCACGCACCATCTGGGCGCCCATGTTCTCGAACTTGTCCGACAGCTCGATTTCCTTGGCGACCGAGACGCCGTCCTTGGTGATGCGCGGAGCGCCGAAGGACTTCTCGATCACGACGTTGCGGCCCTTCGGACCCAGCGTCACCTTCACGGCGTCGGCGAGGATGTCCACACCGCGCAGCATCTTCTCGCGCGCGGCGGCGGAGAACTTAACTTCCTTGGCAGCCATTGCTCACTTCCTTGAAATTCGGGGGGTTGGATCGCTCAGCGCGGGCGGAGGCTCAGGCCTCGACGACGCCCATGATGTCGGATTCCTTCATGATGAGGAAATCCTCGCCCTCGATCTTCACCTCGGTGCCCGACCACTTGCCGAACAGGATGCGGTCGCCGGCCTTCACGTCGAGCGCAACGACCTTGCCGCTCTCGTCACGGGCGCCCGGACCCACCGCGATGACCTGGCCCTCCTGGGGCTTTTCCTTCGCGGTGTCGGGGATGATGATCCCGCCCTTGGTCTTGGTGTCGGACTCCAGACGCTTGACGACGACGCGGTCGTGCAGCGGACGGAACTTCATGGGGATGCCTCCAGGATCAAGGCTTATTGAAAGGATTGGCGCCGGGCTCGGGGCTGTTAGCACTCTCCCCCGGCGAGTGCCAGACAGCTAATCGAGCTGCGGTTTCGATTCAAGAGGGTCGTTGCGGCAATCGGTGCGATTCCTGGCAGCAGTCACCATGACTTGCTGCTAATGCATTGAAACAGAAGAAAAATTTTTGTTGCCCGCCGCAGCTGCGAACGGCACACTTTCACAAAAGAATCACGTAGGCACAGCGCAAGGACGCCATCGGTTCCACCATCACGGAGGCAGAGCATGGCCAGTCTGGGGCTTCAGCTTCGCGATTACCGCCTGACCACGGCGGAGATTCTGTACCACATGCCGGACCACCCGCACCTGCTGCAGAGCTATCTCTGGCAGGAGTTGGACCTCGCCCCCGGCTACCCGGTGCTGCGCCGGTTCCTGGATTTCTGGCAGGCCAACCTGGACGGCAGGCTGCATTCGGTGAAGCTGGCGACCCACCGCCTGATCACACCGGGGGAGGCCCGCGCGGTGGCCGCGGAATTCCGCTGGATCTGACGCCCGGCCAAGCCCTCTCCCCATGCGGGTGAATGTGAATAAATAAACCATTTTTAGGAGTTTATTGCTTCGGATACCCTTTCCCAAGCACGAACAGTTCGTGCCAATGCACGTTCACGACACGCTGGGGAAGACGATCATGACGACGCCGGTTTGCGAAGAAGCGGTCAACCTTGTTAAGCATTTCGAGGGTCTTTACCTCAAGGCCTACCTGTGTCCGGCGGGGGTGCCAACCATCGGCTACGGCCACACCGCCGGGGTCGAACTGGGGCAGAGCATCTCCTCCGCCCAGGCCGACGACCTGCTGAAGTCGGACCTGACCTCCGCCGCCGCCCAGGTGGACAAGCTGGTCACCGTCGCGCTGAACCCGAATCAGCGCGGCGCGCTGGCCTCTTTCGTGTTCAACCTGGGGGCCGGCAGCCTGCAATGCTCGACCCTGCTGCGCCTGCTGAACCAGGGCGACTACGAGGGCGCCGCCGGCCAGTTCAGCCGCTGGGTCTACGCCACGGTCAACGGCGTCAAGACGCAGCTTCCGGGTCTGGTGAAGCGCCGCGCCGCCGAGGCCGACCTGTTCGAAAGCTCCACCGAGCCGCTGCCCCAGGCGGCGGTCAGCACCGCGACGGGTGCGTGAACGCTCTTAATAACCCTCTCCCCTCTGGGGAGAGGGTGGCCCGGAGGGCCGGTGAGGGGGTTGTACGTGGCCGTTCGTCCGGCAAAAGCGCATCCCCCTCATCCTAACCCTCTCCCCAGAGGGGAGAGGGAGAGCATCCCCCCTCACCCCTTCCGCTGGCCGGTCAGCCGCAGGCCGCGGTCGATCCATTGGGCGGTCAGCTTCTCCTGGACGGCGTTTTGGCGCAGCCGCTGGTTCAGGTTGGCGAAATCCACGCGGTCCAGGCTCTGGTCCTGGTTGAAGCAGGAGAAGACCACCGTCTCCTCGCCGGTCGCCGGGTCGGTATGCCGTTGCAGGCACTGGGCGCAGATCTCCTTCATCATGCATTGCATGGGGGAGTTGATGGAGCCGATGGCCGCGTGGCCGGGCTTCAGGTGCGGCTTCAGCGCGCCGTGCCGGGCCGCCCCCACCGCCGCCATCATGCGGTCTGAACCGATGGCGACGATGCGGTCCACCGTTTCCAGGGGGATGTCCGCCGGCCCCAACTCGCCCGCCGCGTAAGCGCGCATGGCCTCCACGATGTTGCCGACGAAGGTCCGGTCGCCGGGGCGCGACGGCGTGAAGCCCGGCGCCTCGTCGCAGCACCAGACGACGCGGTCGGCGGCGGCCTCGATCTGTTCGGTCTTGTAACGGTCCCCCATCCGCTTGTAGCCGGCGAAGTAGACGACCCGGTTGCCGCGCGCCCGGCAGGCCTGCCCGATGGAGAACAGCACGGCGTTGCCCAGCCCGCCGCCGACCAGCGCCACCGTCTCGCCCTCCGGGATCTCGGTCGGGGCGCCGGTCGGCCCCATCACCACCACCGGGTCGCCGGGCTTCAGCAGGGCGCAGAGGTCGGACGAGCCGCCCATCTCCAGCACGATCAGGGAGAGCAACCCGGCCTCCTTGTCAACCCAGGCGCCGGTCAGGGCCAAACCTTCCATGGCCAGCGTGGTCCGGCCGATCCGTTGCGCCAGCGTTTCGAAATTCTGCAGCCGGTAGAACTGTCCGGGTTCGAAACGGCGCGCGGCGGCAGGGGCTTTCACCACCACCTCCACGATGGTCGGGGTCAGGCGGGTGACGCTGTGCACCAGGGGCCGCAGTTCGGCGTTCAGGCGCCGCACCAGCGCCTCCGGCGTCACGGAGCTGGGCGCCCGGCGGGCCAGCGCGCGGCTGACCACCGGATAGCCGCGCTTCGCCCCGCCCATCGCCTTCACCACGTTGCCGGCGAAGGACGGGTGCAGGTCGCCGAAGAAGCTGAGGAACCGCCCGTCGGGCGCCCGGGCCATCAGGACATGCGCCTGGGCTGGCTTGGCCTGCCGCTCCGGGGTCACCGGCCGGCCGTCCTCGTCGATGGCGCGGAAGCAGCGCCCGTCCAGTTCCACCCAGTCCGGCTCCTCGCGGGCCAGGACGGTGTTCGGCTGGGTGCCTGCGGCGACCAGGATGGTGCGGGCGGGGAGTCGCGCGTCCACCGCGGCGGGCGCCACCACCCCGTCCGGCCCGACCGGGCTGATCGCCAGATGGATCGCCTGAGCGGCCCCCGATCCGTCGATTTCCACCCCGCGCGGGGCGGCGCATTCCAGGAAGCGGATGCCCTCGGCCAGCCCGTGCGCCACCTCCTCGTGGTTCAGCGTGTAGCTGGGGCTGTCGATCAGGCGGCGGCGGTAGGCGATGGTCGAGCCGCCCCAGGATTGCAGCAGCGCGGTGACGCGCGGCTCGCGCCCCTCGTCCCCCGCCGCCAGACGCTCCGCCCGGATGGCGCGGGCGTGGGCCAGGAACTCATCGGCCAGCTCGGCCTCATCGGGCGTCCAGCGGGCGCGTACCGTCGCCTCCCCCCGCTCGGCCGCCAGGATCTCGTAGCGGGACAGGAACTTCTCGACCTGGACCGGATAATAGGCCAGCGCCTCCGTCGCCGTGTCGATGGCGGTCAGCCCGCCGCCGATCACCACGATGGGCAGCCGGACCTGAAGGTTGGCGATGCTGTCCGGCTTGGCCGCCCCGGTCAGTTGCAGGCCCATCAGGAAGTCCGAGGCCTGCCGCACCCCGCGGGCCAGCCCGTTCGCCATCGGCACGACGGTCGGCTTGCCCGCCCCCATGCACAGCGCGATGTGGTCGAATCCCAGCTCCAGCGCCCCGTCGATGGTCAGCGTGCCGCCGAAGCGCACCCCGCCGATGATCGTCATGCGCGCCCGGCGTTCCAGCAGCAGCCGGATCACCTTCAGGAAATTCTTGTTCCAGCGCACGGTGATGCCGTATTCGGCCACCCCGCCGAAGCCGGCCATCACCCGCTCGTCCAGCCGGTCGTAGAGATCGCGCACGTCGCGGATCGGCCGGAAGGGCACCCGCGTGCCGCTGGGCAGCACACCGGAGAGGTCGGCGGGCAGCGGCTCGATCTTCAGCCCGTCGATGCCGACCACCGTGTGGCCGTCGTTCATCAGATGGTGCGCCAGCGTGAAGCCCGCCGGCCCCAGCCCGGCCACCAGCACCTTGAAGCCGCTGTCCGGCCGCATCAGCGGGCGACGCAGGTCCAGCGGGTTCCAGCGGGTCAGCAGGCTGTAGATCTCGAAGCCCCAGGGCAGCTCCAGCACGTCCTTCAGCGTGCGGGTCTCCGCCTGCGGGATGTCCACCGGTTCCTGTTTCTGGTAGATGCAGGCCTTCATGCAGTCGTTGCAGATGCGGTGGCCGGTGGCCGCGCACATCGGGTTGTCGACCACCACCACGGCCAGCGCCCCGATGGGCACGCCCTCGGCCTTCAGCGCGTGCATCTCGGAAATCTTCTCTTCCAAGGGGCAGCCGGCCAGCGCGACGCCGAAGGCGCTTTTCTGGAACTCGCCGGTCTTGCGGTCGCGCAGCCCCTTGGAACAGCTGTCCTTGCCCTGGTTGTGGCACCAGATGCAGTAGTTGGCCTCGTCCAGCGCCCCGGCCAGATCGGTGCCGGGGTCGGTCAGGTGGAAGCCCTGGCGCTCGCGGCACGCGCCGCCGGGCAAGCGTATCTCGGGCAGGCGCATCATGGTGACGCCGTGCCGCTCCACCGTCTCTACGGGAACGAGACGCTGCGGGTCGGTGCGGTGCGGCACCTGGAACAGCACGCCGCCGCCGTGCCGGGCGCGCCCGGCCTCGCTGAAGACGGCCCAGGCGGCGTACTGGGCGGCGCTGTCGAGCTGGTCGGCGTGGGCGGCCTCGTCCTCCATCCAGGCCAGCACCTGCCGGGCGAAGGCGGCCTCGGTCAGCGGGCCGCCCAGCCAGTCCTCCAGCCGCGCGGCCAGCTCCGCCCCGTCGAGGGCGGCGACCGCCTCCGGCTTCACCGCCTTGGCGGCGCGGCGCTGAACGAACAGGCGCTTGGCGGTGTAGAGCGGCGCCAGCTCCGTGTGGCGGGCGCGCAGCTCATCGAGCGCGGCGCGGATACCGAACAGATCGCCGATGAAATCCTCGGCGTGGGGGGCGAGCGCAATCAGCAGGTCGCTTTCCGCCTTGGCCTCCAGCCGGTCGGGCTGGGCGCGGGCGGAGAGCAGCCGGTTGGCGAGCGCCACGTCCGTGTCGGACAGCCGGGCGAGGAAGGCGCGGTCGAGCCGGGCCAGCCCGTCCTGCCCGTAAAGCTCGTGGAACGACAGGCCGAAGCCGAGGGTGAGGTCCGCCATCGCCGCCCCGCATCCGAAGCCGTTGGTAAGACTGATATTTGTAACACTCGCGGCGCGCCGCCTTCACCCGAAACCGGTGTCCCTGGCCGCGGGGTAACCCGTGTCCGTTTGACGCAGCCGGCGCCGCACCCCACATGAGCCGGAAGCCCCTATCCCGCCGGAACCTTTCCGCACCATCCGGAGCCGCCCGTCCGTGACCGACATCACCGCCCCCGCCCTCGCCGGGAAAGACGTCCGCGACCCCGCCTCCACCCGCCCCATCGCCTATTGGCTTCTCGTCTGCTGCGCGATGGTCTTCGCCATGGCGGTGATCGGCGCCATCACGCGCCTGACCGAATCCGGCCTGTCGATGGTGGAGTGGAAGCCGCTGATCGGCATCCTGCCGCCCTTGTCGGAGGCGGAATGGAACCGCGTCTTCGGCCTCTACCAGACCACGCCGGAGTTCCGCATCTACAATTCGGCGATGGATCTGGCGGCCTTCAAGCAGATCTTCTGGTGGGAATGGTTCCACCGCTTCTGGGGCCAGCTGATCGGCTTCGTCTTCCTGATCCCCTTCCTGCGCTTCTGGGTCAACGGGCGCATCCCCGCCGACCTGTGGCCGAAGCTGGCCGGGCTGTTCCTGCTCGGCGGGTTCCAGGGGGTGATCGGCTGGTACATGGTCAAGAGCGGTCTGGTCGACCGCCCCGACGTCAGCCACTACCGGCTGGCGCTGCATCTCGGCACGGCGATCGTGATCTACGGGCTGCTGCTGCGCACCGCGCTGGGGATTCTCGACCCGCTGCCGCTGGCCGGCTGGGCGACCGAGTCCGGCCGGCTGCGCAAGCACGCGCGCTGGGCCCTGGGGCTGACCGGCGTCACCATCGTCTGGGGCGCCTTCGTCGCCGGGACGGACGCCGGGCTGGCCTACAACACCTTCCCGCTGATGGCCGGCCACGTCATCCCGCCGGAGGTCGCCAACCTGACGCCCTGGTGGATCAACTTTTTCGAGAACACCGCGGCCATCCAGCTGACGCACCGGGTGCTGGCGCTGCTGACCGGGCTGGTGGTTCTGGGGCTGGCCCTGCGGGTGTGGGTGGCCCGCCTGCCCGGCCGCGCCGGGCGGGTGGCGCTGCTGAGCGCAGCGATGGTGCTGGTGCAGATTGGGCTGGGCATCGCCACGCTGCTGAGCTTCGTGTGGATACCGCTGGGCGCCGCCCATCAGGCGGGGGCGATCCTGCTGGTGTCCGGGCTGGTCTGGCTGCTCCACGAACTGCGCCCGGTGGGCGTTCCGAAGCGCTGACCAGGAGAACACCCCCGCCACGCCGCAGCGCGGCGGGCGGGGGTGACGCGCTTCAATCGTGCTTGCGGATGAACTCCCGCACCGCCGGCATGATGCTCTCGCGCCAGCGCCGGCCGTTGAAGATGCCGTAGTGGCCGACGCCCTTCTGGAAATGGCGGGCGCGCATGTCGTCGGGCAGCGAGGCGCAGAGGCGGTGCGCCGACTCGGTCTGGCCGGGGGCGGAGATGTCGTCCAGTTCGCCCTCCACCGTCATCACGGCGGTCCGGCGGATCGCCGCCGGCTCCACCTTGCGCCCGCGCGACTCCATGGTGCCGTTGGCGAGCGAATGCTTCTGGAACACCGTCTCAATGGTCTGCAGGTAGAATTCCGCCGACAGGTCCATGACCGACAGATACTCGTCGTAGAAGCGGCGGTGCTGCTCCGCGGAGTCGCCGTCGCCGCGGACGAGGTGGCGGAACAGGCCGACATGCTCCCCGATGTGGCGGTCCAAATTCATGGACATGAAGCCGGAGAGCTGGACGAAGCCCGGATAAACCTGACGGAAGCCGCCCGGATAATAGGCCGGGACGGTGGTGACGACGTTGCGCTCGAACCAGGACAGCGGGTGGGTGGCCGCCAGCTTCACCGGCACGGTCGGGTTGGCCATCGGGTCGATCGGGCCGCCCATCAGCGTCATCGAGCGCGGCTGCACCGCCTCGTCGCCCGCCGCCATCAGCGACACGGCGGCCAGCACCGGCACCACCGGTTGGCACACCGCGATGACGTGGGTCTGCGGCCCCAGGAAACGGATCTGCTCCGTCACCGTGTCGATGTAGTCGTCCAGGTCGAACCGGCCGCGCGCCAGCGGCACCAGCCGGGCGTCGATCCAGTCGGTGATGAAGACGTCGTGGTCGGCCAGCAGCGCCGCCACCGTGCCGCGCAGCAGCGTCGCGTGGTGGCCCGACATCGGGGCGACCAGCAGGACGCGCGGCTGCGCCGGGGTGCCCTCCGGCTTGGCGAAGTGCAGCAGGTTGCAGAAGGGCTTGCGGTGGGCGATGCGCTCGGTGATGGCCACCGTCTCGCCGTTCACCACTGTCGTCTTCAGGCCGAACTCCGGCTTTGGGAAGCGGCGGGTGGTGCGCTCCAGCAGTTCCGCGCCGGCGGCCATGGCGCGACCGGCGCGGGTGTAGGAAACCGGGCTGAACGGGTTCTGGAAGGTGTGCTGGGTCGCTTCGGCCAGGAGGCGCATCGGGCGCAGGGCGGCGTGCTGCAGATCGTAGAGATGGTAAAGCAACGGGTCCTCGCTTCGGCGGTTGATCCCACGCCCGGTCGGCTGGGTGCTGTCATTGAACGGCCGTCATTGGTCGTATGACCAACCAATAGATTGGCCAGCCCTTATCCGAAAGGTCAATAGTCGACACCCGTTCTCGGGCAAAAAACTTACATGGGAAACAGTCAGCCACACGAAACAGACCATGCAACGCTGCACTGCAAAGGAGGCAAGGCAGGAGGATCAAGCCCAAAGAAAAAGGCGCGCCCGCGGAACCGCGCACGCGCCTTGCACCAATCAAGGGCCCGGCATACCCGAGCGGGAATATCGGTTATGGCACCGCCACGGTGGCGCGCACCGGCAGATGGTCGGACGCGCGGCGCGTCAGCACCGTGCGCACCACCTCGTAGGACGGGATGGTCAGCCCGTTGTTCACGTAGATGCGGTCGAGCCGCAGCGTCGGCATCCGCGCGTGGAAGCTGCGCGGGCTGGCCCAGTCGGGGAAGGCCTCGGCCAGCTTGCGCAGCCGGGGGGAGTTCGGCGCCCATTCGTTGAGGTCGCCCATGAACAGGGTCGGCAGGGCCGGCTGTTCCTCCAGCCGGTCGACGATGGCGCCGACCTGCCGCGCCCGCTCCCAGGGGTCGAGGCCGAGATGGGCGACGATGATGCGCACCGGGCGCCCCTCCACCTCGACGATCACGTCGATGCCGCCGCGCGGTTCCCGCCGGCCGACGCTGAGGTCGATGGGCTCGCATTTCAGGACCGGCAGCCGGGTCAGGATGGCGTTGCCGTAATGGGCGTGGGCGTTGTGCTTGGTCGGGCCGGCGTGGGCTTTCAGGCCGGTGGCCCGTTCCAGGAAGGCGAACTGGTCCAGCCCGGATTCCCCGCGGTGGTGCCAGCCGACCTCCTGGAGCCCGACCAGATCGACGTCCAGCTCCTTGATGACCTCGGCAATGCGGTCCGGCGCGAAGCGCGCGTCCAGCCCGACGCAGCTGTGGATGTTCCAGGTCGCCACGCGCAGCGGCGCCATGCCCTCCGGCACCGGGCCGCTGCGGCTGTCGACGCGGCGCTTCGGGCGGCGGACGCGGGCGGCGCGCAGCGCGGAGGCGATCCGCTGCACACGCTCTCGGCTGAATCGGATCACCGCTGTTGGTCTCCCTTCGCTGTCTCTCCGGTGGTCGGCCCGGTGGTCGGCCCGGTGGTCGGCCCGGTTGTTGGCTGCCTCGCCCCCAGAGCCCGCACCAGCCGATTGCCGGCCCAGCCGAACCCCAGCGCCGTCACCGCCGCCAGACCCAGAAGAACCATGTCGGTGGGCGTCGGTTCCGTCAACACACGCTCAAGCTGGTGCCCGAGCAGGTTGAAGACAAGAATTCCCGGCGCCATTCCCAGGATCGTCCCGAACAGATAGTCGGGAAACCGGATGCGGGAAGCCCCCGCGACGAGGTTCACCACGGTGAAGGGCGCCACCGGCACCACCCGCAGCGCCGCCATGGCCAGCACGCCGCGCTCGCCCAGCGCGTCGCTGGCCCGCCGCACCACCGCGCCGCCGTAGCGCTCGATGGGGCGCCGGCCGGCGAGGCGGCCCACCCAGAACAGCGCCGCGGCGGAGGCCAGCACCCCGGCCAGCGCGGTCGGAAAGCCCACCCACGGCCCCAGCGCGATGGCCGTCGCCGCGATCAGCAGCAGCACCGGAAACAGCACGAAGCCCCCGGCGACATAGAGCAGGATCAGCCACAGCGGCCCGAAGGCCGATTGGCGCAACCGCTCGAACGCCCCCAGCACGGCGTCCAGCGTCGCCCAGTCGCGCAGCGGCGTGTGGTTCCACAATCCCCAGACTCCGCCGACCACCGCCAGGATGATCGCCAGCGCCAGCCAGTGGTGGCGCCGCGGAATGCGCGACGGCAGGACGCGCCACACAATGTCCGCAGCACCCACCGGACGTTCGGGGTCGAAGAGCATGGAGTCGGCGACGGCGGCGGCCAGCAGGCCGGGATCGGCGTCCTCCAGCGGCTCCAGCGTCCGCCCGCCGGGCCGGCGCAGCGTCTCCACCGTGCGGATGAGCGAGCCGGAGCGGCGCAACTCGGCCGTCACGCTTTCCGGTGCCACCCCCAGATGCTCGGCGATCAGGTCGTCGCGCACCCCGGCGATGGCCCGCCGGGCCTCACGCCCCTCCACGCGCCCGTGCGGCGCCTCCAGCGCCAGGTCGCATTCGGTGTCCAGCCCCATCGACCGGTTGTTCAGGTTGGCCGACCCGATGCGCAGAAGCCGGTCGTCCACCACCATCACCTTGGCGTGGATGGTGATGCCGACGCTGCCGGTTTTGGCGCTCTCCGTCCTGGCGATGTAGAAGCGGAAGCGCCCATGCCGGTCGGCCTCGCGCAGTTCCTTCACCAGCCGGGCGCGGGCGCCGAGCATCACGGTGTTCTCCAGCCAGCTCGACGTGCGGGCGGAGTTGACGACGACCACCTCCGGCCCATCCGGCTCGGCCAGCCGCGCCTTCAGCGCCTCGGCCACGGCGACCGAGGCGAAATACTGGCTTTCCATGTAGATGAAGCGCTCGGCCGCGGCGATGGCGGCGGTGTAGAGCGCCTCGACCTCCCGCACCTCGGCGCGCCCGTTGTAGTGGGGCTCGGTGCGGGCGATGCCGATCGGCATGCCCTTGAGCAGCGGGACGAGCTGTTGCGGCCAGGGGTCGGGGCTGTCCGGCCCGGCCCGGCGCGCCTTCAGCCGCAGCCGCCGGGGGCGCTTGCCGTCGGAAAGGCCGCCACCGCCGCCAAGCACGTCCATGACGGGCGGCGACAGCACGCACCCGGTGGCGCGGCGCCAGCGCTCGCGGAACAGGTCGCCCAGCGCGCGGGCGGCGTCGCCGTCCACCGCCATCATCACGTCGTGGAAGGGCTCGTAGGGGGTGCCGTCCGGCTGGCGGCGCAGCGGCTCGTCGGCGCGGTGGGCGCGGGTGTCCCAGCGGTTGGCGGTGATGTCCAGCCCGCCGCAGAAGGCCAGCCGGTCGTCGATCACCAGCATCTTCTGATGGTGGCAGGCCCCGGCGGGATGGTCGCCGTCCAGCCGGTACTGGAGGCGCGGATGGCTGAGCCAGCCGCGCAGGAACAGCGGCTGCGACCAGCGGGCCAGATCGAACAGCTCCGCAAAGTCCCACTTCAGCACATGGATGGTCAGGTCCGGGCGGGTCGCGGCCAGCCAGTTCAGCAGGTTGCCCAGCTTGTCGGGGCGGCGCGGGTGGCGCGCCTGCGGGGTCAGCCGGATGCGGGCGTCGAAGTCCCAGGCGGTCAGGTAGATGCTGCGACGCGCCTGCCGCATCGCCGCCTTGGCGACCGCGAAGTAATCCTCGGCATCGACGACGACCCCGACCCGCTCCGCCCGCTCCACCCGCCAGCAGGTGCGGCCCGGCACCAGCAGCGGGTCCGCGGCCGCGCTGGAGAGTACCCCGGAGAGCGCCGCGGCGGGCGCCCCAGTGAGCGTCGGGTCCGGCGGCGTGGGGAGGGACGGCTGGTCGGGCATGGGACGCGGCTGGACCGGGGTTCCTGCGGGGATCGGCATCGGGGTTTCACATATGGTGCGTCCGGGACGGGCTGCGACCGGCCAGGAAGGCGAATGCCCGAACAACACCGCAGCCGCCCAACCCTCCCCACCCCCCGCCGAGAGGCGAAATTCCATTGCCCGACCGGCCGGGACCTGGGTACCGTCAGGAGGAATCCATTCGTGCCCGTCCTTGCCCCGTGACCCGCTTGTTGTGAGCCGCTTGTCCGTCCCTCCACACAATCCGCCCGTCACGGCCGCCCGCTCCCGGCGGGGCCGATGCTGAGGCTCGTCCTGCGCCGGGTGCTGGCCGTGGTGCCGGCCCTGCTGGGCCTCGCGCTCGCCGCCGCCGTGGTGGCCGCGCTGGCGGGACCCGGCTGGACGCAGGCATTGGGCGCCGTGCTGGGCGCCCTGCCGGCGACGCTGGCGCTGGTCCTGCCGGCGCTGGCGCTGGGGACCGGGCTCGGCGCCCTGCTCGGTGCCATGGGCGGGGCGGGCGCCGTCCTTGGCGGGGTGGGACCGGCCATGCCGGGCTTTCTGCTGGCCGCGGTCTTCGCCGCCACGCTGGCGAAGGCGCCCGTCCTGCTGGGCCTCGCCGCCATCGCCCTGCCCGCCGCCGCCCAGGCCGCGACGCTCGCCGGCCGGGCGCGGGCCGCGGCGGAGGACACCGTTTTGCTGGCGGCGCGCGGACGCGGGATGGACGGCCCTGCCCTGCTGTGGCGGCTCGTCCTGCCGCTGGGGCTGTCGGCGGCGATGGGCGGCCTGCGCAGCGCCGTAGCCGGAACGGTGACCGCGGCCGTGGCGGTGGAAAGCCTGTTCGGCCGCACCGGTGCCGGACAACTGTTCATCGAGGCGGCGCGCGCCGGGGACACCGGCATGGCCGTCGCCGCGCTCGCCGGTCTGTGCGGCCTCGCCGTGCTGCTGGGCGCCCTGGGCGGCGCGCTGCACGGCCGGATCGACCCGCGGGTCCGGATGGCCTGATGCACGGACCTGCCGGCACCGACTCCCGCACCGATCCTCATTGGCGCGACGGCCCCTGGCAGAAGGCCGGGCAGCGGCTGACCGCGCATCGGCCCGCCGCCGCGGGGCTGGCCGTTCTCGCGGCGCTGATGCTGGCGGTCGCGGCGGGCCTCGTCGTCGGGGGCGGCCCGGTGGGGGCGGCGCTGGCCGCCGGGCACCAGAGCCTGACCTTCGCGTTGCTCGCCGGGCTGGGCGGGGCCGCGCTCGGCCTGTTCTGGGGAGCCGCTGCAGTGACTCTGGGCGAGCGGGCGGAGCAGGCGATGATGGCGCCCGCCGCCGCGCTGACCGGTCTGCCCCTGGCGCTGATCCTGCCGCTGGCCGGCGGATTGCTGGGGCCGGAGCGCGGGCTGGTGCCGATGGCCGTGGTGACCGCCCTGATCGCCGCCCCCGCGGTTGCCGTCATCGCGCGGGACGAGCTGCGCGCCCTGCTGCGGCGGGAGTTCCTGAGCGCCGCCCAGGCCGCAGGGATTCCCAACGGACGCCGGCTGCGCCGTCACATCCTGCCCAACGCCGTCCTGCCGCTCGCCGCGGCGGCCTGGACCGCCCTTCCCCGCGCCCTGATGGCGGAAAGCCTCGCCAGCCTGCTCGGCCTCGGCCTGCCGGCGGGGGTGACCGGCTGGGGAACCGCCATCGGCGAAGCGGCGCGGGCGGGCGACGCCGCGGCGCTGGCCGGGCCGGCGCTGCTGCTGGCGCTGACCTTGTGGGCGCTGCACGGGGTGGACGACGGGATGCGGCTGGCCTTCTCCACGGCCTCGGGAGGACGGCGGTGAACAGAGCGGACGATGGCGCATCGCTGCGGGTGGAGGGTCTGTCCCTGCTGACCAGCCGCGACATCCTGCTCGACCGGCTGAGTTTCGCCGTCGCCGCAGGCGAGGTGTTGGCGCTGTCGGGCGGCGCCGGGGCGGGCAAGACGCTGCTGCTGCGCGCGCTGGCCGGTCTGGCCCCGAAGGGCGTCACAGTGCTGGGGGACATCCAGATCCGGGGGCGGCGCATCCTGGTCACCCAGGATGGCGCCCTGGACCCGCTTCGCCCGCTGGGCGCTCAGTTCGCGGACCTGCTGGCCCGCCAGTCCGGGATGGACGAGCGCACCGCCCTGCGCCGCGCCGCCGAGGCGCTGGAGCGCTTCCAGGTGCCCGCCGCCGCGCGCCGGCTGGCGCTCCACCCGCATGAACTGGGCGAGGCGATGCGCTGGCGGGCCGCGCTGGCGCTGGCCATGGCGGCGCAGCCGGCGCTGCTGCTCGCCGACGCCCCCGCCGCCGCGCTTGACCCCACCCAGCGCGTCCGCCTGCTGAGCGACCTCGCCGCCTGGACGCGGGAGGCCGGGACGGCGCTGCTGCTGGCCGGACGCCCGCAACCCGACGCAATGAAGACCGATCCGGTTCCTTCCGGTCTGGCCGACCGCCGGCTGATCCTGACCCAAGGGCGCCTGGAAGAACCGGAGGAGGAGCCCGCCCCCGCCCCGACCCCGGTGGAGCCGGCGCCCTCCGGCCCGCCCATCCTGTCGGTGCGCGACCTGCGCGTCGCCTTTCCGCTGGGGCGGAGCTGGCGCGGCGAGGAGCGCTGGCTGACCGTCGTGGACGGCCTGTCCATCGCGCTGGCCGAGGGCGAGACGTTGGCCCTGCTCGGCGAGACGGGCAGCGGCAAGTCGGTGCTGGCCCGCGCCATCCTGCGGCTGGTGCCGCCGGTCGGTGGTCAGGTGTCCTGGCTGGGGACCGACCTCGCCGCCGCCCCGCCGGAGGCGATGCGCCGGGCGCGGCGGGATCTGCAAATCCTCTTCCCCGATCCGCTGGCCGCCTTCGACCCGCTGATGACCATCGGCGCGCAACTCGCCGAGACGCTGGAGACGCTGCGGCCCACCCGGTCCGACGCCAACCAAGCGGCACGGCTGGCCGAGGCGCTGGAGGAGGTCGGGCTTCCCACGGCGGTCCTCGACCTCCATCCCGGCGCGCTCCGTCCGGCGGACGCGGCGCGCGCCGGGCTGGCCCGCGCCCTGCTGCCGGAGCCGCGCCTGCTGGTCTGCGACGAGCCGGCGGCGACGCTCGACGGGGCGGAGCGGGCGGACTTCCTGGCTCTGCTGCGGGCGATCCGCCACCGTCGCCGGCTGGCCCTGCTCTACGCCACCCAGGACGCGGCGGAAGGCTTGCGGATCGCGCGGCGGGCACTGGTGCTCCTGCTCGGCCGGATCGTCGAGTCGGCGGACAGCGCGGTTCTGGCGGCCGGAGCGCGCCACCCCTACAGCCGCGCGCTGATCGCGGCGGCCGGTCTGGCCCGCCCGGCGCTGCACGGCGACCCGCCGTCCCCCCTGCGCCCGCCGACCGGCTGCCCCCTGCGGCTGCGCTGCCCGCTTGCCCATGACGGCTGCGCCCAGGTCCCCCCGACGCTCGAACCCGTGGCGCCCGGCCACCGAGTCGCCTGCCACGTCGCGCAGGATGAGGCCCAAGACGGCGCCCAAGCTGGCGGAAAAGCGCCCTAAGCCCCTTTCCGGAGCCCGCCGACGCCTTGGGCGCGGCCGCAATTCCGTCCCAAAAAGGTCTGAAACTGCGCGGGTTGGCAAGGAGGCGGGCACGGGATAACGTCCCCGGCCTTCACGCCCGCATTGCTGAAATCACGGAAAAGGACAGGGATGCTTCGCGCACGCACCCGGTGGACGGTCCCTTGCATCGGCGCACTCGCCGTCCTTCTGCTGCTTCTCGCCGGCTTCGCCACGCCGTCGCTGGCCGCCGGCCCGGTTCCGGGAGCCGCCATGCCGGCCCCGGCCGCAGCGGCACCCGCGGAATCCGCCGCCTCGCCCGATCCGACGCCCGAGCAGATGCAGGCGATGATCACGACGCTGGAGGACCCGGCGGCCCGCGCCCGGCTGGTCGAGCAGCTGAAGGCACTGGTCGCCGCGCAGAGGGGGGTGGAGCAGGCCAAGGCCGAAGAGGCCCCGGCGGCCAGCACCCTGCCCGAGACCATCGGTGCCAGCGCCCTGTCCTTCCTGGCCGAGCGCATGGATGTGCTGAGCCGCCAGCTCGTCCAGGTCGGCAACGTGTTCAAGGAACTGCCCGGCGCCATCGAGTGGGCGAACCGGCAGATGGTCGACCCGTCGGCCCGCGACCGCTGGGTGCAGATCGCCATCCAGCTGACGATGATCCTGACCGCCGGTCTGGCGATCGGGCGCTTCGTCGGCTGGCTGCTCGCCCGCCCGCGCAACGCCCTGGCCACCCGCCGGGGCACCACGGCGCTGGTGCGCCTGCCGCTTCTGCTCGGCCGCGCGCTGCTGGAACTGGCCCCCATCGCCGCCTTCATCGTTGTCGCCTACGCCATCCTGTCGGTCAGCGAGCCGGGGCCGCGCGTCCGGCTGGTCGCGCTGGCCGTCATCAACGCCACCGTCATCCTGCAGATCCTGCTGGTTGCCGCCCGCATCCTGATCTCGCCCTTCGCGCCGTCCCTGCGGATGGTGCGGATGGGCGACGCCAACGCGCTGCGCCTCTACCGCTGGGTCCGCCGGCTGGCCGCGGTCGGCGTCTACGGCTATTTCATGGCGGAGGGCGCCTATGTGCTGGGTCTGCCGCTCGGTGCCTACGGCGCGCTGCTGAAGCTGCTCGGGCTGGCGATCGCCGGCATGCTGATCACGCTGATCCTGCAGAACCGCCGCATCGTCGCCGACTGGATGCACGGCAACCCGCTGTCCGGCGATGGCGACCCGGCGGCCACCGCGGAGCGCGAGTCGGAGGGCCAGGGCGCCGTCCTGCGCTCCGCCCGCCGCCGCTTCGCCGACGTCTGGCACGTTCTGGCGATCATCTATGTCGTGGTGACCTTCGGCGTCTGGGTGCTGAACGTCTATGGCGGGTTCGAGTATCTGGCCCGCGCCACCGGGACCACCATCCTGGTCGCGGTGATCGCCCGGCTGCTGGTCAACGGCATCAACCGGGGCCTGCGCCGGGGCCTGCGCATGGTTCCGGACAGCCAGGGCGCCCTGCCGCCGCTGAAGGACCGCGCCTCCCTCTACCTGCCCTTCCTGCACCGGGTGGTGAAGACGGTGATCTGGGTCGGTGCCGCGATGATGATCCTCTACGGCTGGGGCTTCGACACGCTGGCCTGGACGGACACGCGACTCGGCCAGCGCATCCTGCGCAGCACGGTCACCATCGGCCTTCTGCTGGTCGGCTCCGTCGTCGCCTGGGAGGTGGTCAGCGCGATGATCGAGCGCTTCCTCGCCTCCACCGACCGCAACGGCACGCGGATCGAACGCAGCGCGCGGGTGCGCACCCTGTTGCCGCTGCTGCGCAACGCCTTCCTGGTGGTGCTGGTGACCATGGTGTCGCTGATCACCCTGTCGGAGCTGGGCGTCAACATCGCGCCGCTGCTGGCCGGTGCCGGTGTGGTCGGTCTGGCCGTCGGTTTCGGGTCGCAGACCCTGGTCAAGGACATCATCACCGGCCTGTTCATCCTGTTCGAGGACAGCATCTCCATCGGCGACGTGGTGGATGTGGGCGGCGGCCATTCCGGCGTGGTCGAGGCCATCTCCATCCGCTCGATCCGGCTGCGCGACGGGTCGGGCGCCATCCACACGGTGCCCTTCAACTCGGTCAGCACTGTCAAGAACATGTCGAAGGACTTCTCCTACGCCCTGTTCGAGGTGCGGGTGGCCTACCGCGAGGACCCCGACCGCGTGATCGAGCTGCTGAAGGAGATCGGCACCGACCTGCAGACCGACGCGCTGTTCGCGCCCGACATCATGGCGCCGCTGGAGGTGATGGGCCTGGACAAGTTCCAGCCCGATTCGACCCAGCTGATTACCGCCCGCTTCAAGACCCGCCCGACCCGGCAGTGGGGCGTGTCGCGCGAGTTCAACCGCCGCATGAGGAAGCGCTTCGAGGAGCTGGGGGTGGAGGTGCCGACCGGCTCCATGCAGCTCATCGTCGGCGGGAACCACCCCGACCGTGCGCTGGCCGAGGCGCTCAGCCAAGGCTCTTGAAAAGGCCAGGGTTCGCAAAAAAAAAGAACGGTGCGGCCTGGGGCTGGTCTACGCCTCCGGCCCGCCGCGCTCCAGGATCGCGACGAAGGCGTCGACGACGCGCGGGTCGAAATGCCGGCCCGCCTCGGCGCGGATCAGATCGACCACCGCCGCCAGCTCCCACGCCTCCTTGTAGGGGCGGCGATGCAGCAGGGCATCGTAGACGTCGGCGACCGCCACGATGCGGCCCGACAACGGAATGGCGTCGCCCGCCAGCCCGTGGGGATAGCCGGTGCCGTCGAACTTCTCGTGGTGGCTCTCGGCGATCTCCGCCCCCATCGACAGGTAGCTGCGCCCGCCGACCGGGCCGGAGGCGTCGCGCAGGATGCGCCCGCCGATGGTGGCGTGCTCGCGCATCTGGACCATCTCCTCGGGGTCCAGCTTACCGGGCTTGCGCAGGATCTGGTCGGGGATGGCGACCTTGCCGACGTCGTGCAGCATGCTGGCCAGCCCGATCAGCTCGCAGAACCGATCGTCGGCGTCACCGCCGCAGGCACCCCGCGCCTGGAGTTCCCTTGCGATGGCGGTGGCCCAGCGGCCGATGCGCCGGACATGTTCCCCGGTGACCTCATCCTTGTATTCGGCCAGCTTGCCGAGGGCGTGCACCGTGGCGATCTGCGCGAGGCGGAGCTGTTCGTACAGCGACACGTTGTCGAACCCGACCGACATCCGGGAGCAGAAGATCTCCAGCAGCCGCCGCTCCACCTCCGGCAGGCCGCCGTGCCCGCCGATGAACAGCGCGCCGGGGCCGGGGCTCTGGGTGTGGAAGAGCGCGACGCTGTGGTCGTCGCGATGCAGGCTGCGGCCCCGGGCCAGGGCGGCGGCGATGTCGGCGCAGACCGCCTCGGGCAGCACGGCGCCGACCGGCCGGCCGGTGGCCTCGGCGAAAACGCCGGTCCCGCACAGCACCACCGCCTCCCAGGGCCGGCCGTCCGGCGCCGGGGCTTCGGGATTGAGGCTTTCCGGAATAGGGCCGGGCGGCACCGCGCACAGGAAGGCGCCGGCCGCCCGCGGCAGCAGGGCGGCGACCCGCTCCACCACGCCGAGGGCGAAGCGGTCCATGGAGCGCTGCTCGAACAGGGTGCCGGCGGCGTCGACAATCGTCTCCAGCCCCTGCCGGTTCCGCTCGATCGCGTCGATGTGCTGGTAGGAGCGCAGGGCGGCCACCGTGGTGGTGAACAGCTTCTGGGCGGTCAGCTCGCTCTTGGCCTTGTAGTCGTTGATGTCGTAGCTGACGATCACCTGCCGCTCCGGCGCCTGGCCGGGCTGGCCGGTGCGCAGGATGATGCGGACCCGCCGGTTGCCCAGCACCTCGCGGATGTGATGCACCAGCCGCAGGCCGGCGTCCTCCGTTTCCATCACCACGTCCAGCAGGACGGCGGCGATGTCGGGATGGTCGTTCAGGATCGCCCGCGCCTCGACCCCCGAATGGGCGGACAGGAACTGCAGGCGCCGCCCGTCGAAGGTCACGTCGTTCAGCACCACGCGGGTGATCGCGTGCACCTCCGGATCATCATCAACGATCAGCAGCTTCCAAGGGGCGGCGGCGGGGCCGGGCGTCGCGGAGGACGGGTCCGGAGCGTCCTCGTCGGCGAACAACAGATCGTCGTCATCGTCCTGGCTCCAGCCCTGGATGTCCGACATCGCCGCTCCCCGCCCCGCTCTGCCAAGCTGCATGGCTACAATTCGATTCTCTTTTTCAACGCTTGTTGCGGTTCGTGTCAACCGCTCCGGCGCCTGGGCACACACGACTGCAGGCGGAGGGAGGCTGCGGCGCGTTGTCTTCCCCCGTTCCGGCTACCACCAAAGCGCCCACCCCGGCGCGTGTGGAGGGGTTGCGGCCCGCCCCGAACGGGTGATCATCGGGAGAAAGGTGTGAGGCGAAAAAACGAAGCTGAAAAAACAACGCGAAAAAGACGGGGGCAGGCCATGATACCGGACGCTTGGGACATCGAGCTGCGCAAAGGGGCCATCAGCGTGGCCCGCCATCTGATCGAGACCGGCTGCGTCCGGTACGACCCGGACCATCTCTGCCGCCACGGCTCGGGGCTGGTCAGCCCGGTCCATCTGGAGGGGCGGCGGCTGCTCTCCTACCCCCCGGTGCGCGACGAGGTGCTCGACTTCGCGCTGCGGATGATCGGGCAGGAGATCGGCGACGGCGAATTGGACGCCATCGCCGCCGCCGAGGGAGCCGGCGTACCCTGGGCCGCGCTGATCGCCGATCGGTTGGAGCTTCCCCTCGTCTTCGTGCGCAAGGAGGCGCCGGAGGGCCAGCAGGATTACAAGCACCGGATCGAAGGGCGGGTGGAGCCGGGCTGGCGCGTGCTTCTGGTCGAGCAGATCGCCGCCGACGGCCATCGCAAAGCTCGCTTCGCCCAGCCGCTGAAGGAGGCGGGCTGCGACGTGCGCGACCTGTTCGTGCTGTTCCAGTACGGGATCTTCGACGAGATCCAGGAGCATCTGGCCCCGCTGGGCATCACGATGCACGCGTTGGCGACTTGGTGGGACGTGCTGGAGGTGGCGAACCGCGGCCATTATTTGGACGGGAAGGCCCAGGGCGAAATCCACGCCTTCCTGCACGACCCCAAGCGCTGGACCGCGGAGCACCAGGGCAGCCGGAAGAGCGAGAAGGCAGCCTGAAGCGGAGCAGGCCCCCTCTCCCACGCCAAGCGGGAGAGGGGGAACCGGTCACTGCCCGGCGATGCGGACCCACTGGTGGCCGGCGCGGGCGGTTTCGCCACAGCGGACGGCCAGAACGGCGGCGGCGTAGGGCACCGCCAGCAGAAGCTGAAGACCGGCCCAGGACAGCGCTTCCCAGTTCGGGCTGGTCCACACCACCTCGTGCAGGGCCTCCATGAAGGGAAGCTGCCCGTAGATCAGCGACTCCATCGGCACCACGCCTTCCGCCAGCACGGTCAGCAGCGCGCCGAGCAGCAGAAGGACGGCCAGCGCCGACTCCAGCGGCAGGCGGCGGACGGCGCCGCACAGGCCGCTCGCCGGAGCATCGGCCACCGGGACGGCGGGGCGGAACAGCCCGCCGATTCCCCAGGCGGCCAGCGCCCCCGTGCCCTCCGGACGCCGTGTTGCGCGCATGGCGCCGAGTGCCAACAGGCCGAGCGCCGGCAGGGCGAAGTACCCGTTGGGGAAGTCGCGGTAGCGCCCGTCGAATACGATCAGGAAGCTCCAGACGATCCCCAGCAGGGCGAGGGCCACGGCGGCGGCCTTGCCCACCGTCTCCAGCCGCGACAGCGCCGGACGGCCGCGCAGCGGGGCCAGCGGCTCCAGCGCCAGACCGCCGCTGCCCAGCGCGCGCCGGGCGGCCAGCAGGACGGCCATCGACAGCACGGCCGTCGCCGCCAGCATGACGACGGACAGCGCCACATCCTGCGGGTAATGCTTGCCGTGCAGGGCGCCCCAGACGGCGTGGACGAACAGGGTGGACAGCGCCTGCGCCAGGAAGGCCAGGGCGGCGAAGGCCCCGGCGGTCAGCGGACGGCCGCGCAGGGTCAGCCCGACGACCAGAAGCAGCGCGAGGACGGAGGAGACGCCGAACAGCATCGGCCATTGGCGGTTCTCCACCACCGGCCCGGCCAAGGCGAACTTCGCCTGACGGTCGGCGGTGTAGAGGCCCCAGTGGCCGCCCACCGTGCCCTCCAGCTTAGCCTTCCAGCCCTGGTCGAAGGCCTCGATCACGTTGTAGTCAAAGCCCTCCTGCTCGGCGAGGCGGACGAAGCCGTTGACGAACTTGGCCTTGTTGACCAGCCCGGTGACCGCGGCGCCGCGTGACCGGCCCTCCGTCGGCCAGCCGGTCTCGCCGACCAGGATCGGCTTGCCGGGGAAGCGCTGGGCGATCGTGCGGTAGCTGCCGCGGATGCGCTCCATGGCGCCGGCCACGTCGGTCGGCACGTCCTCCCAATAAGGCAGCAGGTGGATGGTCAGGTAATCGACATGATCCGCGATCTGCGGGTATTTCAGCCACCATTCCCAGACGTCGGCGTAGGACACCGGCTGCTTCACCGCCGCCTTCACGCGGTCGATGTAGCCGGCCACCTGCTCCGGCGTCAGCTCGCGGCGGAGAAGCACCTCGTTGCCGACGATCACGCGGGTGATGACGTCCGGGTAACGGTTGGCGAGGTCGATGAGGGAGGCGACCTCCTTCTCGTTTTTGTCCAGCCGCGACGACAGCCACGCCCCCATGGTGACCTGCATGCCGTGGCGACGCGCCAGCTCCGGCACCACCTCCAGCCCCTCCAGCGAGGTGTAGGTGCGCACCCCCGCCACCTGCGGGGCGAGGGCCGCCAGATCCTCGTCGATCTGCTCCACACTGGGGAAGGTCTGCGTCAGCGGGCTTTGCCCGTCGCGGAAGGGTGCGAAGGACACGCTTTTCAGCTTGCCGCCGGGCGGCGGGTCGAGCGGCACCGGCTGGTTCGGCAGCGACCAGACGGCAAAATTCGCGAGGCCGGCCACGAGCAGCACGGCGAGGATCGTGATGAGGCGCATGGAGGGGATGTCTACACCAAATGCGGGATCGGCAAAACGGTCTGGCGAAAAGGAAAACGGGCGCGCCCCTGGGAGGGAGGCGCGCCCGTCAAGGACCGGTCTGGCCCGATCGGGCCGACTGGAGTTGATGACGTGCCATCGTCACGATCCATCAACGAACCACAGCCCGCTTTATTCCAGCGATTCCGCTCAGCGTTCCACAAAAGCCTTTTCGATCACGTAATGACCGGGTTCGCCATTGTGGCCCATGGAGAAGCCCAGCTCGTTCATGATGCCGCTGGTCTCGTCGAGCATGGCCGGGCTGCCGCAGATCATCACGCGGTCGACCTCGCGGTCGAAGGGGGCCAGCCCGACGTCGGAGAACAGCTTGCCGTTGCGGATCAGGTCGGTGATGCGGCCCTGGTTGCGGAACGGCTCGCGCGTCACGGTCGGGTAATAGATCAGCTTCTGCGTCACGTCCTCCCCGAAGAACTCGTTCTCCGGCAGGACGGTGTTGATGATGTCGGCGTACGCCAACTCGCCCACCGTACGCGTCGTGTGGGTCAGGATCACCTTGTCGAACCGGGCGTACATCTCCGGGTCCTTGATGATGCTGAGGAACGGGGCGAGGCCCGTGCCGGTGCTGAGCAGGTACAGGTTGCGGCCCGGCAGCAGGTTGTCGGTGACCAGCGTGCCCGTCGCCTTGCGGTTGACCAGCAGCGTGTCGCCTTCCTTGAGGTGCTGGAGGCGCGAGGTCAGCGGGCCGTCCTGCACCTTGATCGAGAAGAACTCCAGCGTCTCCTCGTAGCTGGCGCTGACCAGGCTGTACGCGCGCAGCAGCGGCCGGCCGTTCACCTCCAGGCCGATCATGGTGAACTGTCCGGGATCGAAACGGAACGAGGGATCGCGCGTGGTGGTGAAGCTGAACAGCGTGTCCGTCCAGTGGTGAACGCGCAGGACGCGCTCATGAATCAGATTGCTCATGGAATCCGCAGGTCCGTTTCGGTGACCGGCATGCTGTGGCCGGTGTCGTTTCAGAAGCCAAGCCGTGCCGCATTGCAGCACACTTCTTTAACAACAAATTCGTCAACAGACCACTAATTTATACCAACAATTTTGTTGTGGCTTTTCAGTTACCACAAGGCGGCATTGCCAAATAAACGGCCTTACTCTCCCGCCGGCGGGGCGAAGAGGTAAGGCGACAAACCGCGCAGATTCTCATCGACAATCAGGCGATGGTTCAGCGGTGGGAAGGCGCGTTGCGAGCAGTCCAGCCGCGGGCAGAGCCGGCAATTCACACCGATGGGCGTCGCCGCCTCGGTGTTTTCCAGATCCACACCATCCGCATAGGTGATCTGCGCCGCGTGCTGAAGGTCGCAGCCCAGCGCGATGGCGAATTGCTGCGGCGGGCTGCGGAAGCCGCCGCCGGCCTTCACCACCGTGCGGGCGATGGAGAAATAGGTGGTGCCGTCGGGCATCTGGGCCAGCTGGCTGTGAATCTTTCCCGGCGTGCGGAAGGCCTCGTAGACGATCCAGCGGGCGCAGCCGCCGCCGAAGCGCGCCAGATGGAAGCCGGCGCCGGAAAAGCGCTTGGACACGTTGCCGGCGCTGTCCACCCGCATCAGGAAGAAGGGAACGCCCTTCGCCCCCGGCCGCTGCAGCGTGGTCAGCCGCTGGCAGACCTGCTCGAACGAGGCATCGAACCGGCGCCGTAATATTTCGATATCGTATCGAACCTGATTGGCCGCCTCCCAGAAGCGGGCGTAGGGCATCACCACCGCCGCCGCGAAATAGTTGGCCAGCCCGATGCGGGCCAGGCGCCGCGCCTCGTCGCCGGTCAGACCCGACGCCTCCACGATGTGGTTCAGCAGATCGCGGTGGCGCAGCAGGGCGATCTGGCAGGCGAGCTGGAAGTTGCGGCCGGACGGCGCCAGCATCTCCGACAGCAGGATGCGCCGCCCGTGCCGGTCGAACCGGCGCACCGCATAGCCCATGATGTCGGAGGGCAGCAGCCGGACGCGGACGCTGTGGTTGTTCAGCAGATAGTCGGTCAGGCCCCGGTAGAGGTCGCCCTTCTCCAGCCGGCCCTCCTGCCACAGCTCCTCCGCCGCCGCCTCAAGCTCGGCGAAGTGGTTGGAATGGGCCTGGAAGAGGTCGCGCACCTCGTCCTGCGGGAAGGAGGAGGTCTGGACCAGATGCAGCTTCTCGCGGTCGGCGACCCGTTCCGACAGGGTCTGCAGGTCGTCGCGGCTGGTGCGGAAGGCGCGGTAGAGCGCCACCACCGCCTGCCCCAGCGTCGGGGCGACCGCCGCCAGTTCGCGGAAGTCCTGGTTCTTGATGTCGGAGCCGTCGAACAAAGGATCGGCGAACACCTCGCGCAGGCCGGCGACGAGGCGGCTTTCCTCGTCCTCCGCGAAGCTCTGCAGATCCACCCCGAATTGCTGCCCAAGCTTCAGCAGAAGCGGCACGGTGACCGGGCGCTGGTTGTGCTCGATCAGGTTCAGGTAGCTGGGGGAGATGCCCAACTGCTCGGCCATCTGGGCCTGGGTCAGCCCATGGTCGCGGCGCAGCCGACGCACCTTCGGACCCAGCATCGCCTTCTTGTCCATGACCACCCGAACTCCAGCTGAGCAGATTTACAATATTTACTGATTTACAGAACTTTTCTGACGGCAGTTTACAAACAGACCCTTTTACAAACAAGGGCATGTTGCAAGGCAGCGAAGGCCGTTTTAGTTGTTTTGTCAGGGCAGCGCTCAAAAGCAGCGCAACGGTGACGAAAAGAAGGAAAACGACCATGTCGCTCGATGAAAAGACCAAGGCCGCTCTCCGCGCCGCGCGCTTCGAAGGCATCAAGCGCGATTACACCCAGGACGACGTGAAGCGCCTCAGCGGCTCGGTCAAGATCGAGTACACGCTGGCCGAGATGGGCGCGCAGCGCCTGTGGGAGCTGCTGAACACCGAGCCGTACATCAACACGCTGGGCGCCCTGACCGGCAACCAGGCGATGCAGGCGGTGAAGGCCGGCCTCAAGGCCATCTACCTGTCGGGCTGGCAGGTCGCCGGCGACGCCAACCTGGCCGGCCAGATGTACCCGGACCAGAGCCTGTACCCGGCCAACTCGGTGCCGGCGGTGGTCGAGCGCATCAACAACACCTTCAAGCGCGCCGACGAGATCCAGACCGCCGAGGGCAAGGGCGACACCTACTGGTTCGCGCCGATCATCGCGGATGCCGAGGCCGGCTTCGGCGGCCCGCTGAATGTCTTCGAGCTGATGAAGGCGATGATCAAGGCCGGCGCCTCGGGCGTCCACTTCGAGGACCAGCTCGCGTCGGAGAAGAAGTGCGGCCATCTCGGCGGCAAGGTGCTGATCCCCACGCAGCAGCACATCCGCACGCTGAACGCCGCCCGTCTGGCCGCCGACACCATGGGCACCTCGACCATCGTGCTCTGCCGCACCGACGCGGAGTCCGCTCAGCTCATCACTTCCGACGTTGACGAGCGCGACCATCCCTTCATCGACTTCGACGCCGGCCGCACCTCGGAGGGCTTCTTCCGCCTGAAGAAGGGCACGGGTGTCGAGCATTGCATCGCCCGCGGCCTGTCCTACGCCCCCTACTCCGACCTGCTGTGGTGGGAGACCTCGCGTCCGAACCTGGAGGAGGCCAAGCGCTTCGCCGAGGCGATCCGCAAGGAGTTCCCGAACAAGCTGCTGGCCTACAACTGCTCGCCGAGCTTCAACTGGAAGGCCAACCTGGACGAGGCGGACATCGCCAAGTTCCAGCGCGAGATCGGCGCCATGGGCTACAAGTTCCAGTTCGTGACGCTGGCCGGCTTCCACAGCCTGAACTACTCGGCCTTCAAGCTGGCCAAGGGCTACGCGGCGCGCGGCATGGCCGCCTACTCGGAGCTGCAGGAGGCGGAATTCGCGGCGGAAGCCGAGGGCTACACCGCGACCAAGCACCAGCGCGAGGTCGGCACCGGCTACTTCGACGCGGTCGCCACGGCGATCTCGGGCGGCCAGTCCTCCACCACCGCCTACAAGGACTCCACCGAGGCCGATCAGTTCCATTGATCCAACAGCAGGGCGCGTCCGGTTCCATCCGCCGGACGCGCCCGCCTCGAACGAGACAGCACTTTGCCCCGCAAAGTGTGAAAGGGTCATACGGCCGCCCATCGCGGCAGCCTCCCCGGCTCGGGCCGTATGACCGGTTTGCGCCGATCCTCCGGACGGTTGGCTTCGGCCCTCCGCCCCGGTGACCGGTGGTTCCCGATCCGGTGTGCGAGCCGGATCTCTTCGAACGGCTGACGCTATTGACTTCAAACGGCCGGGGGTCCGCCCCCGGCCGCTTCTTTTTGCGCCAACCCGCTTTCCTTACGACCATTCGTTGTCACAGCCGCGCCATGACGGCATGGCTGACCTGCGCCATCCCAACCGACACCATCGGGAAATCGTGATTAAGTCTTGAGCGCGACCGCGAAATTGCCGCGTCGGTAGCCCTGCCCGACGGTGGGGAAGCTGCGTTGCAGTGCGGAATAAGCCATTGACTTGGGACCTCGTTGCCGCCACTTGTGTTCCATGCTCACCACAAACCGATCAGGGGCGTGACCGCCCCCCCGCCGGACCTCACCTGACGAGGGCCGGCTGCGGGTTCCATCGCCGCGCAAGTCTTTGCGCGGCGTGCGCCGTTTCTTTTCCCCGACGGCGCATTCCTCGGCGATGGCCCGCACACACTGGTTGAACGATGAAAGGACAAGACAGTATGGATCAACCCCTCGCAGGAAAGAGCATTGCCATTCTCGTCGCCAACGGCTTTGAGGAACTGGAGATGACGGAGCCGCAACGGGCTCTCCTCAAGACCGGCGCTACTCTTCGTACGATTTCTCCCGAGCAGGGACTGGTGAACGGCTGGCACGGCAAGTCCTGGGGCCATTACTTCCCGGTGGACAAGCAGGTCGGCGAGGTTCTGGGTGCCGACTATGACATGCTGCTGCTGCCGGGTGGCGAGCGCAGCGTCACCAAGCTTCAGCAGAGCGCCCACACCCGCCGCATCGTCGGCCATTTCCTGGACGCCGGCAAGCCGATCGCCGCGATCGACCAGGGCATCCAGCTCCTGGCCATCCCGGGCAAGCTGAAGGGCCGCACTCTGGCCGCCCCCGAGGCCGTCCGCGCCGAGCTGGAAGCCGCCGGCGGCAAGATCAGCGACGAGGCCCTGGTGGTGGACAACGTGACCATCACGGCGCTGGGCCATGACGAGCTGGCCGCCTTCGTCGAGCAGGTCGTCAAGGTCTTCTCCGAGGCTGCCGCCGTCCGCAAGGCCGCCTAAGGCCAAGCCAGCGCGCCTCGACAGGCCGCCCGTCTTTCCTGCGGGTTTCGTCTTGTGAGTCCACGGCCGCCGCGCCTCCAGCGCGCGCGGCCGTTGCGCGTTTCAAGGCACGCGTTTCGGCGCGTGTCGTTTCCGGCCTTCAGGGCCGTCGCATTCCCCCACCGACCCGGCAGGGCGGGAAGGTCAGGCGCACGGTCGTTCCGGCCCCGAGCCGGCTGTCGATGTGGAAGGTGCCGCCGTGCAGCGCGATCAACGCGCGGGTCAGCGGCAGCCCCAGGCCGGAGCCGCGCTCCGCCCCCCGGTCGCGGCCCGGATTGTGGCCATGCACCTGCCCGAAGGCGTCCAACGCCACTGGAATTTGTTCGGGGCGCATGCCGATGCCGTTGTCGGCGACGGTCAGCGCGATGCCGCCATCCTCCGTCAGCTCCGCACCCACCCGCACGCGCCCGTCCTTGGCGGGGGCGAACTTGATGGCGTTGCCGATCAGGTTGGTCAGCATCTGCCGGATCTGCGAGGCGTCGCCGTGCAGGCTCGGCAGATCGTCGGGAATTTCCATGCACAGCGCGACTGCCGCCTCGCACGCCCGCGGCTGCATCATGCCGAAGGTCAGATCGACCAGCAGGGACAGGTTGCAGGCCTCCTCGTGCAGGTCCATCCGCCCCGCCTCGATCCGCGCGAGGTCGAGCAGGTTGTTGATGAGGTCCAGCATGTAGACGCCGGCCGCCGCGATCTGCCCGGCATATTCGCGGTAGCGCGGGTTGTTCGGCCCCATCATCTCGTCATGGATGATTTGGGCGAAGCCGAGCACGGCGTTCAGCGGCGTGCGCAGCTCGTGGCTCAGATGGTGGACATAGTCGGACTTGCGCTGGTTGGCCTGTTCGGCCTCGTCGCGGGCGGCGCTCAACTCAGCCTCGCGGGCTTTCAGATCGGTGATGTCGGCGCGGATGCCGACGGTTCCGCCCTCGTGCGTCCGCCACTCCTCGATGCGGATCCAGCGCCCGTCGTGAAGCTGAACCTCCATGGGGGCGCCGGCGCCGCGGTGCTGCTCGATGCGCCGCCCGATCCAGCCCTCCAGATCGCCGTCCGGCACCTGATAGACGCCGCGCTCCACCCCGCCGCGCAGCACCTCCTCGAACCGGGCGCCCGGCGTGATGAGGTCGGTGTTGGCGGAAAACAGCTCCCGATAACGCCCGTTGCACAGCACCAGCCGGTCCTGGGCGTCGTACAGAACGAAGCCCTCGGTGATGCATTCGATGGCGTCGGACAGCAGATGATGGGCGCGCCGGGCCGCGCTTTCCGCCAGCACCCGCTCCGTGACGTTGCGGATGCTGCACATCACGCGGTCGCTGTCGGGCAGGGCGACCAGCCGCGCCTCGAAGAATTTGGTGCCCGCCATCTGTCCAGCCCCGGTCTGGCCGGCCCCCGTCTGGCCAGGAGGCGGCGGCAGGGAGAAATCCAGGCCGATGACCGTTTGCCCTTCGTTCAGCCGGCCGAGCGCCGCGGCCAGCATCCCGGCGGCGGGATCGGGCAGCACCTCCTGCACGCGGTGCGCCAGGAAGCGCTCGGCGGGGACGTTCAGGTCGCCTGGGCTGGCGGCGGCGAAGTCGAGGATGGTGCCATCGCGCAGCAGTTCGAAGCGGATGTCGGGATAGGCGTAGGACAGCGCGATGAGCTGCTCGTTCAGCCGCATCATCTCCTGCCGGGCGCCGCTGTCGGCGGGGGCTTCGGCCAGGATCAGCCCGCTCGGGCGCGGCGCCGGAACCAGCCGGAGGTCCACCTCCAGCGGCAGGGTAAGGGGGGCGTGGACGGTCGCCCGCGCGTCCACCGCCCGCCCCGCGGCGGCCTGCTCCAACGCGGCGGGGAACCGGCTGGACAGGCTGACCCGGACGGCGGCGGCGGGCGCGTCGCGCTCCAGGCCGATCAGCGCGCGGGCGGCGCCGTTCAGCCATACGGTCAACCCATCAGGACGGAGCAGCCACAGCGGCGTGGCGAGCGCGTCCAGCCATTGCAATCCCGCTGCTTCTTCCGGGGCCATGTCCAGCTCGTCCTTCTCCAGCCGGGCCCGTCCCAGCCCGGAGGGCGCCGCATTGGTTTGCGGGGCGACGGGCAGGGCGGTGGTCATGGGCGGCAACATGGCAGGTAATGCATAGCGGACATGCTACCAGAGCAAGGCAGGGCGTGAACAGGGGCAGGGCAACCGTCCGAACCGTCTATTTCCGGCCCAACCATGGAAAATGGGACGGAAGGGTAGCGGATCAGCCTTTCGCACCGCAAGAAACCGCGGGATCGGCGCTGACACCGGCCCCCATCCATGCATAAATCCGTACCGGTCACCAGAGACATTGCTGCCGATCCACCCCTTCGGAGGACCGCCATGGCCGACGAGCTTCCTCAAGATGGCCCGCAGGACGTGCCACAGGACGGTCGGATCCGCGACAAGCTGATCGCCACCAAGGAGCAATGGGCGCGGGAGGGCCGGGGCCTGACCGGGGAGACCGCCGACCCGGCGCGCGACCGCCTGCCGCCGGGCCAGCGCCTGGTGGAGACCTGGCCGGTGCTCGACCTCGGCATCGTTCCGCGGGTGAGCGAGGCGAACTGGACCTTGGCGGTGGACGGGCTGGTCGACACCCCCGTCACCTGGAGTTGGGCGGACCTGCAGGCCCAGCCGCGGGAGCGCGTCGTATCCGACATTCACTGCGTCACCACATGGTCGCGCTACGACAACCAATGGGACGGGGTATCCACGCGTCACCTGCTGTCGGTCGTCCAGCCGCAGCCGGAGGCGCGCTTCGTCCTCTGCCACTCCTCGGACGGCTACACCACAAACCTGCCGTTGGAGGCCTTCGCGGCGGAGGACGCGCTGCTCGCCACCGGTTGGGAGGGCCAGCCGATCAGCCGCGACCATGGCGGACCCGTCCGAGTCGTCGTGCCGAAGCTCTATTTCTGGAAAAGCGCCAAGTGGGTGAAGCGAATCGAGTTCCTGGCGGAGGATCGCCGCGGCTATTGGGAGGTCCGCGGTTATCACAATGACGCCGACCCCTGGCGGGAAGAACGCTACAGCGAGTAGCGTGCGACGGCGCCCGCCATTCCGGACCAGAAACAATCCCGGCAACAGTCGGTGCCAAGGGATGGCCGTTAACGGGCAAGATTTGGTCAGACCTTTCCATGACGTGACTTCGCAAAATCGTGACGTCTTTCGTCTGATTTGCGCCAGATCATTCCCCTGTTCCGCAATGCTGACGTAGCCGTACAGGCGTCGGGCGACTCACATTCGGACGCAAGGGATTAACCAATGACAGTGGACTCGGTCACGATTGCCCTGGTGGGCAGCGGTGGCGCCGGCGCGATGACCGCCGGACAGATGCTGCTGGATGCCGCCGCCAACGTGGGATGGTACGGATTGATGTCGCGGTCCACCGGCCCGCAGATCCGTGGCGGCGAGGCCGCCGCCCTCGTTCGCCTGTCGCCGACACCCGTTCACGGTCCGGGGGACCGTTTCGACATCATCATCGCCTTCGACTGGCAGAATGTGGAGCGCTTCGCGGCCGAGCTTCCCCTGTCGGAGAAGAGCGTCATCATCACCGACCCCAGCCAGGGCGAGGTGCCCGCGGTCCTGGCCGCCAGCGGCGCCAAACAGGTCGAGCTGCCGATCAAGGAGCTGGCCGGGCGCATCCCCGGCGGGCGCGTCAACATGGTGGGGCTGGGCGCCGTTGCGGCGATCGTCGGCCTGCCGCGCGCCGGCATCGACGCGGTGATCCAGAAGGCGCTGGGCAAGAAGGGCGACGCCGCCATCCAGGCGTCCAACGCCGGCATCGACGCCGGATCCAAGGAGGCCGCCGGCTGGAACCTCGGCCTGGAGCTGGCCGCCCCCAACAAGGAGGGCGCCACCCGCTGGAACATCTCCGGCAACGAGGCCGCCGGGCTGGGCGCGCTGAAGGGCGGGGTGAAGTTCTGCGCCGCCTACCCGATCACCCCCGCGACCGAGATCCTGGAATGGCTGGCCCCCAACCTCGCCAAGACCGGCGGCAAGCTGGTCCAGGCGGAGGATGAGCTGGCCTCCATCGCCATGTGCCTGGGCGCCTCCTTCAGCGGCGTGCCCTCGATCACCGCGACCGCCGGTCCCGGCCTGTCGCTGATGACCGAATGCATCGGCCTGGGTGTGGCCTCCGAAACCCCGGTGGTGATCGTCGACGTGCAGCGCGGCGGCCCGTCCACCGGCATCCCGACCAAGTCCGAACAGTCCGACCTGAACATCGCCGTCTACGGCCTCCACGGCGACGCCCCGCATCTGGTGGTCGGCCCGACCTCCATCGGCGACTGCCTGTTCACCACCCAGTGGGCGGTGCATCTGGCCGAGGCCCTGCAGACCCCGGCGATCGTGCTGTCCGATCAGGCGATGGGCCAGTCCCGCGCCATCGTCGACAAGCCGGCCGACGCCCCCCACAAGGCCAACCGTCTGCTGGCGACCGATCTCGGCGGCGAGGGCAAGTACAAGCGCTACGCCGATACCGAATCGGGCGTCTCCCCCGCCGCCATCCCCGGCATGCCGGGCGGCGAGCACACCGCCGACGGACTGGAGCATGCGGAGAACGCCCTGCCCTCCTCGCAGGCGTCCGATCACCAGAAGCAGCTCGACAAGCGCCTGCGCAAGCTGACCTCCCACGACTACGGCGACGCCTGGGCCGACATCGAGGGCGAGGGCGAGATCGCCGTCGTCACCTGGGGCTCCGCCACCGGCCCGTCGCGCGAGGCGGTGCGCCGGCTGGAGGCCGCCGGCACCAAGGCCCGGCTGGTCGCCATCCGCCTGATCTCCCCGGTCCAGCCGGCCAAGCTGGCCGCGGCGCTGGACGGCGTCTCCAAGGTCCTGGTCGTCGAGCAGACGCACGGCGCCCAGTTCCACAAGTTCCTCCGCGGGCATTACGACCTGCCGGGCAAGGTGTCGGTGTTCAGCCGCCCCGGCCCGCTGCCGATCCGCGCCCGTGAGGTTCACGAGACGCTTCTTTCCCTGATCTGACCGGCCGGAGCACGAAATCCATGGATACCCATCTGACCGACGATGTCGTGGGCCCGCTGCCCGGCGACTACAAGTCCGACGTGAAGCCCATCTGGTGCCCCGGCTGCGGCGACTATTCCGTGCTGGCCGGCATCACCCGCGCCATGGCGAACATGGGGCTGGAGCGTCACGACACCGTCGTGGTGTCGGGCATCGGCTGCTCGTCGCGCATCCCCGCCTACACCAGCGTCTACGGCTACCACACGGTGCATGGCCGCTCGCTGGCCGTGGCCTCCGGCGTCAAGCTGGCGCGGCCGGAGCTGAACGTGCTGATCTTCGGCGGCGACGGCGACGGCTTCTCGATCGGCGGCAACCACTTCCTGCACGCCTGCCGCCGCAACGTCGACATGACCTACATCGTCATGGACAATCAGGTCTACGGCATGACCAAGGGCCAGGCCTCGCCGACCACCGAGGCCGACTGGTGCGAGTCGAAGCTGACCCCGGAAGGGCCGGGCGTCAACCCGATCCAGCCGGTCGCCCTGGCGCTGGCCTGCGGCGCGAACTTCGTCGCCCGCGGCTTCTCCAACAACCCGAACGAGGTTGCCCGCCTGATCGTGGAAGGCGTGAAGCACCCCGGCTTCTCGGTCATCCATATCCTGTCCCCCTGCGTCACCTTCCGCCCCGAGCAGCGCGGCTGGAAGAGCACGGTCCATCCCTACGGCCGCGAGCCGACGGACGACCCGAACGAGGCGATGCGCGCCGTCCTTGAGGACGACGGGTTCGGCCTCGGCATCTTCCTCGCCGGCAACCGCCGTCCGTTCCAGCCGGGATCGACGGCCACCCACAGCATCGCCCAGATCGAAGAGGGGTTCGCGGTATGAAGACGAAAGTCCTGAACGGGGCCGCCAACGTCGGTCTGTTCCTGGCCCACGCGCTGGCGCTGGAGATCGAGGCGGCGGAGCGCTACACCGAACTGGCCGACAGCATGGAGGCCCACAACAATGTGGAGGTCGCCAAGCTGTTCCGTGATCTGTCCACCTACTCGGCCAAGCATGCCGAAGAGGTGAAGCAGATCGCCAGGGAGCACGGCGCGCTGCCCAAGGTCGCCCCCTGGGAGTTCCAGTGGGACGCCACCACGGAGTCGCCTGAAGCCGCGGCTTTCGAGAACGCCCATTATCTGATGAAGCCGCACCACGCGCTGAAGATGGCGCTGCTGAGCGAGCATCAGGGCAACAACTATTACGCCTCGGTCGCCGCCGAGACGAAGGACCCGGAGGTTGCCCGCCTCGCCCGCGAGTTCGCGGAGGAGGAGGCCGGCCACGTCGCCCTGGTCCGCAAGTGGCTGGAGCGCTACCCGGCTCCGAAGGACGACTGGTCGGACGATCCCGACCCGCCCAACATCTCCGACTAAAACGATTGGGATTGAGGCGGGGCACCGCCGGATGGTAAGGACGGGACGGCCCAGCGCCGTCCCGCTTCCTTTTGGCCTTTGGTAATGACCACCGGAACCTCCGACACCGCGCCCGCTGTCCCCGTCCCGTCCCCCTGCGTCAGCGTGTGCAAGCTGACCGCCGACCGCGCCTATTGCATCGGCTGCCTGCGCACGCTGGAGGAAATCCGCGGCTGGAAGCACATGGACGCCGACCAGAAGCGCGCCCTGCTGGCCGAACTGGAGAACCGGCAGGCCGCCGCCGCGGAGTGACCGTCCCTCGATCGGTGTCTTATGTCAGGCCGCGGCGCCGCGCAGCAGGGTCATGCGGTCGCGGTCGGCGCGGATGCGGTCGAGATGCTGCACCGCCACGGCAGTGATCGGCAGGGGCAGTTCCTTGGCCAAGGCCTCCTCGTAGGCACGGACGCATTCGCCCTCGCCGCGCTGCACCTCGGCCAGGATCGCCTCGCGGTCGTGGCCCAGCACATTGGTCTTGAGTTCCAAAAAGAAGCGGTGCGCGCCGCCCATCACGGTGCCGCCCATGTCCGGCGCCCCGCCCTGCTCGGCGACGAGGCGCTGCACCTCGCGCACGATGGCGCCGCGCTGGGCCGCCAGATCGTTGAACAGGGCCTTCAGATCCTCGTCCTCCAAGGCTTCCGCGGCCTGACGATAGGCTTCGTGGCTGTCCTCGACGATGCGGATCAGATCGTTGAGGGTGTCGACGATCTGGTCTTTTCCCATCATGGCCGGTTCATTTGCCGACATGGCCGCTCCCTCCCCTGGCAGTCTGCCCATCCGCTTTGAAAAACCTCCCGCCCCGGTGAAGGTTCCTTGATGCATCCGAAGGGTGCTCCGCTTGGTCAGGCCGCATCGTCCGATGGTGACGAACCGCTGCTCCGCCTGTTGTCGGTCCATCCCCAATGGACTGTCCGATAACGCAACGAGGGAGAGGACCTGTGGCCAACACCACCAAGGAAACCCTGATCGACTGGCTCCGCGACGCCCACGCCATGGAGAGCCAGGCCGTCGAGATGCTGGAGCGGCAGGCGGAGCGCATCAAGAACTACCCGGACGTCCTCGCCAAGGTGCAGGAGCACATCGAGGTGTCGAACCGGCAGGCCGACCGGCTGAAGCAGTGCCTGCAGCGTCTGGGCACCGACACCTCGGCCATCAAGACCGGCGTCGCCATGCTGATCGGCAACGCCCAGTCGCTGTCCGGTGTGGTGGCGTCCGACGAGATCGTGAAGGCGTCGATCTTCGACTATTCCTTCGAGCATTTCGAGATCGCCAACTACCGCGCCCTGATCTCCGCCGCGGAGCAGGCCGGGGAGCCGGAGATCGCCCGCATGCTGCAGCCCAGCCTGGACGAGGAGTTGGAGATGGCGGCGTGGCTGGAACAGCGCCTGCCGCAGCTCACCAAGACCTATCTGGAGCGCCGGGAAACCGCCGGCACCGCCGAAGCGAAGCGCTGATCCCAACATCTCGCTTACGAGACCGCGCCGGGGCGCCGTCCCCGGCGCGGTTTCCGTTCGTCAATGCACAGCCAGCGCCGATTGCCGGCGCACCGCCGGGCGGGCGCGCCACAGGCTGAGCAGATGGCCGGACAACGTCATCGCGTCCGACGCCAGCCCGAAGGCCGAGCCGGCCAGCGCGTTGTGGCCGGCCCCGACCACCGTCGAGGACAGGAAGAACATCCGCATCCGCCCGACCGTGCTCTGCCAGCGCCCGATGGTTCCCAGGATGAAGCCTGCCGCCGACAGGGCGGACATCGGCCCCTGCCACGTCGCCGCCGCGACGGCCAGTGCCGCCGGGACGGTCAGTGCGAACAGCACGCCCAGCCAGCGCGGACGCCGTTCCGGATAGGCGGCGGCCATCTGCACGAGGCCGAGCGCGCACATCAGCATCCCCGTATGGGCACCCAGAGCGAAGAAGTGGACGACGAACAACGCGCCGGCCCCGGCCTGCGCGGTCAGGATCGCCCGCCGGTCCTGCAGCAGCGTGGACAGCACGCCCAACGCCAGACCGGCAAGCCCGCTCACCGCGACCAGCGACAGGGACGGCAGGTAGTGCAACAGGAAAACCATGGATAACGCCTTCACCCTTCGGAAAATGCTGCGCCGCAGCAAAAGGCCGCGGCGAAGGGGGCGGACGCTAGGCGCGGATGGTTAACCGGCTGTGAATCGGGGTGTGATCAAGAGTGGGCGTCCCGTCCCGCCGCACTGACTCGGGATAAAGGCAAAAAGCGTTTAATGCCAACGATCTCGCGACCCATGGCCTGACCATGGGCATACCCCTGTGGTCGGGGGCACCCCATGGGCATTTCACCTTTGCGACGTTTCCCCGGAACGGCCGGGCCGTCATTCTTCGCACCGCAAGATGACACGCCCAACAACACACGCTCTCGACGCCGTGCCTTCCCGAAACGCCGTGCCTGAGACGCCTCTGGAATAAGACGCTCTGGATGAGATGCCCTATGACCCAGCTGACGAAACGGGACGCCGCACGTCTTCCCGCACCACCCACCTGTTGCCATTGCGGGAAACCTTTGCGGGCCGGGGAACCGCATTGGGCCGGCGATAGCGAGAACCGCCCTTGGCATTATGGCTGCGCCGAGCGGGTCGGCCTGACCATGTCCTGGACGCGGGTCCGCCATCGCCGCGCGATCGTCGCGGGAGCATGACCGCGCCGCGCTGTTACCTCCCTGACCGAGATTGATCGGCAGGACTTCAAAAAGGGGGAAGCATGAAGGGGACACCACAAAGCATCTGGCTGTCCATGGCCAACCGGTCGGCCAGTCAGGCGATCGGTTTCTGGAGCGGCGTGTTCAACGCCGCCGCCCGGCGCAACCAGACCGCCCTGTTCAACACCATGACCAAGCCACCCAAGGCGAAGCGCACGGCGCAGAAGAAGAAAAGCCGCTGAGATAAACCTCAGCGAGGCAAACATCAGAAAGCAGAAAAGCCGCCCAAGGGCGGCTTTCTTGTGCAGACCGGAAGGAATGGCGCGCCCGAAGAGATTCGAACTCCTGACCCCCAGATTCGTAGTCTGGTGCTCTATCCAGCTGAGCTACGGGCGCATTCCTGTTTGTCTTCCCGGCAGCGGCGGTGACCGTCCGTCGTCGAGGCGCGCAACTTACTCAAAAGGATTCCGGGCTGCAAGACCTTTTTTCGCCTTTTTACGCGGTCGATTGCCCGACGGTGGGGCTTGCGGTATAAGCGGCGCACGTTTCTTTCGGAGTCCATAGCCGTGCCAGAAGCCGTTCCGTTCAACAAGCACTTCCCGGTGTCGTGGGAGGAGCTTCACCGCAACGCCAAGGCGTTGGCCTGGCGCCTGATCGACAAGGGTCCGTGGAAGGGCATCATCGCCATCACCCGCGGCGGTCTCGTCCCGGCGGCGATCATCGCGCGCGAGCTGGAATTGCGCATGATCGACACCGTCTGCGTCTCCAGCTACGACCACCAGAACCAGCGCGAGGCGATGGTGCTGAAGGGCGTGGAGGGCGCCAACGCCGGGGACGGCGAAGGCTGGCTGATCATCGACGATCTGGTCGACACCGGGAAGACCGCGGTGGTCGTGCGCAAGATGCTGCCCAAGGCGCATTTCGCCACCGTCTACGCCAAGCCGCTGGGGCGTCCGCTGGTCGACACCTTCATCACCGAGGTGAGCCAGGACACCTGGATCCACTTCCCCTGGGACATCGAGCTGCAATTCTCCCAGCCAATCGCCAAGCAGCACCGCGGCGCGTGACCGACGGTCCGGTTGACACTTGACACAATTGCGCGCTGCCTTGTGTCAAGTGCCCGGACACCTCCCTACAGCAGCCCCGCCGAGCGGTGGCGCGGGTCCAGCGCGTCGCGCAGGCCGTCGCCCAGCAGGTTCAGCCCCAGCACGGTCACGGCAATGGCCGCCCCGGGAAAGATCGCCTGGAGGGGGGAGGTGAACAGGAAGGTCTGCGCGTCGCCCAGCATCTTGCCCCAGGACGGCGACGGCGGCTGGATGCCCAGCCCCAGATAGCTCAGCGCCGCCTCGTTCAGCACCGCCACAGCGAACAGCACCGTCCCCTGGACGATGACCACCCCGGCGATGTTGGGCAGCACATGCACCAGCGTCACCGACAGCGGCCCGCGCCCCAGCGCCAGCGCCGCGCGCACGAAGTCCCGCCGCCAGACGGCCAGCGCCGCCCCGCGCGCCACCCGCGCGAAGACCGCGGCGTTGAACAGGCCGAGCGCCAGCACGACGTTCACCGCCCCTGCCCCCAGCGCAGCCGTCAGCAGGATCGCCGTCAGCACCGCGGGAAAGGCGAACAGCAGGTCGCCCAGCCGGGCCACCGCCTCGTCTCCCCAGCGCCCCCAGGCGGAGGCGGCCAGCCCCAGCGGCACGCCCAGCAGGGCACCCAGCGCCACCGCCGCCGCCCCGACGGCCAGCGAGTTGCGGGCGCCGACCAGGATCATCGACAGCACGTCGCGCCCGAAATGGTCGGTGCCCAGCCAGTGGACCGGCCCCGGCGGGCGCAGCCGGGCGACCACCCGCACCTGCTCCGCCGGAAAGGGCGTCCAGGCCAGCGACAGCAGCGCCGCCCCGACCATCAGCGCGGTGAGCAGCCCGCCCAGCAGCAGGCTGACCGGCAGGCGTTTCAGCCGTCTCACGAACCCCGTCATGCCGTCACCCGCGGGCGCGGGTCGATGGCCGCGCAGGCGATGTCCACCAGGGCGTTGACCGCCACGACCGTTACCGCCAGCAGCACGACGACGCTCTGCACCACGATCAGGTCGTGCTGGCCGATGGCTTGATAGAGCAGCCGGCCCAGCCCCGGCAAGGTGAAGACGTTCTCCACCACCACCGCTCCCGCGACCAGAAAGGAGAATTGCAGGCCGAGTATGGTGGCGACGGGGATCAGCGCGTTGGGCAGCACATGGCGCCGCAGGACCACCCGGCGCGGCAGGCCCTTGGCGACCGCCGTGCGCACATACTCCTCGCGCAGCGTGTCGAGCGCCGCCGTGCGGGTGATGCGCGCCAGGATCGCCGCCTCCGGCAGGGCCAGCGCCACGGCGGGCAGCAGCAGCGCCTTCAGCGCCGGCCCCGCCCCGGCCTCCCACCCCGGAAAGCCGCCGGCGGAGAACCAGCCCAGCCGCACGGAGAACAGCAGAATCAACAGGATGGCGAACCAGAAGCTGGGCACCGCGATGCCCATCTGCCCGAAGGCCATGACCGCCCAGTCCCCCGCCCGCCCCTGCCGCCCGGCGGCGAACAGGCCGAGCGGGATGGCGATGCCCGCCGAGAGGACCAGTGCCAGCCCGGCCAGCGGCAGGGTGATGGCCAGCCGGTCGGCGACCAGCCCGGCGACCGGGCGCGCGTAGGTCAGGCTGGTGCCGAAATCGCCGTGCAGCATGCCGCCCACCCAACCGGCGTAGCGGAAGGGCCAGGGGCGGTCGAGCCCCATCTGGGCGCGCAGGGCGGCCACCGCCTCCGGCTGCGCGCTGGTGCCCAGCATCACCAGGGCGGGGTCGCCGGGGATCGCCTCCAGCACGGCGAAGACCACCAGCGTGGCCAGCCACGCCGTCAGCGCCAGGGTGAGCAGACGGCGCACCAGGAAGGCGAGCACGCGGGTCAGCCCCCGCCGGGTCCGGTCCGGCCGCGCCGGATCACTTCCACCGGACGCCCGTCACGTCGTTGGCCTGGATCGGGCGGTTGACCCACATGCCCTGCACCGCCGACTTCTGCACGGTGGCCGAGGGCAGCATGAAGAGGAAGCCGTTAACCGCGTCCTCGGCCAGGATGCGCTGCTGCTCGCCGTAGAGGGCGTTGCGCTTGGCATTGTCCTGCGTGCGGTCCAGTTCCGCCCCCACGGCGTTGAAGCGCTCGCTTTGGTAATTGAAGTAGTAGTCGGGGCGACCGTAGATGTCGATGTCCAGCGGCTCCGTGTGGGCGATCAGGGTCAGGTCGTAATCCTTGCCCTTGAACACCTTTTCCAGCCAGGGCGCCCACTCCATCGGCTCGACCGTCACGCGGATGCCGACCTCGGCCAGCATGGCGGCGATCAGCTCGCCGGAGCGGCGGGCGTAGATCGGCGGCGGCAGGCGCAACGTCGTCGCGAACCCGTCCGGAAGGCCGGCCTCGGCGAGCAGCGCCTTGGCCTTGTCCGGGTCGTAGGGGTAGAGGCCGGTCAGGTCGACATAGCCGGCGCGGTGCGGCGGGAAATGGCTGCCGATGGCCGCGCCGTTGCCGAACAGCACGCCGTCGATCAGCGTCTTGCGGTCGATGGCGTGGGCCATCGCCCGGCGCACCCGCAGGTCGTCGAAGGGCTTGCGGGCGTTGTTGGTGCCGAGGATCGTCTCCCCCTCCGTCGTGCCGACCATGACGGTGAAGCCCCCGTCGTCGCGGAACTGGGGCAGCGCCTCGTAGGTGTCGAACTGCGGGAAGCTGTCGATGTCGCCGGCCTTCAGCGCGGCGACCTGCGCCGCCGGATCGCTGATGAAGCGGAAGGTCACGCGCTCCAGCGCCGGCTTCGGCCCGTCATAGTCGGGGTTGCGCACCAGCACCACCCGGTCACCGGCCACCCAGCGCTCGAACTTGAAGGGGCCGGTGCCGACCGGGGTCTGCTTGTTGGCGCCCGCCGACTCCGGCGCGACGATGGCGGCGTCACCCGACGCCATGTGGAAGAGGAACAGCCCGTCCGGCCGCGACAGGGTGACCACCACGGTCCCCGCATCGGGCGCCTCCACCCCGGCGATGGCGGCGAAATAGCCCTTCTGCGCGTTGACCGAGTCGGCGCCCCGCGCACGGTCCAGCGAGAACTTCACGTCCGCCGAATCGGCGTCGGTGCCGTCGTGGAACTTCGCCCCCTTGCGCAGGTGGAAGGTGTAGGTCAGCCCGTCCGCCGACACCTCCCACTTCTCGGCGAGGCCCGGCACCACCTTGCCTTCGGCGTCGATGCGGGTCAGCGGCTCGAACAGGTTGGCGTAGGTCACCTCGTCGATGGCCGCGGCCGCCCCCGCCGTGGGGTCGAGGTGCGGCGGCTCCAGCCGCATCCCGACCACCAAATCCGTGCGGGCCAGATCGGTGCGGGGGGCCCCCTGCGCGAGGACCGGACCGGCGGCCAGCGCGCCGGCCAGCGCGAGGATCGCTCCCATGGTGATGGCGAGCGCGGCGCGCCTCTGGCGGTTCGGCATGACGGCTGTTTCCCCCAATCGTTGTCTCGGCGCGGGATGATGCGGTGAAGCCCCGCCCGAGTTCAAGACCGCAGGCAGGCTTTTCCGCTCACGCCTCCGCCAGGAAGGCGCCGTACTGTCGGGAAATCGCCTCCACCGCCGTGTCGAACAGCCGCTTGCCGTGCTCCGGCGTGGCAAGGCCGGGGGCGGAGCCGATGCGCCCGTCCGGGTGGCGGCGCCGGAAATCACGGGCGTCGTAGAAGCCGCCGGGCGACGCGGTCTCCGGGTCCATCGCCGCCGTCTTGATCGACTCGGGATAGGCGTACTGGGTCAGCGACACCTCGCTGGGCGTGGCGTGGGAGCCCTCCTTGCCGCCGAACAGCTCCCGCGACAGGCGGCCGATCTCCTGGTTCTCCCACCAGTTGACCAGGGTGCAGCGCAGTTCCGGCGCCTGCCGGCCGCGCAGGGCGCGGTTCTCCGCGTAGATCTCATAGAAGGCGGCGCGGACCGACGCGACGTTGCCGCCATGGCCGTTGATAAAGAAGAAGCGCTCGAACCCATGCTCGGCCAGCGACATCACATAGTCGCGCAGCAGGGCGATCAAGGTGGAGGGCTTCAGCGTCATCGAGCCGGCGAAGTCCATGTGATGCACGGCCATGCCCACCGGGATGGTCGGCCCGACCATGGCCCCGGTGGCGTCGCCGACGCCGCGGGCCACAACTTCGGCGCAGATGGCGTCGGTGCCGATCAGGCCGTTCGGCCCATGCTGCTCGGTGGAGCCGATGGGCAGGATGATGCCCTTGGAGGTCTTCAGGTAAGCCTCGGCCTCGGCCCAGGTGCTGAGAAGAAGCTGCACGGTCTCTGACCCTCTGTTTGTGTTTTGGTTTTGTGTTTTGCTCTGGGAAGGAGTGTAGGGCAGCACCGCCCGCCGCCCAAGGCCGCTTGGCCGCAGAACGGCCCTTCGCCGCCCGGCAAGCTGGCAATTCCCCTCGCTCGACCATACACTCGCGTGCATTTCCCAAAGCATGGCGTCTGGTATGGTTGCACGGATCAACACGGTTGCGTTCCAGGGCATCGAGGTTCTGGACATCGACGTTCAGGTGCAGATGTCCGGCGGTATCGTCGCTTTCACCGTGGTCGGCCTGCCCGACAAGGCGGTGGGCGAAAGCCGGGAGCGGGTGCGGGCGGCGCTGCACGCGCTCGGCCTCGCCCTGCCGGCCAAACGCATCACCGTCAACCTCGCCCCGGCGGACGTGCTGAAGGAGGGCAGCCATTTCGACCTGCCCATCGCGCTCGCCCTGCTGACCGTCATGGGCGTGCTGCCCGACCTGGAGATGAGCCGCTATTGCGCGCTGGGCGAACTGGCGCTGGACGGGGCGCTGACCCCGGTGGCCGGGGTGTTGCCGGCGGCGATCAACGCGCTGGCCCACGACCGCGGGCTGATCTGCCCGGAGGCCTGCGGCGGCGAGGCGGCCTGGGCGGGCGAGGGGCTGGACGTGCTGGCGCCCGCCACGCTGCTCGCCCTCATCAACCATTTCCGCGGCCAGCAGGTGCTGACCCGCCCCCGCCCGCGCATCCAGGAGAGCGCCGCGGCGCCGCTCGACCTGCGCGACGTGAAGGGCAACGAGACGGCCAAGCGCGCGCTGGAGGTCGCCGCCGCCGGCTCGCACAATCTGCTGATGATCGGGCCGCCCGGCTCCGGCAAGTCAATGCTGGCGGCGAGGCTGCCGGGCCTGCTGCCGCCTCTCGATCCGGCGGAGGCGCTGGAGGTGTCGATGATCCACAGCGTCGCCGGCCTGCTGGAGGGAGGCAAGCTGCTGCGCCAGCGTCCCTACCGGTCGCCGCACCAGTCGGCCAGCCTGCCCGCCCTGGTCGGCGGCGGGTCGCGCGCCAAGCCCGGCGAGATTTCGCTGGCCCACAAGGGCGTGCTGTTCCTGGACGAGCTTCCCGAATTTCCGCGCGGCACGCTGGAGGCGCTGCGCCAGCCCTTGGAAACCGGAAAGGCCGTGGTCAGCCGGGTGAACCACCATGTGACCTACCCGGCGCGGGTGCAGTTGATCGCGGCGATGAACCCCTGCCGCTGCGGGCATCTCGACGACCCGTCGCTGGCCTGCGCCCGCGCCCCGAAATGCGCCGCGGACTACCAGTCGAAGATCAGCGGGCCGCTGTTCGACCGCATCGACCTGCACATCGACGTGCCCGCCGTCAGCCCCGCCGACCTCAGCCTGCCGCCGCCCGCCGAGGGCAGCGCCGAAGTGGCCGCCCGGGTGGCGCTGGCCCGCGCCGTCCAGGCGGAGCGCTACGCCGGCTTCGGCCCCTTTCCCGAGGGCCTGGCGGTGCGCACCAACGCCGAGGCGGACGGCGAGTTGCTGGAAAAGGCCGCCGCCCCCGACCAGCCGGGCCGCGCCCTGCTGACCGAGGCGGCGGAGCGGCTGAAACTGTCTGCCCGCGGCTATCACCGCGTCATGCGCGTCGCCCGCACGCTCGCCGATCTGGACGGCGGGGGCGGCGTGGGCCGCCCGCACATCGCGGAGGCGCTCGGCTACCGCCGCATCGCCCCCGGACGATGAACGTTTACTCCGCCGCCACGGCGTTGCCGTGGTTGGAATGATGATTCCGGTCGTGCAGGCAGCGGCGCAGGCGGACGGCGGTGATGATGGCCAGCGCGCCATAGGCGATCAGATAGCTGCCGACGCCCAGCGCCACGGCCAGCAGGCCCAGCGACGGCAGGACCCACATGCCGAAGCCGAACAGCACCGACAGGGCGCCGGCGACGCCCCAGGCCCATTTGCCGTGGGTGCGGTGCATGCGCCACGCGGTCATGATCTTGGCGAAGCCGGTGATGACCGACCAGGCGGCGATCACGAAGATCAGCGCGAAGAGGCTCGCCTCCGGCCACAGCAGGGCGACGGCGCCCGCCACCAGACTGACCACGCCGTCCAGGATGAAGGGCAGGCTGCGCTCCTGCGCCTGCGCGGCGCGGACGCCGCCGACGATGGCGAACAACCCGTCCATCAGCAGGTAGGCCGCGAGCAGAATCGCCAGGGTGGCGACCGTCGCCCCCGGCAGAAGGAAAGCCAGCAGGCCGAGCATCACCGCCGCGGCGCCGCGCAACGCCAGCGCCCACCAGTTGCGCGCCAGCAGATCGTTCATGCCCTGGACCCGCCTAGCCTCGTACATCGCCTCCGTTGCCATGTCTCGTCTCCCCTCATCCGTTCGAGTGCACCAGACGCGGGTGAGCGCGCCCCATACAGCACGGCAACAGGATCGGGAGGACTTCGTTGCGGCGGCGGGTTGTCGTGGCGGCGGGATTCGCGCGAAATCCGTGCGAATTCGTTGAGGCGGGTCAGTTGCTGCGGCCGTAGTCGCCTTTGCTGGGTTCGATGAAGTAGAAGAGCTTCGAGTCGAACTGCATGCCCTCGCGCGGGTTCATCAGCGCCACCTCGGTCGTCAGCCCCTGGGCGTCCAGCACCCGCCATTTGCGGAGCTGGAAGGGCCGATCCTCGAAGACCAGCGTCAGGGTGCCCTTGCCGGGGTCCTTGGTCTCGGTCAGGCTGATCTCCACCAGCCCCGGCGCCTGAAAGACGCCGGTCACCGTCACGTCGCCGGACAGCCGGATGTTCTTGCGCAGGATGAAGTCGGCCAGCGTGCTGCCGATGGGAGCGCTGGACTGCTGCCGCATCTCCCCGTCCCAATAGAAGATGAAGGCACCGTCGGCAACGACGAAGTCCTTCACCGGCGGGTCGTATTCCAGCCGCATCCGGCCGGGACGCGCGAGGTAGAAGGTGCCGGCGGTCTGGTGCCCGTTGGGGGCGACCTGCACGAACTTCGATTGCAGCGTGCCGATGCCGTTCAGATAGCTTTCCGCCTGGGCCACCAGCGCCTGGTCCTGGGTGGACAAGGCGGCGGCGCGGGGAGCGGCGAGCGCGGGGTCGAGGACCGCTCCCGCCGTGGTGACGGACAGAGCGACAGCAGCGGCAGCCAGAATGCGGCGGAACGGGATCTTCATGATGCCTGCTAGGTAACCGGACGTTCCGGGCGGAAATGGGGCGCGGCGGTGGTGGTTCCAAGGATTAAAGCGAACTCTCAATGCCCCCACCCTAACCCTCCCCCGCTAACGCAGGGGAGGGGGCTGCCGCCGCTTCGCGCTAAACTCCCTCCCCTGCGAAGCGGGGGAGGGCTAGGGAGGGGGCAAACGCTGCTCACTCCTCGATGTTGCGGGCCAGGACCTCGCGCTTGCCGGCGTGGTTTGGCTTGCTGACCACGCCTTCGGTCTCCATCCGCTCGATCAGACGGGCGGCGGAGTTGTAGCCGATGCGGAGCTGGCGCTGGATGAAGCTGGTCGACGCCTTGCGCTCGCGGCAGACCACGGCGACCGCCTTGTCGTAGAGGTCGTCGCCCGATCCGCCGCCGGCACCCGACCCGTCGTCGAAGGAGCCGCCGTCCTCGTCGTCCTCCTCGGTGATGGCGTCGACGTAGCTCGGCTCGCCCTGCGTCTTGAGGAACTTCACCACCTGCTCCACCTCGCCGTCGGCGACGAAGGGGCCGTGGACGCGGGTGATGCGGCCGCCGCCGGCCATGTAGAGCATGTCGCCCTGGCCGAGAAGCTGCTCCGCCCCCTGCTCGCCGAGGATGGTGCGGCTGTCGATCTTGCTGGTGACCTGGAAGCTGATGCGGGTCGGGAAGTTGGCCTTGATGGTGCCGGTGATGACGTCAACCGACGGGCGCTGCGTCGCCATGATCAGGTGGATGCCGGCGGCCCGCGCCATCTGGGCCAAGCGCTGGATCGCCGCCTCGATGTCCTTGCCCGCCACCAGCATCAGGTCGGCCATCTCGTCCACGATGACCACGATGTAGGGCAGCTCCTTCAGGTCGAGCGGCTGCTCCTCGAAGATCGGCTTGCCGGTGTCGGGGTCGAAGCCGGTCTGGACGCGGCGGGTCAGCAGCTCGCCGTCGGCGCGGGCCTCGCGCAGGCGGGCGTTGTAGCCCTCGATGTTGCGCACGCCCAGCTTGGACATGTTGCGGTAGCGGTCCTCCATCTCCCGCACCGTCCATTTCAGGGCGACCACCGCCTTCTTCGGGTCGGTGACGACCGGCGTCAGCAGATGGGGGATGCCCTCATAGACCGACAGCTCCAGCATCTTGGGGTCGATCATGATGAAGCGGCAGCGGTCGGGCGGCAGGCGGTAGAGCAGCGACAGGATCATCGTGTTGATCGCCACCGACTTGCCCGAGCCCGTGGTGCCGGCGACCAGCAGATGCGGGAAGCGGGCGAGGTCGGCCACCACCGACTGGCCGCCGATGTCCTTGCCCAGCGCCAGCAGCAGTTTGCCCGCCGTCTTGTCGAAGACGTCGCCGGCCAGCAGCTCGCGCAGCAGAACGGTCTCGCGCTTGGCGTTGGGCAGCTCGATGCCGATCACGTTGCGGCCCGGCACCACGGCGACGCGGACGGACACCGCGCTCATCGAACGGGCGATGTCGTCGGCCAGGCCGATGACGCGGGACGACTTGGTGCCGGGGGCCGGCTCCAGCTCGTAGAGGGTGACGACCGGGCCGGGATGGACCTTCTGCACCTCGCCGCGCACGCCGAAGTCGGACAGCACGCCTTCCAGCTTCACCGCGTTCTCGCGCAGCGCCGCCTCGTCCACCTTCTCGCCGCGCACGCTGGTCGGGACGATCTGGAGCAGGTCGAGCGGCGGCAGCTCGTAGCCGTCCGCCTCCTCCAGATTGAGGGCGGCCTGCTTGGACGGGCGCCCCTGGTCGGCGGCCTTCGTCTTGCCCCCGGCGGGCGGGGTCACCACCGGAACGGCGCGGGTCTTGGCCTCCACGCGCGGCTCCACGCTGATGGAGTCGGACAGCCGGCCGCGCGGCGCGGCGCGCAGGGTGATGACGGCGCTGTCCTCGTCGGGTGTCTCGTCGAGAGTCGGGGCGGCGGCCTTCTTGTCCGCGGTGGCGAGGCTGGGCTCCCGGCGCAGCAGGCCACCGGTCTGGTGAACCGCGTTGCGCGCGGCCTCCGCGCCCTTGTCGCGCACGAAGGACACGCCGGCCCGCGCGCCCCGCCCGAGGCGGGCGAGGCCGGCGGCGGTCTCGCGCAGGCTGGTTGCCCATTCGCGGATCGACAGGCCCATGGCGACGAACAGGATCAGCCCGCCGGCCACGCCGGCCACAGTGCCGACCAGCGGATTGCCGGGGCCGCCGAACAGCAGCTTGCTCACCCCGTCCAGCAGGACGATGCCGAAGCTGCCGCCGGGATGGCCGTTCAGCGGGTCCCCGCCCCCGCCGCCCATGCCGGCCAGGAACATGGCGACCAGAAGCACGCCCCACACCGCCAGCACGCTGCGGAACAGCGGGTGGCGGATGCTCTTCTGCAGGCTGAGCCGCCAGCCCCACATCATCGGGACCAGCGCCAGCAGATAGGCCGCCCAGCCCAGCGACTGGATCAGGACGTCCGCCAGATGGGCGCCGAACCGGCCGAACAGGTTGTGGATGTGGGTGTTCGCCGCCGGAACCGCGTTCCACGAGGGGTCGGCCGGGTTGTAGCTGCCCAGGATGACCATCAGCACCAGACCGACCACGCCCAGCGCGAAGCCCGCCAGCTCGCGCGCCCGCGCGACCACGAAGGCGCGCGTGGCGGGCGAGAAGAAGGGCGGCTTCTCCGGCCGCGCTCCGGCGGGCCGTGCTCCGGCGCTTTTGCCGCTTCCGCTGCGGGGGCTTGCGGGTCGTGCCATGGGCAGAAGGTCCTCAAGAACGTGCTGAACCGGACCCGTCCTTCGGGGCGAAAGACCGGGGTGACTTGAACCGAACCGGGCGGCCCTTATCCCAGAATGCGGGCGATGGTGCTGCAGGCGTGGGCGACCGTCTCGGCGTCGTTCACCAGCGCGATGCGGATGAAGGGGGCGCCGGGGTTGGCCTCGCCGGGGTTGCAGCGGGTCAGGTAGGCGCCGGGCAGCACGCGGATGCCGCCCTCCGCCCACAGGCGGCGCGTCGCCTCCTCGCCGTCGCCGACCTCCAGCCACAGGAAGAAGCCGCCGTCGGGCCGGTAGTAGCCGTAGCGCCCGTTCAGCGCGGCCTCCGCCGCGTCGAACTTGGCGCGGTAGAGCGCGCGGTTCTCCTCGACATGCGCCTCGTCCCGCCACAGGGCGGCGCTGGCCGCCAGCACCGGCAGCGGCATCCCGGCGTTGGAGTAGCTGCGCAGGCGTGTGAAGCGGGACATCAGCTCCGGATCGCCGGCCACGAAGCCCGACCGCAGCCCGGCGGCGCTCGACCGCTTGGACAGGGAATGGAAGACCAGGATGTTCGTCCAGGGCTTCCCGCCGTGATGGAGACCCGACGCGACCTGGAGCGCGCCGACCGGCGGCTTGTCCAGGTAGATCTCGGCGTAGCACTCGTCCACCGCCAGGATGAAGCCGTAGCGCCGCGCCAGCCCGATCGCCCGCTCCAGATAGGCGGCGTCGGCCGCCGCCCCCTGCGGGTTGGCCGGGGTGCAGAGGTAGAACAGCGCCGTGCGCTCCAGCAGCTCCGGCGTCAGCGCGTCGAGATCGGGCAGGAAGCCGGTCTCGCGGGTGGAGGGCAGGAACACCGGCTCCGCCCCCGCCAGCAGGGCCGCCCCCTCGTAGGGCGCGTAGAAGGGGTTGGGCATCAGCACCGCCGGCTGCCGGCCCGCCTTGCTCGGCGGTACGGCCAGCAGGGCGAGCAGGAACAGCGCCTCGCGCGTACCGGACACCGGCAGGACGGATTTTTCGGCGTCGAACAGCCCGTCGGGCAAAGCGTAGCGGCGGGCCAGCCAAGCGCCCACCGCCTCGCGGAACTCCGGCGTGCCACCGACCGGCGGGTATTTGCCCCACAGATGGGCGTTGGCGCGCAGCGTCTCGTCGATGATGGCCGGCGGCTGGTGCTGCGGCTCGCCCACCGACATCATGATCGGCTCGGCGTTGGCGCGCGGCGTCACCCCGGACAGCAGGGCCGCCAGCCGCGTGAAGGGGTAGTCCGACAGCCGGTCGAGCCGGTCGTTGACGAGAGCGAAGGTGCCGAGGTCCGGGAGCGACATGCCGCCGAGAATCCTTTCCATGAGGACGGCCCGAGAAGGCCGGGCCGGCCCCGAGGGGCACGGCCCGTCAGTGGCCTCTGGGGGCCTCTGCCCGATACGAAACGGAAACGATCCTATCGACGGTGGAGTCCCGGCACAAGGGCACAAAACCGGACGAGGCCCGGTCAAGGGAAAGCATACGCCGCCCGTTCCGGCGGCCTTGGCGCCACGGTGGAAAGACTGGCGCGCCCGGCCTCAAGTCACCGGGCAGATCATCGATGCCCTGCGGCAAGAAAAAGCGGACGCGCCTTCCCCCCTCGCGGGAGGGGCCGGGCCATGACGCCCCGCCCTGTCCGCTTCCTCCAGGACGCCTCAGAGAGCTTCGGTGTTGGTTTCGCCGGTGCGGATGCGCACGGCCTGGGCGATGTCCAGCACGAAGATCTTGCCGTCGCCGATGCGGCCGGTGTTGGCGGCCTTCTGGATCGCCTCGACCACCTGCTCGTACTGGTCGTCGGACACCGCGACCTCGACCTTCACCTTGGGCAGGAAGCTCACGGAATACTCGGCGCCGCGGTAGATCTCGGTCTGACCCTTCTGGCGTCCGAAGCCCTTCACCTCGCTCACCGTCAGGCCCTGAATCCCGAGCGACGTCAGCGCCTCGCGCACTTCGTCGAGCTTGAACGGCTTGATGATGGCCATAACCAGTTTCATGTGGCTTCCCCTTGGTATGCGTGTTTGCGGGCCCTTGCGGTCGCCCGGTCCCCCCTCGGCCGATCCCGCCGTGGCGGCGGGTTTTCCGAACGTGACTCGAGCGTGTTCGCCTCGACCATAAAAAGCAACGTCTTCAAAAATCGTGCCGGTTGCAGAATCGGCCCTTTTCAGCGGTTTTTGGCTGTTTCGCCGATCGATTGGGCAGGCTGTGCATAATAATTGTGCAATTTGGGGGCCGCGACGCAGCGCCGCTGGACATCCGGACCAAGCGGAACGATTGTTCGTACCCGTCTACACTGATCGAAGGGCAGCGCCATCATGACCGAATCGGGCACCACCGCAGCGCAGGAGATCACGACCGACGTCGTCGTGTTGGGCGGCGGACTGGCCGGACTCAGCATGGCGGCGGCCCTGGCCACCGCGGGCGTTCCGGTCGTCTGCATCGACCGCGACAGCCCGGACCGGCAGGCGGGGGACGACTTCGACATCCGCACCACGGCGGTCGCCTACGCCTCGATGAAGGTGCTGGAGGGAGCGGGCGTGTGGAAGCACATGGAGCCCCACGCCGGCCCGATCCTGGACATCCGGGTGGCCGACCAGTTCTCGCCCCTGTTCGTCCATTACGACCACACGGAGCTGACCTGGGACGGCAAGAACCAGCCCTTCGGCTGGATTCTCGACAACAAGGACATGCGCCGCGCCCTGTTCGCCCGCGCCAAGGAACTGCCCGGCCTGCACCATCTGACCCCGGCCCAGGCGGTGTCGATTGAGCGCACCCGCAGCGGCGCCACGGTGACGCTGGCCGACGGGCGGGTGGTCAAGGCGCGGCTGGTCGTCGGGGCCGACGGGCGCCGCTCGCTGGCGCGGGAGAGCGCCGGGATCAAGCTGCGGACCTGGGCTTACGACCAGTCCGCGATCATCTGCACGATCCGCCATTCGGAGCCGCACAACGGCGTGGCGGTGGAGCATTTCCTGCCCAACGGCCCCTTCGCCGTTCTGCCGATGACCGAGAACCGCTCCTCCATCGTGTGGAGCGAGAAGCGGTCGCTGGTCGACATGTATCTGAAGCTGCCGGAGGACCAGTTCATCGACGAGCTGACCCGCCGGTCGGGCGGCTATCTGGGCGACATCGAGCTGGTGACCCGGCGCGACGCCTGGCCGCTGTCGGTGCTGCTGGCCGAGCGTTTCATCGCCGAGCGCGTCGCCCTGATCGGCGAGGCGGCCCACGCCATCCACCCCATCGCCGGGCAGGGGCTGAACCTGGGCCTGCGCGACGTGGCCGCTCTGGCCGAGGTGATCGTGGACGCCCACCGGCTGGGGCTGGACGTCGGTTCGCCGGAGGTGCTGGCGCGCTTCCAGCGCTGGCGCCGCTTCGACACGGTGCTGCTGGCCGTGGTCTGCGACGGTCTGGTGCACCTGTTCTCGAACAACATCCCGCCGATCAAGCTGGCCCGCGACGTCGGCATGGCCGTCGTCAACCGCCTGCCGCCGCTGAAGCGCTTCTTCATGCGGCACGCGATGGGCGTGGTCGGCGAGCTGCCGCGGATGATTAAGGGCGTGCCGCTGTAAGGCGCCGCCCGCCCGTCATCCCAACCCGTATTCCGACAGCGCCTCGTACACCGCGGCCCCCTTGCCCAGGTGGCTGCGGTAGAGCGTGAAGTGCTCCACCCGGATCGGACCGGCGCGGAACATCCCGCGCTCCTCGACGAAGCGCCCGATCCGGTCCTTCGGCGCGTCCTTCAGCCGGGCGAGCGTGACGTGGGGCGAGAATTTGCGCTCCTCCGCCGGCAGGCCGCAGCGGACCAGCGCCGACTCGACCTTGGACTGGAGGTGCGACAAGGCGTCGCTGCGCTCCACCCCGGCCCAGAGGACACGGGCGTTGCGGCCACTGCCGTACACGCCCACGCCGTCCAGAACCAGATCGAAGGCCGGCGCCGCGATCTGCGCCAGCGACTCGTCGATCTCCGCCGCCTGATCTCCCGGCACCTCCCCGATGAAGCGGAGCGTCAGGTGCAGGTTGTCCGCGTCGGTCCAGCGGGCGCCGGGCACGCCGCCGCCCAGCCCCGCCAGACGCCGGCGTACATCCTCCGGAAAATCGAGGGCGACGAAGAGACGGATCATTGGCTTTCCGGAACGGTTACGGGCAGGGGTCGGGATAACGGGCGTTGACCGCCTCGATGTCCTTCATCACCTCGTCCGACAGCGTGACATCCACCGCCGCGATGTTGGACTTCAGGTCCTCCATGGTCGTAGCACCGATCAGCGAGGACGCGACGAAGGGCTGCCGCAGGGTGAAGGCGATGGCCATCTGCGTCGGCGACAGGCCGTGGCGCCGGGCGACGTCCAGATACTCCCGGGTGGCCACGTCGGCGTTGACGGTGGCGTAGCGCGACTTGCGGTGATCCAGCGCGCGGCGGGTGCCGGCGGGAACGGCGCCGTCCAGATACTTGCCGGTCAGCGTGCCGGCGGCCAGCGGCGAATAGGCGAGAAGCCCGACATCCTCGCGCAGGCACATCTCGGCCAGACCCTGCTCGAAGGTCCGGTTCAGCAGGTTGTAGGCGTTCTGGATCGAGGCGATGCGCGGCAGGCCCTTGTCCTCCGCCAGCTTGAGGAACTGCATCACCCCCCAGGGCGACTCGTTCGACACGCCGATGTGGCGGACCTTACCGGATTTTACCAACTCGTCGAGCGCCGACAGCGTCTCCTCGATTGGGGTGCCGTCCTTCTCCGGCCGGTGGACGTAATTGCGCGCGCCGAAGCGGTTGGTCGAACGGTCGGGCCAGTGGAGCTGGTACAGGTCGATGTAGTCCGTCTGGAGCCGGCGCAGGCTGGCCTCCACCGCCGCAAAGATGTTGGCGCGGTCGAGCTTCGCCTCGCCGTTGCGCACCCAGGCGAAGCCACCGTCGGTGGCGCCGACGACCTTGCTCGCCAGGATCACCTGGTCGCGCTTGCCGGTCGCCTTGAACCAGGTGCCGATCACCTCCTCCGTACGTCCGTACGTGTCGGCGGTCGGGGGGATGGCGTACATCTCCGCCGTGTCCCAGAAATTGACGCCCTCGCCGAGCGCATAATCCATCTGGGCGTGGCCTTCGGCCTCGCTGTTCTGGCGGCCCCAGGTCATGGTGCCCAGGCCGATGGCGCTGACAGACAGGCCGGTGCGGCCGAGCGGACGGTATTGCATTTGGCTATGATCCTTAAAGGAACAGGGTGAGCACGCCCGTGTATCCGTACAGGCGGGCGTTGGAGATTTCGCCGCTGGCGAAGAATCCGGCCAGCGGGATGTCGCCGAAGGTTTCGCGGATCAGCGCCAGTTCCTGGCTGCCCTCGCCGAACAGGCTGGGGCCGCGGGCGATGCAGCTGACGTAGAGGGCGCCCTTCGGGGTGGTCTTCACGCGCTTCTTCAGATTGGCCAGCATGCGGCGCATGTCGGCCTCGGCGCTCTGCTGGTCGCGGCGGGTGAACAGGATGGGCTGGCCGCTCTGCACATGGTGGGCGACGGCGATCCAGCCGGCGCGCGGGTCAATGGCGATCAGGTCGCGGACCAGATAGTCCGCCGTGTCGCTGCCGGCGATCGGCAGGCCTGCGAAGATGTAGCCGGACACCCGCTTGAGGTCGCGGGCCAACAACTCGCCGATGTCCTCCTTGAAGACCTCCAGCGCCGGGCGCCCGTCGATCTCCAGGACGACGTTGTCCTCCGCCGCGGTGATGGTGCGCACCGGCCCGATGGGCGTGCAGCCCTGGCTGAGGCCGGTGGCGACCGGCACCTGCGGCGCGAACAGCACGCCCGACACGCCGCCGTCGGCCACCGGCCCGCCGACCATCGTGGCGGTGTTGCCGGGGATGGTGAATTGCGGGAACTCCGACCGCGAGGCCGACAGGCCGCCGACCAGGAAGGCCCCGGTTGATTCCGCCAGCGAAACGACCAGCCCGGCCAGATCCTGGTGACGCGGGTCGGCGTGGGCGAGCGCCAGCATGGCGCCATGCTTGTCCAGCCAGCCGCCGGCCATGCGGCGCAGCGGCTCCATGTCGCCCGACACCACCGGGAACAGGCGGAAGCCCTCCGGCGGCAGGCGGGCCACCATCACGGCGATGCCCGGCTTGTCGAAGATTTCCTCGTCGTTGGCGCAGACGCCGATGCCGACCGTACCCACCCAGTCGCGGATGCCGGTGACACCGCGCAGCAGCGTGACCATGCTCGTCGCGTGCTCCGCCAGCGCGTCGGTAATGTAGAGGAAGCCGAGGTTGCAGCCCTCCACCGCCCCCAACTCGTCCAGGCAGGACTTGACGACGGCGCCCCATTCGGTGCCGGAGGCCGATGCGGCCTTGAAGAAAGTCTCGGTGGTGGCGGTGTCGCCGGCCAGGGTCGCCATGGGTGTCAGTCTCCGCTCTTGGCGATGCCGTCCAGAAGGCGGGCGACGTGGGGCGCGATGCGCTCCACGATCACCTTCACGCCGGCCGCGTTGGGATGGATGCCGTCGGGCTGGTTCAGCGCGGCGTCCGCCGCCACGCCGTCCAGGAAGAAGGGATAGAGCTGTACGTCGTACGTCTTCGCCAGTTCCGGGTAGATGGCGTTGAAGCGGTCCCCGTACGCACGGCCCAGGCTGGGTGACGCGTACATCCCGGCCAGCAGCACGGGCAACTTCTCGCTGGTCAGCCGCTTCACGATGGCGTCGAGGTTGGCGCGCGCCGCGCCGGGGTCGAGCCCGCGCAGCATGTCGTTCGCCCCCAGCTCCACCAGCACGGCGTCCGGCTTGTCGGCCAGCGCCCAGTCGAGCCGCGACAGCCCGCCCGCCGTGGTGTCGCCCGACACGCCGGCGTTGACGACAGTCACGTCGTAGCCCTTCGCCCGCAGCGCCGCCTGCAACTGTGGAGTGAAGGACTGCGCTTCGGGAAGGCCGTAGCCGGCGGTCAGGCTGTCGCCGAGCGCCAGTAGGATGTAAGGCCCTTTCTCCGAACCACCCTGGGCGAACGCGGGAGCGGTCATGCCGATTCCCGCGCCAATTCCCGCAACGACGGCGAGAGCGGCCAGCCCCGACCGAAGGAGGGCCGTGTTGAAATGGCGGCGCACCATGCCATATGGCGTGAGGTTTTCCCGCCCATTCCCCCGCCCGTTCCAGAGACGCATGCCAATGTCCCGACCCGATTCCGTTGAGTCCACCATCGTCGATCTCGACGAGGTGCATCTGAGATTGGACAGCGCGGCCGGACCCGTCAACATCCTGAGAGGCTTGAATCTCCGCATCCAGCCCGGTGAACGGGTCGGCGTGGTCGGCCCGTCGGGCTCCGGTAAATCGACCATGATGATGGTCATGGCCGGGCTGGAACGCCCCACGGGCGGGACCGTGCGCGTCGCCGGACAGGATCTGGGCCGGCTGGACGAGGACGGGCTTGCGCGCTTCCGCCGCGACCATGTGGGGATCGTCTTCCAGGCTTTCCACCTCGTGCCGACGATGACCGCGCTGGAGAACGTCGCCATCCCCCTGGAATTTGCCGGGGCCGCCGACGCCTTCGACCGCGCGCGCGCCGGGCTGGAGGCGGTCGGGCTGGGCCATCGGCTGACCCATTATCCGGGCCAGCTGTCCGGCGGCGAGCAGCAGCGCGTCGCCCTGGCCCGCGCCTTCGTCGCCGAGCCGTCGCTTCTGCTGGCCGACGAGCCGACCGGCAACCTGGACATCGGGACCGGCGCCACCATCGTGGAGTTGCTGTTCGACCTCGCCGAGCGGCGCGGCACGACGCTGGTGCTGATCACCCACGACCCGTCCCTGGCCGACCGCTGCGACCGCACCGTGCGCCTGATGGACGGGCGCATCGTCGACGACGGCATGACCGCCCGCGCCGAACGCGAGCGCGTGGTGGGGGATTGAGCGTCCTTTGAGGGAGTGGTCGCGTCGCGCCCCCCTCCCGACCTCCCCCCGCTTCGCAGGGGGAGGAGATAAAGCCCTCCCTTGCGAAAGCGGGGGAGGGTTGGGTGGGGGCCCGACGCGACCATTCCCCACCACCACCCCACATCTTGCCGGACGCACCGATGACCAACCTCGCCCTCGCCTTCCGTCTGGCCCGCCGCGAGCTGCGCGGGGGGCTGAAGGGGTTCCGCATCTTCCTGGCCTGCCTGACGCTCGGCGTCGCGGCCATCGCCGCGGTGAATTCCGTGTCCGGCGGCGTGCTGTCGGGCCTGCAGGCGGACGGGCGGGCGATCCTGGGCGGCGACGTCGCGCTGCGGCAGATCTACGCACCGCCGACCGACGAGCAGCGCTCCTGGCTGGAACAGGCCGGGCGCCTGTCGCAGTCGGTGGACATGCGCGCCATGGCCCGCTCCGCCGACGACGCGCGGTCCACGCTGGTCGAGCTGAAGGCGGTGGACGGCGTCTACCCGCTTTACGGCTCTGTCGCCCTGGCGCCGGAGGGTGACCTGCACACGGCGCTGGCCAACCGCGACGGGCGCTGGGGCGCGCTGGTCGAGGACGGGCTGCTCGACCGGCTGGGGCTGAAGACCGGCGACACGCTGCGGCTGGGCGAGGGCGAGTTCGCCGTGCGCGGCGTCCTGACGCGGGAGCCGGACCGCGCCTCCAACGGCGCCTTCTCGCTGGGGCCGCGGGTGATGATCGGCCTGCCGTCGCTGGAGGGCACCGGCCTGCTCCAGCCCGGCAGCATCGTCTATTGGACCGCCAAGCTGGCCCTGCCGCCGGGCACCGACGTGGCGGCGTGGCAGAAGGCGCTGACGGCGCGCTTCCCCGATGCCGGCTGGCGGGTCCGCGACTTCACCAACGCCTCCCCGCAGATCGAGCGCTTCATCGACCGCATGACGCTGTTCCTGACGCTGGTCGGGCTGACCGCCCTGCTGGTCGGCGGGGTCGGGGTGGGCAACGCGGTGCGCAGCCATCTCGACTCGCGCGCCCGCACCATCGCCACGCTGAAATGCCTGGGCGCGCCGGGCGATCTGGTCTTCCAGGTCTATCTGCTGCAGATCCTCGCCTTGTCCGGGCTGGGCATCCTTCTGGGGCTCCTGCTCGGCGCGGTGGCGCCGCTGGGGCTGGGGTCGCTGCTCGACCAGGTGTTGCCGGTTCCCACCCGGATCGGCGTCTACCCGAGCGCCCTGGCCCTGGCCGCGCTCTACGGGCTGCTGACCGCGCTGACCTTCTCGCTGTGGCCGCTGGGCCGCGCGCGGGAGGTGCCGGCGGCGGCGCAGTTCCGCGACGTGGTCGCCCCCGCCGGGGGCCGCCCGCGCGCGGTCTATCTGGCGGCGATGGCGCTGACCGTGGTGGCTCTGGCCGGGCTGGCGGTCGCCACCGCGCACAACAAGATGTTCGCTGCCTGGTTCGTCGGCGGCTCCATCGCCACCTTCATCGCCTTCCGCGTGGCCGCCTGGCTGGTGGTGCGCGGGGCCGCGGCGGCGGGGCGCCCACGCCGTCCGGGGATGCGGCTGGCGCTCGCCAACCTGCACCGGCCGGGCAACCCGACCGGGGCGGTGGTGCTGTCGCTCGGCCTCGGCCTGACGGTGATGGTCGCCATCGCGCTGATCGAGGGCAACTTCTCCCGCCGGGTCAACGAGACGATCCCCAAGGACGCGCCCAGCTTCTTCTTCGTGGACATCCAGCCCGACCAGTTCGAGCCGTTGAAACAGATGGTCAACGCCCTCCCCGGCACCAGCGGGTTCGAAGCGGTGCCGTCCTTGCGCGGACGGATCGAGACGGTGAACGGTCAGCCGGCGGAGAAGGCGCTGGTCAACCCTGAGCAGTCGTGGGTGCTGTCCGGCGACCGCGGCATCACCTATTCCGCCAAGCTGCCGGAGCATTCGGAGATCGTCGCCGGCTCCTGGTGGCCGGAGGACTACAAGGGGAAGCCGCTGATCTCCATCCACCAGAACGTGGCGAGCGCCTTCGGCATCGGTCCCGGCGCGACGATGGGGATCAACGTCCTGGGCCGCACCATCGAGGCGACGGTGGGCAACGTGCGCGCCGCCGACTTCTCGACGCTGGCCATCAACTTCGCCCTGGTCTTCGCGCCGGGCACGCTGGAGCGGGCGCCGCAGACCTGGATCGCCACCGTCCGCAGCACCCCGGCGGCGGAGCCGGAGGTGCAGCGCTCCGTCCTGCAGCGCTTCCCCAACGTGACGCTGGTGCGGGTGAAGGACGCGCTGGACACGGTGGGCACCATGCTGGGCCACATCGGCACGGCGGTGCGCATCACCGCGGGCATCACGCTGGCCGCCGGCACGCTGGTGCTGGCCGGCGCGGTCGCCGCCGGGCACCGCCGTCGGGTCTACGACGCGGTGGTGCTGAAGGTGCTGGGGGCCACGCGGGCCGACGTGCTGAAGGCGTTCCTGCTGGAATACGGGCTGCTGGGCATCCTGACCGCGGCCATCGCCGGGGTCATCGGCACCATCACGGCCTGGGCGGTGATGACCTTCCTGATGCGCTGGGACTGGACCTTCCTGCCGTCGGCCGTGCTGACCACGGCGCTGCTCAGCACGGCGATCACGCTGGCCTTCGGCTTCCTCGGGACGTGGCGGGCGCTCGGCCAGCCCTCCGCCCCGCTGCTGCGCAACGACTGACGGAAAGAGTCAGGCCGGTTCGGGGACGCGGTCGTCGGCAACAATGCGGTTCTTGCCGGACTGCTTGGCCGCGTACATGCGCTGGTCGGCCAGATCCACCAGCCTTTCCCAGTCCACCGGGCGATCGTGGAGGTATTCGGCGACGCCGATGCTGGCGGTCTGCAGGGTGCCGTCCGGGCGCTTGCCCAGGCCCCGCTCGTGCAGCCGCTCCACCGCGGTCAGGGCGCCCTGACGGCCGGTGTTGGGCATGATGACCACGAACTCCTCGCCGCCCCAGCGGACCAGCACGTCGGACTGGCGCAGCATGGCGCGGATCGCCTCCGCCGATCGCCCGAGCTGCTTGTCACCCTGGTCATGGCCGAAGCGGTCGTTGATCGACTTGAAATTGTCCAGGTCGAAGAAGATCACCGACAGCGGATGGTCCGAGCGCTGGGCGTGGGCGAACTGCAGCCGCAGAAGCTCCTCCCCGATGCGGCGGGAGAAGGCGCCGGTCAGCCCGTCGTGCGACGCCTGATCGACCAGGGCCATCATGAAGTGCAGCTGGCTCATCGCCGCCAGCGTCGCCACCACCATGATGAGCACCAGCAGCCACAGGGCGCCCAGATAGGAGGGGAAGGGGAAGACCAGCGAACCGTAGACCCCGGCCAGCATGTGCGCCGCCAGCATCGGCGTCGCAAAGGCGAGTCCCTCCAGCGCGGTCAGCGGGAAGACGCTGAGCCCCGCCACCATCACGAAGGGCAGGAAGGCGTAGCCGGCGGCGACCGCCAGCGCGCTGCCCGCGATCATGTCCTCATTCAGCATGGGGTGCGAGGCGAGGAAGAAGATCGTCGGCACCGCCAGCAGCAGGGCCAACCCCCGCCACGCGCTGCCCATGTCGTCGCAGATCCGGTAGCCGAGCGCCAGCGCGCCGAAGGCGAAGCTGGACACCAGCCGCAGGCCGGCCAGATAGCCCCACAACGGCCAGGGGAAGATGAAGACGTCGATGACGATCCACAGCGGCGTCAGCACGGCGAAGACCGCCGCGACCATGCGGACGCGGGAATGGATCAGCACGGCCCGGCGACGCTGGATGATCGGGGTGTGCCCCCCGGGATGCATCAGGTCGCGCAACTGCTCGAAGGAGAGATCGCCACTCACCGCCTGGAATGCCCTCTCCGCGAACCGTCTGAGGAGATTAAGCGCTTGTTGATACACGCGATGCCCCCCATCGGCAACGGCAATTGCTGTGATTTCCAGGGATACGTGCGTATGCGGCGCGGCCTGTGGCATCAACGCATGTGTACGTGATTTGCCGGGACAGTCTTCCCGCCGACCGCCGCTGTCAACGCCGGAGTGGTCATACCACTGGGGCAAAAGAACGCGGCACGCATAAAGAAGGCCCGGCTGGGGGCCGGGCCTTTATCACGGGTCGGAACGAAGGGACGGTGGTCAGTCCTTCAGGTCTTCCCAAAGCTCCTTCACCTTGGCGAAGAAGCCTTCGGACTGCGGGTGGGAGCCTTCCTTGCCGGCGGTGTCGAACTCGCGCAGAAGCTCCTGCTGCTTCTTGGTCAGATTGACCGGAGTCTCGACGACGGCCTGGATGTACATGTCGCCGCGCTGCTGGCTGCGCAGCACCGACATGCCCTTGCCCTTGATGCGGAACTGGTGGCCGGACTGGGTGCCGGGCGGGACCGTCACCTTGGTGCGGCTGCCCTCGATGGTCGGCACCTCCACCGTGCCGCCCAGCGCCGCGGTGGTCATCGGGATCGGCACCCGGCAATGGATGTTGGCGCCGTCGCGCTGGAAGATCGGGTGCGGCGCGATGGCCAGGAAGATGTAGAGGTCGCCCGGCGGCGCGCCGCGCAACCCCGCCTCGCCCTCGCCGGCCAGACGGATGCGCGTGCCGTCCTCCACGCCCGCGGGGATGTTGACCTGGAGGGTCTTCTCCTTGCGCAGGCGCCCGGCGCCGCCGCAGCTCTTGCAAGGGTCCTTGATGACGCGGCCCTGGCCGTGGCAGGCCGGGCAGGTGCGCTCGATGGTGAAGAAGCCCTGCTGGGCGCGCACTTTGCCATGGCCCTGGCAGGTCGGGCAGGTGACCGGCTGGGTCCCCGCCGCCGCCCCGGAGCCGCTGCAGGAGTCGCAGGCGACGGTGGAGGGAACGCGGACGTTGGCCGTGGTGCCCTTGAAGGCCTCCTCCAGCCCGATCTCCAGATTGTAGCGCAGATCCTGGCCGCGGCCCGACGCGCCGCCGCCGCCGCGGCGCCCGCCCATGAACTCTCCGAACATCTCGTCGAAGATGTCGGCGAAGCCGCCGCCACCGCCGCTGAAATCGAAGCCGCCGAAACCACCGCCGGCCCCGCCGCGCCCGTTCTCGAAGGCGCCGTGGCCGAAGCGGTCGTAGGCCGCGCGCTTCTGCTCGTCCTTCAGAACGTCGTAGGCTTCGCTGATTTCTTTGAACTTGTGCTCGGCGTCCTTGTCACCCTGGTTGCGGTCCGGGTGATACTGCATCGCCATCTTGCGGTACGCTTTTTTGATCTCGTCCGCGCTGGCGCCCTTCGCCACCCCGAGCAGCTCGTAATAGTCCTGTTTCGCCATGGGCCCCGACCGCCTTCACATACTAATAGACCAATCATATCTCCGGCCCGCCACCGCAGGACGGATGACGGGCCGGACGATACTGCATGGCGCCGGGTTCTCCCGGCTGTGACACCGGAGGCAACGGGCGGTTGCCCAACGGTTGCCTCCGGTTCCGAACGCTTAGGCCGACTTCTTCTTGTCGTCGTCCACTTCCTCGAAGTCGGCATCGACCACGCCCGGCTCGTTCGGGGCGGCGCCCGCCGCACCGGCGGCACCGGCGCCCGGAGCCTCGCCCTGGCCGGCCTTGTACATGGCCTCGCCCAGCTTCATCGACACCTGGGCCAGCGCCTCGGTCTTCGCCTTCACGGCCTCCAGGTCCTCGCCGTCCAGCACCGACTTCAGCTCGGCCACGGCGGCCTCCGCGGCGGTCTTGTCGGCGGCGGGGATCTTGTCGCCGTTCTCCTTGATCGTCCGCTCGGTCGTGTGGATCAGGGCGTCCGCGTGGTTGCGGGCATCCACCAGCTCACGCCGCTTCTTGTCGTCGGCGGCGTGGGCCTCGGCGTCCTTCACCATCTTGTTGATGTCGGCGTCCGACAGGCCGCCCGACGCCTGGATGCGGATCTGCTGCTCCTTGCCGGTGGCCTTGTCCTTCGCCGTGACGCTGACGATGCCGTTGGCGTCGATGTCGAAGGTCACCTCGACCTGCGGCACGCCGCGCGGGGCCGGCGGGATGCCGACGAGATCGAACTGGCCGAGCATCTTGTTGTCCGCGGCCATCTCGCGCTCGCCCTGGAAGACACGGATGGTCACCGCGTTCTGGTTGTCCTCGGCGGTCGAGAAGGTCTGGGACTTCTTGGTCGGGATCGTCGTGTTGCGGTCGATCAGGCGGGTGAATACGCCGCCCAGCGTCTCGATGCCCAGCGACAGCGGGGTGACATCGAGCAGGAGGACGTCCTTGACCTCGCCCTTCAGCACGCCGCCCTGGATGGCGGCGCCGATGGCGACGACCTCGTCCGGGTTCACGCCGCGGTGCGGCTCACGGCCGAAGAACTGCTTCACCGCCTCGATGACCTTGGGCATGCGGGTCATGCCGCCGACCAGGATCACCTCGTCGATCTCGTTGGCCTTCAGGCCGGCGTCGCGGAGCGCGGCCTTGCAGGGCTCGATCGTGCGGGCGACCAGCTCGTCGACCAGGGCTTCCAGCTTGGCGCGGGTCAGCTTGACGTTCAGGTGCTTCGGGCCGGACTGGTCGGCAGTGATGAAGGGCAGGTTGACCTCGGTCTGCATGGCCGAGGACAGCTCGATCTTCGCCTTCTCCGCGGCTTCCTTCAAACGCTGCAGGGCCAGACGGTCCTTGCGCAGGTCGATGCCCTGCTCCTTCTGGAACTCGTCGGCGAGGTAGTCGATGATGCGGGCGTCGAAGTCCTCACCGCCGAGGAAGGTGTCACCGTTGGTCGACTTCACCTCGAACACGCCGTCGCCGATCTCCAGCACGGAGACGTCGAAGGTGCCGCCGCCGAGATCGTAGACCGCGATGGTGCCGGCGCCCTTCTTCTCCATGCCGTAGGCCAGAGCGGCCGCCGTCGGCTCGTTGATGATGCGCAGCACTTCCAGGCCGGCGATCTTGCCGGCGTCCTTGGTCGCCTGGCGCTGGCTGTCGTTGAAGTAGGCCGGGACGGTGATGACCGCCTGGGTCACCTTCTCGCCCAGGTAGTTCTCCGCCGTCTCCTTCATCTTCTGCAGGATGAAGGCGCTGATCTGCGACGGGCTGTACTTCTTGCCGACGGCTTCCACCCAGGCGTCGCCGTTGTCGCCGGGAATGATCTTGTAGGGGACGAGGCCCTGGTCCTTCTTGGTCAGCGGATCGTCGTAGCGGCGGCCGATCAGACGCTTGATCGCGAAGAGGGTGTTCTCGGGGTTCGTCACTGCCTGACGCTTGGCCGGCTGGCCGACCAGACGCTCCGCGTTCTGCGCGAAGGCGACCATGGAGGGCGTGGTGCGCGTGCCTTCGGCGTTCTCGATCACCTTGGCGCTGGAGCCTTCCATGACGGCCACGCAGGAGTTCGTGGTGCCGAGGTCGATGCCAATGACTTTGCTCATGTTCAGCCTCTGTTGTTCGGCAGATGCGTGGCGGCCCGTTTGGTCCGGCACCGCCGCGATCCCCTTGGGGTCGGTGGAACGGTTGGGTGGATTCACGTCTGTCGCCGGAGATATAGGCAGGTGCGTTTCGGGCTGCAACGCCCTGGTCATTCCGCCAACCGTCAAAAGACCAAAAGGTGACGCGCACGCCGGGGCATATCGTCGCGCCTGCGGCTTCGCGCCGCAAGTGAATACCAGGGTATTCAGAAGCATAAGGCGTGCAACCGCCCTCCTTTATCCCCCGACCGTGCCGGAAGCGGTCTGTTACAGGGCTTTAACACAAGCAAAACGGTCGCAACCCAGCCATGTTAACTTTTCATTAACAAGTAATGGTGTGCATTACAGTGCACAATCAATTGCCGGTTGCCTTGTTTCTTTGTTGTCCGAAGATTCTAATAGTGGAGAATCGAAGGAAATATGATATATCCCTCTCTGGTCAGGGGGCCGCTCTTGCCAGCAGATATGGCTTTCCGAAGCGGGACCGTGTGCAGCATTCCATAGGGGGATCAAGATGATGGACGAACGGCGCGACATGGCTCTGGCCATCAAGTCCTGCCTCGACAGCCTTATGGACGACGCGACGAAGTGCGACTTGGACGATTTGGCGCGCTTCATCAGCCTGGCCGCCCTGGCGGCGGAAGAGGCGGCCATGGCCTTCGATCCGAAGGCGGCGCAGTTGAAGGCCCTGATGTCCGGCGGCGCCGGCCACTGCTGACCACCGGAATCTTGATTGCCGGAATCTTGACCGCCTGAGCGCTGAACGCCTGAACCGGTGCGGGAACGCCGGAGACTTCGGACTCGCAAGACATCAGGCCGCAAAAGAACCGGAAAAGAAAAAGCCGCCCTCGACGGGGCGGCTTTCCTGCTTCCGACGGCTGTCCCGAATCGTTCTACAGGATCTCCGCCGCGCGGATCGCCCCGTCGAGCAGGGCCAGCGTGCCGGCGCAGGACTCATCCCCATCCATGACCATGGGCAGACGGTAGCTGAACATCGCCGCCGCCGCCTTGCCGTCCCGCTCCGCCCCGACCAGCCAGAGGTAATGGGCGTCGGTGCCGCCGTCCTCCTCCGTCATCATCACCGCCTGGGCCAGCACGCCGTCGTCGCCCCAGGGCTCGACGATCCGGTCGCTGGCCCGCGGGTCGTCGGGGCGCACGAAGCGCAGCGCCATCTCGTGCAGCACCGCCACGGCGCCGTCCGGCCCGTCCTTGGGCGCCACCCGGTCGGTGACCAGCCGCAGCACGCCCCCCGCCGGGGCCGGCGGGTGGAAGGCGGCCACGGCGTGGCCCTCATGCTCCTCCACCTCCGGGCGCCAGCCGTCCGGCAGCCGGAACCGCACCACCCCTTCCCACTCCACGCTGTGGCCCGCACCGTTGCCCACGCTGTGGCCGTCCTGTCCGCCCGTCACGGCATCCTCCCCTGATCCAGTGCCCCTCTGATCCTGTGCCGGCACTTTAGGCCGAAGCGCCGGCGAATCCAGCCTTGATCGCGGCCCACAGAGCCACCATGGTCCGGCGATGATCATTTCCGCCAGCTACAAGACGGACATCCCCGCCTTCTACGGGCGCTGGTTCCTGAACCGGCTGAAGGCCGGGCACTGCCGCATGGTCAACCCCTACGGCGGCCAGACCTACCGCATCGGCCTGACACGCGCGGAGGTGGACGGATTCGTCTTCTGGACCAAGAATCTCGGCCCCTTCCTGCCGGCGCTGGAGGAGGTGTCCGAGCGCAGCTTTCCCTTCGTCGTCCAGTACAGCATCACCGGCCTGCCCACTGCGCTGGAGCGCTCCGTCCCCGACGCGGAGCGTGCGGTGGAGCACATGGCCCGGCTGCGCGACCGCTGGGGGCCGCGCGCCGCCGTCTGGCGCTACGACCCCATCGTGATGGCGCCCATCGTGAAAGCAGAGGCCACGCCGCCGTCCTGGCACCGCGAGACCTTCACCCGGCTGGCCGGCCGGATGCGCGGCCTGACCGACGAAGCGGTGGTGTCCTTTCTCCAGCCCTACCGCAAGACGGCGCGCAACCTGGACGCCGCCGGCGTGCCCTGGCGCGACCCGGACCCGGAGGAAAAGCGCGCCCTACTGGCCGATCTGGCCGGAATCGCCGCGGACCATGGCATGACGCTGACGCTGTGCACCCAGCCGGAGCTGACCGGCGTCCCCGGCACGGCGCCGGCCCGCTGCGTGGACGCGCAACGGCTTTCCGACGTCGCCGGGCGGCTCATCGCGGCCAAGGAAAAGGGAAACCGCCCCGGCTGCCTGTGCGCGGAAAGCCGCGATATCGGCGATTACGATACCTGCCCGCATGGCTGCGTCTATTGCTACGCCGTCGCCAACCGCGCCACCGCGCAGCGGCGCTTCGCCGCCCACGATCCGGAGGGGGAGTTCCTGTTCACGCGGGAGCGGGCGGGATAAGGCCCCCCGGCCCGCCGTCTCGGCCCCTTCCCGGTTACGGGCAGACCTTCTTCACGGTCTCGACCAGCTTGTCCGGGTTGAAGGGCTTGACCAGCCAGCCGGTGGCCCCGGCCTCGCGGCCGGCGGTCTTCTTGGCGGGATCGGCCTCGGTGGTCAGCAGCAGGACAGGGGTGGCGCGGTTGAGCGCGCTGCCGCGGATGGCCCGGGTCAGCGCCAGACCGTCCATGCCCGGCATGTTCAGGTCGGTGATGATGCAGTCGAACTTCTGCCGGTTCACCTCCGCCAGACCGGCTGTGCCGTCCGCCGCCTCGGTGACGCCATAGCCGGCGTTGCGCAGCGTGAAGGCGACCATGTCGCGGATGGTCTTGGAGTCGTCGACGGTCAGAATGGTCTTGGCCACGGGTCCGGTTCCCTGAATGAGCGGCCGCCCGGAACGGGCAATTCACGAGGCGCCGCGAGACTCCCCGACGCGAATCGGGGTTCCGATGCGAATAGGCGAAGGACCAGCCCGGCGCAAGCCCTTCGGTACGCAAAGGATCGCGCGCGGAACTCATCCGGAGACCGCCGGGCGAAAAAAAGCGGCGCGGCGGGCCATGCCGCCGCGCCGCCGCAAGAGACGTGCAGCCTGCCGTCCGGAGGGCGGATCAGGCCATCCGTCCTGGAAACGGTCAGGCCTTCGTATCGACGTGCTGGCCGCCCATCTCGTGAGGACCGGCCTTGGCGACGCCCACCATGGCCTCGCGCAACAGGCGGCCGTGGATGGTGTAGCCAGGCTGGAGCACCTGCACGACGGTGCCGGCGGGCTTGCCGGTGTTCTCGATCTCGAACATCACCTGATGGAAATTCGGATCGAACAGCTCGCCGGTCGGGTCGATCTTCTTGATGCCCGCACGCTCGAAGGCGGAGATGAGCTGGCGCTCCGTCGCCTCCACGCCGACGGAGAGGCTCTTCAGCACCTCGTCGTTCTCTCGGCCCTCGGCGGGGACGGCCTCCAGCGCGCGGCGCAGGTTGTCGGCCACCGTCACCAGCTCCTTGGCAAAGCTGGACACGGCGAACTTGCTGGCGTCCTCCCGGTCGCGCTGGGCGCGGCGGCGGGTGTTCTCCACCTCGGCCATCTGGCGCAGGAGCTGGTCCTTCAGGCTGGCGACCTCGGCCTCAAGCTGGGCCACGCGATCCCCGGCACCGGCGTCCGCGGCCTTGTCCTGGGCGGCCTTGTCCTGGACGGCTTCGGTCTGCTCCATCTCGGCTTCGGCGGGCTTGTTCTGCTCTTCGCTCATGGCTCTCTCGTTGTCGTCTCTGGTCGTCGTCTGATGGGGGATGGGTGAAGCATTGCCAAGGTCGTCACCCGACAGGGCGTCACCCGACAAGGCGGCTGATGACCTTGGCTGTATAATCCACAAGCGGGATGATCCGGGCATAATTGATGCGGGTCGGGCCGATCACGCCGATGGCGCCGATCACCTGCTCGCGGCTGTTCTGGAACGGCGAGATGATGAGCGAACAGCCGGAATGGCCGAACAGCACATTCTCCGCGCCGATGAAGATCTGCACCCCGTCGCCCTTCCCGGTGGCGTCGAGCAGGCGCAGCATGGTCTCTTTGGTCTCCAGAGCCTCGAACAGGGCGCGCACGCGCTCCAGGTCCGACAGGGCGGTGACGTCCTCCAGCAGCTTCGCCTGGCCGCGCACGATAAGCTGGCCGCTGCTCTGCCCGCCGCTGCCCGCCCAGGTGGCGAGACCGGCGGAGACCACGCGCTGCGACAATTCGTCCAGCTCGGTCTTCTGGTCCTCGATCTCGCACAGCACGGCCTGCCGCGCCTCGTCCAGCGTGCGGCCGACCAGCTTCGCGCTGAGGAAGTTGGAGACCATCTGGAGCGTCGCGGCAGGGACGCCCACCGGCACCTCGATGACGCGGTTCTCGACCAGCCCATCCTCGTTGACCAGCACGACCAGCGCCCGGCCGGGGGCCAGCGAGACGAACTCGATGTGCTTCAGCGGCCGGTCGGTCTTCGGCGCCACCACCAGCCCGGCGCAGTGCGACAGTCCCGACAGCAGGGTGGACGCCTCGCCCAGCACGTCCTGCAGCGACCGCCCGGAGGAGGCGCATTTCGCCTCGATGGAGCCGCGCTCGTCCTCGCTCAGGCTGCCGATCTCCAGCAGGCCGTTGACGAACAGGCGCAGACCCGCCTCGGTCGGGATGCGGCCGGCGGAGGTGTGGGGGGCGTAGAGCAGCCCCTGTTCCTCCAGGTCGGCCATGACGTTGCGGATGGTCGCGGGCGACAGGGCCATGCCGAGCCTCCGCGAGATCGTGCGCGAGCCCACCGGCTCGCCGGTCGCCACATAGGCGTCGACGATCAGCCGGAAGATCTCGCGGGACCGTTGGTTCAGCTCGGTGATCATGGCGGGGCAGGGACCGGGCGGTGCGGGTGGGTTGCGAAAGGGGCGTCCCGAATTTAGGCAGGTGTCCGCGCCGAATCAACGTGCGCCCCGGTTGCGCGCTGGACGGCGGGGGCGGCGGGCGCTAGCTTGCCGCCGATTTCAACAGATTCGCGGATCATGCCCGATGCGTCCCTCCGGCCGCGCCCACGACCAGTTGCGCACCATTTCCCTTGAGCCCCATTTCAGCAAGCACGCCGAGGGGTCCTGCCTGGTGCGGTTCGGCGACACGCACGTCCTGTGCACCGCCAGCGTGGACGAGGGCGTTCCGCGCTTCCTGAAGAACACCGGTCTGGGCTGGGTTACCGCTGAATACGGCATGCTGCCGCGCTCCACCCACAGCCGCACCGACCGCGAGGCCGCCAAGGGCAAGCAGTCGGGGCGCACCCAGGAGATCCAGCGCCTGATCGGCCGCGCGCTGCGCGCCGTCACCGACCGCGCTGCCATGGGCGAGAAGCAGATCAAGATCGACTGCGACGTCATCCAGGCCGACGGCGGCACCCGCACCGCCGCCATCACCGGCAGCTTCGTCGCCCTGCATCTCGCCTTCCAGCATCTGATGCAGATCGGCGCGCTGAAGACCATGCCGCTGACCGACCATGTGGCCGCCGTCTCCTGCGGCATCTACAAGAACGCCAGCGTCCTCGACCTCGACTACGCCGAGGATTCGACGGCCCAGGCCGACGCCAACTTCGTGCTGACCGGCAACGGCGGAATCGTCGAGGTGCAGGGCACCGCCGAGGAGCGCCCCTTCAGCGAGCCGCAGTTCATGGAGCTGCTGGCGCTCGCCCGCAAGGGCATCGACGAGCTGGTGGCCTTGCAGAAGGCGGCGATCGCGGTGAAGTAAAGGCGCGGTTGCGCTTGCCCCCACCCTGACCCTCCCCCGCTTTCGCAGGGGAGGGGAAATCGGCCCTCCCCTGCGAAAGCGGGGGAGGGAGGGACCCGCGAAGCGGGAGGGTGGGGGCAACAGTCCACATCGAAGGAACTCCCCCATGACCACGCCTCCCCGCCGCTTCACGGGCGGCACGCTGGTGATCGCCAGCCACAACAAGGGCAAGGTCCGCGAGATCGCGGCGCTGCTCGGCCCCTACGCCGCCTCCTTCGTGTCCGCGGGCGAGCTTGGCCTGCCGGAGCCGGAGGAGACGGGGACCACCTTCGTCGCGAACGCCGAGCTGAAGGCCCTGGCCGCCGCCAAGGCGGGGCACGTCGCGCTGGCCGACGACAGCGGGATGGTGGTGCCGGCCCTGAACGGCGACCCCGGCATCTACTCCGCCCGCTGGGCCGGCCCGGCCAAGGACTTCCAGATGGCCATGGGCAAGGTCGAGGACGGGCTGAAGGGCCAAGCCGACCGCCGCGCCTGGTTCGTCTGCGCCCTGTCGCTCGCCTGGCCGGACGGCCATGTCGAGACGGTCGAGGGCCGCTGCCCCGGCACGCTGGTCTGGCCGCCGCGCGGCGCGCATGGTTTCGGTTACGATCCGATGTTCAAGCCGGACGGCTACGACATCACCTTCGGCGAGATGGACCCGGCCAGGAAGCACGAGATGAGCCACCGGGCCGACGCCTTCCGCCAGCTTGTGGAGCGATGCTTCAAGTGACCCCCGATCCGGGCTTCGGGATCTACATCCACTGGCCCTTCTGCAAGGCGAAGTGCCCGTACTGCGACTTCAACAGCCACGTCCGCGACCGGGTCGAGCATGACCGCTGGCGCGCCGCGCTGGTGCGGGAGCTGGATCATTACGCGGACGCAACGCCCGGCCGCCGGGTCACCTCGGTCTTCTTCGGGGGCGGCACGCCGTCGCTGATGGAGCCGGCGACGGTCGGCGCGGTGTTGGAGCGCATCGCCGCCCGCTGGACGGTGGGCGACGACCTGGAAGTATCGCTGGAGGCCAACCCGACCTCGGTCGAGGCGGACAAGTTCCGCGCCTTCCACGCCGCCGGGGTCAACCGCCTGTCGATGGGCATCCAGGCGCTGGATGACACCGCGCTGAAGTTCCTCGGCCGCCAGCACAGCGCGGCGGAGGCGACCGGCGCCATAGCGCTGGCCGCCCGCACCTTCCCCCGCTTCAGCTTTGACCTGATCTACGCCCGCCCCGGCCAGTCCGTCGCGGCGTGGGAGGCGGAGCTGACCCGCGCGCTGGACCACGCGGTCGGCCATCTGTCGGTCTACCAGCTGACCATCGAGGAGGGCACGGCCTTCTTCCCCCTGCACGCGCGGGGCGATCTGGTGCTGCCCGACGAGGATCTGGCCGGCGACCTCTACGAGGCGACGCAGAGCCTGCTCGACCGCGCCGGGCTGCCCGCCTACGAGATCTCCAACCACGCCCGGCCCGGCGAGGAGAGCTGCCACAACCTGACCTACTGGCGCTACGGCGATTACGTCGGTGTCGGTCCCGGCGCCCATGGCCGGCTGACGCTGGACGGCGAGAAATTCGCCACCCGCGCCCACCGCGCTCCGGAAATCTGGCTGGAGCGGGTGGAGCGCGACGGCCACGGTGCCGCCGCGCCCGAACCGGTCGCCCGCGAGTCGCGCGGGTCGGAGCTGCTGATGATGGGGCTGCGCCTGCGCGAGGGGGTGGCCCGCGCCCGGCTGGTCGAGGAGACCGGCCGTGACCTCGACGGGCTGGTCGATCCCGCGGCGCTGGAGCGTCTGATGGCCGGCGGCTTCCTGGAGGTCGGCAAGGACACGTTGCGCGCCACCCACGAGGGGCGGCAGCGGTTGAACGCCGTTCTGGGGGCTCTTCTGGCCTGACCGCGCCAATACCCGGAAACGTGGTGTGACAAAGGCGCCCAGTGCCCGGCGAGCGCCGCATTTTTATATGTCCGTTTATGATTTTCCTGTGACTGTCGATCGTTCTTGGAGTCCTGGCAAAGACAAGGGCAAACAACCGCCGCTTGCCGGGACGCGGGACAGGGCAGACAGTTTCAGGCAGACATCCCATGACCCTCACGAAGCTTTCCATTCGGGCCAAGCTGTGGGCGCTCGTCGTCGCGGCTTCGGTCGCATCCTTCGCCATCGCCGGTGCCGGTCTTTATCTCAATTACAGCCGAATGCACGCCGACCGGCTGGAGACGCTGCACAGCATCGTGGAGACCGGGATCACCCTGGCCACCACGCTGGAGGCGGACGCCGCCGCTGGCAAGATCACCCGCGAGGAGGCGCAGGCCCGCTTCAAGGCGGCGGTGGCCGGCATCCGCTACGCTGGCGGCAAGGAGTATCTCTTCGCCCACACCATGGACGGCTACGGCTTCGCCCACGTCAACGCGAAGCTGATCGGCGCCGACGTCAAGCCGCTGAAGTCGGCCAACGGCGTCCACATGATCGTGGAGTTCATCCGCATGGTCCGCGCCACCGGCGACGGCCTGCTGGAGTACGACTGGCCGCGTACGGTCGGCGGCAGCGATCTGGCGTTGAAGCTGGGCTATGTCCGCGGCTTCGAACCGTGGAACATCTTCATCGGCACCGGCATCTTCATCGACGACATCCGGGCCGCCTTCCTGGACCAGCTGCGGACGCTGGCCTTCGTCATCCTGGCGTTGGCGGTGCCGGCCGTCGGCCTGATCGCCTGGGTCGGCACCGACATCAGCCGGGTGCTGCGCGGGCTGGGCGCCAAGATGCGGTCGCTGGCCGACGGCGACCTGTCCACCCGCTTTCCGGAGGCGGAGCGCGGCGACGAGATCGGCGCCATGGCCAAGGCCGTGCTGGTTTTCCAGACCAACGCCCGCGACAAGCAGCGGCTGGAGGCCGAGCAGGCCGCGTCGGCCCAGCGCGCCGAGGAGGACAAGCGCCGCGCCATGCTGGCGCTGGCCGCCAGCTTCGAGCAGAGCATCGGCGCCGTCGTCCGCACCGTCTCCGACGCGGCGGCGACGATGGAGGAGCGGGCGGCCGAGATGAACCGCGCCGCCGCCCAGACCGACGAACTGGCGACCTCGGTCGCCGCGGCGACGGAGCAGACCTCCGCCAACGTGCAGACCGTGGCCGCCGCCTCGGAGGAACTGGCCGGCTCGATCCAGGAGATCAGCCGTCAGGTTGCCGAGTCGTCGCGCATCGCGGGCGAGGCGGTGACCCTCAGCGGGCGGGCCAACGACAAGGTTGGCGGGCTGGCCGAGGCGGTGCAGAAGATCGGAGCGGTGGTGCAGCTCATCAACGACATCGCCAGCCAGACCAACCTGCTGGCGCTCAACGCGACCATCGAGGCAGCCCGCGCGGGCGAGGCCGGCAAGGGCTTCGCCGTGGTGGCGAGCGAGGTCAAGGCGCTGGCCAACCAGACCGCCAAGGCCACCGAGGAGATCGCCGCCCAGGTCGCCAACATCCAGACGGCGACCGGCGACGCGGTCGGCGAGATCCAGGGCGTGACCCAGGTGATCCTGCGGGTGAACGAGATCGCCACCTCCATCGCCTCGGCGGTCGAGGAACAGGGGGCGGCGACCCGCGAGATCAGCCGCAACGTCCAGGAAGCGGCGGGCGGCACGCAGGAGGTGTCGGCCAACATCACCGGCGTCACCGGTGCGGCGACCCAGAGCGGCGCCACCGCCCGCGACGTGCTGGAGATGTCGCGCCGGCTCGGCCACCAGCTCGACACGCTGCACCGCGAGGTCGGAGGCTTCCTTCAGCAGCTCCGCGCGGCGTAAGGTGGGGTGAAGCGGCAGGGAAAGGGGTTGGGATGCGCATCAGTCTGGTGGTGGCCGCCGCGCGCAATGGCGTGATCGGCCGCAACGGCACCCTGCCCTGGTCTCTGCCCGGCGACCTGAAGCGCTTCCGGGAGCTGACCATGGGCAAGCCGGTCCTGATGGGCCGGCGCACCTGGGAGTCGCTCCCACGCAAACCCCTGCCCGGCCGCGACAACCTCGTGGTCAGCCGCAGCGTCCCGCCGGGCGAGCGGGACGGGGCGCGCTGGTTCGGCGGCCTCGACGCGGCGCTGGACTGGTGCCGCGGCCGCGGCGTTCCGGAAATCAGCGTGATTGGCGGCGCCGAATTGTTCCGCGAATCCCTGCCGCTCGCCGACATCGTCCACCTGACCCGCGTCGAGCAGGATGTGGAGGGCGACACCGTCATGCCGCCGCTGGGGCCGGAGTGGGTGGAGACGGAGCGCGGCCCGCTGCTGACCGAGAACGGTCTGGATTACCGGTACGTCGATTACCGGCGCGCCGCTTCTACCGCCGGCCCGTAACGGGTCAGGCCAGCAGCGCCCGCACCCGCTCGGCGTCGTCCGGGGTTGCCGGGTTGTAGACGAGCATCGTCAGGTCCGGCCGCCTGTCCACGGCGAAGGCCGAATATTCCAGCTCCAGCGTGCCCAGCGTGGGATGGCGGAGGCGTTTGACGCCCTCCCCGAAATGACTCACGTCGTTCGCAGTCCACAGGGCGGCGAATTCGGGACTCTGGCGCGACAGATCCTCGATCAGCGCCCGCACCGCTTCGTGGGCACCGGCGCGCGCCGCGTCGGCGCGGAAGGCACCGACGACGAAGCGCGCCACCCCTTCCCAATCGAACTGGGCGGCCCGCACGCGCGGGTCGCAGAAGATGAGCCGCAGGATGTTGCGCTGGGCCGCCGGCAGGGCGCCGTAATCGGTCAGCACCGCGGCGGCGGCGCGGTTCCAGGCGACGACGTCCCAGGTTGCCGTCTTGACCAGGGCGGGGCTGGGGTTCAGCGCGTCCAGCACGCGCTGCAGGCGCGGCGTGACCGCCTCCCCCACCGGATGGCGCAGTGTCGGCAAGCGGTTGAGGCCGAGGAGGAAAAGATGCTCGCGCTCGGCGTCGGTGAGCATCAGGGCGCGGGCGATGCGCTCCAGCACGTCGGCGGACGGCGCTCCGCCGCGCCCCTGCTCCAGCCAAATGTACCAGGTTGTGCTGATGTTCGCGCGCTGGGCCACCTCCTCGCGGCGCAGGCCGCGCGTGCGCCGGCGCTCCGCGGAAAAGCCGAAGGCCGCCGGATCGAGCTTCGCCCGGCGGTCCTTCAGATAGGCGCCCAAGCGGCTTTCGCCGGAGCTTTGTTGTGCGGAACCGTTCTCCATCATGGCGCGCCGGCCCGTCCTGTTGGTCATTATACCCCGATAACGTCACGACTTTACCAGGATAAGCCCCGCGCCGACAGTGGCCTGCGACCCTGATCGGAAGAGGTTTCCCATGCGTGTCTTCGTCACCGGCGCCACCGGCTTCGTCGGTTCGGCCATCGTTCAGGACCTGCTCGCCAACGGGCACCAAGTTCTCGGCCTCGCCCGCTCCGACGCGGCGGCGGCGGCCCTTGCCGCGGTCGGGGCGGAGGTCCACCGCGGCTCCCTCGACGACCTGGAGAGCCTGCGCGCCGGGGCCTCCGCGGCCGACGGCGTGATCCACACCGCCTTCAACCATGACTTTTCGCGCTTCGCCGACAACTGCTGGGAGGACCATCGGGCGATCCTCGCCATGGGCGAAGCGCTGGAGGGCAGCGACCGCCCCCTGCTGGTGACGGCCGGAGCGGTCGTGGCCGCGCGCGGGCCGGTGGCGGTCGAGAGCGATCCGCACCGGCCACCGTCCGACGCCCTGCCCCGCCGCACCGAACTCGCCGCCAGGGAGCTGGCCGCCCGCGGCGTCCGGGTCGGCGTCGTGCGCCTGCCGCCCTCGACCCACGGCGTCGGCGACCATGGCTTCGCGCGCATCCTGCACGACATCGCCCGCCGGACCGGAGTCTCGGCCTATGTCGGCGACGGTGGGAACCGTTGGCCGGCGGTGCACCGCCGGGATGCGGCGCGGCTCTACCGGCTGGCGCTGGAGGCCGGCGCCCGGGGCGGCCCGTTCCACGCCATCGCCGAGGAGGGCGTGCCGCTGCGCCGCGTTGCCGAAGCCATCGGCGCGCGGCTGGGCCTGCCAGCGGTCTCGAAGACGCCGGAGGAGGCGGCCGCCCATTTCGGGTGGTTCGCCTTCTTCGCGGGGATCGACTGCCCGACCTCCAGCGCCCACACCCGCGCCCTGCTGGGGTGGGAGCCGCGCGAGACCGGCCTCGTCGCCGACCTCGGCCAGCCCGGCTATTTCACCGAGTGACCGGCTGGCGGGGGAGTGCGGGGGGCTTCGACCCTCAGGCCCCCTTGTTCTCGCGGTGGCGGCGCTCGATGGCGTCCCACAGGGTGGCCTCCAGCGCCGACCCGTCGAGCCGGTTGATCTCCTGGATGCCGGTGGGCGAGGTCACGTTGATCTCGGTCATGTAGTCGCCGATCACGTCGATCCCGACGAAGACCAGACCCTTCTCGCGCAGTACCGGGCCGATGGCCTTGCAGATCTCCTGCTCGCGCGGGGTCAGCTCCGTCTTCTTGGCGCTGCCGCCGGCGTGGAAGTTGGCGCGGGCCTCGCCCTCCTGGGGCATGCGGCTGACGGCGCCGGCGGGCTCGCCGTCGATCAGGATGATGCGCTTGTCGCCCTGGCGGATCTCCGGCAGGTACTTCTGCACGATCACCGGCTCGCGGTAGAGCTGGGTGAACAGCTCCAGCAGTGAGCCCAGGTTTTCGTCGTCCGGCTTCAGGTGGAAGACGCCGGCCCCGCCGTTGCCGAACAGCGGCTTGACGATGATGTCCTTGTGCTGCGCCCGGAAGTCCAGGACGGCCTGCTTGTCGCTGGTGATCAGCGTCGGCGGCATCAGGTCGGGGAAATGGGTGACGAACAGCTTCTCCGGCGCGTTGCGCACCTCCGCCGGGTCGTTCAGCACCAGCACCTTGGGCTGGATGTGCTCCAGCATGTGGGTGGCGGTGATGTAGGCCATGTCGAAGGGCGGGTCCTGGCGCATCAGCACCACGTCCATGGTCGACAGGTCGACGATCCGCGGCTCGCCCAGCGTGTAGTGGGCGCCCTTCTGGCGGACCACGGTCATCTCGCGCAGGCGGGCGGTCAGGACGTTGCCGGTCAGGCTGAGGTCGCGCGGGTGGTAGTGGTACAGCGTGTGCCCGCGCTTCTGCGCCTCAAGCGCCATCATGAAGCTCGAGTCGGTGTCGATGTTGATGGACTCGATGGGGTCCATCTGGAAGGCGACGGCGAGGCTCATCCTGCGGGTCTCCGGAACGGGCTTTTGAAGTGGGGTCAGTTCAGTTGGTTCTTGAGCTGCTGGATCAGCGCGGCGACCTGATGGCGGTGCCGTTCGCTGGCGGTCAGCTCCAGGAAGGTTTCCAGCGCGGCGATGGCGGCGCCGAGGTTGCCGTTGTGGGCCTCCAGCAGGCCGGTTTCCCGCCACAGCGACGCCTCGCCCGGCGCGAACAGCCGCATCGCCTCCAGCACCTCCAGCGCGCGCGGAACGTCGCGGGCGGAGAGGTGGCGCAGCTTGATGTTGTTCTGGAGCCGCAGCAGAATCTCGCGGTTGGTCACCGTCTGGTAATGGCCGGGCTCCAGCTCCGCGGCGCTGCCGGCGGTGGCCTTCAGCAGGTCGCGCAGGTCCACGGCGGTGCGCACCTGCCCCTCGTTGAAGGGGTCGAGGATGGCGCGGGCGCCGTCGGCCTCCAGCCGCACCAGGAAATGGCCGGGGAAGTTCAGCCCCAGCATCGTCCAGCCCTGCGAGCGGGCGGCGTGCAGGTACAGGATGCCCAGCGCCACCGGCAGGCCGCGGCGGCGGTCGATGACGCGCAGCAGGTTGGCGTTCTGCAGGTCGTCGTAGGTTTCCTGGTCGCCGGCGTAGCCGTGCCGCTCCACGATCACCTCGTGCAGCCAGGAGATGCGGGCCTCCAGCCCATCGAGGGTGGGCGAGACGCGCTCGGCCAGATCGTGGGCGATGTCGGCGAGGTGACGGCGGTAGTCGGCCAGCGCGGCGCCCGGCACCTCCAGCGCGCCCAGCGCGAGGGCGGCTTCGGCCAGATCGATCTGCTCGTCCGGCTGCTGCCCCACGCGGCGCAGGATGTCACGGGCCTCGGCGCGGCTGGTCACGGGCAGCGTCCTTCCTCTTCTTCAGCCTTCGCGTCAGGCCCGCCACGCGTCCGGCACGTGGCGCGGCCAGGACCAAGGGGTAACGAGCATGACGTCGAAGCGCAAGACATAGCCGGCATAGTGGGGGTTGGCCCCCAGATAGGCGTGGGCGGCGCGGGCGAGGCGGCCCCGCTGGCGGGCGTTGACCGCCTCGTTCGCGGTGTCCCAGTCGCCGCGGGCCTTGACCTCGACGATCGCCAGAGTGTCGCCCCGCCGGGCCACGATGTCGATCTCTCCCATCGGGGTGCGCAGGCGGCTTTCCAGGATGCGGTAACCCTTCAGCCGCAGCGCCAGCCGGCAGAGCTGCTCGGCGTAGCGGCCGTAGCTCTCCGCCCGGCGGCGCAGGGCGTCCGGCGCGCTCATGGTTTCCCCTCCCGCGACAGTTCCAGCGCGCGGGCATAGACGGTCCGCTTGTTCTGGCCGGTGCGGGCGGCCACGTCGGCGGCGGCGTCGCGGACCGACAGGCGGGTCAGCGCCTCGCGCAGCAGGGCGTCCACGTCGGCCTCGGTCGGGGTGGCCTCCTCGCCGGGCGGGCCGATGACCAGCACGACCTCGCCCTTGGGCGGTCCGGCCTCGGCGTAATATGCTGCCAGCTCGGGCAGGGTGCCGCGCCGCACCTCCTCGTAGAGCTTGGTCAGTTCCCGCGCCACCGCGGCCTCCCGTGCACCGAGGATGTCGGCGAGGTCGGCCAGCGACTCGGGCAGGCGCTGCGGCGACTCGAAGAAGACCAGCGTGGCCGGAACGTTCTTCAGTTCCCCGGAGGTGGCGCGCCGCGCGCTGCTCTTGTTCGGCAGGAATCCGGCGAACAGGAAGCGGTCGGTCGGCAGGCCGGACAACACAAGCGCCACCAGCGGTGCGGAGGCGCCGGGCAGCGTGGTGACCGCCACCCCCTCCGCCACGCACTCGCGCACCAGCTTGTAGCCGGGGTCGGAGACCAGCGGCGTGCCGGCGTCGGTGACCAGCGCGATGGATTCGCCCGCTTTCATGCGGCCGATGAGGACCGGACGCATCTTCGCCGCGTTGTGTTCATGATAGGAGACGAAGGGCGTGTGGATGCCATGGATGCCCATCAGCTTCGCCGTCACCCGCGTGTCCTCGCAGGCGATGGCATCGGCGCGGCGCAGCGTGTCGAGCGCGCGCAGCGTGATGTCGGCGGCGTTGCCGATGGGGGTGGCGACCACATAAAGGCCGGCGCCGAGTTTACTTGCGGCCCTCGGCTCGCTACCTTCAGCGTCACCAGAGACGCCGGGCCCGGAAACGGGCTCGGGCGCCGGACCGGATGTGGAGATCGTTGGTGGCACGCTTGACGACACCTTTCTCGCGCGCTTGGGGGCAGCGGGCTGCCGCCGCCCTGTTGGTTGTCGGCACGCTTTCGGCCTGCTCGACTGTAAAGGCCCCGGCGCCGCCGACTCAAGCGCCGCAAGCGCCCGTCGCCGCCGTTCCGGCCGCCCCGCAGACCTTGAAGGTGGCGATTCTGCTGCCGCTGTCCGGGTCGAGCGCCGCCATCGGGCAGGCCATGCTGGAATCGGCGCAGATGGCGCTGTTCGATCTGGCCGGCGACCGCTTCGAGCTGCTGCCCCGCGACACCAAGGGCACGCCGTCCGGCGCCGCCGACGCGGCGCGGCAGGCGATCGCCGAGGGGGCGAGCCTGATCCTCGGCCCGCTGTTCGCCGCCGACGTGGCGGCGGTGAAGCCGGTCGCCCAGTCCGCGGGCGTGGACGTGCTGGCCTTCACCAACGACTGGACCCAGGCCGGCAACGGCACCTATGTGCTGGGCTTCGTGCCCGCCGATCAGGTCACCCGCGTGGTCGGCTTCGCCCGCTCGCGCGGTGCGACGCGCTACGTCGCTCTGGCCCCGCGCACCGCCTACGGCGACGCCGTGGTCAACGCCGTGCAGGCCGCCTCGCGCCAGTTCGGCGGACAGGTGGCGCAGGTCGAGCGCTACGACCCGGCGGTGACCGACCTCGCCCAGCCGGCCCGGCAGGTGACCCAGGCCGGCGTTCAGCCGCAGGCGGTCATGCTGGCCGAAGGCGGGCCGCGCGCCCAGGGTCTGGCGTCGGCGCTGTCGGCCAACGGGCTGAACACCCAGCAGGTCAAGCTGCTCGGCACCGGCCTGTGGGACGAGCCCGGCCTGGGCCAGGAACCCGCTTTGGCCGGCGCCTGGTTCGCCGCCCCGTCCCCGCAGAGCCGCGCCGACTTCGAGGCGCGTTTCGAGAGGACCTATGGGCGCAAGCCGCCGCGCATCGCCACCCTGTCCTACGACGCAACGGCCATCGCCGCGGTGCTGGCCAAGATGCCCGACGCGTCGGGCCGCTTCGACCGCGCGGCGCTGAACAATCCCAACGGCTTCGAAGGCATGGACGGCATCTTCCGCCTGCGCGCGGACGGTGTCGTGGAGCGCGGACTGGCCGTTCTGGAGGTCACCCCCGGCGGTCCCCGCGTGCTCGATCCCGCCCCGTCCAGCTTCGAAGTGCTGGGGCAGTGACCACAACACCTTGATGTGAAGAGCGTTTTTAACCACGAAGACACGAAGGGCACAAAGGAATCACAAAGGTCTTCGTGATTGTCTTCGTGTCTTCGTGTCTTCGTGGTGAACCGCAAACTATCCGTGCTGCTTCGCCAGACGACGGGCGTTGGCGCGGACGGTGCGGTAGGCGGGGGTCATGCCCGCATGGGTCAGAGCCGTGGCCGACTCGACCATGTAAAGCGCGGCGTGGATGCCGGCCTCGACCGTCTCGGTGATGGTGCGGCGCTGCAACTCCATCAAATCGGCGGGGTTGCGGCACTGGCCGAGGCCGGTCACCATCACCATGGCGGCCTGAAGCTGGCCCTGCATGAGGGTCATCCAGGCCTGCTGCATCTCACCGATGCCCTTGGCGACGGCGTGGGTGGCCTCCACCATCGCCTCCACCTTCTCGGAGCCCATGCGGACGAACTCCGGGTTGGCGAGGTCGATGGGGTTGTTCATGGCCGCCGCCATCATCGCGGTGCGGTAGCCGATCGTCTGGGCCGCCGCCACCCCCATCTCGCCGGTCTTGACGCCGGTCCGGGTCAGATCGCCCGCGACCGTCAGAAAGCGTTGCGTCGGTTCGCCGTTGCCGGCCTTGCGTCTCGCCATTCGCTCCACCTCACCAAAGGACCCGACCGGACCAAAAGCCCCGGCCGAGTCGAAAAAACCGTGACCCGGACGCCAACGCTGCACTGCAGCATTTGGTTCCGGGTCCAGTCTTTACAGGGAAGCGAGCGCTCGGTCGAGATCTTCAACGATGTCCTGGGCGTCCTCCAGCCCGACGGACAGGCGGAGCAGGTTCGGGCGGATGTTCGCCGCCGCCTTCTCCTCAACCGTCAGCTTGGAGTGGGTGGTGGTGTCGGGGTGGGTGATCAGGCTCTTGGAGTCGCCCAGGTTGTTGGAGATCATCACCATCCGCAGGTCGTTCAGGGCGCGGAAGGCCTCCTCCTTGCCGCCCTTCAGGAAGATCGACAGCATGGTGCCGCCGCCGGTCATCTGGCTGCGGACAAGATCGTGCTGCGGGTGGCTGGGCAGGCCCGGGTAGAGCACCCGCTCCACCTTCGCGTGGCCTTCCAGGAACTCCGCCACGGTCAGGGCCGCCGCGCTCTGCGCCGACACGCGCAGTTCCAGCGTCTCCAGCCCCTTCAGCAGCAGCCAGGCGTTGAAGGGCGAAATAGTCGGGCCGGTGTGGCGCAGGTAGGGATGGATCACGTCCGACCCGTACTGCTTGTCGTTGGTCAGGATGATGCCGCCCAGACAGCGGCCCTGGCCGTCGATGTGCTTGGTCGCCGAATAGATGACGACGTCGGCCCCCATCTCGAACGGGCGCTGCAGCACCGGCGTGGCGAAGGCGTTGTCCACCACCACCTTGGCCCCGGCCTTGTGGGCGAGAGCGCTGACGGCGCGCAGGTCGACGACCTCCAGCCCCGGGTTGCTGGGTGTCTCCAGGAAGACAACCTTGGTCGGCTTGGCCAGCGCCTCCTCCCACTGGGACAGGTCGGTGCCGTCGACGAAGACCGCCTCGACCCCGAAGCGGGCCGACAGTTCCTTGATCACCCAGTAGCAGGAGATGAACAGGGAGCGCGGCGCCACGATGCGGTCGCCGGTGCGCAGGTTCGACCACAGGGCGCCGTGCACCGCGGCCATGCCGCTGGTCGTGGCGTAGGCCCAGGCCGCCCCCTCATACTCGCACAGCCGGTCCTCGAACATCGCCGTGGTCGGGTTGCGGAAGCGGGAATAGACGTGGCGGGAGCCGTCGTTGACGAAGGCGCTCTCCGCCTCCTCCGCCGAGCCGTAGACGAAGCCGGAGGTCTGGTAGAGCGCCTCGCAGGTCTCGTCGAAGGACGAGCGGCGGACGCCGCCATGGACCAGACGGGAACGCGGGCGAAGCCCCGCAACGTTCGGATTGCGATGATCGGTGCGCGCCATGGCCGCTTTGTCTCCTCTGTCCGCCGGCGGGGCAGACCGGCAAAACAAAAAACGCCCCGACCGATCGGGTCGAGGCGCGGACGCGGCTCGGACCTTTTTAGCGGGTTGTTTTACGTGGCCCGCAAGCCGGTCGACCAAATCACCACGTGCCCTCGCTTGTAGGACCGCCGCGGCGCGCCGTCAAGGGACAAGGAAGCCGTGACAAAAAGAGGCCGCCTGCGTCAACATCGCGCAGGATCCGAGGGCGCCACCCGCTTGCCCGGCAACGGCCCGGACCGGATCATGGCCGCCGGACGTCGGAAAGGGGTGCGGGCCGTGCAGTATCGCAAGGAGCAGGAGCGGCACTTCGCCCGTCTGGTGCTCACCGGGCGCTTCACCAGCCAGGACGCCGGCCCGGTGCGGCAGGCCATCGCCGACGTGAAGGACGGGGCCGAGCGCCGCCACCTCCTCGACCTGACCGGGCTGGAGTTCATCGACAGCGCCGGCATCGGCCTGCTGCTGGTGATGAACGGCGAGGCCCTGTCGGCGGGCAAGGCGCTGTCCCTGCTCTGCGCCTCCGGGCAGGTGCGCAAGGTGGTGGAGCTGACCCGCATCGCCATGATCATCCCGGTGCACGAGACGGTGGCCGACTACATCGCCGCCAGCGTGCCCGAAGCCCTGCTGGCCGCCACCCATCCCTGCGCGCCGGGCGAGGACCCCATGGCCGTCGCCGCCCGCGCGCTGCACGCCAAGCCGCTCCTGCCACCCGCGAGCGCTCCACCGGACGCTTCCGATCGAGACAGCGCTTCGGGATAGGGCGCTCGCAGCGCGGGCACGGGCTTCCCATCTGAAGCATCGGACAGAGTCCGTTCCGCGTTGGGGGAGGCACCGAATGGTACATCTGCACAAGTCGCTGGAATCCGAAGCGTCGAAGGCCGCCGAGCGGGAGGGCCGTTCGCTCGACCAGTTCGTGAACGAGGCGGTGGAGGAGAAGCTGCGCCACGCGCAACGCCCCGCTACCCAACGCCATGTCACCCCTATCCGCGACCGCGGCGCCCCGATGGACGAGGACGCCGTGGAACGGGCGTGACCCCGACTGGCGGGATCAACGCCGGCGCATTTGACGTCTGACCCCTCTCCCGGGGCGGGAGAGGGGATATCGTTCCCGTTTAAGGGAGCAATCCCCGCAGACGGTACAACTCGTCGAGCGCCTGACGCGGCGTCAGGCTGTCCGGGTCGATGGACTTCAGCGCCTCCTCCACCCGCGACGGTTCCGACGGGGCGGCGGGGGACGCCGTAGGGGCCGGCGGCGGACGCTTCAGGGCGGCGCTGAACAGCGGCAGGTCCTCGGCCAGACGGTGGATGGCCGCGTTCTGGTCGCCCGATTCCAGGATGGTCAGCACCTCCTCGGCGCGGCCCACCACGGCGCCGGGCAGGCCGGCCAGCTTCGCCACATGGATGCCGTAGCTGCGGTCCGCCGCCCCGGCCGTCACCTCGTGCAGGAAGACGACGTCGCCTTGCCATTCCTTGATGCGCATGGTGTGGCAGGACAGGCCCGGCAGCTTGCCGGCCAGCATGGTCAGCTCGTGGTAATGGGTGGCGAACAGCGCGCGGCAGCGGTTGACGTCGTGCAGATGCTCCACGCAGGCCCAGGCGATCGACAGGCCGTCGAAGGTCGCCGTGCCGCGCCCGATCTCGTCCAGGATGACCAGCGCGCGGTCGCCGGACTGGTTCAGGATGGCCGCCGTCTCCACCATCTCCACCATGAAGGTCGAGCGGCCGCGCGCCAGATCGTCGGCGGCACCCACGCGGCTGTAGAGCCGGTCCACCACCCCGATGTGGGCGCTCTCCGCCGGCACGAAGCCGCCCATCTGGGCCAGCACGGCGATCAGCGCGTTCTGGCGCAGGAAGGTCGATTTGCCGGCCATGTTCGGGCCGGTCAGCAGCCACAGCCGGTTGTCCGGGGCGAGGTCGCAGTCGTTGGCGACGAAAGGCCCGGCGTTGCCGGCGTCGAGCACCGCCTCCACCACCGGGTGCCGTCCGCCCTTGATCGAAAAGGCGAGGCTGCCGTCCACCACCGGCCGGCGGTAGCGCCGCTCCGCCGCCAATTCGGCCAGCGCGGCGGCGACGTCCAGCGCGGCCAGCGCGTGGGCGGCCTGGGCGATGGCCTCGGCGCGGCTGGTCACCTCCTCCACGAGGTCGTTGAACAGCTCCAGCTCCACGGCCAGCGCCTTGTCGGCGGCCTCGGAGATGCGGCGTTCCAGGTCCGACAGCTCGACCGTGCCGAAGCGCACGGCGTTCGCCATGGTCTGGCGGTGCATGAAGACCTCGCGCCCCTTCTCGGACATCAGCTTGTCCGCGTGGGTCGCCGTCACCTCGATGTGATAGCCGAGCACGTTGTTGTGCTTGATCTTCAGCGCCGGCACCCCGGCGATGCCGGCGTATTTGACCTGAAGCCCGGCGATCAGCCGCCGGCTCTCGTCGCGCAGGGTCACCAACTCGTCGAGCGCGTAGGAATAGTCGCGCGCGATGAAGCCGCCGTCGCGGGCGAGCAGCGGCAGCTCCGGCGCCAGCGCCTGGGTCAATTGCTGGACCAGCTCGCTGTGCTCGCCCAGCCCCTTGGCCACGGCGCCCAGCCCGTCGGGCAGCGGGCCGCCGGGATGGCCGTTGAGCAGCAGGCGGATAGCCGAGGCCTGGGCCAGACCGTCGCGCACCGCGGCGAGGTCACGCGGGCCGCCGCGCCCCAGCGTCAGGCGGGACAGGGCGCGCTCCAGGTCCGGGCAGCGGCGCAGCGCCTCGCGCAGGTCGCCGCGCAGCCGCTCCTCGTTCAGCGCGAATTCGACCATGTCCAGCCGCTTGGCGATGGCCGCGGGGTTGGTCAGCGGCGCGGAGAGCTGGGCGGCCAGCAGACGCGCCCCCGCCCCGGTCACCGTGCGGTCGATGGTGGCGAGCAGGCTGCCGCGCCGGTCGCCGGTCAGGGTGCGTGTCAGCTCCAGGTTGCGGCGGGTCGCCGCGTCGATCTCCATGACCGCGCCGGGGCCGAGCCGGCGCGGCGACGACAGGCGCGGCACGCGGCCCTTCTGCGTCAGCTCCACGTAGGCGACCAGCGCGCCGGCCGCCGCCACCTCGGCGCGGGAGAACTGGCCGTAGGCGTCCAGCGTGCCGACGCCGTAGAGGGTGAGCAGCCGCTGCCGCCCGTTCTCGCTGTCGAAGCGCGGGGTCGGCTGCACGGTCAGGCGGGACTTCCATTCACCCCACAGCTCGTAGAGGTCGGGGCTCTGGCACAGCTTCTCGGAGACCAGCACCTCCTGCGGGTCGAGGCGGCCGAGCGCGGCGCCCAGTCCGGCGCGCTCCACCGGCTGCACGACCAGCTCTCCGGTGGACAGCTCCAGCCAGGCCAGCCCGAGGCCGCCCGCCGCTTCCGCCACCGCGGCCAGCCAGTTGGAGGCGCGGGAGTCGAGCAGGCTGTCCTCGGTCAGCGTGCCGGGGGTGACGATGCGGATGACGCCGCGCTTCACCACCGACTTGGAACCGCGCTTCTTGGCCTCCGCCGGGTCCTCCATCTGTTCGCAGATGGCGACGCGGAAGCCCTGGCGGATCAGGCGCTGAAGATAGGATTCATGGCTGTGGACCGGGACGCCGCACATCGGGATGTCCTCGCCCAGATGCTGGCCGCGCTTGGTCAGCGCGATGTCCAGCGTCCGGGCGGCGTTCACCGCGTCCTCGAAGAACATCTCGTAGAAATCGCCCATCCGGTAGAACAGCAGACAGTCGGGATGGGCCTGCTTGATCTCCAGGTACTGCGCCATCATCGGGGTGGCGTCGGGAGGAATGATGGCGGCGGGCGAAATGGCGGCGGGCGCGTCGGACACGGGTCTTCAACCGGTTGCGTTGTGACGGGCAAGGTCGGGCCGGCACCCTAGCACGCCCGCGCTGGTGCCGCGATGACCGCTTCGTTAGACTGTTCGATGCCCGTAGAACGAGCAAGCCGAAGCTGAAGGAGACCGCCGTGACGCAAGCGCCCGACAACACTGATGGCCGGACCACGAACGGCCAGGACACCGTCCGGGAGGTGCGCGAGGTCGTCGCCCTGTTCAAGACCCGCGAGGCGTTCGACAAGGCCGTGGCCGCCCTTCTGGACGCCGGCTTCGACCGCGACGACCTGTCGGTGCTGGCCAGCCACACCTCGCTGGAGGCCGCCGACCGGCGCCCGCCGGCCCCGTCGGACGAGGCCCTGACAGGGCTGGTGGGCGAGCTGAAATACGCCTTCCCCCTGACCACCGCCGGGCTTCTCGCCATCGTCGGCGGCCCGATCGCCGCGCCGCTGGCGGCCATCGTCGCCGCCGGCCTGGGCGGCGTCGCCATCAAGGATTACCTGGACGAGCTGACCAGCCACCCCGACACCGACGAGTTCAGCCGCGCGCTGGAGGCCGGCGGCGTCATCCTGTGGGTGCGCACCGCCGAGGTGGAGGACGAGGTGGAGGCCGCCGAGATCCTCGAAGGCAACGGCGGCGCCAACATCCACCTGTCGGTGCGCGAGGAGTAGGCAGGGAAGGAAACGCCGTCCGTCAGGCGGCGCAGGCGCGCCTCTCGCCTCCGCCGCCGACCACGGTCAGCCCGCGCAGGCGGAACTGCGCCCGCACCACCGCGGCCCAGCCCTTACGGATCTGGGCGATCTTGATGGCGTCGGAGGCCTTGGCGTCGGTGGCGGTGCCGCAGATCTCGAACAAAAGCGCGTCGCCGATGGAGCCGGGGCACAGCGCCAGGGCGTGCACCAGCCAGGCCATCAGCTCGGCCGGGGTGTGACGCGGCAGACCGCGCTCCGCCAGGGTCAGGGCGTTCCCGAGGTTCGCCAGCTCCCGCCGTGCCGTTCCGGGGTTCGGGATCATCAATGGCCTCCCTCGCGCGTGTCTCACGGACGACTCCTTACCTCTTTGGAATGGAGCGCGTCAGTGACGGCCATCACAGCACGGCCGTTCCAGCACAGCCGTCACAGCAGCGCTCCCAGTTGGATCATGCAGGAAACAGACGGCAGCCTCTTTTGGTGTGCCGCGTGCGAATTATCCTCTTTCCCGTTATAGTCGGGACGCCGCACGGTTCGTCGCACCCCTAGCATCCCTGGGAAGGCTCACGTTTTGTCGATGCTCTCCACCCGCGCCGCCTCCGCCGACGCGTCCGACGCCAAGGACGCCGGCACCGCCAACATCCCCAACAAGCGCGCGATCCTGTCCCGGCGCAAGCTGGCGGAGGATCTGGAGAAGCTGGTGGCGGAGCATGGGACCGGCGACAAGCTGCGCCCCGCCCTGATCGCCCGACTGCGCGGCGCGCTGAACGACGGGCGGGCGGAGGTGCGCGCCCGCTTCGAGGCCAAGGGATCGGGTGAGGACTGCGTGCGGCAGAACTGCTACCTCGCCGACGGGGTGGTGCGTTCGCTGGCCGACCTCACGGTCACCCACATCTTCCCCTCGCCCAACCCGACCTCCGGCGAGGTGTTCGACATCGTCGCCACCGGCGGCTATGGCCGGGGCGAGCTGGCCCCCTTCTCCGACATCGACCTGCTGTTCCTGCTGCCCTACAAGCGCACCCCGCGGGTGGAGCAGGTGGTGGAGTACATGCTCTACATCCTGTGGGACCTCGGGCTGAAGGTCGGTCACGCCGTGCGCAGCGTCGACGACTGCATCCGCCAGTCCAAGGCCGACGTGACCATCCGCACCGCCATCCTGGAATCCCGCTACCTCTGGGGCCCGCGCAAGCTGTTCACCGAGCTGCGCCGCCGCTTCGACCGCGAGGTGGTGGCCGGCACCGGGCCGGAATTCGTCGAGGCCAAGCTGGCCGAGCGCGACAACCGCCACCTGAAGCTGGGCGACAGCCGCTACGTGCTGGAACCCAACCTGAAGGACGGCAAGGGCGGCCTGCGCGACCTGCAGACGCTGTTCTGGATCGCCAAGTACCTCTACCGCGTGGAGGACGTCGACGATCTGGTCGGCAAGAAGGTGCTGCTGCCGGAGGAGGCGCAGCGCTTCGCCAAGGCGCAGAACTTCCTGTGGACCGCGCGCTGCCATCTGCATTACCTGACCGGTCGCATGGAGGACCGGATGACCTTCGACGTCCAGACGTCGATCGGCAACCGCATGGGCTACACCGACCACGCCGGGACCAAGGGCGTGGAGCGCTTCATGAAGCATTACTTCCTGGTCGCCAAGGACGTGGGCGACCTGACCCGCATCTTCTGCGCGGCGCTGGAGGCGGAATCGAAGCGCCCGCCCAAGTTCAACATCCTGCGGCTGGCCGCACTCGCCCGCCGCAAGGACGTGGACGGCTTCGTGGTGGACGGCGAGCGGCTGAACGTCCGCAACGACCGCCAGTTCAAGGACGAGCCGCTGGACATGATCCGGCTGTTCCACACCGCCCAGCAGAATGACATCGACATCCACCCCAACGCGCTGCGCGCCATCACGCGCTCGCTGTCGGTGGTGGGGCCGAAGCTGCGCGCCGACCTGGAGGCCAACCGGCTGTTCCTGGAGATCCTGACCGGCCGCAAGGACCCGGAGATCACGCTGCGCCGCATGAACGAGGCCGGGGTGCTGGCCCGCTTCATCCCCGACTTCGGCCGGGTGGTCGCGCAGATGCAGTACGACATGTACCACGTCTACACGGTGGACGAGCACACGCTGTTCGCTCTCGGCATCCTGCACAAGATCGAGATGGGCGAGCTGACCGACGAGCTGCCGCTGTCGTCGGAGGTGATCCACAAGGTGGTGTCGCGACGCGCGCTCTACGTCGCCGTGCTGCTGCACGACATCGCCAAGGGCCGCGGCGGCGACCATTCCGTCCTCGGCGCGCGGGTGGCGGAGAAGCTGTGCCCGCGGCTCGGCCTGACGGCGGAGGAGACGGAGACGGTGGCCTGGCTGGTGCGCTGGCACCTCGCCATGTCCTACACCGCCTTCAAGCGCGACCTGGAGGACGACAAGACGGTGCGCGACTTCGTCTCGCTCGTCCAGTCGCCGGAGCGGCTGCGCCTGCTGCTGGTTCTGACCGTGGCGGACATCCGGGCGGTCGGGCCGCAGCGCTGGAACAACTGGAAGGCCACGCTGCTGCGCGAGCTGTACAACCGCTCGGAGGAGGTGATGTCCGGCGGCCTGTCGGTCGAAGGGCGCGGGCGCCGCATTCAGGCCGCCCAGGCGGCGCTGCGGGCCGAGCTGTCCGACTTCGACGATGCCGATTTCGAACGGCATCTCGCGCTCGGCTACCCGGCCTACTGGCTGGCCTTCGACGCGGAGACGCTGGGCCGGCAGGCGCGGCTGGTCCGGGAGGCGCTGCGCGACGAACGGCCGCTGACCGTCAACACGCGCATCGACCGCGGCCGGGCGATCACCGAGGTGACGATCTTCGCCACCGACCACCACGGCCTGTTCTCCCGCCTCGCCGGGGCGCTGGCGGCGGCGGGGGCGGACATCGTCGACGCCCGCATCTTCACGATGACCAACGGCATGGCGCTGGACGTCTTCACCGTGCAGGACGCGGCGGGCGGCGGCGCCTTCGAGAGCGGCGACAAGCTCGCCAAGCTGTCGGTGATGATCGAGAAGGTGCTGTCCGGCCAGTTGAAGCCGCTGCACGACCTGACCAAGCGCAAGGCCCCGCACGCCAGCCGCACCCGCGTCTTCCACGTGCCGCCGCGCGTGCTGATCGACAACAACGCCTCCACCACCCACACGGTGATCGAGGTCAACGGGCGCGACCGCCCCGGCCTGCTCTACGACCTGACCCGCGCGCTGACCAACCTGACCCTGCAGATCTCGTCGGCGAAGATCTCGACCTACGGGGAGAAGGCCATCGACGTCTTCTATGTGAAGGACGTCTTCGGCCTGAAGGTCACCCACGAGAGCAAGCTGGCCCAGATCCGCGAGCGGCTGCTGCACGCGCTCGCCGATCCGGCGGGGTGAGGACGGGGGTGACGCCCGTTCCTCAGGACAGTTGGTCCTCCACCCAGCCGTCGATCACTTCGGCGGCCAGACCGGCCAGCACGCCCGTCGCCATGCCGGCGGCGTAGTCGGACGCCCAGTGCCGTTCGGTGGCGAGGCTCGACCAGCCCACCGCCGCGGCGAAGCCCAGGCTGACCATGGTCGCCGAGGACAGGCCGCGGTTCAGCCCGACCGCCGTGGTCAGCGCTGACATGTTGATGGCGTGGCCGGAGGGGAAGGAGGCGTGCTTGCCGTCGGCCTTGCCCCAGCGGCTGGGGTCGCGGCCCTCGTTCGGGCGGGCGCGGCAGACGACGCGCTTGATCCCCTTGCCGGCCACCGTCCCCAGCGCGATGGCGAGCAACCCCTGTCGGGCGAGGCGCGACCAGCCCGGCTTATTCATGCCCAGCCCGGCGGCCCACAGCGCCCCCAGCGCCGGCATCAGCACCATGCGGGAGCTGGGCACCTGGAGCCCGTCGCGCAGAGCCGGCACCTCCGCGCCCAGGGCGACGGCCTTGCGGCGGGCGGTTCCGTCCAGCACGTTCACGCCGTCCAGAACGCGGTCCGTGAAACCCTCGTCGCTCATCTCGCGGATCTCCCAAAGCACGCCCCCAATCACCGCGGAGGCCAAGCGTAAACAGCCGCGCTGGCGTTTCGTGCCCGCATGGCCCCGCAAGGCAGAAGTGCCCGGCGCGGAGGGGCGCCGCCTTGGCAATCGCCGACCATGCCGCTTCCCCTCACCCGCCGAGGAGAGGGAGGAGTCGGCGATTGCCAAACCGGCCCACCGTGGCGCCTTGGCAATCGCCGACCGCCGGCCCAGACATCGGCCAGACATCGCCAAGATCACCCATGAAATCCCGAGTCGCGACTCGCCCGCTCCACTCCGCCTTGGCAATCGCCGACCAATGCCCGAGTCGTCCCGAGTCACCGATGATTCCCACACGGTCCCTTGGCGAACGCCGACGAGTCTTCTGGCAATCGCCGACGCACCCCCGAGTCGTCCCCAGGCAATCGCCGACCTAGCAAATAGACTCCAGCAATTAGGTCTCAATTAGCCTCGTCGGCGATCGCCAAATGGACTCTCCGGGCGGTGCATGATCGACTGCAGGCAGAATGGACGGGGGGACCTATGGGCGACGTGCACCAACTCATCATGACGCATGGCCGGCGCGAGGCACGGAACCTCGTGGACCCGAAGCGGGCCAGCGTCGTCGATGTCGCGGCGGCGGTGCTGGAGGACGAGTCCAACGCGCTGGGCATCACCTACTCCGGCTTCTGCCTGACCAGCCTGCCCCACCGGAAGCTGGCGCCGGACGCCGAATGGCGCCGCGACCAGGGCCGCGTCACCCTGCTGGTGGAACCGGGCAAGGAGCGCAAGCGAGACGGCAGCCTGATGCCGGTCGGCGTCCCCTACGGCGCCAAGGCGCGGCTGATCCTGCTCTATCTCCAGACCCGCGCCATCCAGGACAACAGCCGCGAGATCGAGCTGGGCCGCTCGATGAACGACTGGCTCGACCGCATGGGCGTCTCGGCCGGCGGGTCCACCTACAAGGCGGTGCAGGAGCAGGCGACCCGCATCAACCTGTGCCGCCTGACCTTCTTCTGGGACAAGGATGGGGCCGAGGGCTTCGCCAAGGAGAACATCGTCAACGGCGGCATCCGCCTGCGCGACGACGACGGCCAGGGCACCCTGTGGCGCGAGACGGTGCAACTGTCGGAAACCTTCTTCGCCGCGCTGAAGCGCTCCCCTGTCCCGATCTGGGAGCCGGCGATCCGCCACATCGGCGGCTGCTCGATGGCGATCGACGTCTATGTCTGGCTGGCCTACCGGCTGCATGTGCTGCGCGACCCGATTCCGGTGACCTGGAAGGCGCTCTTCACCCAGTTCGGCGGCGGCTACAAGGAGCTGAAGCACTTCAAGCCGGAGTTCCGCGTGGCGCTTGATCTGGCGCTGGCCGTCTACGAGGCGGCGCGGGTGGAGTTCTCCGACACCGGCGTCCTGCTCTACCCCTCGCCCCCGCCGATTCCGGAGCGCAAGATCCTCCCCGCCGCGCGCGGGTGAGTCGGCGGCAGGCAAGTCGGCGATTGCCAACCCACCCGGCTCCGGAATCGGAGTCGGCGATTGCCAGAGTCCCAGCGGCCGAGGCGACGCCTACCCCGCCTTGAAGGCCTGCACGTTGACGCCTTCCCGCGTGTAGACCTGCATCGGGCGGCAGCTCTCGTCCATCTTGACGATGAGGACGCCGGCCTTGTCGCGCGGATAGAGCCACATCTCGTACTGCGACACCCGCGCGCTCGGCCCGGTGCGCGCTTCGCTGTAGATCGCGGCCCGGAACTGCCCGACCGGAATCCCCTCCCCGGCCAGAACGGAGGCGACGGGACGGTTGCAGGGTCCCTTCACCATGCCATCCAACGCCGCCACCGCTCCAGGCGCGGGCTCCGCGGTGCGCGGCGGCCCCAGCGAGGCGCAGGCGCCGAGGCCGAGAAGGCCGGCGCACAGGATTATCCCGGCGGTCCTGCGATTGCGCGAACGGCGTCCGGCGTGGCGATGCATCGCGGTCTCCCTGCCCAATGGCGGTGTTCGGTTACCTCTGCGCAAACACGGCAGCGGGGAAAAAGGTTCGTGCCGGCCCTTGGCAATCGCCGACCATCGAGAATCAGGCGGGCCGAGAATCGGACGGGCAGAAAAAAGGCGGGGCACCGTGGCCCCGCCTTCCTTTCCGAATCGGCCGGATGGACTCAGTCCACCTGGACCTTCTCGCCGTTCTTCCAGGCCCAGAACACATAGCCCGGCTGCTTCAGGTCGCCCTTGTCGTCGAAGGACAGCGACCCGACCACCGTGTCGAAGGACGGGCCGGCGCGCAGCGCCTTCGCCACGGCGTCGGACTTGGCGCTGTTGGCCTTCTGCACGGCCTCGGCGTAGGTCTGCACCGCGGCGTAGGCGAACAGGGTGAAGCCGTCGGTGCGGATGTTCTTGGCCTGCAGGGCCTCGACCACCGGCTTGGCGGCGGGGTTGCGCTGCGGGTCGGGAGAGAAGGTGAACAGCGTGCCTTCCGCCGTATCGCCGGCGATGTTCCAGTAGGACTGCGGCTGGATGCCGTCGGCGCCGATGATCTGCGGGCGGAACTGCTGGTCCGCCGCCTGACGGGCGATCAGACCCAGCTCCTGATCGTAGCCGCCGTAATAGAGCACGTCCACGCCGTCCGACTTCAGCCGGGTGATGAGTGCGGAATAGTCCTTCTCGCCGGCGGTGATGCTGGTGAAGGCGGCCTCGGTGATGCCGGCGGCGTTCAGGCGGCGCTTCACGTCGTCGGCGAGGCCCTGGCCGTAGGCCTGCTTGTCGTGGACGATGGCGACCTTCTTGCCCTTGTAGCGGTCGGCGATCAGCTTGGCCGCCACCTCGCCCTGCTGGTCGTCGCGGCCGCAGACGCGGAAGACGTTCTTCAGGCCGCGGTCGGTGAGCTGCGGGCTGGTCGCGGTGGGGGAGATCATCACGATCCCCTCCTCGCCGTAGACGTTGGAGGCGGCGATGGAGGCACCGGAGCAGACATGGCCGATCACCGCGGCGACGTTCTGGCTCACCAGCTTGTTGGCGGCGGCCACCGCCTGCTTGGCGTCGCAGGCGTCGTCGGCGATGGTCAGGACCAGCTTCTGCCCGAGCAGCCCGCCCTTGGCGTTGATGTCGGCCACGGCGGCCTCGACGCCGGCACGGGTCTGCTCGCCATAGGCGGCGGCGGCGCCGGTCATCGGACCGGCCAGCGCGATGGTGATGTCGGCCTGGGCGGCCCCGGCCCACAGGCCGGCCCCCAGGGCGACGGCGGCGGCGGTCACAGCCAGCTTCGCACGGATCATGGGTGGATTCCTCTCTCCGGGAACAGGTTCTTTTTGTCGAACGCTTTCGGGTCGGAGACCGCGGACGCTGCCTCCGAAACAGGCAAACAAGCAAAGGGACGGGTTCGACGCAATGGGCAAACAGGCACGGGCTGCCGCACGCCCGGCGCATGACACGGCCTTTAGAATGGCGAAGGGTTGGTTCAGTCGACCAATTCGCGCGACGCCGCGCCGGACGGCGTGGCTAGCGCCGGCGGGGCCAGCGCGGCCGGGGCCAGGGCCAGTGCGATGGCCCGACGCAGATCGTCGGCCAGGACGGGCTTGTGCAGGATGCTGAACTTGCCGGCCTCGGCCTCCGCCAGACGCTCCGGGGCGGTGTCGCCGGTTACCAGGATGCCAGGGATCGGGCGCTTCGACCGCCGCCGCACCTCACGGATGGTTTCTGTGCCGGTGTGCCCCTCGCCCAGCCGGTAATCGGCGACGATCACGTCCGGATCGGGGTGACGGCGCAAAGCCTCCACCGCCTCGCCGAAGCTGGCGGCGGGAAACACCTCGTGCCCCCATTGCCGGATCATCGCGCACAGCCCCTCGCGCACGATGGGGTCGTCCTCGACCACCAGCACGCGGGCGCCGGCCCGCATGCGGGCGGTCACGGGGAAGTCCTCCGGCAGCGTCTCGGCCGGGACGGGGGGATCGGCGAGCGGCACCTCCACCCGGAAGACCGACCCCCGCCCCGGTTCGGAGCGCAGGCTGATCGGGTGGTTCAGCATGCCGGTCAGCCGGCGCACCACGGCGAGCCCCAGCCCCAGCCCCTGGTCGCGGTCGCGGCTGGCGTTCCCGACCTGAACGAACTCCTGGAAGATGTCCTCCTGCCGGTCGGTGGGGATGCCGATGCCGGTGTCCCACACCTCGATCCGCAGCACCGCGCCGCGCCGCCGGCAACCGACCAGGATGCGCCCGCGGTTGGTGTAGCGCAGCGCGTTCTCGACAAGGTTCTGCAGGATGCGGCCGAGCAGCATCGGGTCGCTGTCCACATGGGCGCCGCAGGGCATGATGTGCAGCAGCAGCCCCTTGCGCACCGCCACCGGACGGCTGTTGGCGGTGATGCGGTCCAGCAGGTCGGTCACCGGGAAGACCGTGCGCTTCGGCTCGACCGCCCCGGCCTCCAGCCGCGACACGTCGAGCAGCCCGTCGAGCAGCATCTTCAGGGCGCCCAGCGCGCGGTCCATGGTGGTCAGGATCTTGCGCATGGCGGGGTCTGTGGCGCGGGTGGACAGCGCCTCCATCAGCAGCATCAGCGACTGCACGGGCTGGCGCAGGTCGTGGCTGGCCGCCGCCAGGAACTTCGACTTGCCGATGTTGGCGCGGTCGGCCTCCCGCCGCGCCTCGGCCAGCGCGGCCTGGGCGGTCTTGTGCTCGGTGATGTCACGGACGGTGGCGATCACGCTGACCAGCCTCCCCCCGGCGCCGCGCACTGGCGAGGCGCGCAGCTCCAGCCAGACCTCCGGTGCACCGGGACCCGCGGCACCGCCGGGACGCAGGAACTCCGCGCTCATGTCCCCGGCGTCCTCGGCGCCGTCGCACAGCGGGCCCAGCCCCGCCTCGTCCCCCATCAGCCCGGCCAGCACCTCCCGCGCGGCGCGCCCGTCGGCGGCGCCGGGGCCGATCCCCATCAGCCGGGAAAAGGCGGGGTTGGTGTAGACCACCGGCACGCCCGGCCGGGTGGCGTCGGCGATCAGGATGCCGTCGCCGCTCCATTCCATCGCACGGTTGCGGATGCGCAGCGCCCGGTCGCCGTGGCGCCGCCGCTGAAGCTCCACCAGGAAGGCGGTGGTGAACAGCAGGATCACCGCGGTGGCGGCGGCGGCCCAGATGATGGAATAGAAGCGGTTCTGCCGCCACGCGCCGAACACCGTCTCCACCGACTCGCCGACCACCGTCATCAGCGGGTAGTCGGCGGAGGCGCGGAAGGCGTAGATGCGCTCGACCCCGTCCACCGGGCTGACGACGCGATGGTGCCGGACCGTTCCGCTGCCGGCCTCCGGCCACAGACCGGAGCCCCGGAAGCTGCGCCCGAACACCTGATCCTGAAGGGCTTGGCGGGCCAGCAGGGGGCCGTCCGCGCGGGCAATGGCGACCGAGCTGTCGCGCGGCAGGTCCAACCGGCCATAGAAGCGGGAGAAGATCTCCGCCGGGACGTCCACCACGGCGACGCCGCGAAACGCCCCGTCCGGCCCCTCCAGCCGGCGCGACACCGGGATGAACACGTCCGACGTGCCCGGGCTGACGAAGGGCAGCCCGATGACGAAGCCCTTCTGATTCCCCTTCCGGTGGGCGTTCGACTTGTGCCGGGCGAACTCCTCCCACTCCAGCACTGGATTGCGGGTGGTGGTCCGCCCCAAGCCCATGGACAGCCAGCTGTTCGCGTCGTAAATCCGGATGGAGGCGGCCAAGCCTTCCTCGAACGACCGCCGGGTGGGAATCAGGAGCGGAATGTCCTTTTCGACATGGGAGGCGACGTCGATCAGAAGATCGTCCAGCCGGCGGAAGGTGGCGATGGCCTGTTCCTCGACCAGCTGCGCCATCGCCGCCGTGTGCTGGCGGGTCGTCTGGTCGAGGAAGCGTTCCTCGCGGTCGATGCGGGTCAGCAGCGTCCACCACAGCGCCGCGATGGCGACGGCGACCGCAACGGCGGGAAGAACGAGACGAGCCTCCATCCCCCGCGGAAAAGCGATCCTTCGTCGCACTGCCGACCTCAAACACTGCCTAATGGTCATTATGCGCCAGCCGACTTCCCCCTTCAATGGACAAACCGGCGACCAATGATACAGGAAATAGAGAGCAATCAAACTTTTGCGGGTTCTTTGGTACCGCCGCCGCAAGGATCGGCGCCGAACGGGACGGTCGGCGGATGAGTTTCGCCCGCGCCATCGCAACCGTCGGCAGCCTGACGCTGCTGAGCCGGCTGGCCGGCTTCGCCCGCGACATTCTGACCGCGGCGGTGCTCGGCGCCGGGCCGGTGGCCGACGCCTTCTTCGTGGCGCTGAAACTGCCCAACTTCTTCCGCCGCCTGTTCGCGGAGGGGGCCTTCAGCGTCGCCTTCGTCCCGCTGTTCGCGGCGGAGCTTCAGCGCAACGGCCGCGCCGCCGCGGTGGCCTTCGCCGAGCAGGCGCTGGCGATCCTGCTGACGGTGCTGCTGCCCTTCACCGCCCTGGCCATCCTGGGGATGCCCGCGCTGATGCACGTCCTGGCGCCGGGCTTCGTCGACGAGCCGGCGAAGTTCGCGCTGGCCGTCGACATGGCGCGGCTGACCTTTCCCTATCTGACGCTGATTTCGCTGGTGGCGCTGCTGGGCGGCGTGCTGAACGCGCTGGACCGCTTCGGCCCCTTCGCCGCCGCCCCCATCGCCTTCAACCTGACGCTGATCGCCGCCTTGCTGACCGCGCCGCGGCTGGGGCTGGAGCCGGGGCGGGCGATGGCCGCGGCGGTGACGCTGTCGGGCGTGGTGCAGCTGGTCTGGATGGGATGGGCCTGCCGGGCGGCGGGGGTGACGCTGCGCCTGACCCTGCCGCGGATGACCGAGGGGATGCGCCGCCTGTTCCGGCTGGTCGGGCCGGGGGCCATCGGCGCCGGGGTCATGCAGATCAACCTGTTCCTGAACGTCGTACTGGCCTCGCTGCTGCCGTCGGGGGCGGTGTCCTTCCTCTATTACGCCGACCGGCTGAACCAGATGCCGCTGGGCGTCATCGGCATCGCCATCGGCACCGCGCTCTTGCCCGTGCTCGCCCGCCACGCCGCGGCGGGGGACGAGCGGATGGTCCGCCACTACCTCAGCCGCGCTTTGGAATTCAGCCTGCTGCTCGGCCTGCCGGCCGCGGTGGCGCTGGGGGTGGCCGGGGCGCCCATCGTCTCGGTGCTGTTCGAGCGCGGCGCCTTCGGCCCGGCGGAGGCGCAGGCGACGGCCTGGGCGCTGGGCGCCTACGCAATTGGCATCCCCGCCCATGTGATCGTCAAGGCGCTGAACGCCGCCTTCTTCGCCCGCCAGGACACGGCGACCCCGGTGCGCGTCGCCGTGGTGGTGACGGTGGCCAACCTGGCGCTGGGCATCGCGCTGATGCCGGTGTTGGGGCATGTGGGGATCGCGCTGGCGACGGGGCTGACCGCCTGGTTGAACCTCGCCCTGCTGGCCCACGCGCTACGCCGCCGCGGATTCCTGCAGCTGGACGGGCGCTTCCTCGGCCGCGCGCCGCGCATCGCCGCGGCGGCGCTGGGAATGGGGGCGGCGCTGCTGGCCGGCGCGTCGGCCTTGGCGCCGTGGCTGGAGGCGGCGTCCACTCTGGTCCGCTTCGGCGCGCTGGCCCTGCTGGTCGGCGGCGGCGTGGCGGTGTTCGGGACGCTGGCGCAGCTGACCGGCGCCGCTGACCTTGCCGACCTGAAGGGCTTCCTGCGCAAGGACACTCCGGAATTGGAGCCGCCCGTGTCTTGACCCCGCCCGGTTCCGGCGCGATAACAGCCGCCTTCCAGAAGTTTCGAGCGAGAGACCTCCCGTGAACCGCATCTTCTCCGGCATGCAGCCGACCCGGCAGCTTCACCTCGGCAACTATCTGGGGGCGCTGCGCAACTGGGTCGAGCTGCAGAACAGCTACGAGTGCATCTTCTGCGTCGTCGACCTGCACGCGCTGACCATCGACCAGGACGCGGAGGTCCTGCGCAACAACATCCGCGAGGTCACCGCGGCCTACATCGCCGCCGGCATCGACCCGGAGAAGAACATCCTCTTCAACCAGTCCTTCGTCCCGGCCCATTCGGAACTGGCCTGGATCCTCTCCTGCCACACGCCGCTCGGCTGGCTGAACCGCATGACGCAGTTCAAGGAGAAGGCCGGCAAGCAGAAGGACATGGCGAACCTCGGCCTCTACTCCTACCCGGTGCTGATGGCCGCCGACATCCTGCTCTACAAGGCGACCCACGTCCCGGTGGGCGAGGACCAGAAGCAGCATCTGGAGCTGGCCCGCGACATCGCCGGCGCCTTCAACCGCCGCTACGACACCGAGTTCTTCCCGCTGCCCGAGCCGCAGATCCTGGGCGAGGCGACGCGCGTGATGTCCCTGCGCGACGGCACCAAGAAGATGAGCAAGTCGGACGAGTCCGAATATTCGCGCATCAACATGACCGACGACGACGACACCATCGCGACGAAGATCCGCAAGGCCAAGACCGATCCGGAGCCGCTGCCGGACACTGTGGCCGACCTGGAGAAGCGTCCGGAGGCCGACAACCTCGTGACCATCTACGCCGCCCTGTCTGGCCAGACGCGCGAGCAGACGGTGCAGCAGTTCGCGGGCGCCCAGTTCTCCGGCTTCAAGGCGGCGCTGGTCGACCTGTCGGTCGCCAAGCTCGCCCCGATGACCACCCGCATGAAGGAGCTGCTGGACGACAAGGCGGAGATCGACCGCCTGCTGCGCCGCGGCGGCGAGCGCGCGGCGGCCATCGCCGAGGCAAACCTGAACGGCGTGAAGGACATCATCGGCCTTCTGCGTCCCTGAACACCCCGACCGAAAGGCGTCCGCCGTGACGGCTCCCATCCTGCTCACCGGGTTCCAGCCCTTCGGGGATCACGCCGTCAACCCGACGGCGCTCCTCATGGAGCGGCTGGCCGGCGAGCCGGGGATCGTCACCGCGGTCCTGCCCGTCGAGTACGACGCCTGCGGCGTGGCCTTCGCCGTCCTGCTGGAGGAGCACCGGCCCGCCGCTGCCCTGTGCTTCGGGCTGGCCGCCGGGTCCGAATACATCAAGATCGAGCGGCTGGCCTGGAACCGCGACGAGAGCGAGCAGGCCGACAATGCGGGGGTGGTGCGCACCGACGACGCCATCGAGCCGGACGGGCCGACCGCCTACGGCTCCACCCTGCCGGTCCCCACGCTGGTCCGCGAGCTGGCCATCGCCGGCCTGCCGGTGACCTTCAGCGACCATGCCGGCGGCTTCGTCTGCAACCACCTGTTCTACCGCGCCCGCCACGTGATCGAGACGACGGACCTCGACGTACCCATGGGCTTCGTCCACCTGCCGCCGCTGCCGGAGCAGGTCGCCGACCAGCCGGGCCGCTCCGGCCTGACGCTGGAGCAACAGGAACGGGCGGTGCGGGCACTGGTCGGGCTGCTGCGCCAGGGGCTGGGGATCGCCGCCTGATTGAAGACGTGCGGATTCTTCACGGATTTCGCGGATTTGGGCACGGATGAACCGGATGGAAAAATTCCGCGAAATCCGTGTCCAAATCTGTGAAATCCGTGAAGACCCTGTTGTCTGCCGACGGAGCGGTCACCCCCGCTGCGCCAGCCGCTCCATCTCCTTCGCCCAGCCCGCGTAGTTCCTGTGGAAATCCGCCAGCGCCGGATCGGTCCGGGTGCGCTCGGCCATCGCTTGCATCAGCGGCGCCTGGGCCGCTGCCAGCTCCCGCGCATCGGTCCGCCGGGTCGCCGTCAGGAAGGAGGACAGGCTGGTGACCAGCTTTCCCCCCGCCGGGGCCGCCGCCATCTTCGCCAGATCGTTGACGATCCACGGCATGTATTTCAGCACATAGTCGGCGTAGGTGCGCATGACCGGCGCCTGCTCCAGCAGTTCGGCGCGCTCGCGGTCGAAGTCCTTGCGGTCGAGGATGGCGTGGTTGCGGTAGACGACCGGCGCTTCCGCCGAGACGTCGCACTCCCAGCCCTTGCGCGGAACCAGCAGGTCGGCCTGATCCTTTTCCTCGCGGTAGGGGTAGAAGGGCATGGTCCGGCAGCGCGACGGCTTGTCGGCGTGGATGCCGCAGAGGTTGTCGGGCTGGAGCGCCGGGCAGGGAAAATGGTTCGGCAGGTAGGCGGTGGGCTGGATCAGCACCGCCACCGTCTTGCGGTTGGGCAGGCGCACGCTGGTGCCCAGCCGGGTGGCGAGGTCGTAGGATTTCGCGTTCGACCGCACCACCGTCCAGACCAGCGCCAGCGGGAAGCGGACGGCGTGGGCCACCGCGTCCGTGAGCGTCAGCGGCAGCAGCCCATGGCAGCATTTTCCGCAGGCGGTGCAGGCGAAGCGCGGTTCCATGGTCCGGGTCCCCGTCCGGCCTCTACCGGCCGCAGCAGGCCTTGAACTTCTTTCCTGACCCGCAGGGACAGGGCTCGTTGCGGCCCACCTTGACGACCCGGCGCGGCTCGCCCTTCGGGTTCACCTCGCCCGCGCTGTAGAGCCACTGGCCGTCGACGCGGCGGAAGGACGCGCGCTCGTGGTGGCGCATGTCCTGGCCGTCTCGGCGGAAATGGATCAGGAACTCGACGGTGCCCTCGTCGCCCTCCTCCGTCGCGCGCAGCACGTCGAGCCGCTGCCAGTCGCACTCGTCGGCCACCCGCTCCGCCTCGGCGCGGTTGAAGTCGTCGCGGATCTCCGGCGCGTGGGTGCGCTCCACATGGTCGAGGTCGTGGCGCACGAAGGCGGTGTAGCGCGACCGCATCAGCGCCTCGGCCGTCGCGGAGGGCGCGCCGGCCAGGATCGGGCCGCAGCAGGTCTCGAAGGAAAGGCCGGAACAGCAGGGGCAGGCGGAGGAGGTCATGGCGCGCGGGTCCGTCGGTGGGTCCGGGGCTGGTGTGGCAGGATGGGCCACCCCGGTCAAGCGCTGCGGACCGAACACAACGGATGGGCAGGTGGACTCAGGCCGAACGGGCGCGGCGCGGTTCGGACGGGGTGTGGACCACCGGCTTCACGATGGCGCGCAGTTCCTCGAGGAAGGCGCGGCCGGTGTCGGTGAGCGTGACGATCTTGCGGCGGCGTTCGCGCGGGTCTTCCTGGGCCTGGACGAGGTCGAGTCCGGCCTTCCCGAAGCTGTGCCAGCGGCTGAGGGCCGCGACGTTGCGCGACGCGGAGGATTGGGCGATGCCCAGGCGTTCCGCAAGCTCGCCGATGGAAATCCCTTCGTTCTGCGCGATCGTCATGAAGGACAGCGCGTATTGAATCGGCAGGTCGGGATCGAGCTTGCGAAACGCCTCGAGCACATGGACGACGGTGGTCACCTCGTCAGGGCGAACGTGGGCCGGCATCAGCGACCCTCCCCGAGCGAGGACCCCATCGGGCCGGTGTGTAGATGATGTTCAGGCGTCCAAGCCATATCACGAATTCCCCGTTATCCCGCCGGGCGTCGAAGAAACGATCCGGAGAGGCCCAGTGGGCGTGCTCAACGAAGACCGAACGACCGCAAAACCCCAAAAAGACACACATGGCTTCCTCTCGATATCCGGAATTCGCGTTCCAATGCGCTGGGTTGAAGAAGGGAGCCGGTAGCTCGCTGGGTGGTATGGTTGGACCAATCGCCCTGTCGGCGATTCGGGGTGGTGGGTACGATGGCTTTCATCGTGGTCTCCATGGGTTGAAGGAAGGCAGGGGTTGAAGGAAGGCGCGGCCCCGAAGGGAACCGCAGGATCGGGTATCGCCTGTCAGCGATACGCTTGCAACGTCAAAAATGACCGGGCATCCGAAAGGTTCCGCTCCCGGATGTGTTGGGCCGGAACATAGCCCGCTTCGGTTCCGTCCAGCCCGATGTCGCGCCGCAGGTGGGCGCTCAGCGTCTCCACGCCGGCGTCGTCGCCGTCGCGGTCCAGCCACTGCCGCAGCAGGGCGTTCCACAAGGTCTGCATGACTCCTCTCCTTGGTGCAGAGGAGCAATTAATCCGCTATCGGATGATTTCCGTCAAGCCTGATTCCCACCTGCCGGACCAAGCGGTTGGATTGCTCCGCGTTCGCCCTTGGCGATCCGCGTTTCCCGCCGTATAGAGTTCCGTCATGAAGGCGAGCCCAAGTACCACCTGCATCGTGCTCTGACGCGTTCGACGCGGAGAGCCTGAACGCGCGCGCCCCGGAAGGGGAGCCCGCGGTGTGTCCCTGCGCCCGCGCGCAGGCGGAAAGCGGCCGCGTCGGCGGCTCACAGGCAGTGAGCAACTTCATGGAAAACGTCTTTGAAAGCCCGTTCAAGGGCATGTTGCTGGAAAAGCAGGTCACCAATCCGAACATCATCGTCGGCCGGTACAGCTATTATTCCGGCTATTATCATGGCCACAGCTTCGACGACTGCGCCCGGTTCCTTCTCCCGGACGAGGGCGTCGACCGGTTGGTGATCGGCAGCTTCTGCTCGATCGGGTCTGGCGCGGCGTTCATCATGGCAGGCAACCAAGGCCACAGGAACGATTGGATCAGCACCTTTCCCTTCTTCTGGATGCCCGAGGTCCCGTCGTTCGCCGGCGCCCGGAATGGCTATCGGCCTGCCGGCGACACGGTGATCGGCAACGACGTCTGGATCGGTTCGGAGGCGATCGTCATGCCCGGCGTCACCATCGGCGACGGCGTTGTGATCGGCACGAGGGCCTTGGTGACGCGGGACGTCGAGCCTTACGCGATCGTGGGCGGCAACCCCGCCCGGGTGATCCGCAAGCGCTTCGACGACGATCTCATTGCGTTGCTGCTTGAGATGAGGTGGTGGGATTGGTCCGATGACCAGTTGCAGGGCGCCATGCCGATCCTGACCAGCGGCGACGTCGCGCTTCTGCACCGCCACTGGCAGGACATGGTCAAACCCAGCTGACGGCAACCTTGTCGGCTTCGCCTGTTCATTGGCAGGCGAAGCCACCCCCCGTGAGTGACACCGGACGCGTCCGGAAAGCTCAGGGGGCCGGGCGGCCGCCGACGCGGGCGTCCCAACCCAGCATCGCGACCTCGGCCACGGCCTCCAGCTCGGCGCGCTCCGCGCCGTCGCGGGCGAGGATCGACATGCCGGCCTGCACCGTCTGCACGAAACGGGCGAGCGCGTGGAGATCGACCGAGGCCGGGATCTCGCCCTCGGCCACGGCCCGCGTCAGACGCTCGGTCAGGATGCCGACCGCCGAGGCGCGCGCCGACCGCACCACTTCACCCAGTTCGGCGTGCCCCTCGCTGCCGACCGCGGAGAGCGTCACCATGCAGCCGCGCGGGATGTCGCCGCGGCAGCCGGTGAGCGCCGCGGCCGAGTCCATCAGCAGCGCCATCACCGCCTCGCGCGCCGTGCCGGCGGCGGCAAACCGCCCCCAGACCAACCCCTCGTAGCTTTTGCGGTAGTGGTTCACCGCCTCGACGTAGAGCGCTTCCTTCGAGCCGAAGGCGGCGTAAAGGCTGGGCGAGCCGATCCCCATGGCCTCCGTCAGGTCGGCGATGGAGGTGGCCTCGTAGCCCTTGGACCAGAACAGGCGGGTCGCTTGGGTCAGGGCAGCCTCGCGGTCGAACGCGCGCGGTCGTCCGCGCCCACGGGCGGGCAGCGTGCCGGCCGTCTGGGCGGTCCTGTCCTCGGTGGGCGGAGTCGGGCGTGATTTCTGCATCGATCACTATTTAATCCCGCCGCCGCGTGGGGGCAATGGCCTCGGACAGCGGCGTTCTATTTTTGTGTCGATCAATACAAAAACCATTGACCGAGGTACCGAACGCCTCTAGCTATTTTTGTATCGAACGACACAGAAAGGCCGGATCATGGTTGAGCCGAGTGGTGAGTTGGTTGGCAAGCGCGCCCTGGTGACGGGCGGTTCGCGGGGCATCGGCGCCGCCATCGCGCTGGCGCTCGCCGACAAGGGCGCGGATGTGGCGATCTCCTACGAGCGGTCGGCCGAGCGCGCCGCCGAGGTCGTCCGGGCGATCGAGGCGAAGGGCCGGCGCGCGGTCGCCATCCCGGCCGACAGCGCCGATCCGGCGGCCATGGCGGCCCTGGTCGGCCGGACGGTGGAGGCGCTCGGCGGCCTCGACGTCCTGGTCAACAACGCCGGCATTGCCCGCCAGGGCATGGTCGCGGAGATGAGCCTCGCCGACATCGACGCGCTTCTGAACGTCAACGTGCGCGCGGCGGTGCTCGTGGCGCAGGCGGCCATCCCGCATCTCAAGGACGGGGGGCGCATCGTCTTCATCGGGTCGTGCCTCGCCGACCGCATCACCGCCCCGGGCGTCACCGTCTATTCGATGACCAAGTCGGCGCAGATCGCCCTGACGCACGGCCTCGCTCGCGAGCTTGGCCCGCGCGACATCACGGTGAATCTGGTCCAGCCGGGGGCGACCGACACCGACATGAATCCGGCGAACGGCGACCATGCCGAAATCCTGCGCTCGCAGACGCCGCTCGGCCGCTACGGCAAGCCAGAGGACGTGGCGGCGGCGGTGGCCTTCCTGGCCAGCCCGGCGGCGCGGCAGATTTCCGGGGCCACCCTGACGGTGGACGGCGGCCTGAACGCCTGAAGCCTCGCCTCCTCCCGTAAGGACGTGTTCAACCGGGCGATTGGCGGGCCTGCCTGACAGCGCACCCCACCCGGTGCATGCTGGCTGCCGTTCCCAGCCGAGAGGCACCCGCAGCTCTCCATCAGGAGACCGAACGTGAAGCACGTTGTCCTGCTCGTGACCAATCCCGCGATGATGGGGTCCTAATCGCGCGGCGGGGCCATAACCGCCCTTGCCCTGGACAACGCCGCCAAGCTGGGTCAAAGAGAAAGCATCAAAAGTGGTGGACTTGGCGGGGGGCCGCCGCGTGGCGAGCCCCCTCCCCCGTCCCTCTTTCGCTGCTGAGGACGATCGACCCGCGTGACGAGACGCGCCCATCATCGGTGGTTCGGAGCCCTTGCCTCCGCCTTGCTGGCGGTGACGCTGGCCCCGCAGCCGGCCAAGGCCGACCCCCGCTTCGTGCCCGGCCCCTGCTGGTTCTCCGTGCCGGAGGAGGCCGCGCTGTGCGGGACCGTCGGCGTGCCCGACCGGCGCGACCGTCCGGTGACGCGGGCCTTCCGTCTGCCGGTCGTCGTCCTGCTGTCCACCGCCAAGCAGCCGTCCCCCGACCCGGTCCTGTTCCTGGAGGGCGGCCCCGGCGCCTCCCCCTTCGGCAGTGGCGAGGCGGTGGAGGAGCGGATGGAGGTGTGGTGGTCGCTGACCGCCGGATTCCGCCGGTCGCGCCACGTCGTGCTGTTCGACCCGCGCGGCGCCGGGCGAGCGGAGCCGGACACCGACTGCCCGGAGCTGGACGTGCTGGGCGCCTCGCCCCGCCTGCGCCCGGTGTCGCGGGACCGCCGCGCCGCGCTGGAGCGCACCGCCATCGCCGCTTGCCGCGACCGATTCACCGCCGCCGGGCCTGGACGGCGCCATGTTCACCACCCCCATCGCCGCCGACGACGCCATGGACGTCGCCGCGGCGCTGGGCGCGCAGCGGGTCAACCTGTTCGCCGTGTCCTACGGCACGCGGGTGGCGCTGGAGATCCTGCGGCGCCATGGCGGGCGGGTGCGCACGGCGGTGCTCGATTCCATCTACCCGCCGGACGTCAACGCGACGGAGGAGGCGCCCTGGCTGGCGCACCGGGCGTTCAAGCGGCTGTTCGACGATTGCGCGGCCAACCGCGTGTGCCGCGCCGCCTATCCCGACCTGGAGCGCCATCTGCTGGAGCTGGTGGAACGGCTGGGCAAGGCCCCGGTGGACGTGCCGGTGGGCGATCCAGAGATTCCGCGCTGGGCGCGGCTGGACAGCGGCGCCGCTCTATCGGCCCTGCTGGAGGCGATGGCCGAGGGCGAGAGCGTGCCCCGCCTGCCCGCCCTGATCGAACGGGCGTGGCGGGGGCGGTACGACCGCCTGTCCGACTGGGTGCCCGCCCCCTGGCTGGGCGACCCCGACTCGGCGGAGGGCATGGCCTTTTCCATCGAATGCCGGGAGACGGTGAACCCCGCCGACCCGCTGCGGCTGGCCGACGCCGCCCGCCGCTTCGCCCCCTACGGCGCCGTCACCGCCGACGATCCCGGCCGACGCGTCTGCGCCCAATGGCCCGCCGCCGCGCAGGAGGCGTCGGAACGGCTGCCGGTAGCCAGCCCGGTGCCGGTGCTCCTGCTGTCCGGCGCTTACGACCCGCTGACCCCGCCGGAATGGGCGGAGCGCGCCGCGGCGACCCTGCCGAAAAGCCGGCATCTGGTCTTCCGCAGCGCCGGGCATCTGGTCACGGCGTCGGACGACTGCGCCGTCGCCGCCGCCCACCAGTTCGTGGATTCGGAAAGCCTGCCCGCCAACGCCTGCCCAGCGGCGGCCAAGCCGCCGGGATTCCAGCCGCCCTGAGCCCTATGTCAATGAGCTCTACTTCAGCGCGTCCAGCATAAAGGCCGGCAGGGCGAAGCTGGCGACGTGGATGTCGGGCGTGTAGTAGCGGGTGGCCAGCCCCGCCGCCTCGAAGCGCGGGCGGATCGCCTCCGCCGTCTGGCGGCGCAGCGCCGCGTCGTCGGTGGCCCAGCCGAAGGCCATGAAGCCACCATAATAGCTGGGCACCGGCGCCACGAAGAAGCCGGCGTCCCCGAACAGCCGGCCGAGCCGCCGGTGACTGTCCTTCAGCTCGTCCGGCTGGAGGAACGGCACGCCGTTCTGGGTGACCAGCACACCGCCGGGGGTCAGCCGGGCCTTGCAGTCGGCGTAGAAGTCCTCGGTAAAGAGGACGGCGCCCGGCCCGTGGGGGTCGGTGGAATCGACGATGACGACATCGAACCGTTCCGTGGTCTCCTTCACGAAGGCGCAACCGTCGGCGATCACCAGATCGGCGCGCGGGTCGTCGAAGGCGCCGGCGCTGATCGACGGCAGATGGGCGATGGACAGGTCGACCACCGAGCGGTCGATCTCCACCATCGTCACCCGTTCCACCGCCTTGTGCTCCAGGCAGCGGCGCAGCATGCCGCCGTCGCCGCCGCCGACGATCAGCACGCGGCGGACGCGCCCATGCGCCAGGATCGGCACATGGGTCAGCATCTCGTGATAGACGAACTCGTCGCCCTCGGTGGTCTGGACGACGCCGTCGAGCGCCATCACGCGGCCCAGCACCGGGTTCTCGAAGATCACCAAGTCCTGGAGGCCGGTGCGGTCGCGGTGCAGGACGCGGCCCATGCGCAGGCACTGGGCCACGTCCTTATGCAGCGTCTCGTCGTACCAGCCGGAGCCGGAGTCGCTCATGACCCGGTTTCGCCGCGCAGCAGCTCGTCGCACTTCACGCCCGTGGGCTTGAAGGCGCGCTCCAGCACCGGGATGGCCTTCATGGGTTGGGCGTCGCCGCACATGAAGATGTCCAGCGCGGCGTAGCCGCGTTCCGGCCAGGTGTGGATGCTGATGTGCGACTCGGCGAGCACCGCCACACCGGAAATGCCGCCGTTCGGCGTGAAATGGTGCAGGTGGATGTGCAGGAGCGTCGCCCCCGCCACCTCCACGGACTCGATCAGCGTGGAACGGACATGGTCCAGCTCGTCCAGACGTTCGGCACCCCACAGATCGACGATCAGGTGGGTGCCGGCGCAGACCTTGCCATCGCGGACGATGAAATGGTCCTTGCGGTCGTCTTGAGATTCCCTCCAGGGACCAGAAGTCACGTTGGTCCGGTTGGAGATTTGACCTTCCGTTTGGGCTTTCCTTGGATCGCTTCCCAAGTCCATCCCCAATTGGAAGAGAGAAGCGGTCTTCGCCATCGTTCTCCCCCATCAGCAGATGTTCCGCGCAGATGGCGCGGAGGAGGGGGGCATATGGGACAAATTCGCATGCGAATCAACAGAATTCTGTCCCTGCATCCCCTTTGTGCTTGGCGGCGGACCTCTGGCGCGGCGCGCGGCGGCAGAGCATAATCGCCCGTCCGCCGCCTTCCGGAGCGGTCCGGCATCCTGTCTGGAGGTCCCCGCCATGAACCGCAAGCCGCTGATCGGCGTTCCCGCCTGCGCCCGCATGATGGGCGAGCATCCCTTCCACGTCGTCGGCGACAAGTATGTCCGCGCGGTGTCGGACGGGGCCGGCGGCATGCCACTGCTGATCCCGGCGCTGGGGACGGCGCTGGACATGGACGAGGTGGCCGGACGGCTCGACGGGCTGCTGGTCACCGGAAGCCCGTCGAACGTCGAGCCGCACCGCTACGGCGGGTCGCCCAGCGAGCCGGGCACCCTGCACGACCCGGAGCGCGACGACACCACCCTGCCGCTGATCCGCGCCGCGCTGGAGATGGGCGTCCCGCTGCTGGGCATCTGCCGCGGCTTCCAGGAGCTGAACGTGGCGCTGGGCGGCACGCTGCACCAGCGGGTGCACGAGGTGCCGGGCTACGCCAACCACCGCGAGGACAAGGAGGCGCCGCTGGCCGTGCAGTACGGGCCGTCGCACAGCGTGAGGCTGACCCCCGGCGGCCTGCTGGAAAGGCTGGCCGGCGGCGAGGCGGCGGTGACCGTCAACTCCCTGCACGGGCAGGGCATCGACCGGCTGGCCGACGGGCTGATCGTGGAGGCGATGGCCGAGGACGGGCTGGTCGAGGCGGTGCGGGTGGCGGGGGCGCCGGCCTTCGCGCTGGCCGTGCAGTGGCACCCGGAATGGCGGTTCTGGGAGAACCCGCTGTCGGCGGCGATCCTGTGCGCCTTTGGAAGCGCCGCCGCCGACCGGGCGCGGCGGCGCCTTTCCTGAAAGATGGTTTCAGGACAATAGATTAGGTCAACAATCGGCGGGTGCCGCGTGCCCAAAACTTGGGCACGCTACTCTCAGCCCGTCAGCTTCAGCCGGCCCGCGAGATGCGGCGGAGGAAGTCGATGAGCTGCGCCTGCTCCTCGGCCGAGAGATCCTTCACCATGGCCTTGTCATGGGCCTGGATGCGCGGAATCAGCTCGTCCAGCAGCTTCTCCCCTTCCGGGGACAGGCGGAGCGCGTAGGAGCGGCGGTCGTTGGGCGAGGGCGCCCGGATGACCAGGCCGCGCGACTCGAGCCGGTCGATGACCGCGACCATGGTCGAACGGTCGATGCCCACCGCCGAGCCCAGGTCGGACTGCGACAAGCCCTCGTTCTCCTTGATCATGATCAGGACGCCGAATTGCCCCGGCGTCATGTCGTGGGGCGCCACGGCGTTCTGGAAGCTCTGGAACACGGCCACCTGCGCCTTGCGCAGATTGTAGCCGACGAGCTCCGGCAGAGGGCCGAGGGCCATCTTTCCGGACTTGCTCGGACGCTGGCGGGTGCGCCGGTCCGAGGGGGTGGGGCGGTCGATGTCGGTCAACGTGAAAGCCGTCGTTTATTGACTAGTCTATTGGTCGTGTAAAATGCAGGCAGGTGCCGATTTTGTCAGCAAGAACCACACAATCCGCCTCGTATGCATAGCACCCATTCCCGTTACGCATTGGTTCCACCCGGAAGCGGCTCCACCTCTAGCCCTATGAAGTGATCGCGCTCCTGACCCCGGCCCCCCCGGAAACAGGCATGCCGGCGCGGTTGCCCGCCGACGGTTCATTCCCCTGCCGCAGACGGGTTCCGAAAACGGAGCTTCCGACGCCCGGTCCCCCCCAGGCCGGGCGTCTTCGCGCCAAAGCCCCGGCCCAACGGCTGGGGCTTTTTTCTGGTGCTCTTTCCGGTAGGGTGGTTGCCCGAACCGCACCCCTCCGAAAGAAAGGCGCGCCATGGCCTACGCCATTTCCCTGTGGCCCCAGCCCACCGTTCCGGTCGCCGGCGGCGATCCGTTCCCGGTCCGCCGCATCTACTGCGTCGGCCGCAACTACGCCGCCCACGCGCGCGAGATGGGCGCCGATCCGGACCGCGAGCCGCCATTCTTCTTCATGAAGCCCGCCGACGCCATCGTCGCCGACGGCACCGCCATCCCCTACCCGCCCCGGACAGCCAACCTGCACCATGAGATCGAGCTGGTCGTGGCCATCGGCACCGGCGGGCGCGACATCCCGGTGGAGAGCGCGCTGGACCATGTCTACGGCTATGGCGTGGGGCTGGACATGACCCGCCGCGACCTGCAGAACGCGGCGAAGAAGGAAGGCAAGCCCTGGGACATGGGCAAGGGCTTCGACCAGTCCGCCCCCTGCGGCACGCTGCGCCGCGCCACCGACATCGGGCACCCCGACAAGGGGTCGGTGACGCTGTCGGTCAACGGAGAGCTGCGCCAGAAGGGCGATCTGGCGGACCTGATCTGGTCCGTGTCCGAAACGATTTCCTATCTGTCAGGTCTGGTCGAGCTGCAGCCGGGCGACCTGATCTACACCGGCACGCCGGAGGGCGTCGGCCCTGTGGTCGCCGGCGACCGGCTGGAAGGCGCGGTCGAGGGCGTCGGCTCCATCGCCGTCACCATCGCCTGACATCGGCAATACGGATCACTGGACGATGCGCATCGCCACCTGGAACATCAATTCCGTCCGCATGCGGATGGACCTGCTGCTGCGCCTCATCGACGAGGCGCAGCCGGACGTCATCTGCCTGCAGGAGACCAAGGTCGTCGACACCGACTTCCCGATGGCCCCGCTGGCCGGAAAGGGCTACGTCCACGCCCACATCCACGGGATGAAGAGCTACAACGGCGTCGCCATCCTGTCGAAGCTGCCCTTCGCGTCGCGCGATGTGCAGCACTGGTGCGGCAAGCAGGACTGCCGCCACGTCTTCGCCGAACTGCCCGGCGGGATCGAGCTGCACAGCGTCTATATCCCGGCGGGCGGGGACATTCCAGACCCGGAACAGAACGACAAGTTCGCCCACAAGCTTCAGTTCGTAGACGAAATGACTGAGTGGTGGACAACCCGGCGCAGCCCGGACCGCCGCATGGTCATGGTCGGCGACTTGAACATCGCGCCGCTGGAGAACGACGTCTGGAGCCACAAGGAGCTTCTGAAGATCGTTTCCCACACCCCGGTGGAGGTGGCGAAGCTGACGGCGATGCAGGCATCCATCGGCTGGGTCGACGCGTTGCGCCATTTCGTTCCGCCCACGGAAAAGCTCTACACCTGGTGGAGCTACCGCGCAAAGGACTGGGCGGCGTCCGACCGCGGCCGGCGGCTGGACCACATCTGGGTCACGCCCCCGCTGAAGGACGCGCTGACCGGCCACCGCGTCCTGCGCGAGGCCCGCGGCTGGGAGCCCAAGCCGTCCGACCATGTTCCGGTGATGGTCGATCTCGCCGTGTGATCTAGACGTGTGATCGGCTAACTCTCCCCGACCAGCGGCACGTTCATCGCGACGACCGACGGCGTCCCGTCCTCCGCGACCCGGAAGCGGTGGGCGCAGCCGTCGGTCAGGCGGTGGCCGGGCTTGCCCACCATGTCCCAGCCGGTGGCCAGCGCGTAGAGCGCCCGCATCACCCCGTTGTGGGCCACCGCCCCGGTCGGCACGCCTCCGGCGCCCACCTCGGCCAGCCAGGGAATCAGCCGCGCCTGCACATCGCGCGGGCGCTCCCCGCCCGGCGCCCGGAAGTCGAGGCCCATCCGCTCGCGGTCCGCGGTCAGGGCGCCGCTCGCCCGCAGCTCCTCCAGCAGGCGGCCTTCCCACTCGCCCCAGCCCATCTCGACCAGACGCGGTTCCGGCACCGGGTCGAGGCCGAGCAGCCGGGCGGTCTCCCAGGCCCGCCGCTTCGGGCTGGCGACCCAGCGGTAGCCCAGAACGTCCGGCGGCAGCCTCCAAGTGGCGACTCGGGCGCGGCCCTCGTCGGACAGCGGCTCGTCGATGCCGCCCTGGAGACGGTGCGCGGCGTTCCAGGCGGTCGGCCCGTGGCGCAGGATGATGAGGTCGGTCATGGATTCCCTTTCCGCGCGGCGCGCCGGACAACGGTGTCCAGAACCGCCACCGCGTTGGTCAGATCGTGCTCCGCAGCGGCGATGGCGCGCGCCGCCTCGCCGAAGCGGCGGCGTTTCCCAGGGTCGTCGAGCAGCGCCCGGACGGCGGCGGCGAAGGCCTCCGCGTCGCCCACCGGCGGCAACAGGCCGGTCACCCCGTCGCGCACCACGTCCGGCACCCCCCCGGTCCGCCCCGCCACCACCGGCAGCCAGGCGGCCTGGGCCTCCAGCAGGGCCATGCCGTAGGCCTCGTTCACCGCCGGCCAGACCATCAGGTCGGCAGCGGCGTAGAGAGCGGTGAGGGCATCCGAACTTTGCTGGCCGAGGATCAAGACTCCCTCCCCTGCGGAGCGGGGGAGGATTGGGGTGGGGGCAAGCGCACCTCCCCCGAACAGCGTCTCGATCCGGGGGCGAGCGGGGCCGTCGCCGGCGATGAGAAGGTGATGCGGAGGCAAGGCACTTGCCCCCACCCCAACCCTCCCCCGCTTCGCAGGGGAGGGAGAAAGGGCTTGCGCCAAAATCTCGTAGGAACGTTCCTTGTCGCCGCCGCGCATCATGCCGACGGCCAGCAGCCACGGAACGTCCGGCTTCAGGCCGTAACGCTCGGCCAGCTCCGCCCGGTGCCGGTCGCGCTCCGCGGCGGCGGCCGCGAAGGAGCGCGTGTCGAGGAAGGGCCGCAGCCGCACCAGCCGGTCCGGCGATTCGAGCAGCGGCAGCACCCCCTCCGCGTCGTGGCCGGCAAGGTTGACGACGGCGGCGGCTTGCCGGATCGCCGCCTCCGCGGCGCGGTGGCCGGCGGCGAAGGGGCCGGTGGCCCGCTTGGCCGCGAAGGACGCCTCCGCCACCACATAGGGGATGCCGAAACGGCGGCTGACCGCCGGGCCGATCCAGTCCGGCGCCTTGTGATACAGGTGATACGTGAACCAGAGATCCGGCGCGTCGTCCCGCCAGCGCGCCGTCAGGCGGTCGGCGCAGCGCGCCCCCAGCGCCGCCAGGCGCTCCGCCCGGCCCGGACGGCGTCCGTCGTCCCAGCTGCGCAAGGTGCAGGCCAGCGTCACCCTGTGCCCGGCCGCCTCCAGCGCGGCCATCAGCAGCCGGGCCATGCGCCGGTCGCCCGAGGGCACCGGGTGGGTCGGGGATTTCAGCGGGGCATAAAAGGCGATGCGCATCGCGGCCCCGATGTCATGGTGGAAAAAACGCTCAGAACGGGGTCGGTTCCCGCGCGCAGACGACCCGGTTCCGTCCGGCGGCCTTGGCGCGGTACAGCGCCTCGTCCGCGCTGGACAGCATGGCGTCCACGTCGCGCGTCCCGGCCGCGCAGCAGGCGACGCCGATCGACACGGTGAAGCGCACCGTCTCGTCCCCCACCGGAACGGCGAGTTCGGCCGTGCGGCGGCGGATGCGCTCCGCCACCATGCGCGCTCCGGCGATGTCGGTCTCCGGCAGCAGGATGGCGAACTCCTCGCCGCCGGTGCGGCCCAACAGGTCGTTCTCCCGCAGCAGGGCGCGGCAGGCGGCGGTGAAGGCCCGCAGCGCCTCGTCCCCCACGGCGTGGCCGTGGGTGTCGTTGATGCTCTTGAAATGGTCGAGGTCGAGCATCAGCAGCGTGACCGGCCGGCCATAGCGCCGGGCGCGGGCCAGTTCCTGCTCCGCCGCTTCGACGAAATGGCGGCGGTTGGACACGCCGGTCAGCGAGTCGGTGATCGAGAGCCGGCGCAGCCGCTCCTCCGACTCCTTCAGCGCCGTCACATCGTTGATGAGGACGTAGATGACCGGCAACCCGTCCCAGGGCAGGGGCGACATGCTGACCTGGACGCAGGTGCGCTGCCCGTCGGTGGACACCATCACCCCGTCCTGGGACCGCACCAGTTCCCGCTCGCGCAGGCAGCGCTGGAAGGCGCCCCGCTGGTCGTCGATGCCCGACTCCTCGACGAAGTCCAGGAAATGGCGCCCGACCAGGGCGTCGCCGCTCTGGCCCAGGATGCGCGCCGCCTCCTGGTTGGCGAAGACGATGCCCATTTCCTGATGGATCAACAGCCCGGCGGGCAGCAGGTCGAGCATGTCGCCCAGCTTGCTGCGCGTCAGCGACAGCTCGTGGCTGGTGGCCACGGCGTCGCTGTCGTCGTCGAAGTCGATGAAGGAAAGGATTTCCGGTTCGGGAAAGGCGGACAGAGTCGACATGACGTCGCAAAGGTGGAGCAAAGCCGCACTCTATCCCGTCATCAGCCGCCGTGCAATGCACAGCATCCCCCAAACGGCATAAAGGAGGGTTGGCTATTTCCGGTTGTGAAACGATCGTGAAGCCGATCGATGCCTGAATCGCTGCCGAAGTCGCGGCGTACCCGCGCGGCACCCGCCGCACCCAGCGCCGCGCGGCGGGCCGGGCCGCGGAGCAGCGACTCGAGCGCGCCGGCCAGCGCGGCGGGGTCCTCGGGGTCCACCAACGTGCCGGTGACCCCATCCTCGATCAGCTCGGCCACCGCGGCGGCGCGGGTGGACAGGCAGGCCAGCCCCTGGCTCTGCGCCTCCATCAGCACGTTGGGCAGCCCGTCACGGTCGCCGTCGCGCGCGGTGCGGCAGGGCAGGACGAACAGGTCGGCACGGCGGTACTGGGCGATCACCGCGTCCTGGGCCTTCGCCCCCTGCCAGTCGATCCGCCCCTCCAGCCCCAGCGCCGCCGCCTGCGCCTTCAGCGCGGACAGCCGGTCGCCGCCGCCGATGTGGGTCCAGCGCCAGTGCAGCCCGGCGGGCAGGCGCGCCAGCGCGTCGAGCAGCAGGTCGAAGCCCTTCTTCTCCACCGCCCGCCCGACCGACAGCAGCCGCACCGGGTCGGCGGGGTCGGACCCGTCGCGCGCCGGGCGCGCGTCCGGCGGGGCGGGGAAGCGGCTGAAGTCCAGGCCGTGGTAGAGCAGGTCCACCCGCTCCGGCTCAGGCGCCAGTTCGCGCAGGCGGGCGAGGCCGAGCGCGGTGCAGGTGACGCCCCAGCGAGCCTCGGCCAGCTTGTCCCGCAGGTCCCAGTCCGGCGAGGTCCAGATGTCCTTGGCGTGGGCGGAAAAGCTCCAGGGCAGGCCGGTCAGCAGTGCTGTGTAGCGCGCGACGCTGGCCGGGGTGTGCAGGAAATGGGTGTGCAGCCAAGTGACGTCCGCTGGCAGGTCCGCCGCCAGCACGCAGGCCTGGCCGAAGCGGCGCGCGCGGTTGCGGCTGGGGTCGCGCCGCAGGTCGGCCAGCCAGGCGGCCCGCGCCGCCGGCCAGCCGGGGCGCCGCCGCGCCGCGGCCAGCGCGCGCAGCACGCGGGCGGGCGCGTCGTGCAGATATTCGGGCAGATAGGTCACCGGGGCGGTGACGCGGCGGTTCAACTCGTGCACCGCCTTGTCGGTCGGTTGACGCAGGCTGACGATCAGTTGACGCAACCCCCGCCGTTCCAGCCCCAGAATCTCCTGCGCGATGAAGGTTTCCGACAGGCGGGGCCAGCCCTTGACGATGACGGCAATGGTCACGCGGCGTCCCCGGCGGCCATCTGGCGTTCCGTGGCGCAGGGTTCGGAGGACAGCTCCGGAAGGTAGCGCGCCGACAGGCGGTTGACGCTCTCCAACCCGCCGAGCAGGCCCGGCACTACGACCGAGGAGGGCGGCGCCTGCCAGGGCAGCCGCCGCAGCGCCGCCGCCATCGCCGCGGCGTCGCGCACCCCGTCGTCCATCAGGACGGAGACCAGACCCAGCTCCTGCGCGCGGGCGGCGCGGATGGTCTGCTCGCGCCGTGGCACCTCGCGCGGGACGATCAGCGCCTTCTTGTCGAAGGACAGGATCTCGCAGAAGGTGTTGTAGCCGCCCATGGCGACCACCCCCACCGCCCCTTGCATCAGCCGCTCGATCCGCGCCTCGAAAGCGGTGGCCTCGACGTTGGGCAGGGCTTCCGCCCGGGCCAGGAACTCGGCCTGGAGGTCCGGCTGCATGAAGGGGCCGAACACCAGCACGGCGCGGTAGGGGATGCCGGGATCGCTCTCGTAGGCGCGCAGCACCCAATCGACCAGCGCCTCGCCGTCGCCGCCGCCGCCGGGGGTGACCAGGATGTAGGGTTCATCCGGCAGACCGGGACCGTGCGGGACCGCCGGGGGCACGGTGCGGTGCAGGTAGCCGGTGTAGACCATCTTGTCGCGCACCGACTGCGGGACCTCGATCCCCTCCAGCGGGTCGCAGATCTGCGGCAGGCCGTAGGCCCAGATCTCGTCATACAGGTTTTCCAGTGCCGGCAGGACCTTCTTGCGCTCCCACTCCGGGGCGAGCAGGGCCGGCTCGTCCATCACGTCGCGCAGGCCCAGAACCAGCGGCACGCCGCGGCCCTTCAGAAGCTCCAGCGTCTCCCGCACCTCGCCGCGCAGGCCGAGCGGTTCCTTGTCCACGATGAACAGGTCGGGCTGGTAGATCTCCGCCGTGTGGCGGATCAGCGAGGCCCGCATGGACAGGATCTCGTCGATGTCCAGATGCAGGTTCAGCGCCGTGTATTCCCCGTTGCGCAGCTTGATGACGCCGGGGATGCGCACGAAGTCCACCCGCGTGCGGAAGTCGAAGCTGCCGACGATGGGCGAGCCGGACAGGATCAGCACGGACAGGTTGCTGTAGCGTTCCACCAGCGCATGCGCGATGGCCCGGCAGCGGCGCAGATGGCCGAGGCCGAACGTGTCATGGCTGTAGATGAGCACGCGGCCCGAGGTCGGACGTTCGCTCATGAAGTTCCTACCTCTCCCGATTGGCCTCTTGTGTCCGGCCGCGGCTTGGCCGATGAACGGGTGTGCGTCATGCCGCCGTCACAATGGCGGCAGACCGCGTGCAGGCAAACCACAGTCCCAGCGGCCAAGCGGCAGAGGGGGTAAGGTTTCTGCCTGCTCCCGGCACCGGCGTCCCCTTGCGTAGAATGGCGCTATGGAATCCAGCATTTTCCGATTCATCCTTCGGCACAGCGTCCGTCAGCAGATCGTGCTGACCCTGATGACCCTGGCGTCCTTTCCCTTCCTCTATGCCTCGCTCGACCTTCCGAAGAGGATCGTCAACGAGGCGATCGCCGGGAAGAAGCTGCCTGAATCCTTCCTCGGCTTCCATCTCGATCAGGTGACCTACCTGTTCGTCCTATGCGGACTGTTCCTGACTTTGGTGCTGGTCAACGGCGCGTTCAAGTACGTCATCAACACCTACAAGGGCCGGCTGGGCGAGCGGATGCTGCGCCGGCTGCGCTACGAGCTGTACGTGCGCGTCCTGCGCTTCCCCCTGCCCCGCTTCCGCAAGATGTCGCCCGGGGAGATCATCCCCATGATCACGGCGGAGGTGGAGCCGCTGGGCGGCTTCATCGGGGACGCCATCGCCATCCCGGTGTTCCAGGGCGGCACCCTGCTGGTCTACATCGCCTTCATCTTCGTCCAGGACCCGGTTCTGGGGGCAGCGGCGGTGTCGCTGTACCCGTTCCAAGGCTGGCTCATCCCACGGCTGCAGCGCAAGGTCAATCAGCTTGGCAAACAGCGCGTACGTGCCATGCGCCAGATCGCCGACCGGATCGGCGAGACGGTGTCCGGCATCCAGGAGGTGCACACCCACAACACCGCGTCCTGGCATCTCGCCGATCTCAGCCACCGCCTGGGCGACGTGTACCGTATCCGTTTCGAGATTTACCAAAGAAAGTTTTTTGTCAAATTCCTAAACAATTTCATAAACCAGCTGACCCCGTTCTTCTTCTATTCGATCGGCGGCTATCTGGTGATCCACGGCCAGCTGTCCTTCGGCGCGCTGGTCGCGGTGCTGGCCGCCTACAAGGACTTGGCCGCTCCTTGGAAGGAGCTTCTCGATTGGTACCAGCAGAAGGAGGACAACCGGATCAAGTACGAGCAGGTGGTGGAGCAGTTCCATGTCCCCGACCTGCTGGCCGAACGCCTGCTGCGCGAGGAGGAGGACGTTCCGTTCAAGGGCAGCCTGTCCTTCCGCAACGTCGCGTTCGGGGAGGACGGCGGGTCGCCCATCCTGGAGGGGGTGACCTGCGACATCCCGCTGGACGGCCACACCGCGCTGATCGGCGTCGGCTCCGGGCGGGACGAGCTGGCGCAGCTCGCCGCGCGCGTGCTGCTGCCCTCGTCGGGCCAGATCCGGCTGGGCGAGCGCGACTATGCGGAGCTGCCGGAGAGCGTGACCGGGCGGCGCGCCGCCTATGTCGGCGCCACCCCATACCTGTTCTCGGCCTCGCTCTACGACAACCTCGTCTACGGGCTGCGCCACCGGCCGCTGCGTGAGAACGGCGACAGTGAGGAAGCGGCGGAGCGGCGCAAGCGCCGGATGGCCGAGTCGGTGCTGTCCGGCAACGCCACCGACGACGTGGACGCCGACTGGATCGACTACGCCGCCGCCGGCTGCGACGGGCCGGAGGACCTGAAGGCCCGCATCCTGCGCGTGGTGACGATGGTCTCGCTTCAGGACGACGTGTACGGCATGGGCCTCAACCGCACCGTCGATCCGGAGCGGCGCCCCGACGTGGCCGCCCGCGTGCTGGAGGCGCGCGACGCCATGCGCGCCACGATGCTGAACAACCCGGACCTGGGGCGGCTGGTGGAGCGCTTCGACCCCGCCCGCTACGCCGCGAACGCTACGCTGGCGGAAAATCTGCTGTTCGGCACGCCGGTCGGCCCGATCTTCCAGACCGACGCGCTGGCCTCCAACCCCTACATGCTGCATGTGCTGGACAAGGTGGGGCTGACCGACACCATCCTGGAGACCGGCCACAAGGTGGCGGAAACCATGGTCGAGCTGTTCGCCGGCCTGCCGCCCGGCCACGAGTTCTTCGAGCGCTTCTCCTTCATCGGCTTCGCCGAGCTGCCGGAGTATCAGGGCATCCTGGCACGCACCGCGAAGGAGGGGCTGGGCGCGCTGCGGCCCGAGGAGCGGACGCGCCTGATGACCCTGCCCTTCAAGCTGATCGGCGCCCGCCACCGTCTGGGTCTGATGACCCCGGACCTGGAGAAGAAGCTCTTGCAGGCGCGGCACCTCTTCGCCAGCGACCTGCCGGCGGACCTGAAGCACGCCGTCGCCTTCTTTGACCCGGAGGCCTACAACGCCGCAGCCAGCATCCAGGACAACATCCTGTTCGGCAAGATGGTCTACGGGCAGGCGCAGGTGCAATCCAAGGTGGGCCGCATCGTGGCGGATCTGGTGGACCAGCTTCACCTGCGCGACACCATCGTGGAGGTCGGGCTGGACCATCCCGTGGGGGTCGCCGGGTCGCGCCTGTCCGCGGCGCAGCGCCAGAAGGCGGCGCTGGCCCGCGCCCTGCTGAAGCGGCCGGACCTGCTGGTGCTGAGCGAGGCGACCAGCGGACTGGACACCAGCAGCCAGACCAAGGTGCATTCCGCCATCATGGGGGAACGCAAAGGATGTGGTCTTGTGTGGGTTCTGCACCGCGCCGGCTTGGCACGGGCGTTCGAGCGAGTCATTGTAATGAAGGACGGGCGAATCGCCGAACATGGGCGCTTCGACGAGTTGAACAGGCCCGGTACGTTGTTGCATGAATTGGTGTCCGCCGAATAAAGCCGGCGGCGTTGAGGAGGCAGACGGCATGAGCATCGCCGAAGAAGTCAATTGCCTGCGCAGGATTCCCCTGTTCGCCAACATCGACACTGCCAAGCTCAAGCTTCTCGCCTTCACCAGCGAACGGTTGAGCTTCCGGTCCGGCGACATCCTGTTCGAGCAGGACGAGATGGGCACCTGCGCCTACATCCTGCTGCGCGGGGAGGCCGAGGTGATCGTGACCGGCCCCGGCGGGCCGCTGACCGTCGCGACGCTGGGGTCCAACGAGATCGTCGGCGAGATCGCCATCCTGTGCGACGTGCCGCGCACCGCCACCGTCCGTGCCAGCACCGACCTGGAGGCGCTGTGCGTGCCGAAGGACCATTTCCTTCAGATGATCGCCGACTTCCCGCAGATGGGGCTGGAGATCATGCGTTCCCTGGCCCACCGCCTGGAGCAGACGACGACGCGCCTGCGCGAGGTGCTGGCCGCCCAGGCGATCTGACGCCTTCCGGCCGCCCCCATGCGTGTCCTTTTCCACGTCCAGCATCTGCTGGGCATCGGCCACGACCGCCGCGCCGCGCTGATCACCCGGGGACTGGCCGAGGCGGGCGTCGCCGTCACCGTGCTGCGCGGCGGGCATCCGGTGCCGGGGATCGTTTACGGCCCGGCGGCGGAGATCGTCCAGCTCCCCCCCGCCCGCGCCGCCGACAGCGGCTTCAAGACCCTGCTCGACGAGCACGACCGGCCCATCGACGACGCGTGGCGCGCCCGGCGCCGCGCCGCGGTTCTGGAAACCCATGAGCGGGTACGGCCCGACGCGCTGCTGATCGAATCCTTCCCCTTCGGGCGCCGCGCTTTCCGGTTCGAGCTTCTGCCGCTGCTGGAGGCCGCCAAGGCCGGCGGGGCGGTCACCGCCGCGTCGGTGCGCGACATCCTGGTGACCAAGGCCAAGCCGGAGCGGCTGGAGGAAACCGTTTCGACGGTGGAACGGCTGTTCGATCATGTGCTGGTCCATGGCGACCCGGAGCTGATCCCCTTCGCGGCGACCTTCCCCGCCGCCGCGCGGATCGCCGACCGCATCCGCTACACCGGTTACGTCGCAGCCCCGCAGGGCGGCGCTGCGACCGGCGCCGACGGCACCGGCGAGGTGATCGTGTCGGTGGGCGGCGGCGCGGTCGGCCTGCCGCTGCTGCGGGCGGCCCTGGCGGTGCGTGCGTCAACTCCCGCCGGACTTGACGCACCCTGGCGCCTGCTGGCCGGTCCGGACGTGCCGGAGGCGGATTTCCGCGCGCTCGCCGCCGCGGCACCGCCGGGCACCGTCGTGGAGCGGGCGCGGCCCGACTTCCCCGCCCTGCTCCGCCGCTGCCGCCTGTCGATCAGCCAGGCCGGCTACAACACCGTGCTCGACGTGCTCCAGGCCGGCTGCCGGGCGGTCGTCGTTCCCTTCGCCGCGGGCAGCGAGACGGAGCAGGCCACCCGCGCCCGCCTGCTGGAGGAGCGGGGCCGGCTGGCCGTGGTCGACGAAGCCACCCTGACCCCGGAAACCCTGGCCGCGGGCGTTGCCAGGACGCTCGCCCTGCCCCCGGCGCCGGCCATCCCGCTGCGCCTGGACGGTGCCGCCACCACCGCCCGGCTGCTGTTGGACGCGGTGGCCTACCGCCAAGGCAACAGGCGCTAAACCAATCAAGACGCTTGGATTTTTCCAGTGCGGGGGCCATGCTTACGGTCACCGCGTTCGCTGTCCTTCTAACCCTCTCCCCGGAGGGGAGAGGGAACAGAACAGGCGATAACCGTGACCGCAACCGCCCCTTCCGACAGCCCGCCGCGCGCCGGTTGGGACGCGTTGACCGCCGAGCTGGACGCCTGGGCCGCTGCCGAGCGCACCGCCACCCTCTGGTGGCGTGACGACGACGCCGTCGAGCCGACGTCAGGGCTCGACCGGATGATCGCCCTGTCCGTCGAGACCGGGGCGCCGCTGGCCCTGGCGGTCATCCCCGCAGGGGTCACGGACGCCCTCGCCCCCGTTGTGGACGCGGCCCCCACCGTCACGGTGCTTCAGCATGGCTGGTCGCACATCAACCATGCCGCTCCCCCCGCGAAGAAGGCGGAGCTTGGCGCGGACCGGCCCGCCGCCGCTGTGCTGGCGGAACTGGCCGAGGGGCGGAGCGTGCTGGACCGTCGGTTCGGGCTGCGCGCCCTGCCCGTTCTGGTGCCGCCCTGGAACCGCATCGCGCCCGGCGTGGCCGCGGGCCTGCACGGCGCGGGCTTCGTCGGCCTATCGGTGTTCGGGCCGCGACGTGTGTCAACCGTCAACATGATGTGTGTCAATACACACATCGATCCGGTGGCCTGGAAGAACGGCAAGCGCTTCCTGGGCGACGCGGAGTCGCTGGGCATGACGGTCGCCCATCTGCGCGCCCGGCGGCTGGGCGCGGTGGACGCGGCGGAGGCGACCGGCCTGCTGACGCATCATTTGGCGATGGACGGTGAAACCTGGGCCTTCACCGCGCGTTTCCTGACCGAGACCCGCCGCCACCCGGCGGCTCGTTGGCTGTCCGCTGATACCTTGTTCGCCGCAGAAGGACTTCGCTGAGACATGGCCGAGCTGCCCATGGCCAGACCCTCGACCAGAGAGACGCCGAGCGTCGCGGAGATGCGCTACCCCGCCGGGGCGCTCGCCGGCGACTACGCGCGGGCCGGGGCGGGGCTGGCACTGACGGTGCTGCCGCTGGCCTTCCTGCCCGTCATCCCCTGGATCGCCGTGCCGCTGGGGGCCTGCGCGGTGCTGTTCGCGGTCTTCGCGGCGCGCACCCTGCAACGCCAGCTGACCCGCCTGACCATGGACGGCGAGGGCTTGCGGGCCGACGGGCCGCTGGGCGGCGCCATCCGCTGGGACGCGCTGTCCGGGCTGAAGCTGCGCTACTACGCGACCAGGCGGGGGCGCGACGACGGCTGGATGCAGGCGGCTCTGACGGGTGGCGGCACGACCCTGCGCTTCGACAGCAACCTGGAGGGCTTCGACGCGCTGATCGAACAGGCCGCCCTCGCCGCCGGGCGCAACGGCGTGGCGCTGACCCCGGTGACGGTGGACAATCTGATCGCCCTCGGCATCGAGCCGCCGGAGGACCCCAACGAAAAGAGGCCGGCGCCATGAGCCGCACGCTGCTCCGGGTGGAGGACCTGAAGGTCGATTTCCAGGTGCCGGGCGGCGTGGTCCACGCGGTGCGCGGCGTGTCCTTCCGGGTGCGGGCCGGTTCCACCGTCGCCCTGGTCGGGGAATCCGGGTCGGGCAAGTCGGTGGCGGCGCAGTCGATCCTGCGCATCCTGCCCCGCAACGCCGCCATCGCGGACGGGCGAATCCTGTTCGATGACGGAATCGTCAACGAGGGCCCAGTAAACAAGGGCGCAGTGAACAATGGTGGTGGCCCCGTCGACATCGCCGGGCTGAAGGCCGACGGTGCGGCGATGCAGGCGCTGCGCGGCGGCCGCATCTCGATCATCTTCCAGGAGCCGATGACCTCGCTGTCGCCCCTGCACACGGTGGGCGACCAAGTGGGCGAGGCGGTGCGGCTGCACCAGCGGGTGACCGCCCGGCAGGCCCGCGCGCAAGCCGAGGACATGCTGCGCCGGGTGCGTTTCCCCGACCCGAAGCGGGCGCTGGACACCTACCCGTTCGAGCTGTCGGGCGGCCTGCGCCAGCGCGCGATGATCGCCATGGCGCTGGTCTGCCGCCCTGCCCTGCTGATCGCCGACGAGCCGACGACCGCGCTGGACGTCACCATCCAGGCGCAGATCCTGAAGCTGATCAAGGACCTCCAGGCCGATCTCGGGATGGCCGTCCTGCTCATCACCCACGACCTGGGGGTGGTCGCCAACCTCGCCGACGAGGTGGTGGTGATGCACCGCGGGCGGATCATGGAATCCGGCACCCGCGAGGACATCTTCGCCGATCCGCGCCATCCCTACCTGAAGGCGCTGCTGCGCGCCGTTCCGCGCTTCCACATGGCGCCGGGGGAACGGCTGGTGCCGATCCGCTCGATTACATCGCAGGGCGGCAGCCTGCTGGAGAAGGATCACCAGCCCTGGCCGCCCGGCGCCGACGCGGCGGGGCCGCTGCTGGCGGTGGAGGGGGTGCGCAAACGCTACGGCGCGCGCAAGGCCGGCTGGTTCGGCGCCAAGGCCGGGGCGGGCACGCTGGCGGTGGACGACGTCAGCTTTGCCATTGCGCGCGGCGAATGCGTCGGGCTGGTCGGCGAGTCGGGCTGCGGCAAGACCACCCTGTCGAAGATCCTGATGCGCGCCCTGACTCCGGATCAGGGCAGCGTCCGCTTCAACGACCATGGCCGGATCGTCGACGTTCTGGGGCTGGAGGGTGCGGCCCTGACCGCCTTCCGCCGCAAGGTGCAGTTCGTCTTCCAGGACCCCTTCGGTTCCCTGAACCCGCGGATGACCGTCTTCGACATCATTGAAGAACCGCTGGTCATCCACGGCATCGGCGACGAGGCGGAGCGCGCCGCGCGGGTCAAGGAGCTGATGGGGCTGGTCGGGCTGGACGCGCGGCATCTGCGCCGCTACCCGCACAGCTTCTCCGGCGGCCAGCGCCAGCGCATCGGCATCGCCCGTGCGCTGGCCCTGCGGCCCGAGCTTCTGCTGCTCGACGAGCCGGTGTCGGCGCTCGACGTATCGATCCAGGCGCAGGTGCTGAACCTGCTGAAGGATCTGAAGGAACGGCTCGGCCTGACCTACCTGTTCGTCAGCCACAATCTGGCGGTGGTGGACTACCTGGCCGACCGCATCCTGGTGATGTGCCGTGGGCGGATCGTCGAGTCGGCTCCACGCGAGGCGCTGTTCCGCAACCCGGTCCACCCCTACACCCGCGCCCTGCTGGCCGCCGTGCCGGAACCGGACCCCAGCCGCCCGCTGTCGCTGACCGACCTGGAGGAAGGCCGCGCCTCCGACCCCGCGCGCTGGCCGGCCCCCTTCACCATCGACGACGACCACCAGCCCCATCTGGTCGATCTCGGCGGCGGCCATTGCGTGCGCGCCGACGCCGCCGTCCGCGTGCGGGAGGTGGCGTGATGAGGCTGCCCCGCCCCGCCCTGCTGCTGCTCGCCTTCCTCGGACTCAGCGCCTTCGACGCGGTCGAGACGCCGATGCTGGAGAACGCGGTCGGCGCCGGATCGCTGCCGCCGGTGGAGAAGCGGCTGCCGCTCACCCCGCTGGTCGAGCCGATGGACCGGCCCTGGCAGTCGCCGGGGCGCCATGGCGGCGACCTGCGCCTGCTGATGGCGCGGACCAAGGACACGCGGCTGATCTACGTCTACAGCTACGCCCGGCTGGTCGCGCTGACCCCAAGCCTGCGCATCGTGCCCGACATTCTGGAGCGGGTGGATGTGGAGGAAGGGCGGATCTTCACCTTCACGCTGCGCCGCGGCCACCGCTGGTCGGACGGCCATCCCTTCACGGCGGAGGACTTCCGCTACTGGTGGGAGGACATGGCCAACAACGCCAAGCGCTTCCCCGGCGGGCCGCCGCCGGAGATGCTGGTGGCCGGGGAAGCGCCGAAGTTCGAGGTGCTGGACGCCGCCGCGGTGCGCTACACGTGGACCCGCCCCAACCCCTTCTTCCTGCCGATGCTGGCCGGGGCCAAGCCGGTGGAGATCTACGCCCCAGCCCATTACCTGCGGCGCTTCCACCCCCGCTTCACCGAGCCGCTGGAGCTGAAGCAGCGGGTAGAGGCGGAGCGGCAGAAAAGCTGGCAGCAGCTTCACAACCGCAAGGACAATCTGACCGAGTTCGACAACCCGGACCTGCCGACCCTGCAGCCCTGGGTGCCGACGACCGCTCCGCCCGCGGAACGTTTCATCTTCGTAAGGAACCCCTATTTCCATCGGGTGGACCCAGCGGGGCGGCAGCTGCCCTACATCGACCGGGTCATCATGACGGTGGCCGACGCCAAGATCATCCCGGCCAAGACGGGGGCGGGCGAGAGCGACCTCCAGGCGCGCTACCTGCGGTTCGACAACTACACCTTCCTGAAGCAGGGGGCGAAGCGCAATGACTACCGGGTCACGCTGTGGCGCACCGGCATCGGGGCGCAGGTGGCGCTGTTCCCCAACCTGAACTGCAACGACCCGGTGTGGCGCGCGCTGAACCGCGACGTGCGCTACCGCCGCGCCCTGTCGCTGGCCATCGACCGCGAGGAGATGAACCAGGTCATCTATTACGGCCTCGCCATCCCGTCCAACAACACGCTCTTGGAGGTTTCGCCCCTGTGGGTGCCGGCCTTCCGCGACCGCTGGGCGCAGTTCGACGTCCGGCAGGCCAATCGGCTGCTCGACGAGATCGGCCTGACGAAGCGCGACGTCAACGGCGTCCGCCTGCTGCCCGACGGCCGCCCACTGGAGATCGTGGTGGAGACCGCCGGGGAGAGCACGGAGGAGACCGACGCCCTGGAGCTGATCGCCGACGGCTGGCGGCGCATCGGGGCGCGGCTCTACATCCGCTCCTCGCAGCTCGATGTGTTCCGCAACCGCATCTTCGCCGGCGACACCTGCATGTCCATCTCGCGCGGGCTGGACAACGCCATCGCCACCGCGGACATGAGCCCCGGCGAGCTGGTGCCGGTCGATCAGGCCAAGTACCAGTGGCCGAAATGGGGCCAGTTCTTCCAGACCATGGGCAAGGACGGCGAGCGCCCCGACATGCCCGAAGCGCGCGACCTTCTGGAGGCCTTCCGCGCCTGGCGCGACGCCCCGGACGAGGCGGGGCGGGCGGCGGCCTGGACCCGCATCCTGACGCTCAACGCCGAGCAGGTCTTCACCATCGGCACGGTGGCCGGGGTGCCGCAGCCGGTGGTGGCGCGCCGCACCCTGCGCAACGTGCCGGAGGAGGGTCTGTTCAACTACGACCCCGGCGCGCATTTCGGGCTGTACCGGCCCGACGGCTTCTGGTTCGACGGAAAGGGGTGAGGCCATGCTGGGCTACGTGATCCGCCGCATCCTCATCATGATCCCGACGCTGCTGGCGATCAGCGTCATCACCTTCGTCATCATCCAGCTTCCCCCCGGCGATTATCTGACCACGCTGGTCAACGAGATGCAGAGCCGGGGCGAGAGCATGGACCAGGGCCGGCTGGCCATGCTGCGCGAGACCTACGGGCTCGACCGGCCCATGTATGAGCAATACGCGCTGTGGCTGGCCGGCATGCTGCGCGGCGACTTCGGCTATTCCTTCGAATACAACCTGCCAGTATCGGACGTGGTCGGCGACCGGCTGTCGCTGACCGCCATCGTGTCCTTCGCGACCATCCTGTTCATCTGGGTGGTGTCCTTCCCCATCGGCATCTATTCGGCGACGCGGCAGTACAGCCTGGGCGACTATGTCCTGACCTTCCTGGGCTTCCTGGGGCTGGCGACGCCCAGCTTCCTGCTGGCGCTGGTGATGCTGTATTTCGCCAACGTGTGGTTCGGCACCTCGATCGGCGGGCTGATGGACCCGCGCTACATCGGCCAGCCCTGGAGCTGGGGCAAGGCGATGAGCGTGTTCGAGCACATGTGGATTCCGGTGATCGTCATCGGCACCGCCGGCACCGCCGCGATGATCCGCCGCCTGCGCGCCAACCTGCTGGACGAACTGCACAAGCCCTACGTCGTCACCGCGCGGGCCAAGGGCCTGCCGCCGGGGCGGGCGCTGGTGAAATACCCGCTGCGGGTGGCGCTGAACCCCTTCGTGTCCGACATCGGCAACCTGCTGCCGCAGGTCGTCTCCGGCGCCGCCATCGTGTCGGTGGTGATGTCGCTGCCGACGACGGGGCCGATGCTGCTCCAGGCGCTGCGCAGCCAGGACATGTATCTGGCCGGGTCCTTCCTGATGTTCCTGGCGGTGCTGACGGTGATCGGCGTCTTCCTGTCCGATCTGGCGCTGGCCGCGCTCGACCCGCGCATCCGCCTGAGCGGGGGAGCCAGCCGATGAGCGCCTCCCTTCCGACCCGGACTCCCCTGCCCCATACCGTCGACACCGCCCCCTGGAACCCCGACGAGGTCGAGCGGCTGTCGCCCGAGCAGGAGCGCTTCACCACCGCCTCGCAATGGCGGATGGTCTGGTGGAAGCTGCGCCGGCACAAGCTGGCGGTGGCGTCGGGGATCGTGCTGCTGCTGCTCTACGCCTCGACCCTGGTCAGCGAGGTCCTGGCCCCCTACGCGGTGGACAGCCGCAATTCCCACTTCATCCACGCCCCGCCGCAGACCGTGCACCTGTTCCACGAGGGGCAGTTCGTCGGCCCCTTCGTCTACGGCTACAGCTACCGCCTGGACATGGAGATCCTGAAGCGGGACTACACGCCCAACCCGGCGAAGGTGCAGCCGATCCGCTTCTTCTGCCGCGGCGACCGCTACGAGTTCTGGGGGCTGGTGGAGAGCGACTGGCACCTCGCCTGCCCGGCCGACGGCGGGACGCTGTTCCTGATGGGCACCGACCGGCTGGGGCGGGACCTGCTGTCGCGGATGATCTACGGGACACGCATCTCGCTGACCATTGGGCTGATCGGCGTCGCGGTCAGCTTCGTGCTGGGGATCGTGATCGGCGGCATCGCCGGCTATTACGGCGGCTGGGTGGACAACCTGATCCAGCGGCTGATCGAGATCATCCGCTCCTTCCCCGAGCTGCCGCTGTGGATGGCCCTGTCCGCCGCCCTGCCCGTCACCTGGAACCCCATCTTCATCTATTTCGGGATCACGGTGATCCTGGGCCTTCTGGAATGGACGGGTCTCGCCCGCGCCGTGCGGTCCAAGCTGCTGGCCCTGCGCGAGGAGGACTTCACCACCGCCGCCCAGCTGATGGGCGCCAGCCCGGCCCGCATCATCGGGCGGCATCTGCTGCCCAGCTTCATGAGCCACCTGATCGCCTCGGCGACGCTGGCCATCCCCGGCATGATCCTGGGCGAGACGGCGCTGAGCTTCCTCGGCCTCGGCTTGCGCCCGCCGATCACCAGCTGGGGGGTGCTGCTGACCGAGGCGCAGAACATCAACGTGGTGGCGCTGTACCCCTGGCTGATGCTGCCGGTGGTGCCGGTGATCGTGACCGTGCTGAGCTTCAACTTCCTCGGCGACGGCCTGCGGGACGCCGCGGACCCGTATCGGTAAAGCTCAGGGCTTCTTCTTCGCCGCAGGCTCCGGCTGCTCCTTGAGGGAGGCCAGCACCATGCGGACACGGGCGAGGTCGGCGTCGTTGCCCTTCGCGGGGGTGGAGGCGGGCGCGGCCTTGGCCGGAGTACGCTTCGGCGGGGTGGGCTCCGCCGCCGCGACCTGCGTCCGCGGGGCGGTGGGAGCGGGCTTGGCGGCGACCGCCTTGCCCGACGCGGCCTTCGCCGGGGTCGCCCTGGCCTCCAGGATGCGGGGGTCGCCACCCTTCGGGCTCCAGGTGCGGACCGGGCCGGTGTCGACATGGACGTGGCCGGTGTGGGGATAGAGCGCGTAGCCGCCGCGCTGCAGGGCCGCAGCCTCGTCGGCGAGGCGGCGGGGCGGGACGCCGGGGATGGAGATGTCGGCGGCCTGGCCGCGCAGGTGATAGCTGTTCTCCGCCACGTTCGGGTTGCTGCGGGCCAGCGTGACGTTGGTCAGCGGCGAGCGGTAGCCGGAGGTGATGTGGACCGGCGTGTCGGGGCCGGCCCCGCAGCGGTCCCGCAGGTCGGCGAGAAGCTCGACCAGCGTGGGATCGACGGGCACCGTCTCGCCGGTGCGGCGGTCGCGGAACAAGGTGGCGATGCGGTCCAGGGCCTGCGGGTCATAGCCGTCGGCGCGGCGGTAGGTGACGCTGACCGTCTCGCCGCTGGCGGGATGGTGCAGGACGATCGAGCGGGGGCCGCCATCGAACGAGGCCTGGGAACCCGGAGTGGAGGCGCAGCCGGCGAGCGTTCCGCCAGCGAGCAGGCCCAGCAACGATAAGCGCAGAAGATGCCGCATGCGTCTCCCCAGAGTTCTCTCTGCGGTTGCAGGCGGTTTTCATACCATAATTGTCACACGATCCGGCAGTGACAACGGGCCACGGGACGCGAACGGAGGCTTGGCCGTGTCATCGGCGCATCACTGTCCAACGGGATAGTTGTCGGTCAAAGGGGCCAAGTCAGAGAGGAAGCGCCATGCCTTCGCGGGCGACCAGCGTGCCGGGGCGCCGGGCCTCGGCGGCGGTGGCGATGACGTCCAGCTCGGCGTCGCTGCGCCGGGGATCGTGGTGGAAGATGACCGCGCGCTTCACATCGGCCTCGTCGGCGATGCGCAGGCATTCCTCCCAAGTCGAATGCCCCCAGCCGACGCGGGTGGCGTATTCGGCGTCGGTGTAGGTGCAGTCGTAGATCAGCAGGTCGCTGCCGCGCACCAGTTCCATCACGGCGGGGTCGCGGCCCTCGGCGGGATGCTCGGTGTCGGTGACGTAGCACAGGCTGCGCCCGGCGAACTCCACGCGGTAGCCGGTGGCCCCGTCCGGATGGTTCAGCGCGGCGGTGCGCACGGTGACGCCCGGCTTCACCGCCAGCGTCTGGCCGCTGACGAAGTCGTGGAAGGTGCAGTCGGCCCGGAAGATCTCCACCGGCACCGGGAACAGCGGCGCCGACATCATGCATTCCAGGACGGAGCGCATCGTCCGCTCCCGCTCCAGATGACCGGCCCTGATCCGCACGCGGCTGGCCGCGTCGAAGGCCGGCGCGAAGAAGGGCAGGCCGCAGATGTGGTCGAGATGGCTGTGGGTCAGCAGCAGATCGACGTCCACCGCCTCCCCCCGGCGCATCAGCGCCTCGCCCAGCGGGCGCAGGCCGGTGCCGGCGTCGAGAACCAGAAGAACGTCCCCGCAGCGCAGCTCGACGCAGGGGGTGTTGCCGCCGTAGCGGACCGTGTCCGGCCCCGGGGAGGCGATGCTGCCACGCACGCCCCAGAAGCGAACGGTGAAGTCCGGCGGGGTGTCAGGCGCACCGGAACAGGCGTCGGAAACGGTTCGTGCCGTCATGGTACCGACAATTTGGCGGTAGGACCCTCGCGAGTCGAGTGAAAAGGTTGCTTCACGAAACGACCCTCCGGCGCGTCCATAAGCCGGTCCGCCTCGATGGAAGGGGGGACGGCGCGAGACGGGGGTAGGAGGAAAAGGCGTGCCGCACCGCCGAGATGTGGAGATGCCCAATCCAATAAGATGTGGTAGTTTGCGCCCGTTCGCCCATCGACGCGAAAAATCGCCTCCGGACCCCGACCCCTCGGATGGACCCAGACAAACTCGCCAAAGTCCTCGCCATGGCCGAGTCGGAGCATCAGGGCGAGGCCCAGTCCGCTCTGCGCGCCGCGCGCATCATGCTGTCGAGGGCCGGCCTGTCGTTCCGCGATCTCGCCCGCGGCGCCCGTCCGGTCTCCACCGCTCCGGAACCGCCACCCGCCGCCAGCGCCCCACCGCCCGATCGTCCGCCGCCGCCCGACCAGCTCGTCCAGGGGCTGCGCCGCCAAGTGCGTGACCTGGAGCTGGAGATCGCCGGGCTGAAGCGGCAGCTGGAGAAGAGCAACGGCGACATGGAGCGCCAGCGCGAGGAGGCCGACCGCTGGCGCGGCCTCGCCCGCGAAACCGCGGAAAAGCTCTGGGACCTCGGCAAGGCGCTGGAGCGCAAGCACAGCCGCCACACCAGCCTGGACAAGCGCCGCGCCATCCTCGACCTGTTGCAGGACCCCAACAGCGCCCTGCTGGCCGATCACGAGATCGCGCGGCGGGTTGGCACCTCGCCCAAGCTGGTCGCCCATTGGCGGCGCCGTCTGGCCATCGTCGGGCGCAAGATCCGCCTGCTGCCCGTGGTGCCGCGCGGCCGCGGCCTGTGGGGCGGCGGGCGTCCAGCCGGGCCGGCCCGCAGCGGTGCAGCCCTGGAGAACAAGCGCCAGCGCTGGATGGGCTATCCGGTCGCCGTCACCATCTCGGACCGGTCAGGACCGCTCGGCAAGCGGCCCTGACGCGGCGTTCCCAGTTTCAATTGGACGATCCGTTCCCATCGGACGTCGCGCTGCCCATATCCGCTGGTGCCTGGGCGCTGGGCGAGCGATCGGTCACCGCGACGCGCCAGACGGTGTTCGACAGGTCGTCAGCAACGATCAGCGCACCCTTCGGATCGACCGTGACGCCGACCGGCCGGCCGTAGGTGTGGCCGTCCTCGCCCATGAAACCGGTCACGACCTCGACCGGATCACCGGAGGGTGCGCCGTCGCGGAAGGGGACGAAGATCACCTTGTAGCCGCTGGGCACGCTGCGGTTCCAACTGCCATGTTCTCCGACGAACACGCCGTCAGCGAAGCGCTCGCCCATCACCGGCGAGGAGAAGGCCACGCCGAGGGCCGCGACGTGCGATCCCAGACTGTAGTCCGGCTTGATCGCCGCGGCGACCAGTTCAGGCTTCTGCGGCTGGGCGCGCGGGTCGACGTTCTGGCCCCAATAGCTGAAGGGCCAGCCGTAGAAGCCGCCTTCACGGACCGAGGTCAGGTAATCGGGGACGAGGTTGGGGCCAAGCTCGTCGCGCTCGTTGACCACCGCCCACAGTGTGCCCGTTCCCGGCTGGATGGCCAGCGCGGTGGGGTTGCGCAAGCCCGTGGCGTAGGGCCGGTGCGCGCCCGTCCGCGCGTCGATCTCCCAGACCATCGCGCGGTCGGCCTCGGCGGGCATCCCGCGCTCGGTGATGTTGCTGTTGGAGCCGATGCCGACATAGAGGAACCGCCCGTCCGGGCTGGCCGCCAGCGACTTGGTCCAGTGATGGTTGATGTAGGAGGGCAGGTCGGTGACCTTCTCCGGCGGCCCCTCGGCGCGGGTCTGGCCCTCGCGGTAGGGGAAGCGCACCAGCGCGTCCTGGTTCGCGACGTAGATCTGGCCGTTCACGAAGGCCAGCCCGTAGGGCGCGTTCAGATGGTCGGCGAAGACCGTGCGCTCCTCGTATTGCCCATCGCCGTCGGCGTCGCGCAGCAAGGTGATGCGGTTGCCGCTGGGGACCGAGGTTGTGCCCTTGGCCTTGATGATGCCGGCGATGAAGTCCTTGGGCCGCAGCGGCGGGGCCGAGCCGCCCCGGCCTTCGGCGACCAGGATGTCACCGTTGGGAAGGACGAGGGTCTGGCGCGGGATGCCGAGGTCGGTGGCGATCGCCGTGACGGTGAAGCCCTCCGGCACGGTCGGTTTCCGGTCCCCCCAGGAGGCGGGGTTGGCGATCTTCATGCTGGGCAGCAGACCGTGCTGCTGCTCCGGCAGCGGCGGGTTGGCGCCGTACACGGGCTGCGACGGGTTGTTGTCGTCGCAGGCGGTCAGCAGGGCGACGAGCGCGGCGGCGGCCAGCAGGCTGGAGCGTTTCATCGCGTCTCTCCCATCGGACGGCTCATGCCGAAGCTGGAGAAGCCGAACCAAGTCGCCAGGAGGGCGGTCACGGCGACGGCCGCCGACAGGATCAGGCCCTCCGGCATGATTCCCCAGGCGTCCCGCGCGTGCACGAAGGCGTTGACGAGGCCGAGCGCGAACGTGATGAGCAGCAGGACGAAGTAGACGAGCCCGCGGCCGCGGCGCCGGCCGGCGCGGAACAGGTCGATGAAGGCCCAGAGGAGCGAGAAGCCGGCGAAGACCATGCCGCCGGCGATCAGCCAAGCGGCGAAGTTGCTCCACTGGATCTCGAAGCTCCTGGAATAGGCGATGTCGCAGAGCAGGCCCCCCAGGAACAGCGGAAGGGAGGCGGCAAGCAGCACCGCGTGCAAGGGATGGATGGCCCTTGCCGGTCTGCCGTGATCGACGATGGCTACCAAGACGTCATCTCCTTGCCCGACGGGGGTCCGTGCCGCGGCGGCCCGGAAATCAATCTTTTCAATGGGCAGGGATGAGGATGGTTCCGCGCCGCGGCAGGCCGGCGGTCGCCTGACTGGGGATCAGGGCACCAGACGGTAGCCGCCGGGTTCCGTCACCAGGATCTCGGCGTTGGACGGGTCGCGCTCGATCTTCTGGCGCAGGCGGTAGACGTGGGTTTCCAACGTGTGGGTGGTGACCCCGGCGTTGTAGCCCCACACCTCACCCAGCAGGGTCTCGCGCCCGATCACCGCGCCCCCGGCCCGGTACAGGTATTTCAGGATCGCCGTTTCCTTCTCGGTCAGGCGGATCTTGCGGGCGCCGCCGTCGGCGAGGAGCAGCTTGCCCGCCGGGCGGAAGCTGTAGGGGCCGATGGCGAAGACGGCATCCTCGCTCTGTTCGTGGACGCGGAGCTGGGCGCGCAGCCGGGCCAGCAGCACCCCCATGCGGAAGGGCTTGGTGACGTAGTCGCTGGCCCCGGAATCGAGCCCGAGGATGGTGTCGGCGTCGGAGGCCGCCGCGGTCAGCATGATGACCGGGCAGCGCACCCCCTCGCGCCGCAGCAGGCGGCACAGGTCGCGCCCGTCCATGTCCGGCAGCCCGACGTCGAGCAGGATGGCGGCAAAACCGCCCTCCCGCGCCACGGCCAGCGCCGAGGCGCCGTCCCCGGCCTCCACCGTCTCGAATTCCTCCAGAAGCTGGAGCTGCTCGGCGAGGGACTGCCGGAGGGCGGTGTCGTCGTCGATCAGAAGGATGCGTTTCGCAAGCGTCATTCGGGGGCGTTCACCGGTGGCTCCGGGCGCGGAACTTATCATGGCCCGCGCGGGATTGCCCTAGACTTATCGGAAAGGCCTGAGCATGGCACAATCCGGTTTCGCCCGCACCGGCGGCGGTTTCCAGCATCGTTGCGCCGTCGGCAACGGTGTGGCGCGCGGGATTTGCTGGACAGGGGTGCGCCACCTGCGCTTTGCTTCCCGCGCTCTCCGACCCATGTCGGGATCTTTCGCCCTTCGGGGCGCAGCACGCGAAGCCTCCGTTATGTACGCCGACGCCCCTTCCGACTCCGCCCCGCCCGAAGCCGTCCTGCCCATGGACGAAGCCGCCATGCGCGCGGTGGACCGGGCCACGGCCGCCCTGCGCCGGGGCGAGGCCGTCGCCATCGAGACCGCCGACGGCAGCGTCGGCGCCGCGGTGTCGGTGGAATCCGTGGCGATCGACGCCGTGCAGCGGCTGGTGCAGCTGACCGGCGCCGCGCCGGTCCTGGCGGTCACCCGCCGCCGCGCCACGGTGCTGAAGCTGATGGGGGAGGGGACGGGAGTCGTCGCCCTGTCGCTTCCCCGCTGCCTGACCGCGGACGAGGCCCACACGCTGGCCGACCCCGAACACCGCCCGGACGGGGCGATGCCGGAGGGCCTGACCGCCACGGCCATGGACCCCGGGTCGCGGGAAACGGCGGCGGTGGACCTTGCCCGGCTGGCGCGTCTGCTGCCGGCAGCCATTGTCGCCCCCGCCGCCGGCCACACCGGCAGCGCCGCGGAATGGGCGGCGAAGCACGACCTGCTGCTGGTCCGCGCCCGCGACATCGCCGACTACCGTGTCCATGTGGTGCGCACGTTGCGCCGGGTGGCCGAGGCCCGCGTCCCGCTGTCCGGCGCCGAGAACACCAGCATCGCCGCCTTCCGCCCCATCGACGGCGGGCCGGAGCATCTGGCGATCATCGTCGGCAACCCGGTCGCGGGCGAGCCGGTGCTGGCCCGCTTGCATTCGGAATGCTTCACCGGCGACCTGCTGGGCAGCTTGCGCTGCGACTGCGGCCAGCAGCTGCGCGGCGCCATCGCCGAGATCGCCCGGCAGGGCAGCGGCGTCCTGCTCTATCTGGCGCAGGAGGGGCGGGGGATCGGCCTCGTCAACAAGCTGCGCGCCTACCGCATCCAGGACCGCGGCTTCGACACGGTGGACGCCAACGAGATTCTCGGCTTCGAGGCGGACGAGCGGGTCTATCTGCCGGCGGCGGAGATGCTGCGGCAGTTGGGCTTCACCGCCGTGCGGCTGATGACCAACAACCCGGAGAAGCTGCGCCAGCTCGCCCGCTGCGGGATCGAGGTGGTCGAGCGCGTTCCCCATATCTTCCCGTCCAACGGCCACAACGAAGGCTATCTGCGCACCAAGGCGGAGCGCAGCGGGCATATGTTCTGAGACCACATCTTCCGAGAATCGATTCTTCAGGGGGCAGGAAACGCCCCTTGCCCGGCAGCTCTTGCCGGGTCGCCGTCCGGACCCATGCCGAAAGCGCCCGAGACGACGGGATTCCAGCCCAGGGAACTGGCACACCGGTTGCTTAGGACAGGGCTGGACACCGCGACGGGAGACCGCCCATGGCCATCGACGCCACCACCATCGACGCAGCCGCCGCTTCGCGGCCGGTGCAGCGCGAGCGGTCGCCGGGCCAAGCGACGCCCGCCCTGACGGTCATGGAGAGCCGGGACAGCCCCGACCGGTACGAGGCCGAGGCCGAGATGTCCTTCGGCGACTTGCTGGACATCATCAACCCGCTCCAGCACATCCCCATCGTCAACACCGTTTACCGGGAGATCACCGGCGACACCATCAGTCCGTCGTCCAAGGTCATTGGCGGCATTCTGTTCGGCGGCCCGCTGGGCGGCATGGCGTCCATCGCCAACGCGGTGGTGGAACAGGCCCAGGGCAAGGACATCGGCGGGCAGATCATGGCCTCGCTCGGCTTCGACGGGGATGCCGCTGCCGGCACCGCCGGAGCCACCGCGGTCACCACCCTGCCGGACTCCGCCTCCGGCACCTCGGCACCGGCCATGGCCGCTGCGGCGCCGGCCGCCCAGCCGGCCCGCACCGTCACGGCGGAGCTGCCGGACGCCAAGCGGCCCGCAGCGCCGCCTCATGGGGTGGGGGCGGCGGAGGGCGGGTCCGGGCGCGATGGCCTGACGGACACGCCGCACCCCTCGCGGATGCCGGCGCGCGACACCCCGCTGGCGAACAGCCTGATGGCCAAATACGCCGCCAAGCCGCACCCCTCCACCATCGGCTTCGCCGCCACCGCGGCTCCCTCCGGCTTCCGCAAACCCGCGGAGGCGCCGGCGGCGGCGGCCCGACCGGACGCCGTGGCCGGTACCGGGGCGGCGAATGTGCCAACGAACACGCTGGCGCAGGCGAACGCCGCCCCGGCGGCGGCCAACAGCAATGCCTTTGCACCCGTGACGCCGGACATGCTGTCTGAGACGATGATGCGCAATCTGGCCAAGTACGAGCAGGGCCGGCGGGCCGCGCAGACCCCGGCGCCCAGCTTGCGGGTGTCGGGCTGAGCGCAATGACCCCAGAAACGGACAGGCCGGAAACGGGCGAGGGAAGGGCGATGGAGATCACGGTTCGTCTTGCGGACCCGCCGTCCGATGGCCGTCTCGACTGGCCCGGCGGCTCGTTCCGCTGCGTTCTCGGCCGCGGCGGCATCCGCTCCGACAAGCGGGAGGGCGACGGCGCCACCCCGGTCGGCCGCTTCGCGCTGCGCCGCGTGCTGTGGCGCGACGACCGTCTGGAGCGGCCCGAGACAGGCTTGCCAGCGTCGCCCATCGCGCCAGACGACGGCTGGTGCGACGACCCTGCGGATCCCGCCTACAACCATCCGGTCAAGCGCCCCTACGCCGCCAGCCACGAGGAGCTGTGGCGCGACGACCATGTCTACGACGTCATCGTGGTGATGGGACACAACGACGATCCGGTGGTGCCGGGTCTGGGCAGCGCCGTGTTCATGCATGTGGCGCGGCCCGACCGGGCGCCGACGGCGGGCTGCGTCGCGCTGCCCCTGCCGGACCTGCTGCGGCTTCTCAAGGATTGCGCGCCGGGCACCGCACTGACCGTGGCGGACCCGGCGGAATAGGCGGCGCTATCCGGCGGCGGGGGTGGGGCGGGCGCCGAAGATCGCCGTGCCGACCCGCACATGGGTGGCGCCGAAGCGGATCGCCGTCTCGTAATCGCCGCTCATCCCCATGCTGACCTCGGGCAGACCGGCGCGGCGCGCCATGTCGGCGAGCAGGGCGAAGTGCATCGCCGGCTCCTCGTCCACCGGCGGGATGCACATCAGGCCGGTCACCGGCAGGTTCCAGCTGTCGCGGCAGGCGGCCAGAAAGGCGTCCAGCTCCGCCGGGGGAATGCCGGCCTTCTGCGGCTCCTCGCCAGTGTTGACCTCGATCAGGCAGCGCGGGCGGCGCCCGCTGCGCGCCATTTCCTCGGCGAGCGCCTCGGCCAGCTTGGGCCGGTCCACTGTCTGGATCACGTCGAACAGGGCCACCGCGTCCTTGACCTTGTTGGTCTGGAGCGGGCCGATCAGGTGCAGTTCCAGGTCCGGAAAGCGCTCGCGCAGTGCGGGGAACTTCGCCTTGGCCTCCTGCACGCGGTTCTCGCCGAAGACGCGCTGGCCGGCGGCCAGGGCCTCCTCCACCGCCTCGACCGGGTGGGTCTTGGAAACGGCGACCAGCGTCACCGCGCCGGGATCGCGCCCGCTGGCGACGCAGCCGTCCAAGATGGAGCGGCGGACGGACTCCAGCCGGGCCGTGACGGTGCCGTCTGGTGTATCGGTGTGCGAAGCGGACATGCCGGCCCTCCCCCTTTATTGGCGCCTGCCTGTACAGGAACCGGAGGGCGTGGTAACGGACGGACCGACGAAACGCAAGCACCCCGAGGAGAACAAGGCATGCGTGGTTGGATGCGTCCCCTGATCCTGTCGGCGCTGATTCTGGGGGCCGCGCCGTTCACGGCCGGCAACGCCCTTGCCCAAGGCACCGGGAACCCAAACGCCGGAAGCCAGAATGGCGGCAAGCCCGCCGCCGGCAAGGAAGCTCCCAAGACGGCGGCGGGGTCGGCCATCGCCCAGGCGCCCTTCGCCGTGCAACCGTTCCCGCTGCAGGACGACGGCACCTACAAGGAATTCTTGGGCGCCGCCGCCGCCGACCTCAACCGGCGCTGCACCAAGCAGGAAAATTATGGTTGGGAGTTCAAGAAGGACGACGACGCCCGCCGTGACCAGATTCTCGAATCCACCCTCGGCGGCTTTCGCAAGGCTGGCTGGAAGCTGGGCGAAGTGAAGGTCCGTTCCATCCGCGATGCGGGAACCACCGCCTACACGGCGGAAAAGGCCAAGCAGCGCCTGCTGGCCGTCTGGACCCCTATGGAGGACGCGGCGATCCTGCTGCTCTGCGAGACCGAAGCGGCGCCAGCGACCAAGAAGTAAGGGTCACTGGGGAAGCAAGGCCCGGCACCCAAAGAAAACGGCGGCGGATGGGTATCCGCCGCCGTTTTTGTCAGAGTTGCCGCAAGGCCGATCAGAAGGCCAGGCGGGTGTCGATCATGATGATGTGCGCGCGGTCGTCCGGGTTGATGCCGCCGTTGTCGAGCGTCGTCATCTTCGAGTCGAGGTCGAGGTAGCTGTACTCCAGGCCCGTGGTCAGGCCGGGCGCGATGGTGTAGGTCACGCCGGCCTGATACAGCTCGGCCTTGACCGGGGCCACGAAGCCGGTGTTCGGGCTGGTGCCGTTCGAACGCGACTGCGAGTAGTTGGCGGCCAGGATGAACGGGCCGGTGGCGTACTGGGCGCCGACGATCCAGATGTCCTGCTTCTCCTTCACGGTCAGCGACTTGTCGTAGCCGCTGTCGCCGCTGTAGGCGTAGCTGCCTCCGATCTTGAAGTCGCCGTAGCCGACGTTCAGGCCGGCGTGGACCGAGCTGAGCTTCTCGAAGCGGGTGGCGCCGACGCCGACGCCGTCATCGACCGCATCGCCGAACTGGTAGAAGGCGCTGGCCGCGACGCTGAAGCCGCCGAACTCGTTGGTGTAGGTGCCGCCGGCCTCGACGACGTCCTGGAAGCCGCCGTTGTCCTGACGACGGTTGATCGAGGTGTGCGAGTCGCCCGTGCGCGGGGTGTAGGAGACGCCGCCCTGAAAACCGGCGATGGTCGGGGTCAGGTAGATGACCTTGGTGCCGACGTCGCCCGAGGCGAAGGCGCGGAAGTTGTTGGTGGTGGTCGGCAGCAGCGAGTAGGTCTGCGAACCGGTGAGGAACTCCACCGTGTTGTTGTCCGGACCGCCGGCGATGCCCTCGACGTTCGGGCCGATGATGCCGAACTCGTCGGACAAGCCGTTGATCGTGCCGGCCTGCAGGGTGCCGAAGCCGCTGTTCACGAAGATGAAGGCGCGGTCGGAGTCCATCGTGCGGACGTTGCCGGCGCCGTTGGCGGCGCGCATACGGACGCGGCCGCCGTACTCCAGACCGTTGTCGGCCGTGGCGACCGGCGTGACGGTCACGCGGAAGCGGTTGGCGAACTCCGTCGAGCGGGTGCCTTCATCACGGTCCTGTTCGACATAGGCGCCCTGGAAGAAAGCGTCACCGCCGACCTTGACCTCGAACTTGGTCTGGGCGGAAGCCATGCCGCTGCAGGCGATGATCGCGATGGCTGCGCAGCCCGTAACAAGAGAACGCTTCATTGATGGTCCATCCTTCTAGCAGGCTCCCAAGGAGACTGGAGCCGTGCGGTTGTGCTTCCCATCAATTACTAAGCCACCCGTTCGCTCACCCGACAAGAGCGATTCGACAGGGGCAACGGTGCAACTGTAACACAGTTGCCATTCCGACACAGTCATAAGTGTTTGGTGTCTAATGGTTTTTCCCGCATGCCGTAAATATAGCACATTGCTTGTCCAGATTTTGGGCGCGATGAACAAACTTTACGCACCGAAAAGCACCAGGGCGGACGGCGAACCGGCGGGCGAAAGCGCACGGAAAAGGCGTAGCGCGACAGGCAAGGGCAGCGCGACAGGCAAGGAAGATGGACAAAGAAAAAGGGCGGTGGCCGAAGCCACCGCCCTTCTCCATCCACGGATGACCGCAGATTAGAACGCCAGGACCGTACGGAGCAGGACGACGTGACCGTCGTTGTCCAGGTCCGCAGCGGCCGTGCTCAGGTCGCTCTCGGCCTTGAAGTAGTCATACTGAGCCTGCAGGGTCAGGCCCGGAGCGACGGTGTAGCCGGCGCCCACTTCGATGACTTCCAGGGTGCGGTCGCCAGCGGCATAGAGGCTGCCGGCGTCCTTGCCGCTCTTGTAGTTGGCGCCGACGACGATCGGGCCAGCGGTGTACTGAGCGCCGACAACCCAGAGGCGGCTCTTCTCGTTGTCCGAGGTCGCGGTCTGGATCTGGCCCGACTCACCGAAGTCGGTGTACGAACCGCCGAGCGAGAAGCCGGCGTAGCCGAGCTGGGCACCAACCTGCCAAGCGTTCAGGTCCTCGACGCTGGCGCCGACCGTGGTCGTGCCGGCAGCGGAACCCCAGTAGTAGCCAGCGCTGGCCTTCAGCGAAACGCCGCCGAAGGTGTTGCTGTAGTTGGCGCCGACTTCGACCAGATCCTCGAACGTGGTCGAGAAGCCGCGGCCGGTGGCGGTGACCGGGGTCAGGTCAGCGCGGTTGACCGAGGCGTGCGAGTCGTCGTTGCGCGGGGTGTAGCTGGCGCCCACCTGCAGGCCGGCGAAGCGCGGCGAGAAGTACACGATCTTGGTCGCGTTGTTCTCGACGACCAGCGACTGGCTCAGCATCGAGCCGTTCAGACCGGCGAGGCCGCCACCGATGTCGGAGGTCTGGCCGATCCAGGCGGCGACGCCGTCATAGATGCCGAGCTGCAGGTAATCCTGCGGAGCGGTGACGTAGGTGGCGTCGTTGAAGGAGTTGGTCACGCCCATCTGGACCTGACCGAACGCGCCCTGCGCGAAGATGTAGCCGCGGTCGGCGTCCATCGTGCGGGCGTTGTTGGCACCCGAGTTGGCGCGCATACGGATGCGGCCACCGTACTCCAGACCGTTGTCGGCCTTGGCGGTCGGGGTCACGATGACGCGGAAGCGGTTGCGGAAGTCAACCGAACGGGCGCCCTGGTCGCGGTCTTCGTTGACGTAGCCGCCTTCGAAGTAGGCGTCGCCGCCGACCTTGACTTCAAACTTGGCCTGAGCGTTGGCAGCGCCGGCACCCAGAGCCAGAGCGGCAGCGGCGCAGCCCGCGAGCAGATAACGGTTCATGATTGTTGCCTCCATCCTGGCAGCAGAATTTTCAGCCCGGTTAACGTCCTGGCTGGCTCTGTGGTACGCAGATGCGGGGACGCCAGCAAGCCGGAAATCGAAAAGTTGCAGCAATGAAGGAACAGTGTGTCCGACGGAACACACCTTGATTGTGCGCCGCCGTTGGAATTCCGCCGCCCGCGCCATCCCGTCCGCAGGGCTCCGGCATCGCCCCGGACACAGCAAAGGCACAGGCTGCGCCCCGCATCGGCTGTTGCCGCGGGCGGGCTTTTATGGTCTTTTCACCGGCATCCGCCGCGGTATCGTGCGCGGTACCCCGAATTTATTGATCCAGGTTCCGACCATGCGCCGTTCCCGTGTCCTTCGCCTTGCCCCCGTCGTGCTCGCGGCGTCGCTCGCCGTGGCCGGTTGCTCCAGCTGGGGCGGCCAGACGGAAACCGTCGATGAGCAGATCAAGAAGGAATACAAGTTCGGCAGCCTTCTCGGCACCGACGGCGGCTTCAGCCTGTTCGGCAAGAACAAGCGCAACGGCGCCGAGCAGGGCGATCCCAACGGCATCGGCGTCAACAGCTTCCTGTGGCGCGCCTCGCTGGACACGCTGTCCTTCATGCCGATCGTCTCCGCCGACCCGTTCGGCGGCGTCATCCTGACCGACTGGTACACCCCGCCGGACACCCCGAACGAGCGCTTCAAGGTCAACCTGTACATCATGGATCGCCAGCTCCGCGCCGACGGCGTGCGGGTGTCGGTGTTCAAGCAGCAGCGCGCCGGGTCGGACTGGCGCGACAGCGCGGTCGGGCCGGAGACGGCGACGACGCTGGAGGACGCGGTGCTGACCCGCGCCCGCCAGATCCGCGTCGCCCAGCAGGCCGCGGCACGCTGAACGGGGCGCCGGGCGGGGTGGGGCGCGGTCATCGGTCCGCCGCCTGTTGCCCCGCCGTCGGCGCCTTATTTGTCTAGATCCACGAAACTCACGGAACGGCGTCTGCGGTCATGTCGCGTTACAATGTCAAGGAAACCGAAGCGAAGTGGCAGGGCGAGTGGGAGCGGCAGGGCTGCTTCACCGCGCGCGAGGACGCTTCCCGTGAGAAGTATTACGTGCTGGAGATGTTCCCCTACCCGTCGGGGCGCATCCACATGGGGCATGTCCGCAACTACACCATCGGCGATGTGATCGCGCGCTACAAGCGCGCCCGTGGCTTCAACGTTCTGCACCCGATGGGCTGGGACGCCTTCGGCCTGCCGGCGGAGAACGCCGCGCTGGAGAAGAAGACCCATCCGGCCAAATGGACGCGCGAGAACATCGCGGCCATGCGCGCCCAGCTGAAGACGATGGGCCTGTCCATCGACTGGGACCGCGAGATCGCCACCTGCGACGTGGAGTATTACCGCCACGAGCAGAAGATGTTCCTGGATTTCCTCAAGGAAGGCCTGGCCTACCGCAAGGAGTCCTGGGTCAACTGGGACCCGGTCGACAACACGGTCCTCGCCAACGAGCAGGTGATCGACGGTCGCGGCTGGCGCACCGGGGCGCTGGTCGAGAAGCGCAAGCTGTCGCAGTGGTTCCTCAAGATCACCGCCTACGCCGACGAGCTGCTGAAGGGGCTGGACACGCTGGACCGCTGGCCGGAGCGCGTGCGCCTGATGCAGGAGAACTGGATCGGCAAGTCCACCGGCGTGCGTTTCCGCTTCGACCTCGTCGGACGGACGGACAAGCTGGAAGTCTTCACGACCCGGCCCGACACGCTGTTCGGCGCGTCCTTCGCGGCGATCTCCGCCAACCACCCGCTGGCCGCCGAACTGGCCGCCGGCAACCCCGCGCTGGCCGAGTTCATCGCCGAGTGCAACCGCCTGGGCACCAGCGAGGAGGCGATCGAAACCGCTGAGAAGCGCGGCTTCGACACCGGGCTGCGGGTGGTGCATCCCTTCGACCCGTCCTGGGAGCTGCCGGTCTACGTCGCCAACTTCGTGCTGATGGAATACGGCACGGGCGCCATCTTCGGCTGCCCGGCCCATGACCAGCGCGACCTGGACTTCGCCCGCAAGTACGGCCTGCCGGTCACGCCGGTGGTCGTTCCGGCGGACGCCGATCCCGCGACCTTCGCGGTCGGCGACGAGGCCTATACCGGCCCCGGCCTGCTGCGCAATTCCCGCTTCCTCGACGGGATGGAGGTCGAGCCGGCCAAGCAGGAGGTCGGCAAGCGGCTTGAGGAGCAGGGGCAGGGCGAGCGCACCACCCAGTACCGCCTGCGCGACTGGGGCGTTTCCCGCCAGCGTTACTGGGGCTGCCCGATCCCGGTCATCCACTGCGACAGCTGCGGCATCGTCCCGGTTCCGCAGCAGGATCTGCCGGTCGTTCTGCCGGACGACGTGACCTTCGACAAGCCCGGCAACCCGCTGGACCACCACCCGACGTGGAAGCACACGAGCTGCCCGAGCTGCGGCAAGCCGGCGGTGCGCGAGACGGACACCTTCGACACCTTCATCGAGTCGAGCTGGTATTTCGCCCGCTTCTGCTCGCCCAAAGCCGAGGATGTCGCCTTCACGCGCGAGGCGGTGGACTACTGGCTGTCCGTGGACCAGTACATCGGCGGCATCGAGCATGCCGTGCTGCACCTGCTCTATTCCCGCTTCTGGACGCGGGCGATGAAGCAGTGCGGCTACCTGAACGTGGAGGAGCCCTTCGCCGGCCTCTTCACCCAGGGCATGGTCAACCATGAGACCTACAAGGACACCGGCACCGGCGCCTGGCTGGCCCCGACCGACATCCGCAGGAACGATCTCGGCGACTACATCCGCAACGACAACGACGGCCCGGTGACGGTTGGCCGCGTCGAGAAGATGTCGAAGTCCAAGAAGAACGTGGTGGATCCGGCGCACATCATCGGCACCTACGGCGCCGACGCCGCCCGCCTGTTCATGCTGTCCGACAGCCCGCCGGAACGCGACCTGGAATGGACCGAAGCCGGCATCGACGGCGCCTGGCGCTACATCAACCGCCTGTGGCGGATGGTGACGGAATCGCCGGTCGCTCTGCCGCCCGCCGGGACGCCGAAGCCGGACGTCTTCAGCGCCAAGGCCGAGGCCACCCGCCGTCTGGTCCACAAGGCCATCGCCGGCATCTCGGAAGACCTGGAGAAGTTCCGCTTCAACAAGGCGGTGGCCCGCGTGCGAGAGCTGTCCAACGCACTGGCCGAGCTGGACGGCACGGGCGAGGGCGAAGCCTGGGTCCTGCGCGAAGGCTTCGAGGCCACCGTCCGCCTGATCGCCCCGATGATGCCCCATCTCGCCGAGGAGCTGTGGGCGCAGCTCGGCCATGCCACGCTGCTTGTCAACCAGCCCTGGCCGCAGGCCGACGCCGCCCTGGTGGTCGAGGACTCGGTCACCATGGCGGTGCAGGTCAACGGCAAGCTGCGCGCGACGCTGGAGCTGCCGCGCGACATGGCGAAGGATGCCGCGGAGCAGGCCGCCCTGGCCGATCCAAACGTCCAGCGCGCCTTGGAGGGCAAGCCGGTGCGCAAGGTCATCGTCGTCCCGAACCGGGTGATCAATGTCGTCGTCTGACCTCCCTAATGACAATGGCCGTAACCGCAAAGCCGGCGTACGGCGGCGAGGGCTTCTGGCCCTCGCCCTGCTTGCGCCGGCGGTGCTTGCCACGGCGGCCTGCGGTTTCCAGCCCATGTATGGAAACCTCGGGGCGAACAGCATCGGCACCGCCGAGCTCCAGCAGGTCGAGATCGGCGGCATCAAGGACCGTTATGGCCAGAAGCTGCGCAATCTCCTGATCGACCGCTTCTACGCCGATGGCCGTCCCGCCGCCCCACGCTACCGGTTGGAGACCGTGCTGACCGCGTCGGAGCAGAAGCTGTCCCTTCAGAAGGACGCGACCGCCACACGCGCCCAGCTCGTCGTGAACGCCCCCTACCAGCTCATCGACGCGGCGACGGGCGCGATCCTGTTCCAGGCCAACGCGCGCTCCTACATCAGCTACAACGTGCTGGAGCAGCAGTACGGCGCCCTGGTCACGGTCGAGAACGCCTACGACCGCGCGATTCTGGAAATCTCCAACGAGATCACCACCCGCGTGGCCGCCCAGCTCGGCCGCAAGCTCTGATCCACACTGGACAACCGGAGGCCGGTCCTCCGCCACCGACGGTGTCTTCGTGAAGCTGCAAGCCCGGGCGATCGACGGCTTCCTGCGCAGCCCCGATCCCAAGATCCGCGCGGTCCTGCTCTACGGCCCGGACACCGGTCTGGTGCGCGACCGCGCCATGGGGCTGGGCCGCACCGTGGTCGCCGACCTGTCCGACCCTTTCCGGGTCACCGAGATGCTGGGCCGCGCCGTCGCCGACGACCCCGCGCGTCTGGCCGACGAGGCCGCCGCCCTGTCCTTCACCGGGGGCCGCCGCCTGATCCGCGTGCGCGAGGCGGAGGACAACGTCGCCGCCGCCTTCACCGCCTTCCTGGCCGACCCGCCGCCCGGTGACAGCCTCGTCATCGTCGAAGCCGGCGATCTCGGCAACCGGTCGAAGTTGCGCACCCTGTTCGAAGGGGCCGACGGCGCCGTCGCCATCCCCTGCTATGTGGAGGAGGAGGCGGCGCTCGGCCGGGTCATCGCCGACATCCTGCACGGCCATGGCCTGACCGCCGATCCCGACGCCCTGACCTTCCTCGCCGGCAATCTGGTCGGCGACCGCATGGTGGCGCGCGGCGAGATGGAGAAGCTGGCGCTCTACATGGGCACGGAGACGCGCGTCCGGCTGGAGGATGCCCAGGCCTGCGTCGGCGACAGCGCGGCCCTGTCGCTCGACGAGCCGATCTGGGCGGCGGCGGAGGGAGACTTCGCGACGCTCGACCGCTCGCTGGCCCGGCTGTTCGCCGAGGGCATGTCCCCGGTGCCGATCCTGCGCGCCGCCCAGCGTCATTTCCAGCGGCTGCAACTGGTCGCCGGGCAGGTGGCGGCGGGCAAGTCGGCGGACGCCGCGGTGGAGGCGCTGCGCCCGCCGGTGTTCTTCAAGATGAAGCCGCGGTTGACCGGTCAGGCCCGCCGCTGGCCGGCGCCGCTGGTTCGGCAGGCGCTGGAGCGGCTGGTCGAGGCCGAGGCCGACTGCAAGCGGACCAACATGCCCGACCAGACGCTGTGCGCCCGCGTCCTCTTCCAGCTCGCCTCGCTGGCGCGGCGCTGAACCTCTTCCTTATTTCGCGACCCCTTATTTCGCGGCCCCTTATTTCGCGGCCCCTTATTTCGTGGCCAGGAACTGCGGCACGCGCAGCAGGATCAGCTCGTTGTGGTCCTGCTTGCCCAGCGCGCGGCCCGACGAGTAGGGGAGGTTGTTGTCGTTGCCGACCACGATGTGCTCGGCGTCCACCACATCGACGTTCTCGATGGTCACGAAGGGAAAGGTGAACTTGCCCTTGTCGCCGCCGAGCCGGGCGATGCCCTTCGGATCGTCGATGTCCATCAGGTCGACGTAACCGACCTTCTTCACGAAGCCCTCGGCGTCGGCCTGGGCGAAGTCGATCTTGTAGACCCGCTTGACCTGCGCCGGGACGTTGAAGCAGTCCGGGGTGGGCTGGCCGCTGCAGCCCTTGGCCGGGTCGCCCTCGCCGTTGTCGCGCTCGATGATCAAGCCGGTGGTGGCGTCGATCATGTTGAAGTCGCCGATGTTGTTGCCGTTGGCCTCCAGAAGGTACTTGAAGCTGCGGCCCGTGAAGTCGCCCTTGGCGACGTCGAACTCGGCGATGCGCAGATACTCCCGCCCGTCCTTGGTCTCCCAGGCACCACCCGTCCCAAGCTGGGCGTTGAACAACGGCCCTTCGAACAGCGGGTAGAGGAACCGGCCGTCCTTCGACGCGGCCATCCCCTCGAAGCCGCGCGAGCGGCGCACCTCGAAGCCGACAGCGCCCGGCACAGCCGGGGTGGACACCGCGTAATGGTCGGGGGAGCGCACGGGCTTGCCGTCCACCTTGCTCTCATGCAGGGACAGCAGCGTGCCGGTCCGGTCGGTCACCAGGATGTAGGGGCCGAACTCGTCGCCAAAATACATCCGGTCGCCGATGATCTGCACGCTCTCGACGTCGAAGTCGGCGCCGGTCAGGTAGCGTTCCTTGGTCGCCTCGGTGACGATGGGGAAGGGCACCTTGCGGTCGGGATCGCGCAGGAACAGCGTCTCGGCCACCGCCGCCGCGCCGGTCTTCCAATCGATGGTCAGCCTGTGCACCGTCAGCATGGCGTCGGCGGAGTTGCTCTTGCTGCCGAAGCCGTTGTCGGTCAGCACCAGGAAGCTGCCGTCGCCAAGCGCCTTGATCCCGGAGAAGCCCTGGACCGGCTGGCCCTCGAAGGGCAGTGCCATGCCGGTGCCGCGCGCCGCGCCGGGTGCCGACAGGAAGGATGTGCCGTCGATGCTGCGGGACTGGTCGACGCGTTTGCGGTCGGCGGCGGTGAACTTGCCGGAGGTGCGGAAGAGGTCTGGCGCGTCGGCGGGCGGCGCCACAAAGGTCGCCGCGTCGATAACACCGTGTCCGGCCAACTCCGCCGGGAATTTCTGGTCCGCAAGAGCCGGCCCCGCAATCAGGGCCGCGGTAAGGCCGGCAAGGCACAGGCCGTGGATGGGCTTCATGAATCTCCCCCTCTTTGTCGGCTCCGGCCACGTCGCTGCGGCCGGACGACCCTGTTTAGGGGGAGATCATGTTAGTGCCGTTTCACTAAAGTGACAGTTTGGTTCCGCGACTTCCTATTCACCACCAAGCCGGCGCAGCACGTCGTCAAGCTGGTCCAGCGTCTGGTAATGGATGGTGATGGAGCCGCCCTTGCCCTGCGGCGTGATCGCGACCTTCAGCCCGATGCGGGCGGAGATCTCTTCCTCCAGATTCACCAGATCGACGTCCCTGAGCGTCGGGTCGGTGGCGGCACCGCCGCGTCCGCCGGTCTTCTTGGCCTTGACCGGCGCACTGCCACGCATCAGGTCTTCGGTCTGGCGCACGTTCAGCCCACGCTTGACCACCTCGCGTGCCACCGACACCGGATCGGAAGAGGTGAGCAGCGCGCGGGCATGGCCGGCGCTGAGCGCCCCCTCCTGCACCATGCCCTTGACCGGGTCGGGCAGGGCGAGCAGGCGCATCATGTTGGCGACGTGGCTGCGGCTCTTGCCGACCGAGCGCGCCAGATCCTCCTGCGTGTGTTCGAACTCCTCCATCAGGCGCTTGTAGCCCTCAGCCTCTTCGAGCGGCGTCAGGTCCTGGCGCTGGATGTTCTCGATCAGCGCGATTTCCAGCGCTTCACGATCCGACAGCTCGCGGATGACGACCGGCACCTCGTGCAGGCCGGCGATCTGCGCGGCCCGCCAGCGGCGTTCGCCGGCGATCAGCTCATAGGAGTTGGTCGTCTCCGAATCCCGGCGGACGAGCAGGGGCTGGAGGATGCCCTTGTCGCGGATCGACTCGACCAGCCCCTGCAGCGCCTCGTCGTCGAAGGTGCGGCGCGGCTGGTACTTGCCGGGATGGATGAACTCGATGGGCACCTGCTTGGACTGGCGCACCTTATCGAGCGCGGAATAGTCCTCCGCCGCCTCGCCGAACAGGGCGGACAGGCCACGACCCAGGCTGGCGCGGCGGGCACCGCCGTCCGAACGTTTGGTATCCTCCATCACGCGCTCAGCCTCTTCTCACGGCGCAGCACCTCGCCGGCCAAATGGATGTATGCCTGCGACCCGGGGCAGCGCATGTCGTAGATCAGCACCGGCTTGCCGTGGGACGGCGCCTCCGAGACCTTCACGTTCCGCGGGATGACGGTGTCGTAGACCTTCTCCCCGAAGAAGCCGCGGACGTCGGCGGCCACCATGTCGGACAGGTTGTTGCGTTTGTCGAACATGGTCAGCACGACGCCGTGGATGTCCAGCTCGGGGTTGAAGGCGCGCTTCACCCGCTCGATGGTGCGGACGAGGTGGCTGAGGCCCTCCAGCGCGTAGAACTCGCACTGCAGCGGCACCATCACAGCGTGGGAGGCGACCAGCGCGTTCAGCGTCAGGAGGCCGAGCGCCGGCGGGCAGTCGATCAGCACGTAGTCGTATTCCAGCGCGCTCTTGTCCACCGCCTCGCGCAGCCGGAACTCGCGCCGCTCGGAGGTGACCAGTTCGACCTCGGCGCCGGACAGATCGACGGAGGAGGTGATGATCGACAGGTTCGGCACCGTTGACACCGTCGCGGCGTCTTCCAGTGGCATGCCGTCGAACAGGACGTCGTAGATGCCGACACGCCGGTCGGCGCGCGGGATGCCGAGGCCGGTGGAGGCGTTGCCCTGGGGATCGAGATCGATCACCAGAACACGCTTGCCGATGGCGGCCAGGGCGGTTGCCAGATTGATGGTGGTCGTGGTCTTGCCCACGCCGCCTTTCTGGTTGGCAATCGATATGACGCGGGCGGAGGGAAGGGCGGAGGGCATGTCAGCCTCGCGGGAAGCGTCGGAGCGGGAATGCATCAGGGTCGCGGTCTTAGACACGGGCGATACCACTCACACGCAGGATGGTTCCGGTGGGGTCGGTGCGGCTGTCGAAGCGCTCGGTCCGCATCTTCCAATATTTGGTGGTATCGGTCAATTCGTCCGCCACATTTTGCCCCTTGGGAAACAGTGCCGCACCCCGGTCCTGCAGGAAGGGATGGGCCCAGGTCAGCAGGTCGTTCAGCGGCGCCAGGGCGCGGGCCGTCACCACGTCGGCGGCGATCGGCGGCACCGCCTCGATCCGCTTGTTGTGGACGGTGACCGACGCTCCGGCGACGCGGGCCACCTCGCGCAGGAAGGCGCATTTGCGGGAGTCGCTCTCCACCAGATGAACCTCCGGCACACCCATGATCGCGAGGACCAGGCCGGGGAAGCCGGCACCGCTGCCCAGATCGACCAGCACCCGGGCGCCTTCGGGCAGCAGCGGGTAGAGCTGCGCGGAGTCGAGGAAATGACGGCGCCAGGCGTCGGGCAGGGTGGAGGGGCCGACGAGGTTGATCTTTGGCTGCCACTTGCGCAGCGTCGCCTCGTAAGCGGCGAGGCGGTCGAGCGTTTCACGTGAAACAGCGGTCTCAGCCTGGAAGGCTGCGGCATCGAACAGGCTCATCAGACGGCCACCTTCACGTCGCGCCGTTTCACGTGGCGGAGCAGGGCGACCAGCGCCGCCGGGGTCATGCCGGGAATGCGGGCCGCGGCGCCCAAGGTCGCCGGGCGGGCTTGCCGGAGCTTTTGCCGGATCTCCGCCGACAGGCTGCCGATGCTGTCGGGATCGAGATCATCGGGCAGCTCCAGCGCCTCATCCTTGCGGAAGGCACGGATGTCGGCCTCCTGCCGGTCGAGATAGCCGGCGTATTTCCCGTCGATCTCCAACTGCTCGACAACGTCGGCAGGGATCGCCGACAGCTCCGGCCACAGCCGGGCGAGAGTGGAGAGGTCGAGGTCTGGGTAACGCAGCAGGTCGGCGGCGGTCCGCCGCACGCCGTCCTGGTTGACCGTGATGCCCTGCCGTTGCAGCTCCGCCGGGGTGGCCTGGAGGGCGCGCACCAGCGCGCGGCCGGCGGAGAGTGCCTCGGCCTTCGCCGTGAAAGCATCGCGCCGCGCCGACCCGACGCACCCAATGGCCAGACCTTTCGGTGTGAGCCGCTGGTCGGCGTTGTCGGCGCGCAGGATCAACCGGTACTCGGCGCGCGAGGTGAACATCCGGTAGGGTTCGTTGGTCCCACGGGTGATCAGGTCATCGACCAGCACCCCGATGTAGGCATCGGCGCGGTCGAGGATGAAGCCCTCCGCCGAGCCGCCGGCCAGCAGGGCGGCGTTGATGCCGGCCATGAGGCCTTGCGCCGCCGCTTCCTCGTAGCCGGTGGTTCCGTTGATCTGGCCGGCGAAGAACAGGCCGGGAGTCCGGCGCGTCTCCAGCGTCGACTTCAGCTCGCGCGGGTCGACGAAGTCGTATTCAATGGCGTAGCCGGGGCGGATCATCACCGCCCGTTCCAGCCCCGGCATTGTCTTCAAGAAGCCAAGCTGAACGTCGCGGGGCAGGGACGTGGAGATGCCGTTGGGGTAAACCGTGTCGTCGTCCAGCCCCTCCGGCTCCAGGAAGATCTGGTGGCGCTCCTTGTCAGCGAAGCGCACCACCTTGTCCTCGATGGATGGGCAATAGCGCGGGCCGGTGCTCTGGATCTGGCCGGAGTACATCGGCGCGCGGTGGAGGTTGCCGCGGATCAGCGCGTGCATCTCCGGCGTCGTCCAGGTGATCGCGCAGTCGATCTGCGGCGTGTCGATCCGGTCGGTCAGGTAGGAGAAGGGCGGTGGTGGCGTGTCGCCCGGCTGCTTCTCCAGAGCATCCCAATCGATGGTCTTGCCGTCGAGCCGGGGCGGCGTGCCCGTCTTCAGACGTCCCAGCGGGAAGCCCAGACGCGCCAGCGTGTCGGATAGGCCGATGGACGGCGCCTCGCCGACGCGACCCGCCGGTGTGGTTTCCTCACCGATATGGATCAGGCCGCGCAAGAAGGTGCCGGTGGTCAGCACCACGCTTCCCGCCGCGAGCGTTTCGCCGGACCCAGTGACCACGCCCGTGACCCGCCCATCCTCGCCGATGGTCAGGTCCTCGGCGCCGCCGGCCTCGATGGACAGGTTCGGCTGTTCCGCGAGGATCGCCTGCACCGCCTGCCGGTACAGCTTGCGGTCGGCCTGGGCGCGCGGGCCACGGACGGCCGGTCCCTTGCTGCGGTTCAGGATGCGGAACTGGATGCCGCCCCGGTCGATGGCGCGGGCCATGACGCCGTCGAGCGCGTCGATCTCGCGCACCAGATGACCTTTTGCCAACCCGCCGATGGCTGGGTTGCAGGACATCTCGCCGATGGTGTCCAGCTTGTGGGTGAGCAGCAGGGTGCGCGCACCCATGCGCGCCGCGGCGGCGGCAGCCTCGCAACCGGCGTGGCCTCCGCCGACAACAATGACGTCGAACGTTCGCATGGCCGGACCATAGCCGAGTCAGCACCGGACGCCAAGCGCCGCGACACCGCGCAGCCCGTGTTTCACGTGAAACAGAACGGCACGGCGCGTTTGTCACGACATCCACAGTTCACTTGCCGATGCAGAAATCCCGGAAGATCACGTCCAGCAGGTCTTCGACATCGACCCGCCCGGTGATGCGACCAAGGGCCCGGCTCGCCAGACGCACATCCTCGGCCATCAGCTCCGGCAAGGGAGCGGTCAAGGCGCGGCGCAGGGCATCCCGACACTCCTCCAAGGCGGAGCGGTGGCGGGCACGGGTCAGGGCGGGGGCACCACTGCCCGCCAGCCGGTCGGCGGTAAACGCCGTCAAACACCGCTCCAGCTCCGGCAGGCCGGCACCGGTCCGGGCCGAGACCGCAACCGCCTCCCAGCCGTCGACCGTCGGCACCGTGGCATCGACCACGTCGGTCTTGTTCAGGACCACCACCGTGTCCTTGTCGAGCAGGGCGACCGTCGCCGGGTCGAGCGTCGGTTGAGCGGTGGCGTCGAACACGGCGACCTTCACGTCGGCGCGGGCGGCGCGGTCGAGTGCGCGGCGGATGCCTTCCTCTTCCACCTCGTCGGCGGCCGCCTCACGCAGGCCCGCCGTGTCGGCCAGCACCACCGGGTAGCCGCCGAGGTCGAGATGGACTTCGATCACGTCGCGGGTGGTGCCGGCGCGGGCCGAGACGATGGCGGCCTCGCGGCGGGCGAGAGCGTTTAGCAGGCTCGACTTCCCAGCGTTGGGCGCGCCGACGATGGCGATGTGCAGCCCCTCGCGCAGCCGTTCCCCACGGCCACGGTCATCGAGGTGGGCGTCGATCTCGCCGGCCAGAGTGCTCAGTACGGGACGCGCGGCGTCCGAGACGCCGGAAGGCAAGTCCTCATCAGGGAAGTCAATGTCGGCCTCGATATGGGCGAGCGACCGGGTCAGCCGATCGCGCCAGTTGTCGTAGAGTTTGCCGAGCGCTCCCTCCATCTGGCGCAGGGCCTGACGGCGCTGGACGGAGGTCTCGGCGTCCACGAGGTCGGCGACCGCCTCGGCCTCGGTCAGGTCGAGCTTGCCGTTCTCGAAGGCGCGGCGCGTGAACTCACCGGGTTCGGCGACGCGCAGTCCGGGCAGGGTGGACAGCGCCTCCACCACGCCGGCCACCACGGCGCGCCCACCATGCAGGTGCAGCTCGACCACGTCCTCACCGGTGAAGCTGCGGGGGGCTGTGAAGCGCAGGACCAGGGCGTCGTCCAGCGCCTCGCCGGTCTTGGGATCGCGCAGCCGGACCAGGGTGGCCATGCGGGGTTCAGGCAGCGGCTTGCCGGTCAGGGCGGCGAGCGCGTCGCCGGAAGCCGGGCCCGAAACGCGAACCACCGCCACACCGGCGCGGCCGGGGGCGGTGGCGAGGGCGAAGATGGTCGGGATCATCGTGCCGAGTATCATCGTGCCGGTTCCGGAACGATCAGCCGACCTGTTCCGGCAGCAGTTCTTTTTGTTCCGGCTTCAGCATGAGCCGTTCCACGCGGTCACCACCGACCAAGTGCGTCTCCAGGATCGCGTCCACATCGGCGAAGGAGCGGTAGGTGTACCAGACGCCCTCCGGATAGATGACCAGCACCGGACCCAGCTCGCAACGGTCCAGGCAACCGGCGGCGTTGATCCGCACACGGCCGTCCAGACCCAGCTCGCGGGCGCGGGCCTTCATGTAGTCGCGGAGTTTCTCGGACCCCCGGGCGGCGCAGGAGCCGCGCTTGTGTCCATCGGGGCGGCGGTTGGTGCAGGAGAAAACATGGGCTTCGAAGTAGGGCTTCGGATCGGTCACTTGCGTCCATCCTGTCCCATGGCGGCGGCCATCTGGGACCAAAACATTTTCTGAAGCTGCTCCATGCCCTGAATTCCCGCCGGCAGCCATGTCTTCATCATCGTCTCGGGGTCCATGGCGAGCAGGGAGGCCTGCATGCGGTCCTGGATCTCCTGCATCATGGCGTCCTGCATGGGTTTCACGTCGGGAAGGCCCAGGAAGTGGCGCGCCTCTTCGGGTGTGCAGTCGATGTCGATGGTGATTTTCATGGCCCCATTCCCTTGGAAAGCGCGCGGTACGCAGGAAATTAAGGGTTGAGCGCCGCTTCGGCTCATGCCCCACTATACAGATAGGAAGCCCTGGCGCAACGGCACCGCCGCGCCAGTTTATTCCCAACCACGCCACAGACCGGAAACGCCTGCGATGCCCGCGAACCTGCTTGGCCGGGAGACCAGCCCCTACCTGCTCCAGCACAAGGACAACCCCGTCCATTGGATGGCCTGGGGCCGCGACGCCTTCGAACGGGCCAAGCGCGAGAACAAGCCGGTGCTGTTGTCGGTCGGCTACGCCGCCTGCCACTGGTGCCACGTGATGGCGCACGAGAGCTTCGAGAACCCGGAGATCGCCGGGCTGATGAACGAGCTGTTCGTCAACATCAAGGTGGACCGGGAGGAGCGGCCCGACGTCGACCAGATCTACCAGTCGGCCCTGGCCATGCTGGGCCAGCAGGGCGGCTGGCCGCTGACCATGTTCCTGACGCCGGAGGCCGAGCCCTTCTGGGGCGGCACCTACTTTCCGCCGGCCTCGCGTTACGGGCGGCCCGGCTTTCCCGACGTGCTGCGCGGCGTGGCGGAGACCTACCGCAACAAGCCGGAGAACGTGACCCGGAACGTCGCCGCGCTGAAGAACGCGCTGGGCAAGCTGGCCGAGAACCGGGCGGCGGGGGAGGTCGACCTCGCCATGCTCGACCAGATCGCCGACCGGCTGGTCCGCGAGGTCGATCCCTTCCACGGCGGCATCGGCCACGCCCCGAAATTCCCCCAGGTGCCGATCTTCACGCTGCTGTGGCGGGCCTGGCTGCGCACCGGCAAGGAACCCTACCGGGAGGCGGTCACCAACACGCTGGCCCATATGAGCCAGGGCGGCATCTACGACCATCTGGGCGGCGGCTTCGCCCGCTACTCGGTGGACGAGATGTGGCTGGTGCCGCATTTCGAGAAGATGCTCTACGACAACGCCCAGCTTCTCGACCTGATGACCCTGGTCTGGCAGGCGGAGCGGGAGCCGCTGTTCGAGACGCGCATCCGTGAAACGGTCGGCTGGGCGCTGCGCGAGATGATCGCCGAGGGTGGCGGCTTCGCCGCGACCCAGGACGCCGACAGCGAAGGCGAGGAGGGCCTCTTCTACATCTGGAACGAGGAGGAGATCGACCGTCTCCTCGGCCCCGATGCGGAGGTCTTCAAGCGCGCCTACGGCGTCACGCCGCAGGGCAACTGGGAGGGGGCGACCATCCTCAACCGGTTGCACCGCATCGAGGCGCTGGACGCCGAGACCGAGGCTAAGCTGGCCGAACAGCGGGCGGTCCTCTGGCGGGAGCGCGAAAAGCGGATCAAGCCGGGCTGGGACGACAAGGTGTTGGCCGACTGGAACGGCCTGATGATCGCAGCCCTCGCCCAGGCCGGCATGGTCTTCGACGAGCCGGAGTGGATCGCGGCCGCGCAGCGCGCCTTCGCCTTCGTCCGCGACCGCATGACCGAGGACGGGCGCCTGCTGCACAGCTGGCGGGCCGGGCAGCTCAAGCACCGGGCGACGCTGGACGACTACGCCCACATGGCGCGCGCAGCGCTCGCCCTGCATGAGGCGACCGGCGACGCCGGAGCGCTGGAGCAGGCGCGGGCCTGGGTGCGGGTGCTCGACGCGCATTTCTGGGACGCCCAGGCCGGCGGCTATTTCTACACGGCGGATGACGCCGACGACCTCATCGTCCGCACCAAGTCGGCTGGCGACGCGGCGACGCCCAGCGGCAACGGCACCATGCTGGCGGTTCTGGCGACGCTGCACCACCGCACCGGCGAGGCCGCCTACCGCGAGCGGGCGGATGCATTGGCCGCCGCCTTCTCCGGCGAGCTGAGCCGCAATTTCTTCCCGCTGCCGACCTACCTGAACGCGGCGGAGCTTCTCCAGAAGGCCCAGCAAATCGTCATCGTCGGCGACCCGCAGGCGCCGGACACCGCGGCGCTGCGCCGCGCGGTGCTCGACCGACCGCTTCCCGACCGCATCCTCAGCGTCCTGCCGCCGGGGACGGATCTGCCCGCCGGGCACCCGGCGCACGGCAAGGGCATGCAGGGCGGGGCGGCGACCGCCTATGTCTGCACCGGCATGACCTGCTCCCCGCCGGTGACCGCGCCCGACGCGCTGGCCGCTGCCCTGACCCGGAGATGACCTCATGACGACGACGACCGGCAGCCTGACCGTCGACAGCCCGCTGGGCCTGCTGACCCTGACCAGCGCCGCCGGCGCCATCGTGGCGCTCGACTGGGGACGGCTGGGGGATGACCGGCCGGACCCCGTGCTGGAGGAGGCGGCGCGCCAGCTCCGCGACTATTTCGCCGGGACGCGGTTGGATTTCGACTTGCCGCTGTCCCCCCGCGGGACGGCCTTCCGGCAGAAGGTCTGGGCGGCGATGCAGGCCATTCCCTACGGCGGCGTCCTGACCTATGGCGACGTCGCGCGGCTGCTGGACACGGCACCGCGGGCCGTGGGCGGGGCCTGCGGGGCCAACCCGATCCCGGTGATCATCCCTTGTCATCGCATCGTCGGGGGCGGCGGGGCGCCCGGCGGCTATTCCGGCCTGGGCGGCCTGCAGACCAAGGACTGGCTGCTCCGCCACGAGCGGCGGTACCGGGTGACAGCGGACCAAGCCGGCGATACGCTGGAGCTTCAGCTTCTATAAAAAGGGAAGGGACCAACCACCATGGTTCACGCGATCCGCATCCACGACTACGGCGGACCCGAAGCGCTGCGCTGGGACGAGATCGAGGTGGGCGACCCCGGCCCCGGTCAAGTGCGCCTTCGCCAGACCGCCGTCGGGCTGAACTACATCGACACCTATCACCGCTCCGGCGCCTACAAGCTGCCGCAGCTTCCCGCCATCATCGGGACCGAGGGCACCGGCGTGGTCGAGGCCGTGGGTCCGGACGTGACGACGCTGAAGCCCGGCGACCGGGTGGGTTACGCGCCGCTGATCGGCGCCTACGCCGAATCCCGCCTCGCCCCCGCCGACCGGTTGATCCCGTTGCCGAGCTGGATCGAGGACCGGCAGGCCGCCGCCATGCTGCTCCAGGGCATGACCGCGCAGTTCCTCCTGCGCTCCACCTACGCGGTGCAGCCGGGCGACACCATCCTGGTCCAGGCTGCCGCGGGAGGCGTCGGCCAGATCCTCTGCCAATGGGCGAAGCATCTGGGCGCCACCGTGATCGGCACGGTCAGCAGCGACGAGAAGGCGGAGCTGGCCCGCGCAGCCGGCTGCGACCATCCCATCGTCTACACGCGCGAGAATTTCGTGAACCGCGTGAAGGACCTGACGGACGGGCAGGGCGTGCCGGTGGTCTATGACGGCGTCGGCAAGACGACCTTCATGGACAGCCTGGACTGCCTGCGTCCCCGCGGCTTCATGGTGCTGTTCGGCGCGGCGTCCGGCCCGGTCCCGCCGCTGGATCTCCAGGTCCTGGCAGCCAAGGGCTCGCTCTACGTCACGCGCCCGACCTTGTTCAGCTACGTCGCCAAGCGCGACGACCTGATGGCCAGCGCCGCCGACCTGTTCGAGGTGGTGCATACCGGCGGGGTGACCATCAACGTCGGCCAGACCTTCGCGCTGCGCGACGCGGCGGAAGCCCATCGGGCGCTTGAGTCCCGCGCGACGACCGGGTCGACGGTGCTGCTGCCGTAAGGTTCAAAACCCCCTCCCGCCCCGGGAGAGGGAATAACAACTCACTCGGCGGCCCAGAGCGGGTTCTTCAGCTTCTTGAGAAGCTCCGCATGGGCCGCCAGCTCCTCCTCGCTCGGAGCGTGGGCGCGCGGGGCGCGGTAGGGGCGGTCGATGCGGATCGCCGCGGGACCACCCGCCGCCGGGCCGGAGGCCAGCGCCAGACCGGCCTGACGCCCACCGCGCAGCTCCAGATACACTTCGGCCAGAAGCTGGGCGTCGAGCAGCGCGCCGTGGTAGGTGCGGCTGGAATTGTCGACGCCGAAGCGCTTGCAGAGCGCGTCCAGGGTGGCCGGCGCGCCGGGGAACTTCTGCCGCGCCATCAGCAGCGTGTCGATGGCCCGGTCCTTCGGCATCACCGGATAACCGGCGATCCGCATCTCCCAGTTCAGGAAGTGCATGTCGAAGGCCGCGTTGTGGATCACCAGCGGCGCGTCGCCGATGAAGGCCACGAACTCCGCCACCACGTCGTTGAACAGCGGCTTGTCCGACAGGAACTCCGTCGTCAGCCCGTGCACCGCCACGGCGTCCGGCGGCACGTCGCGCTCCGGATTGACGTAGCAGTGGAAGGTCTTGCCGGTGGCGACGTGGTTGTGCAGCTCGACACAGCCGATTTCGATCAGCCGGTGCCCTTCCTCGGGCTTGAAGCCGGTCGTTTCCGTATCGAGGACGATCTCACGCATGAACCACCTGTCCGGGCTGATATCCCCGCGGCGGCCATTGCCGTCCGCGGCGCCGCTTCACGTCGGCGAGGATGTTGCGCAGCGCCCGCCGGGTGGCCCGCCGTCCGTCGCCGGTGTTGACGACGTGGTCGGCGCGCCGCCGCTTCTCCGCGTCGGGCATCTGCCGGGCCAGAATAGCGGCGAACTTCTCCGCCGTCATGCCCGGCCGCGCCAGCACCCGTGACTTCTGCACCAGGAAGGGGGCGGTGACCACCACGCTGCGGTCCACCTTGCGTTCCCCGCCGGTCTCGAACAGCAGGGGGATGTCCAGCACCGCCACGCGGACGCGGCGGCGCGCCGCCTGTCTGAGGAAGCGCCGCTGAGCCGCCTGCACCGCCGGGTGGAGGATCGCCTCCAGCCGCTTCAGCGCCGCCGGGTTGCCGAAGACCGCGCCACCCAGCGCCCGCCGGTCCACCGCGCCATCCACCACGACACCGGGAAAGGCCGCCGCGATGGCCGGCACCGCCGCGCCGTGACGCCCCAGCAGGCCGTGCACCACGGCGTCGCTGTCGCAGACCGGCGCGCCCATACGCTTCAGCATACGCGCCGCCGTGCTCTTGCCCATGCCGATGGAGCCGGTCAGTCCCAAGACGATCATCGCGCGACCTCAGCCCTGGAGAACGGCGACCTTCAGCCCCTCGGTCACCTCCGGCTCTCGGCCGAACCAAGCGGCGAAGCCGGGACGGGCCTGGTGGAGCAGCATGCCGACGCCGTCCACCACGCGGTTGCCGCGGGCCTGCGCCGCGGTCAGCAACGTGGTCATCAGGGGCGTGTAGACGATGTCGGTGACGACGGCCGAACCGGGGAGGGCGCGCAGGTCGAGCTCCAGCGGCGGCTGTCCCGCCATGCCCTGGGTGGTCGTGTTCACGACCAGCGCCGCCCCTTCGAGAAGCGTTTCACGTGAAACCCAATCGGCGGTCTCGATGGCGCCGACCCCATCGCTGTTACCAATGTCGGCGGCCAGCTCGTCGGCCCGCGCCCTCGTGCGGTTGACCAGCCAGACACGCGGCGCGCCCTCGTCGAGGAGCGAGGCGACGACGGCCCGCGCCGCGCCACCGGCCCCGATGACCAATGCCGGCCCGTCCGCAGCTTTCCAGCCCGGTGCGCCGCTCTTCAGGTTCTCAATGAAGCCGAAGCCGTCGGTGTTGCGGCCCTCCAGCGTCCCGTCCTCGCCGACCACGATGGTGTTGACGGCGCCTATCCGTTTGGCGGTGTCGTCCAGCCGGTCGACCGTGCGGTAGGCGGCCTCCTTGTGTGGCACCGTCACGTTGCAGCCGCGAAAGCCCAGCGCAGGCAGGGCGCGGATGGCCTGCTCGATGCGGTCGGGCGGCACGGCCAGCGGCACGTAGGCGCCGTCGATGCCGTACTGTTCCAGCCAATAGCCGTGCAGCCGGGGCGAGCGCGAATGGCCGATCGGCCAGCCCATCACCCCGGCCAGCTTCGCCTTGCCGCTGATCGTCATTCCGCAATCACCCCATGCACCCGCAGGAACCCGAGCAGCGGCAGCAGCGGCAGCCCGAGGATCGTGAAGAAATCGCCGTCCACCCGGTGGAAGAGCTGCGCGCCCAACCCTTCGAGGTGATAGGCGCCGACCGACCCCTGCACGTCGTCGCCCGCCGCGTTCAGATAGGATTCCAGGAAGGCGTCGCTGAACGGGCGCATGGTCAGGCGGGCGCGGTCCACATGGTGCCACAGCCGCTCACCGTCGCGGATCACCACGGCGCAGCTCACCAGCCGGTGCGTCTTGCCGCGCAGGTCCTGCAGCTGGGCCCGAGCGGCGTCGCGGTCGGCCGGCTTGTCGAACCAGCGGCCCTCGCATTCCAGCATCTGGTCGGCGCCGATCACCAGCGCACCGAGGTGCTTGCGGGTGACGCGCTGCGCCTTCAGCTCGGCCAACGCCTCGGCCACATCCTCGACCGGCGCGCCCTCGGCACGGGCGGCCAGCTTGATCTCCTCCTCGTCCACCGCCGCCGGGGCGAGCGTGACGCGCACCCCGGCGCGCTCCAGCATCTCCGCCCGCGTGCGGGAGCCGGAGGCGAGGACGACGGTGGGAACCGCTCCGCTCACGTCGCCGGTCCTTCGGGCGGGATACCGGGCAGGCCGCCGCTCTGGCGGCGGGCGAGCAGCATCATGATCTCCGCCGCCGTCTCCTCGATGGAGCGGCGCGACACGTCGATCACCGGCCAGCCGCGCCGGGTGAACATGCGCCGCGCGTCGGTGACCTCGGCCCGCACCACCTCGGGATCGACGTAGGTCGAGGACTCGTTCTGGTTCAGCAGCTTCAACCGGTTGCGGCGGATCTGCACCAGCCGGTCCGGGTCCTTGGTCAGGCCGACGACCAGCGGCCGGGTCAGCTTCTCGATCTCCGGCGGCATCGGGCATCCCGGGACAATCGGAATGTTCGCCGCCTTGATGCCGCGGTTCGCCAGATAGATGCAGGTCGGCGTCTTCGACGTGCGGGACACGCCCATCAGGATCACGTCGGCCTCGTGCAGGTCCCAGCTCGACTGGCCGTCGTCGTGCGCCAGCGCGAAGTCCATCGCGTCCATGCGTCCGAAATACTCGGCGTCCAAGGCGTGCTGGCGGCCGGGCTGACGCTGCGATTCCACACCGAGAAATGCGGCCAGCGCGTTGATCAGCGGGTCGAGCACCGGGATGCAGGGGACCTGCACCTCACGGCAGAAGTCCTGGAGGCGACGGCGCAACTTCTCATCGACCAGCGTGAACATGACGAGGCCGCGATTTTCCTGGACGCCCTCCAGAACCATGTCGAGCTGACGCTCGGTCCGCACGAGATTCCAGAAATGCTCGACCGGGCGAACATCGTCGAACTGGATGACGCAAGCGCGGGCGACGCTGTTGATCGTCTCGCCGGTCGCGTCCGACACAAGATGCAGGTGGAACTGTCTCATCCGTCCCCAACGTGTTGTGGAGAACCCGTCCGAATCTGTGGACAACGGGGATCTCCTGGATTCTGTCCCTCCGGGCGGGACTCGTCGCCCCCGCTGGCGCCCCCTTCGGGACAATCCGCGCGCCCTCTCCGGAACATGGGTACAATGACTCGCGCGGACCATGTTATCCACGGGATTCCCAGGCTTCCCGGTATAGCATTTCCGCCGTTTCCGGCGAAAGCGTCCGGAGTCGTCCACAGAATCCAGATTTCGTCCACAGCGCGCCGTCCGGCCTGTGGACGATTCTGCGTAAAGCGGGGATTCCCGTTTTCCACAGGCACCCACCACCCCTTCTTCCTTTCTCTCTTTAAAAAGAATACTGAGTAGAGGGGAGACAACCCGCAGACCCGATTCACTCATAGGGGAACGATCCGCCGTGTCCGAGGCCGTGTCCAAGATTGCCAAGCCGATGCTCGCCGCCCTTGCCGGCGAGGTGCGCCAGCGCCCGCCCTTCTGGCTCATGCGCCAGGCCGGCCGTTACCTGCCGGAATATCGGGAATTGCGCGCCAAGGCCGGCAGCTTCCTGGACATGTGCTACAACCCCGATCACGCGGTCGAGGTGACCTTGCAGCCGCTGCGCCGCTACGACATGGACGCGGCGATTCTGTTCTCGGACATCCTGGTGGTGCCGCACGCCCTGGGCCAGCCACTAGCTTTCCTGGAGGGCGAGGGGCCGAAGCTCGACCCTGTGAGAAGCGTGGAAGACCTCGAGCGCTTGTCGCGCGACCGCTTCCACGAGCGGCTGGAGCCGGTCTACGAGACCGTCCGCCGCCTCTCCAGTGCGATTCCGGCGCACACCACGCTGATTGGCTTTGCCGGGGCGCCCTGGACGATCGCCTGCTACATGGTCGAGGGGGCGGGATCCAAGGAGTACGCGCACGTCAAGCGCTGGGCCTACGGCGATCCCGCCGGGTTCGGCGCGCTGATGGATCTGCTGGTCGAGGTGACCGCCGATTATCTGTGCACCCAGATCGAGGCCGGGGCCGAGGTCGTGCAGCTGTTCGACAGCTGGGCGGGCGTCCTGCCGGCGGGCGAATTCCGCTGCTGGGTGATCGAGCCGACACGGCGGATTGTGGACCGGATCAAGGCGCGCCACCCCGCGATTCCAGTCATCGGTTTCCCGCGCGGTGCGGGCCTCTCCTATGAGGAGTACGTCACGGGCAGTGGTGTGGATGCGGTCGGGCTCGACACCACCGTCCCGGTGGCTTGGGCGGCCGGGAATCTGCAATCCAGATTGCCGGTGCAGGGCAACCTCGACCCGATCATGCTCGCCGCCGGTGGCGAGGCCCTGCGCACCGCCGCGTCGGAGATTCTGGAGACGCTTGCCGGCAAGCCCTTCGTCTTCAACCTGGGCCACGGCGTGATCCAGACCACCCCGCCGGACCACGTCGCCGAGCTGGCCCGTCTGATCAAGGACTGGCCGAACCGCGGCTAAGCCCCGGCAGGTTCCAAGAAACGCGCAACAGGATGAGAAGGGGAGACCGGTGCTTTATCTCTGGGTCAAGGCTCTGCACGTCATCAGCATCATCGCCTGGATGGCCGGGCTTCTCTATCTACCGCGGCTGTTCGTCTATCATTGCGAGACGGCGCCGGGCTCCGAATCCTCGGAGCGGTTCAAGGTGATGGAGCGCCGCCTGCTGCGCGCCATCATGAATCCGGCGATGGGCGCCGCCTACCTGTTCGGAATCGCGATGATCGTGATGGAGCCGGCCTGGATGAAGCAGGGCTGGCTGCACGCCAAGCTGCTGTTCGTCCTGGCCCTGACCGGCACGCACATGATGATGGCGCGCTGGCGGAAGGACTTCGAGGCGGACCGCAACACCCGCCCGCAGCGTTTCTTCCGCATGTGGAACGAGGCGCCGACCCTGCTGATGATCGGCATCGTCATCTTCGTGATCGTAAAGCCGTTCTGATGGGAAGGGGCGGCGGTCAGCCCCGCCGCCCCATCACCCGGCGGGTGACCGCCTTCTCCGCCTCGACCGCCAGGAAGATCGCCAGACCGGCCGCCGTCATGGCCACCCACTGGGTCCAGTCCACCGCCGCCGTGCCGAACAGGCTCTGCAGGGGCGGGGCATAGGTGAAGGCGAGCTGGAAGACCAGCATCAGCCCGATGGAGATCCACACCGGGCGGCTGCCGAACAGCCCTCGCCGGTTCAGCACCGAGGCGGTGACCGCCCGGGCGTTCAGCAGGAAGAAGATCTCCCCCATCACCAACGCGTTGACGGCCATGGTGCGGGCGACCGGCGTCGGGTCGCCGTGGCCCTCGTGCAGCAGGAAGAATCCAAAGCTGGTGGCGACCAGGAGTGCCATCACCAGCACCATGCGCCCGATCAGGAAGCCGGGCAGGATCGGCTCGTCCTGCGGGCGGGGCGGGCGCTTCATCACCGCCGCTTCCGGCGGCTCGAAGGCCAGCGCCAAGCCCAGCGTCACCGCCGTGACCATGTTGACCCAGAGAATCTGTACGGGCGTGATCGGCAGCGTGTAGCCGGCCAGCACGGCGACCAGGATCACCAGCGCCTGGGCGCCGTTGGTCGGCAGCATGAACAGGATCGTCTTGCGCAGATTGTCGTAGACGGTCCGCCCTTCCTCCACGGCGTGGGCGATGGAGGCGAAGTTGTCGTCGGCCAGCACCATGCTGGCGGCCTCCTTCGCGGCCTCCGTGCCCTTGCAGCCCATGGCGACGCCGACGTCGGCGCGCTTCAGGGCGGGGGCGTCGTTCACCCCGTCCCCGGTCATGGCGACCGTGTGGCCGGCCGTCTGGAGCGCGCGGACGAGGCGCAACTTGTGCTCCGGCGTGGTGCGGGCGAAGACGTCGGTGTCGCGCGCCACGGCGACCAGCGCCGCGTCGTCCAGCCGGTCCAGTTCGGTCCCGGACACGGCGTCGCCCGACAGGTTGAATTGCCGCCCGATGGCCTGGGCGGTGCCGGCGTGGTCGCCGGTGATCATCTTGACGCGGATTCCCGCCGCCTGGCACTCGGCCACCGCCGCCACCGCCTCCTCGCGGGCCGGATCGATGAAGCCGCACAGGCCGAGCAGGATCAGCCCCTCCCGCACGTCGTCCATGTCGAGCACAGTCTGGCCGGGCAACGCGGGGCGGGCGGCGAGCGCCAGGACGCGCTGGCCACGCGCCGCCAAGTCCTCCACCTGCACCCGCCAGTGGGCGGCGTCGAGCGGCGCGCTGCCGCCGTCCGCAGCCCGTACGTGCGTACACATGGACAGCACGCGCTCTGGCGCGCCCTTAACGTACAGCAGCCCGTGCCCCTCATGGTCGTGGTGCAGAGTGGCCATGTACTTGTGTTCGGATTCGAAGGGGATGACGTCCGTACGCGGGCAGCGGGCGGCTTCCTCCCGCGCGTCCAGCCCGGCCTTCATGCCGAGCGCCAGCAGGGCGCCGTCGGTCGGGTCGCCGGCCACCGTCCAGCCGCCGCTGCCATCGCCGCCATCCTCGCCGCGCTGAAGCTCCGCGTCGTTGCACAGCAGGGCGGCGCGGGCCAGCTCGACCAGCACGGGATCGGCGGCGGGATCCAGGGCCTTGCCGTCGCGGCGGAACTCGCCTTCGGGGCGGTAGCCGGTGCCGGTCACCGCGCAGTCGCCCGCCGCGGTTACCACGGTCTGCACGACCAGCTCGTTGCGGGTCAGCGTGCCGGTCTTGTCGGAGCAGATGATCCCGACCGAGCCCAGCGTTTCCACCGCCGGCAGGCGGCGGATGATGGCGTTGCGCCGGGCCATGCGGGTGACCCCGATGGCCAGAGTGATCGTCATTACCGCCGGCAGCCCTTCCGGAATCGCCGCTACCGCGAGACCGACCGCGGCCATGACCATGTCCGGCCAGGGTTCCCCCTGCACCAGCGAGCCGTAGAGGAAGGTCAGCGCGGTCAGCGCCAGGATGCCGATGGTCAGCCAGCGCCCGAAGACCGCCATCTGGGCGAGCAGCGGCGTGGTCAGCTCCTCAACGCCCGCCAGGAGCGTGCCGATGCGGCCCAGCTCCGTCCGGTCCCCCGTGGCCACCACGACGCCCGTGGCCTGTCCCTGGGCCACCAGCGTGCCGGAATAGGCCATGCCGCCGCGCTCCGCCAGGGGAGCGTCCGCGGCCACCGCGTCGGCGCTCTTGGCGACCGGCACGGACTCCCCGGTCAGCGCTGCCTCCTGCACGCGCAGCCCCTTGACCCGGACCAGCCGCAGGTCCGCCGGCACCTTGTCGCCCGAGGCCAGCAGCACCCGGTCGCCGGGTACCAGATCCTCCGCCGGGACGGTGACCTGATGGCCGCCGCGCAAAACCACCGCCTGCGGCGACAGCATGCTGCGGATGGCGTCCAGCGCCTGCTCCGCCTTGCCTTCCTGGACGTAGCCGATGGCCGCGTTGATCAGCACCACGCCGGCGATCACCGCGGCGTCGACGAACTCGCCGAGCAGAACCGTGACGATTCCCGCGCTGATCAGCACATAGATCAGCAGATTGTCGAACTGCGCCAGGAAGCGCATCAGCGCCGACCGGCGGGGTGGTGGAGTCAGCCGGTTGGGGCCGTACCGCCGCCGGCGCTCCGCCGCCTCGTCGGGCGTCAGCCCGTCGTCGGGGCTGTCCAGCGCGGCCAAGGCCTGGTCCGGGGGCTGGGCGTGCCAGGGCAGGGGGTCGGTGGAGGTTTCGGGAGCAACGATGGTTCCGGGTCCGGAACGGTCATGCGGGCTCATGATGTCAACCAAACCGTTTCTGTCCTGAACGTTCAGGTCGTGCGCTGGTGGCCTGGATAACAGGGGATGCGGCATCGTGACCCGGACGAAGACGCGCAAGAATCCAGCCCGTTTCCAAGAATTCGCTTTCATTTGACTTGCAGACGGCGTTCCGCTAACCATCTTTCCCACCACGGGGCGGCAAGCCTCGCGGGCACCCATCCCACATCCGCCGTTCCGTCCCTCCCCAACGATCTGGGCGCGACGTCCGACAGGCATTCCCAGCCTTCAGCGCCGTTCGACGCTCAACCGACGCACCCTGCGCCGGCCCGGGACCTCTGGCACTCCCCCTCGCATGACCGATTCCCTTAAGGCACCCCCATGCATCTCCAAGAGCTGAAGTGCAAGAGCCCCGCCGAACTGCTGGCGTTCGCCGAGGAACTGCAGATCGAGAACGCCAGCACTCTGCGCAAGCAGGACATGATGTTCGCCATCCTCAAGCAGCTGGCGGAAAACGATGTCCCGATCTACGGCGACGGCGTGCTCGAGGTTCTTCAGGACGGCTTCGGGTTCCTGCGCTCGCCGGAGGCCAACTATCTTCCCGGCCCTGACGACATCTATGTCAGCCCCAGCCAGGTGCGCCGCTTCAGCCTGCGCACCGGCGACACGGTCGAAGGCCAGATCCGCGCGCCCAAGGATGGCGAGCGCTACTTCGCCCTTCTCAAGGTCAACACGATCAACTTCGATGCGCCGGACAAGGTCCGCCACCGCATCAACTTCGACAACCTGACCCCGCTCTATCCGGAAGAGCGGCTGCGCATGGAAGTCGACGACCCGACCAAGAAGAACTACACGGGCCGCATCATCGACCTCGTGGCGCCGCTGGGCAAGGGCCAGCGCGGGCTGATCGTCGCCCCGCCGCGCACGGGCAAGACCGTGATGCTGCAGAACATCGCCCATTCCATCGCAACCAACCACCCGGAAGCCTATCTGATCGTCCTGCTGATCGACGAGCGTCCGGAAGAGGTGACCGACATGGCCCGCTCCGTGCGGGGCGAGGTCATCAGCTCCACCTTCGACGAGCCGGCGACGCGCCACGTCCAGGTTGCCGAGATGGTCATCGAGAAGGCCAAGCGGCTGGTCGAGCACAAGCGCGACGTGGTCATCCTGCTGGACTCCATCACCCGTCTGGCCCGCGCCTACAACACCGTCGTTCCCTCCTCGGGCAAGGTGCTGACCGGCGGTGTCGACGCCAACGCGCTGCAGCGCCCGAAGCGCTTCTTCGGTGCGGCCCGCAACATCGAGGAGGGCGGTTCGCTGACCATCATCGCGACCGCGCTGATCGACACCGGCAGCCGCATGGACGAGGTGATCTTCGAAGAGTTCAAGGGCACCGGCAACTCCGAGATCGTGCTGGACCGCAAGCTCTCCGACAAGCGCACCTTCCCGGCCATCGACATCTCCAAGTCGGGCACCCGCAAGGAGGAGCTGCTGGTGGACAAGGGCACCATCTCCAAGATGTGGATCCTGCGCCGCATCCTGATGCCGATGGGTGTGACCGACGCGGTGGACTTCCTGGTCGACAAGCTGAAGCACACAAAGTCGAACTCGGAATTCTTCGAGTCCATGAATCAGTAATCGGTGGTTTCCTCTCCCCCATCCGGTCCAAGGGCGGGGGAGGGCACAAAAAAGGCGGGAGGCCCCAATGGAGCCTCCCGCCTTTTTGTTTGCCCGAAACCGATGGCCCGGATCAGAACGCTGCCGTCAGAATCGCCATATCAGAACGGCGACTGCGGCGCCTCTTCGGCCTGGGCCTGCTGGCCGGCGGTCTGGCGACGGTACAGGTCGACGAAGTCGATCGGGTTGATCATCAGCGGCGGGAAGCCGCCGTCCTGGGTGCAGCCGGCCACGATGGCGCGGGCGAACGGGAACAGCATCCGCGGCGCCTCGATCAGCAGCACCGGGCGGTGATGCTCCTGCGGCAGGCCCGGAAGCTGGAACAGGCCGCCGTAGGCGACCTCGACCAGGAAGGCGGTCGCCTCGGCCTGCTTGGCCTCGCAATGCAGCTTGAGCACGACCTCGTAGACGTCCTCGCCCATCGGCTGAACCTGCACGTCCACGCCGATGTTGACCTGCGGCTGCGGCTGGCCGGGCAGCAGGCTTTGCGGTGCGTTGGGGTTCTCGAAGGACAGGTCCTTCACATACTGCGCCAGCACATGCATCGGCAGCGACGAGGCGGCTTCCTGATCTTGACCGTTGATCTGCTGATCGGACATGGACAACTCCTGGCCGCGGGGCGGCATCACGATGGAAAGGTCTTCAAGACCCGCTGGCTAGCACGGAACCGCTGGCTCCACAAAGTGAAACCGGTGCGTTTCACCCGCGGTCGTTGCGGTAGGGCGAACCGGGCGGCGCCCAGCGGGAGTCCCCGAGCTTGGGCGTGTCGTCCGGCCCGTCGCGGTCCGCCGGACCGGCGTTTCCCGGACGGCCGCCATCGGGGTCGACCTCCTGGTAATCGACGTCGATCACACCCGGCGGCGGGCGGTCGGGCGGCCCGCCATGGGGGCCGTTCGGATTGCCGGCGTTCCAGCCTTGGCCACCCGCCTGACCGCCCATGCGGCCGTGCATCTGGAAGGAGGCCGCGCCTTTCATACGGTCGAACAGCCAGCGGCCCAGAGCGTTGCGGATCGGGCGCACGAACAGCAGGATTCCGACGATGTCCGTCAGGAAGCCGGGGATGATCAGCAGCAGGCCGGCGACGACGACGCAGAACCCCTCGAATACGGCGCCGACCGGGCTCTCGCCGCGCTCCGCCGCCTCCTGCGCGCGTTTGAGAACGGACAATCCCTGCCACCGGATCAGCACGGACCCGAGGATGGCGGACAGGATCACCAGCCCGACCGTCGGGCCGGCGCCAATCCAGTCGCCGACCTCGATGAAGGTGGCGATTTCCGCGATCGGCAGCAAAAGGAACAACAGCAACAGGGGATTCATGGCCGTCCTTGCTCTTTCAACCCCGAGGGCCTATCTACACCAGGGTACGTCACCCGATCTTTGGTTGGAAGAACAGCTCCGGCACGGGTCATCGGGTGGAATCCTCGGCGGAGAGGGCGAGCTGGGATCTGGTCCCGGCACCGTTCCGGTACACTTAATGCTCACCCGCCGGAGGGTCCAGTAGTGGATCAAGCGGGGCCGGTGATTTCGGGGCCGGCCTTCAGTCACCCGGAAGGATGGATGATGGGAGATGGGTTTGTGTTCGTCGAGATCCTGATCTTCGCGATGATCGCGGCGTTTCTCGTGTACCGGCTGCGCAGCGTGCTCGGCCGCCGCACCGGTGAGGAGCGTCAGCGGCCGAACCCCTTCACGGCCCGCCCCAACAACCAGCCCGACAACGTGGTGGCGATGCCCAACCGCGAGCGGCCCCTGCCGAACACCGCCCCGTCGCCCGACGAGCCGGTGTCGCTGGCCACGGCGCTGGAGCAGATCAAGGCCGCCGACCCCAGCTTCGACGAGAAGTATTTCCTGCAGGGCGCCCGCGGCGCCTTCCAGATGATCGTGGAGGCCTTCGCCAAGGGCGACACGGCCACCCTGCGCCCCCTGCTCTCGGACGAGGTCTACGACAACTTCGCCCGCGCGGTGCGCGAGCGCCAGTCGGCCGGCGAGACGCTGGAGACCCGCATCGAAACGATCACCGACGCCGATGTGGTGGAGGCCCGCATGGACGGCCGCACCGCGCTGGTCACCGTGAAGTTCGTGTCGGAGCAGATGAACGTCGTGCGCAACAGCGCCGGTGCCGTGGTGGACGGCGATCCCAACGCCGTGGTCGAGGCCGTGGACGTCTGGACCTTCGCCCGAAACACCCGCGCCGGCGACCCGAACTGGGCGCTCGTCGAAACCCGCACCCCTCAATGACCGATCGGTTCTGATGCTCTCTCATCCGGTTGTTCGTCTTAGCGCCGCGGCAGTCCTTGCCGCGGCGTTTCTCATTGGCTGCGAGCGGAAGGAGGAGGAGGCCAAGGCGCCGCCCCCTCCGCCGCCCGAAAAGCTGATCCTCACCCCCGTCGCCTTCACGGCGCTGCCCGGCTGGGGCGCCGACCGCGTGGCGGAGGCCGTCCCGGCCTTCCAGCGCTCCTGCGCGAAGGTCAGGGCGCTGGCCGCCGACCGTTCCATCGGCCCGGACGGGGTCGGCGGCAAGGCGGCGGACTGGCAGGACCCTTGCGCCGAGTTGGCCAAGCTGCCGGCCGGCGACGACGCGGCAGCGCGAGCCTATTTCGAGACGTGGTTCACCCCCTACGCCGCGGCCAACAATGCGGAGCGGCGCGGCCTCTTCACCGGCTATTACGAGGTTGAGCTGAAGGGCAGCCGGTCACCGGACCCGGCCTTTCCGGTGCCGCTCTACAAGCGTCCCGCCGATCTGGTGTTGGTCGACCTCGGCGAGTTCGCCGACCGCTGGAAGGGCGAGCGCATCGCCGGGCGCGTCACCGCCGGGCGGCTGAAGCCCTTCGAGGACCGCGCGGCCATCGAGGCCGGGGCGCTGAGCGGCAAGGGGCTGGAGCTGGTCTGGCTGCAGGACCCGATCGCCACCTTCTTCCTGCACATCCAGGGGTCGGGCCGCGTCAGCTTCCCCGACGGAACGGAGACGCGCGTCGGCTACGCCGCCCAGAACGGCCACAAATACGTCGCCATCGGGCGGGAGCTGATCGACCGCGGCGCCCTGAAGCGCGAGGAGGTGTCGCTCCAGACCATCCGCGCCTGGTTGCAGGCCAACCCCGGCGAGGCGGCGGCCCTGATGAACAAGAACCCCTCCTACGTCTTCTTCCAGGAGCTGAAGGGGGAGGGGCCGAACGGCGCCCAGAACGTCGCGCTGACGCCGGGGCGCAGCCTCGCCATTGATTCCAAGTTCCTGCCCTACGGCGTGCCGGTCTGGCTGGACGCCGAGGACCCGCTGGACGCCCGGACGCGGCTGCGCCGCCTGCTGATCGCCCAGGACACCGGTGGGGCCATCCGCGGTCCGGTCCGCGGCGACGTCTTCTGGGGCCACGGTCCGGAAGCGGAGGCGAAGGCCGGCGTGATGAAGAGCGCCGGGGAGTATTACGTCCTGCTGCCGAAAACCGTTGCCCCGGCGAGCTGACCGCCGCCTGTTTGCCCCCGCCGAGGAACCGAAGCGCAGCGGCTTCGGTTGTGTCAACCACCGCCGATGACGGCGGCTTTGGTTGACACACGGGGGGAGGGGGCCATGACCCCGCTGCAACGGCAAATCGACAGGCTCAACGAAATCGAAGGGCTGGCGCGGCTCGGCTACGCCGCGCGCGGCCTCGTCTATCTGATCGTCGGCTGGTTCGCCGTCACGGCGGCCTATGGCAGCAACCGGCCGACCGACACCAAGGGCGCGCTGGTCGAGCTGTTCCAGAATCCCTTCGGCTCGGTCCTGCTGGCGCTGACCGCGCTTGGTCTGGCCGGCTACGCGCTGTGGCGTGTCATGCAGGCGGTGCTGGACGTCGACCATGTTGGGACCTCGCCCAAGGGGCTGGTGGTCCGCGCCGGCTTCATCGTCGCCGGTGTGATCCACGCCGGTCTGGCGGTCTTCGCCATCAAGCTGCTGGCTGGGCGCGGCGGGAGCAGCGGCGATGGCGAGGCCGCGGCGCACGACTGGACGGCGTGGCTGCTCACAAAGCCGATGGGCCGCGTCCTGGTCGCCGCGGTCGGGGTCGCCATCATCGGCGCGGCCATCGCCCACGCCGTCAAGGCCTACAAGGCCAGCTTCCGTCGTGAGCTGGACGCCGATCCGAACACCATGAAAGTCATCTGTCCGATCGGCCGCTTCGGCTTCGCCGCCAAGGGGCTGGTCTTCGCGGTGGTCGGCAGCTTCTTCATGGTGGCGGCGTGGCAGTCGGACTCGTCGGAGTCCGGCGGACTGCTCAAGGCGCTGCAGTTCCTCCAGCAGCAGCCCTACGGCCCCTGGCTGCTCGGTGTGGTGGCCGCCGGGCTGTTTGCCTTCGGTGTCTTCAGCGTCGTCCAGGCCGTCTACTGCCGCATCGACGGCGAAGCGGCGGAACGGCAGATCCGCGCCATGGTGTGAACACGGACCAAAAGAAAATGGGCGCCGAGGGTTTCCCCGGCGCCCTTCCGTTTCAGGCCGATGTTTCAAGCCAATGTTTCACGTGGATCGTCGTGCCCCTTGGGTGATCACCCCTTGGTGATCATCGGACCGAGGCGGCGGCCGGCGAAGACGTGGATGTGCAGGTGCGGAACCTCCTGGTTCGCGTCCTCGCCGCAGTTGGAGAGGATGCGGTAACCGGGCTCGGCGGCGCCGGCGCCGCGCGCCACCTCGCCGACCGCGCGGAACAGGCCGGCGATCTCCGCCTCTGTCGCGCGGGCGCTGAAGTCGTCCATGTCGACGTAGGCGCCCTTCGGGATCACCAGGATGTGCGTCGGGGCCTGCGGGTTGATGTCGTGGAAGGCCAGCGCGTGCTCGGTCTCCAGGACCTTCTTGCACGGGATTTCGCCGCGCAGGATGCGGGCGAAGACGTTGTTCGGATCGTAGGTCTTGGCCATCGCGTCGTTTCCCCTTCCGCCTTTTATCGATTTAAGCCTTGCGCGCCTTCTTCTCGGCGATGCCGCTGGTGCCCTCGCGCTGGGCCAGCTTCTCCCACACCGCGGCGGGCTCCAGCCCGGCGTCGGCCCACAGCACCATCAGGTGATAGAGCAGGTCCGCCGATTCCGAGGCCATCGCTGCCTTGTCGCCGCGCACCGCCTCGATGACCGTCTCCACCGCCTCCTCGCCGACCTTCTGGGCGATCTTGGCGGTGCCGCGGTGGAACAGCTTGGCGGTGTAGGAGGTCTCCGGATCGGCGCCCTTGCGCGCCTGGACGGTGGCGTAGAGCCGGTCCAGAACCTCGGCGGTGGCGGCCGCTTTGTCGTCAGATATCTTGTCTTCAGACATGAGCGGCCTCCGTCCTGCGCGCCGGACGCACCGGGATGCCGGCCTCGGCGAGCGCCGCCTTGGCCTGCCCGATGGTGTAGGTGCCGAAATGGAAGATGGAGGCCGCCAGAACCGCAGTGGCGTGGCCCTCGCGGATGCCCTCCACCAGATGGTCCAGCGTGCCGACGCCGCCCGACGCGATGACCGGGATGCGCAGGCCGTCCGCCACCTTGCGGGTCAGGGCGAGGTCGAAGCCGCTCTTGGTGCCGTCGCGATCCATTGAGGTCAGCAGGATCTCGCCGGCGCCGTAGGACTCCATGCGCTTGGCCCACTCGATGGCGTCGATGCCCGTGGCCTTGCGCCCTCCGTGGGTGAAGATCTCCCAGCGGCCGGGCTCGACCTGCTTGGCGTCGATTGCGACGACGATGCACTGGGCGCCGAACTTCTCCGCCGCCTCCTGCACGAACTCCGGACGGTGGATGGCTGCGGTGTTGATCGACACCTTGTCGGCGCCGGCCAGCAGCAGCTTGCGGATGTCCTCGACCGTGCGCACGCCGCCGCCGACGGTCAGCGGCATGAACACCTGCTCGGCGGTGCGGCGCACCACGTCGTAGATGGTGTCGCGGTTCTCGTGGCTGGCCGTGATGTCGAGGAAGGTCAGCTCGTCCGCCCCCTCCCGGTCATAGACGCGGGCCTGCTCCACGGGGTCGCCGGCATCGATCAGATCGACGAAGTTGACCCCCTTGACGACCCGCCCGTCCTTGACGTCCAGGCAGGGGATGACGCGCATCTTGAGCATCAGCCGACCTTTCCGGTGACGGGAGCGGGGGAGAGCAGGTCGAGCGCCGTCTTCGGATCGATGCGCCCGTCGTAGAGCGCGCGGCCGCAGATGACGCCCTGGATGCCGGTGTCCTCCTCCTTCTTCAGCGCGATCAAATCGTCGATGGAGGAGACGCCGCCCGACGCGATCACCGGGGTGGTCAGGTGGAAGGCGAGGTCGGAAGTCGCCTCGACGTTCACGCCGCCCATGGCGCCGTCGCGGTTGATGTCGGTGTAGATGATGGCGGCGACACCGCTGTCCTCGAACTTCAGCGCCAGATCGAGCGCCTTGATGGTCGAGGTCTCGGCCCAGCCAGCGACGGCCACGTAACCCTCGCGCGCGTCGATGCCCACGGCGACCTTGCCGGGGAACTCCTTGCAGGCTTCACGGACCAGCTCCGGCTCGCGCAGGGCGACGGTGCCCAGGATGACGCGGCTGACGCCCTTCTCCAGCCACATGGCGATGGTCTTGAGGTCGCGGATGCCGCCGCCCAGCTGCACCGGGATGGTCACGGCGCCCAGGATGCTCTCGACCGCCTTGCCGTTGACCGGCTTGCCCTCGAAGGCACCGTTCAGATCGACCAGATGCAGCCATTCGAAGCCCTGGCTTTCGAACAGGCGGGCCTGGTCGGCGGGTTCGGTGTTGAAGACGGTCGCCTGGCTCATCTCGCCGCGCAGCAGCCGAACGCAGGCACCGTCTTTGAGGTCGATGGCGGGATAGATGATCATCGCGGTGTTTCGTCCTATGGCGTGTCGTGGAGCGTGTCGGGGGTGAGGTCTTTCACATAGAAATGTCCGGCCAGCCTGTTGCCGTCCACCAGCGCATAGAAGGGATGCGTGCCCCAGCGTTTGAAGCCCAGATCCTCGTACAGCGCGATGGCCGCGCTCTGGGTCTCGCGCACGTCGAGATTCAGCACGCGGAAGCCGGACGCCCGCGCCTCCTCCTCAACCGCCACGGTCAGGCGGCGGGCGAGGCCATGGCCGCGCGCCCAGGGGGCGACGAAGCTGGTGGTCAGGGTGGCGGCGTGGGCCTGCGCCTCGTTGTTGCGGGCCGGCTTGACGAGCTGGGCGGAGCCGGCGATGACGCCGTCCAGACGGCCGACGAACAGGATGCGCTCCGGCACCACCAGAACGCCCTTCCAGTAGCGTTCCATGATCTCGCGGGGGGGCGGCGCCACCCAGCCGAAGCCGCCGCCGGCCTTGACGGCGTCGTCGGCGGCGTCGCACAGGTCGTGCAGGTCGCCGGTCTTCAGCGTGTCGATGCGTTCGACCGTGACGTCGGTCATCGTCAGACCCGCCAGGTCAGGAAGTTGGCGACCAGGGCAAGCCCGGTCTCCTGGCTCTTTTCCGGGTGGAACTGGGTGCCGACCAGATTGTCGCGCCCGACCACCGCGGCGAAGGGGCCCCCGTAATCGGCGCTGGCGATCACGTCCTCCGACCGTTCCACGGCGAAGCGGTAGGAGTGGACGAAATAGGCGTGCGCCCGCTCCGGCAGGCCGGCCAGAATCGGGTGCTCCCGGCGGATGTCCAGCTCGTTCCAGCCCATGTGCGGGATCTTCAGCGTCGGGTCGGCGGGCTCCAGCTTCACCACCTCGCCCTTGATCCAGCCCAGCCCTTCGGTTACGCCGTATTCGCGCCCGCGTTCCGCCATCAGCTGCATGCCGACGCAGATGCCCAGGAAGGGGCGGCCCTTGCCGTGCACCACCTCGTCCAGCGCGTCGAGCATGCCGAGGACCTCCGACAGGCCGCGCTTGCAGTCGGCGAAGGCGCCGACGCCGGGCAGGACGACGCGGTCGGCCTTGCGCACGGCGTCGGCGTCGGAGGTCACCAGGACCTGGAAGGAGGCATGGGACTCCGCCGCCGCGCGCTCCAGAGCCTTGGCGGCGGAACGCAGGTTGCCGGAGCCGTAATCGATCAGCGCAACGGTTTCCATGAAACGAGGACCTTCAAGAGAGACCCGGCCTTGTCGGAGCCGCCGGTTTTTTTCAGAGGGAGCCGCCCAGCGTCCCCTTGGTCGAGGGCACGGCGTCGCGCTTGCGCGGGTCGATCTCGATCCCGGCCCGCAGCGCGCGGGCAAGCGCCTTGTAGCAGCTTTCCACGATGTGGTGGTTGTTCTCGCCATAGAGGCATTCGACGTGCAGCGTCACGCCCGCGGCCATGGCGAAGGCCTGGAACCATTCGCGGAACAGCTCGGTGTCCATGTCGCCGATCTTGTCGCGGCTGAAGGACACCTTCCAGATCAGGTAGGGCCGGTTGGAGAAGTCCAGCGCGACACGGGTCAGCGTTTCGTCCATCGGGATGTAGGCGTGGCCGTAGCGCTGGATGCCCTTGCGGTCGCCCAGCGCCTTCGCCACCGCCATGCCGATGGCGATGCCGCTGTCCTCGGTCGTGTGGTGGGCGTCGATGTGCAGGTCGCCCTCTGCCACCAGCGACAGGTCCATCAGGCTGTGGCGCGACAGCTGTTCCAGCATGTGGTCGAGGAAGCCGACGCCGGTCTTCACGTCATAGACGCCGGTGCCGTCCAGATTCACGGCGACCCGGATCCGGGTTTCGGTGGTGTTCCGCTCGATCGAGGCGCGGCGGACGCCATTGGCAAGGCTCTGGTCCATGAGTCCGGGTTTTATCAGGAAGCGCGCGGGCGCGCCAGAGGCGCAGCCCCCGAAAACGCCTATGACCGTCGGTCGAGATGCCGCATAATGCGTGTGTGTGCATGGTTGTGTGCACGCTCAACGCGCATAATGGGATATGCCACCGGACATGCCGACGCCCGGACGCGTTTTTCTGTCCCTCGCCGCCCTGCTGGCGCTGGCCGCCTGCATGGGCGGGGACCTGCCGCAGACCCGCAAGGCGCCGCCTGTCGCCCGCGGTTCGACGGAGCCGGTTCGCTTCGACGGCCTGTCGCTCGGCTCGATGCGGCGGGGCATGGTGACGGGGCGTTACGTCTGGGCGCTGGAGTGCTGGCCGCCATATGAGGACGTCCATTGGACCAGCGGGCGCAGCCTGCATGAGAACTCCACCTTCCAGGAGCGGTTTGCGGAGGTTCTGGCCGACGCCGGCTACGACGTCGCGGGTGCCCCGGGCAGCGATTACGAGGCGGAGTTCGACCGCAAGCGCGCCCGCTACATTCTGCGCGGCGACCTGCGCGCGGTGAACAGCGACCTGTGCCGCCGCCGGAGCTGGCTGACCGGCCGCAGCGAGGGGGTGTCGGGAATCGGCAGCCTGCGGGTCAACTGGGCGGTTTACGACGCCGTGACGGGGCGGCTCGTCCACCGCGTCACCACCACGGGGGTGGCCCGCAAGGACAGCGGCGTGCCGCAGGGCGACGTTTTGCTGATCGAGGAGGCCTTCGCCACGGCGGTGGAGGCGCTGGGCGCCGACCCTGGCTTCCGCACCGCGGTGTCGCGGGGCGGGGCGATAGCGTCAAGTGGCCCGCCCATAGTGTCAAGTGGCTGGGGAGGAGTGTCAACCGCCCCTTCGGAAGCGTCAAGTGCGGCTCCGGTAGTGTCAAGTGGGGTTGCAGGAGTGTCAAGTGCCGCTCCGCATGTGTCAACTGGGCCGGCCATGGTGTCAACCGCGATGGTCGATCCCGGAGGCGCATCGGCCGGATCGGCTCCTTTTCTGGAGGAAACCCGTCCTTCGACCCTGATTCTGCGCATCGCCGACCCACTCCAGGGCTACGCCGATGATCCCGCCGCCCGCGTGTCCGCCGCGACCGTTCACGTCGGACCGGCGGAGCGCAAGGGCAGGGGGATCGTGCTGGGAGAGCTGGACGGCCAGTCGCTTCTGCTGACGCTCGACGCCGGCCTGGACGCCACCGTCACCGTCGCGCCGTCGCGCGGGGTGTCGATGGACGGAACGGTGATGGCGCGCGACGTTTCGGGCGGAATCGCCCTGGTCCGGGTGCCGGCGCGGCTGCGCGCGGCCCCGCTGCGTCTGGACACCCCGGCGGTCAGCGAGCCGGTGACGGCGGTCCTGGAGCGGGGCGCCGACGCCGCGGCGGGAATCCTGGCGGCCCGGCGCGCCGATCCGCAGGCGGCGCCGGGGGTGGAGGCCACACTGTTGCAGGCCGACCTGAGCGGGCCGGACCCGGCGCCGGGCGACCCGCTGGTGGACGAGGCGGGCAATTTTCTGGGCGTGGCCCGTCCGGGTCCGCCGCCGGGTGGGGTGCACGGCCTGTCCGCCTTCGTTCCGGTGATGGAAGCGCTGGCCCGCCTGGGGGTGGAGGTGACCCAGGCCGCTCCCCGGTCAATTCCGTCCCATGGTCCAATTCCGCCCCGTGGGATAGCGGTCCGCGACGGCAGACTTGACGGGACCCGCCGTCCCCCCACATAGACCCGTGTTCCGATGTGCCTATGTCGGCCGGCGTTACGCCGGGCCGTTCGGGCACGGGCGTTTCTTTCTTTGAACACGGTCCCGATGACTTCCCACGATCCCATCCAGTGGCACGGCACCACCATCCTCTCGGTCCGCAAGAACGGGCAGGTGGTCATTGCCGGCGACGGCCAAGTGTCCGTCGGCCAGACGGTCATGAAATCGAACGCCCGCAAGGTGCGCTGGCTCGCCGGCGGCACGGTGATGGGCGGCTTCGCCGGCGCCACCGCCGACGCGCTGACCCTGTTCGAGCGGCTGGAGACCAAGCTGGAGAAGCACCCTGGCCAGCTGCTGCGCGCCTGCGTGGAGATGGCCAAGGACTGGCGTACCGACCGCTACCTGCGCCGGCTGGAGGCCATGATGGCCGTGGCCGACCGCAACGTCAGCCTGATCCTGACCGGCAACGGCGACGTGCTGGAGCCGGAGGACGGCCTCATCGGCATCGGCTCCGGCGGGGCCTATGCCCTGTCGGCGGCGCGCGCGCTGGTCGACATTGATGGTCTGGACGCGGAGGCCGTGGCCCGCAAGGCGATGAAGATCGCCGCCGGCATCTGCGTCTACACCAACGAGAACGTCACGCTCGAAAAGCTCTAACCCTCAGACCGGGTCCCCAGCCATGTCCGCCCCCAGCATCGCCGCCGCCACCGCCGCCTTCAGCCCGCGCGAGATCGTTTCCGAACTCGACCGCTACATCGTCGGCCAGCACGAGGCCAAGCGCGCGGTCGCCATCGCGCTGCGCAACCGCTGGCGCCGCCAGCAGCTCCCCGAGGGGCTGCGCGAGGAGGTTCTGCCCAAGAACATCCTGATGATCGGCCCGACCGGCGTCGGCAAGACGGAGATCGCCCGCCGTCTGGCGAAGCTGGCTCAGGCGCCCTTCCTGAAGGTCGAGGCGACCAAGTTCACCGAGGTCGGCTATGTCGGCCGCGACGTCGAGCAGATCGTCCGCGATCTGGTGGAGGCCGCCATCGGCCTGACCAAGGAGCGGCTGCGCAAGGAGGTCGCCGCCAAGGCCGAGCTGCGCGCCGAGGAGCGCGTGGTCGACGCGCTGTGCGGCGAGAACGCCAGCCCGGAGACGCGGCAGAAGTTCCGCAAGATGCTGCGCGAGGGCACGCTGAACGACCGCGAGATCGAAATCCAGGTGGCCGACACCGCCGGCGGCCTGCCGACCTTCGACATCCCCGGCATGCCGGGCGCCCAGATGGGCATGCTCAACCTGAACGACATCTTCGGCAAGGCGCTGGGCGGGCGCACCAAGTCCCGGCGGATGTCCGTCGCCGAGAGCTACACCGTTCTGATGGCGGAAGAGTCGGACAAGCTGCTGGATCAGGAAAAGGTCGTTTCGGAAGCGATCCAGGCGGTCGAGCAGAACGGCATCGTCTTCCTCGACGAGATCGACAAGATCTCCGCCCGCTCCGACTATAAGGGCGGCGCCGACGTCAGCCGCGAGGGCGTGCAGCGCGACCTGCTGCCGCTGATCGAGGGCACGACGGTCAGCACCAAGCATGGCGCGGTGAAGACCGACCACATCCTGTTCATCGCGTCGGGCGCCTTCCACCTGTCCAAGCCGTCGGACCTGCTGCCGGAGCTGCAGGGCCGCCTGCCGATCCGCGTCGAGCTGAAGGCGCTGGAGCAGGAGGATTTCCGCCGCATCCTGACCGAGCCGGAAGCCAGCCTGATCAAGCAGTACAAGGCCCTGCTGAAGACCGAGGAGGTCGATCTCGTCTTCACCGACGACGCCATCGACGAGCTGGCCCGCCTCGCCACCGAGATCAACGCGACGGTGGAGAACATCGGGGCGCGGCGCCTGCACACCGTCCTGGAACGGCTGCTGGAGGACATCAGCTTCACCGCCAGCGACAAGGCCGGCCAGACCGTCACCATCGACGCGGAGACCGTCCGCGCCCAGGTGGGCGGCCTCGCCAAGAACGCCGACCTGTCGAAGTTCATTCTGTAAGACGCGTCGCGGCTATTGCATTTGAGATCCCCTCTCCCCTCCGGGGAGAGGGTTATAAGAGTCCACCCGCCTTGATCGGCTTTCTTGATCGATGGCCCCGCCGGCCTTAGGATGGCCGACGTCTCACCACGGCAGGATGCGCAGAACGATGGATTTCAACCCGACCGCAACGTCCGTTCGTTTCGTCTTCGGGGAAATCCGCGTCCATGCCTGCTTCCATCACACCGCCCGCCATCACCCTGGCGAACCTGTCCTGGTCCACGCCTGACGGGCGTTCCGTCCTATCCGACATCAGCCTGGGTTTCGGCCTTGAACGGACCGGGCTCGTCGGACGCAACGGCACCGGGAAATCGACTCTTCTCAAGCTGATGACGGGCGCGCTGCGTCCGCAATCCGGAACGGTGTCCGTCCGCGGCAGCCTGGGAATCCTGAATCAAAACCTGTCGGTGAGACCGGACGACACGGTCGCCGGGCTGTTCGGTGCGACCGCCATGCTGGACCTGCTGCGCCGAGCCGAGCGGGGCGACGCGGACGCCGACGCGCTGGCCGAGGTGGATTGGACGCTGGAAGGCCGCATCCGGTCGGCGCTCGGCCGGGTGGGGCTGGAGGCGGAGCCCGAGACGCCGCTGACATGCCTGTCGGGCGGGCAGCGCACGCGCGCCACCTTGGCCGCGGCGATCTTTCCGGAGCCCGATGTCCTGCTGCTGGACGAGCCGACCAACGATCTCGACCGCGAGGGGCGGGAGGCGGTCGTCGGGCTGCTGGCCTCCTGGCGGGCCGGGGCGGTGGTGGTCAGCCACGACCGCGACCTGCTTGACCGCATGGACGCCATCGTCGAGCTGACCTCCCTCGGCGCGACCCGTTACGGTGGAAACTGGAGCCACTACCGCGCCGTCCGGGCGCTGGCCCTCGACGCCGCCCGCCACGATCTGGCGGATGCCGAGAAGCGCGTGGCGGAGGCGGCCCGGACGGCGCAGGCCACCGCCGAGCGAAAGGCGCGCAAGGACCGGGCGGGGCAGCGGAAGGCGGCGAAGGGCGGCCTGCCGCGCATCCTGCTCGGCGGCCGGAAGGAGCGCAGCGAGGCCACCGGCGGCGACAACGCCCGCCGCGCCGCCCAGCAGAAGGCCGACGCGCTCGACGCCGTGTCCGCCGCCCGCGCGCGCATCGAAGTCCTTCAGCCGCTGTCGGTCGTTCTGCCGCCCACCGGCCTTCCGCCCGGCCGGACCGTGCTGACGCTCGACGGCGTCACCGGCGGCTATGAGGCGGGGAGGCCGGTCGTCCGCGACCTGTCCTTCACCATCACCGGGCCGGAGCGCGTTGCCGTCACCGGACCCAACGGGTCGGGCAAGACAACGCTGCTGGGACTCGTCGCCGGCCATCGCACCCCCTGGTCCGGGACGGTGCGCGTCGTTGCCGGCGCGGTCATGCTCGACCAGCGGGTGAGCCTTCTCGATCCGTCGGAAACGATCCTGGACAATTTCCGGCGCCTTAACCCGCGGGAAGGGGAGAACGCCTGCCGGGCGTCGCTGGCCCGCTTCATGTTCCGCGCCGACGCCGCGTTGCAACGCGTGTCAACCCTCAGCGGCGGGCAGACGCTGCGCGCCGGTCTCGCCTGTGTCCTCGGCGGCGCCGTCCCGCCGCCCCTGCTGATCCTGGACGAACCGACCAACCACCTGGACATCGAGTCCATCGAAGCGGTGGAAGCCGGGCTGCGCGCCTATGACGGGGCGCTGCTGGTGGTCAGCCACGACGAGGCCTTCCTCGACGCCATCGGGCTCACGCGCCGGCTGGACCTTACCAGTCCGTCAGGAAGCGTTCCTTCGGCAGGTGGATGACGACCGACGTGCCGGTCCCCTCCAGCGAGCGGATTTCCAGCCGGCCGCCGTGGCGTTCCACCAGGGACTTGGCGATGGACAGGCCCAGCCCGATCCCCTCGAACCGGCGGGCCAGCGAGGAATCGCCCTGGAAGAAGGGCTGGAAGACGGTTTCCAGGCGGTCTTCAGGAATGCCCACGCCGCTGTCGAACACCTCGGCCACCAGGGCGCCCGCGGAATCGACGCGGGCCGACACGCCGATGCGTCCACCTTCCGGCGTGAACTTGATGGCGTTGGACAGGAGATGCAGCAGCACTTGCTTCAATGCCCGCGGGTCGGCGAGCAGGGGTGGCAGTTCGCTGGCGATGTCGGCCTCGACGTGCAGTTTGCCGCGCTCCGCCCGCTTGGCGACCAGACGGACGCAGGAGACCACCACGTCGCGGAAGTCGCAGAGCGCCTCCTCCAGGCCGACCTGACCGGCCTCGATGGTGGCCATCTCCAGCAGGTCGTTGATGTTGGCCAGCAGCAGCTCGCCCGACCGTTTGATCTCCGCCGCGAAGTTGACGTACATGGGATTTTCCAGAGACCCCAGCATCTGCTGGTGGATCACGTCGGCGAAGCCCAGGATGCCGTTCAACGGGGTGCGCAGCTCGTGGCTCATGTTGGCGAGGAAGGCGGTCTTGGCGCGGTTGGCCAGCTCCGCCGCCTCCTTGGCCTCGATCAGCGCCTGCTCGGCGGCCTTGAAGGCGCTGAGGTCGCGCAGCATCGCGACGAAGACGTGGAAGCCCGGCAGGTCGATCTCCGACAGGGACAGCCAGACGACCATGGCGGTGCCGTCCCGCCTGAGGGCGGTCACTTCCCGCCCGACGCCGATGACCTGCCGCAACCCCGTCTCGTTGTAACGGCGCATGTAGGCGCCGTGCTTCGCGGCTTCCTCCGGCGGCATCAGGATGGTGATGTGCCGGCCGGTCAGCTCGTCCGGATCGTAGCCGAGAAGCTGTTCCGCCGCTTGGTTGGCGGCCAGGATGATGCCGCGGGCGTCGACGGTCAGGATGGTTTCGACCGCCTGTTCCACGATGGCGCGGTTGCGCGCCTCGCTGCGCTGAAGCTCCTCGTCGGCGGCGCGGACGGTCGTCACGTCCTCGATCACCATGGCCAGCGCCTGCGGCCGGCCGTCGGGGCCGTGCAGGCAGGATGGGCGCATGGCGGCGCGCATCACCCCGCCGTCGGCGCGCAGGAACCGCTTCTCGAAGGGATCCGGCGCCGCTTCGCCCCGCATCACCCGGCCGAAGCGCAGGCTTTCCCAGGCCCAGTCCTCCGGGTGGGTGACGTCGGCCAGATGCCGGCCGGTCATGTCCGGCGGGCTGTATCCCAGGTTGTGGGCGAAGGCGGGGTTGGCGGCCAGAATGCGCCCGTCCGGCGCGGCCACGACCATGCCGACCGACGCGCTGTCGAAGATGGTGCGGAACAGGGCGTCCGTCACGCCATGCTGGGGCATCACGGACCCGACCTCGGCGGTCATACGATAATCCCGTCTGGTCAAGCCTGGCTTCGGGGCAACCCGGACGGGATGGTAAGGGATTCAGCGCGGCGAAAGCGAACGCGAAACGTCCGGTTGCCCAGGCCGAAGGTGCGACCGATTAACCCACAAGGCAAATCAGGGCGTTGCGAGGTCTTCTCATCCTATCGCCGCCGGGGAGCCGCCCGCCGCCGCACCGCCGCACCGCCGCGGGCCGGCGCCTCGTCCAGCAGAAGGAGCAGCCGGTCCAGCGTTCCGTCGTCCAGGTCGTGGATGCGTTCGGCCAACCGGTTCGCCAGCTCGGTCGCCTTCGGGTTGAGCCCGGCGGTGTCCACCGTCACCCGCGGGTGCGACAGGTCGGCCAGCCGCTCCAACTCCTCCGCCTCGTCCCAGATGATGCCGAAATAGGCGCAGATCTGCCGGACGAGCTGGGCGGAGGGCTGGCCCCGCTTGCCATGCTCCAGCGCCGACAGATAGGCCGAGGAGATGTGCAGGTCCGCCGCCATCTGCTTGAGCGTCACGCTCTTGCCCTCGCGCAGGGCGCGGACCCGTTCGCCGAAGGGTGTCATCGCGGCCTCGTCCTAGCGGTGCCAGCCTTGATGCTGGTCGCGCCGCCGCTTGATGAGGACGTACAGCGCCCCATCGCCGCCGTGCCGGGGCTGCGCCGGGCGCACCGCCAGCACCATCGGGCGCAGGGAGGCGTCCGCCAGCCAGCGCGGCACCGACTGGCGCAGCACGCCGACCCCACCGGTGTAGGTGCCCTTGCCGGTGATGACCAGCACGCAGCGCCGCCCCTCGTGCCAGGCGCGGTGGACGAAGCCGCACAGTGCGCCGTGGGCCTGGGCCTGGCTCATCCCGTGCAGGTCGATGCGCCCGTCGATCTCCATCTCACCGCGCGAGAAGCGGTCGGCGGTGCGGCGGTCGATGTTGTCGAGGTTGCCGACCTTCAGCGGCGGCTGCGACGGGCGCCCGCCTTTCGGCACACCGCCGCGCGGCGGCAGGGTGGGGGGCGGGGAAGCGGTGGTGGCGACCGGTTCCGGCTCGCCCATGGGGGCGGCGGGAGGATCGGGGTCCTCGATGGTCCGGCCCGGCATCGGCTCCGCGTCGCGCATGGCGATCCGCCACAGCCGCCGTTCCTCGGTGGAGACCGAGCGGCGGCGGCTCATGGCATGGACCTCGGCGCGGCCCGTCCGGGCGCGCAGGTCGAAGGGCGGGGCGGATCAAACACGGCTAAACACGGGTTCCGGCGCGGGTTGCTCAGCGATAAACCCTTGAACACTCAGTCGTGTCAATCCTCCACCAGCAGAATGTGAAGGCGCCGCGGCCCGTGGGCGCCCAGCTCGATCCGCATCTCGATGTCGCCGGTCCGCGACGGCCCGGTGATGAAGTTGACGGTGCGGGGCAGGGCGCCCTTTCCGCCATCCGTCGCCCCGGCGGCGCGCAGGCGGTCCCAGGCGTCTTCCATGGTGCCGACGATCTGGCCGCGCTTCAGCACGACGATGTGGGTGTCGGGCAGGAAGTTCAGCGTGGTCGGCCGCTCCGCCCCGGACAGCAGCATCAGCGTGCCGGTTTCCGCCACCCCGGCGAAGGCGCCGGTCAGCGACGCGCCGTCGCTGTCGCGGGCGCGCCCCTTAGTCACCGTCAGGGTCGGGCGCTGGTCCCAGGGGATGGAGTCCAGGGCGGCGTCCGGGGCGACGCGGACCTCGGCGGGCAGGTTCAGCCCGGCCAGATAGTCGGCCACCGCTCTCGGCACCTCGGCCATCCCGCCCAGCAGCTCCACGGTCGCCGACACCTCGGTGGCCATGGCGGCGAACAGCTCGACCTGCTCGTCGTGGGGACGCTGGGCGCGGGCCGGGATCAGGTTGCGCGGGTGGGTGGCGAGCCGGCGGCGCGCCTCCTCGGACCCCTCGGCGGAATTCAGCGCCTTGCGGATGCCGCCCAGGATCTGGGCACGGGCGGAGCTGGTGTCGGCCATGGTCAGCGCGTTCCCTTCTTTTCGGCCGCTTTCCTTTCGGCCCACATCTGCTGGAAGGTGTTGCCCTCCGGCGCCGGCATGTCGCGGTGCTGCGTCCAGCCCTGGGCCAGCGGCAGGCGGGCGAAACGCCCCTTGCCGCGGCCCAGCATCCCCAGCGCCCGCACCGCCATCTTGGTGGCCGCGTGGTACAGCGCCGGCCGCCGCGCGAACCATCCCCACAGGGCCAGCCCCCGGCGCATGGCGGCGGGCTGGAGATTCTGCTCGAACTCCTTCTCCCGCCAGTGGCGCATCATCTTGGGCAGGGGGATGCGCATCGGGCAGACCGCCTCGCACCGCCCGCAGAAGGTGGAGGCGTTGGGCAGGTGCCCGGCCTCCTTCACCCCCAGCAGGGCGGGCTGCATCACCGACCCGATCGGCCCCGGATAGACCCAGCCGTAGGCGTGGCCGCCAACCGATCCGTAGACCGGACAGTGGTTCATGCAGGCACCGCAACGGATGCAGCGCAGCACGTCCTGGAACTCGGTGCCGAGCAGCGCCGACCGCCCGTTGTCGAGCAGCACGACGTGGAACTCCTCCGGCCCGTCGAGGTCGCCGGGGCGGCGCGGCCCGGTGGAGAAGGTGGTGTAGGCCGACGCCTCCTGCCCGGTGGCGGAGCGCGCCAGCAGGCGCAGAACCAGCGCCGCGTCCTCCAGCGTCGGCACCACCTTGTCGATGGTGGCGATCACCACATGGACGCGGGGCAGGATCTGGGTCAGGTCGCCGTTGCCCTCGTTGGTGACGATGACGGTCGAGCCGGTCTCCGCCACCATGATGTTGGCGCCGGTGATGCCGACGTCGGCCTGCTGGAACTTGCGGCGCAGCACCTGCCGCGCCTCGGCGATCAGCACCTTGGGCTCGTCCAGAACGCGGTCGGCCGGCAAATCGGTATGAGCCTGCCGGAAGGTACCCTCCACGTCCTTCTTGGACAGGTGGAAGGCCGGGGCGATGATGTGGCTGGGCGGCTCGCGGCGGAGCTGGATGATGTATTCGCCGAGATCCGTCTCGATGGGGGTCAGGCCGTTGGCCTCAAGGTGGTCGTTGATCCCGATCTCCTCGGAAATCATCGACTTGCCCTTGGTGACCGTCTTCGCCCCGACCTTGCGGCAGATGCCCAGGATGGCGTCGCGCGCCTCCTGGTCGGTGCGGCACCAGTGCACATGGCCGCCCTGCTCGGTGACCTTGCCTTCGAAGGCCTCCAGATAGGTGTCGAGGTTGGCCAGGACGTGGTTCTTCAGGTCGCGGCCCTGGTCGCGCAGAGCCTCGAACTCCGGCAGCCGGTCGGCGGCCTGTTTGCGGCGGTTGACGAACCCGGCGGGCGCGATGGCCAGGACTTTCTGAAGCCGCTCGTCGCTCAACGCCTTGCGGGCGTTCTCGGGGAAGGCGTGGGTGGTCGGCTGCATGGCGTTATGCCCTCCCACTTTTTATGGGCTCACCGATGGGAGGGGTGTCGGTGACGCCGGCCAGCACCTCCGCGACATGGCGGACGCGGACGGCGGAACCCTCGCGCTTCAGCTTGCCCGCCATGTTCAGCAGGCAGCCCATATCGCCGGCCAGCAGCGTATCGGCCTTGGTGCCCGCGATGTCCGCCGTCTTGGCCTCGACCATGCGGTTGGAGATGTCCGGGTACTTGACGCAGAAGGTGCCGCCGAAGCCGCAGCAGACCTCCGCCCCCGGAAGCTCGTTCAGCGTCAGCCCCTCGACCTTGGCCAGCAGGCGGCGCGGCTGCTCCTTGACGCCCAGCTCGCGCAGGCCGGAGCAACTGTCGTGGTAGGTGATCGTGCCGTCGTAGCGTGCGCCAGTGTCCGTCACCCCCAGCACATCGGTCAGGAAGGACACCAGCTCGTGCGTGCGCGCCGACAGGTGCCGGGCGCGCGCCGCCCAGGCCGGATCGTCGGCCAGAAGCTCCGGGTAATGCTTGCGGATCTGTCCGGCGCAGGAGCCGGAGGGGACGACGACGTGATCGAACCCCTCGAAGGCGGCGATGGTGCTGCGGGCGAGATCCCGCGCGGTGGCGCGGTCACCGGCGTTGAAGGCCGGCTGGCCGCAGCAGGTCTGGGACGCCGGCACCTCGACCGTGCAACCGGCGTCCTCCAGCAGCTTCACCGCGGCGAAGCCGACCGTCGGGCGGTAGACATCGACGAGGCAGGTGACGAACAGCCCCACTCGGGGGGCGGGGCGGGTGTCGGCCATGATGTGCAGTGTCTTCCCGGTGCTGATCCCCTGAAGGCGGCGACTTTAGGTCGTCCCGCCGGTGATGGCAACGGGCCGGGCCGGCAGCGTCCGGTCGCGGCGCACCGGGTATCATCCAAAGGTTGTGCAGACAAGAAGAAAAGCAAATAAAACAGAAAGTGAAACAAAAAGTACGGCAAACACCCCTTCTATTTCTGGAAACATGTAGGAAGTTTTTACCGAATTGAAATCTAAATTATCATATTTTCCGTACAAGAGAAAAGGCTGGCCGGTCGTTTCAGTCATGAGTCTCTGCTGAAGGTTGCACCGGTTTTCGTGTGAGGGGTAGGGGACAAGGCGATGAGTCTGATGAACTTTTTCCGGGGTGGGTCCAATGGCGGCAATGGGCGCGGCGCTGAGCTGGCTGAGCTGACCGAAGCGCTCGACCTCTATGGCAACCACGCCGGCGTCGGCCTGTGGGACGCGGTGTTCCACAACGGCGACCCGGCGCATCCGCAGAGCCGCTGGACCTGGTCCGGGCAGTTCCGCTGCCTGCTCGGCTTCGAGGGCGAGCAGGATTTCCCGAACCTGATGACCTCCTGGTCGGACCGGCTGCACCCGGATGACAGCGCCCCGACCTTCGCCGCCTTCGGCGCCTTCCTGGCCGACGCCAGCGGCCGCACGCCCTTCAACGTGCGCTACCGCGTCAAGATGCGCGACGGCTCCTACCGCTGGTTCCGCGCCATCGGCGGCTGCCGGCGCAACGCGGCCGGCGTGGCGCTGCGCGCCTGCGGCTCGCTGATCGATGTCCAGGAGGAGGAGGAGATGCGCCAGCGCGCCGGCTCCCTCGCCGCCGACTTCGACGCGAAGGTCAAGAGCGTGGTGCAGGCGGTGTCCGGCAGCTCGGCCGACATGCAGGGCGTGTCGCGCCAGCTCGGCGCCCTGTCGGAACGGTCGACCCGCCAGAGCGCGGAGGCGGCCAGCGCCACCGCCCAGGCGGCGTCCAACGTCCAGGCGGTCGCGGCGGCGGCGGAGCAGCTCTCCGCCTCCATCGGAGAAATCGGCCAGCAGGTCGAGCGGTCGGTCGCCATCGCCCGCGAGGCCGTGTCTCGCACCGAGCAGATCGGCGGCACCGCCGACAGCCTCGCCCAGTCGGCGCAGCTCATCGGCGACGTGGTGAAGCTGATCCAGGGCATCGCCGGCCAGACCAACCTGCTGGCGCTCAACGCCACCATCGAGGCGGCGCGGGCCGGCGAGGCGGGCAAGGGCTTCGCGGTGGTGGCGAGCGAGGTGAAGAGCCTCGCCAACCAGACGGCCAAGGCGACCGAGGACATCTCCGCCCAGATCGCCGGCATCCAGGCGGCGACCAACCAGACGATCGGCGCCATCCAGGGGATCGGCGAGACGATCCGGTCGATCAACGAGATCTCCACCACCATCGCCTCGGCCGTGCAGGAGCAGGCGGCGGCGACGCAGGAGATTTCCAACAACGTCGCCCAGGCCGCCCGCGGCACCGACGAGATCGCCCGCAGCATCGAGGCGGTGAGCGTGGCGGCGAACGAGACGGCGCAGGCCTCCAGCCTTGTCATCCGCTCCTCCTCCGACCTGTCCGGCCAGTCCGACAGCCTGAAGCATCAGGTCGAGACCTTCCTGCAGGCGCTGAAGGCGTCCTGACGGCAGGACCGGCGCGGGGAAGGGGGATCTCCGCGCCGGCCCCTGGGAGACGATGCTTCGGCTCAGGCCACCAGAGTCACCGCGATCGTGCACATGACGACACCGATGCCGGTGTCGAGCGCCCGCCACGCGCCGGGCCGGGCGAAGACGGGCCGCAGCAGGCGCGCGCCGTAGCCCAGCGCGAAGAAGAACAGGACGGACGCGGTCATCGCCCCCAGCGCGAAGGCGTTCTTGCCCTCGGCGAACTGGGTGGACACCGATCCGACCAGCACGACCGTGTCCAGATAGACGTGCGGGTTCAGCCAGGTCAGCGCCAGGCAGGTCGCCAGCGTCGCGCCGAGCCCCGCCGGAACCGTCGCCGCCGGGTCCAGCGCACCGCCCGCCTGCCAGGCCGAGCGGAAGCTGCGCAGCCCGTAGACCAGCAGGAAGGCCGCCCCGGCGTAGCGGGTCGCCGTCTCCAGCCAGGGCAGCCATTGGGCGGCCTGGGCGAAGCCACCGACCCCGGCCAGGATCAGCAGGGCGTCCGACACCGCGCAGGTCGCGCAGACGGCCAGCACATGCTCTCCGCGCAATCCCTGGCGCAGCACGAAGGCGTTCTGCGCGCCGATGGCGACGATCAGGCTGAGCCCCAGCAAAAGGCCGGGAAGGAAGGCGGAGAGCATGGCGGCCCCATTCGTTGGATGAGGCCGTTCCCCTACCATCGCCGTCCGGATTAGAATAACTAAAGTCTCTTATTCGGATTAAGGAACGCTAAGCCATGCTGGACTACGCCCTGCTCGCCGCGCTGGCCGCGGTGGTCCGCACCGGCAGCTTCGAGCGGGCGGCGGCGCAGCTCCACGTCACCCCCTCCGCCGTGTCGCAGCGGGTGAAGTTGCTGGAGGAGCGGATGGGGACGATCCTGGTGGTGCGCGGATCGCCCTGCACCGGCACCCCCGCCGGCCTGCGGCTGAGCCAGCACGCGGAGCGGGTGGCCCTGCTGGAGAGCGAGCTGCGGGATGGGCTGCCCGGCCTGCCGCAGGACGGACCGGCGGTGACGGTGCGCATGGCGGTCAACGCCGACAGCCTCGCCACTTGGTTCGTCGCCGCCATGGCCGGGACGCCGGACGTGCTGTTCGACCTCGTTCTGGACGACCAGGAGCACAGCGCCGACTGGCTGCGCCGGGGCGAGGTGCTGGCGGCGGTGACGGCGAGCGCCCAGCCGGTGCAGGGCTGCGACAGCACCCCGCTGGGTGCCTTGCGCTACGTGGCGACGGCCAGCCCGGACTTCCTGCGGCGGCATTTTCCGGAAGGGGTGGAGGCGGCGTCGCTGGCCCGCGCGCCGCGCCTGACCTACAACAGCAAGGATCGCCTTCAGACGCAGTGGACCCGTCAGGCTTTCGGGGTGGAGATCGCCTCGCCGACCCACTGGATGCCCTCCACCCACGCCTTCGTGGACGCGGCTCTGGCCGGGCTCGGCTGGGGGATGAATCCGGAGCCGCTGGTCGCCGACGCCCTGCGCGACGGGCGGCTGGTGGCGCTGGTGCCGGACCAGCCGCTCGACGTGCCGCTGTTCTGGCAGCGCAGCCGCATCGCCAGCCGCACCCTGGCCGACATCACGCGCTCGGTGTTGACGACGGCGCGCGTCCGCTTGACGCAAGTGTGAGGGTCAGCGGTTCGCCGCCGGCACCATCATGCTCGCCAGGAAGAGGGCGGCGGCGGCGACCACGATGCTCGGCCCGCCCGGCAAGTCCCAGTTCAGCGAGGAGAGCAGGCCGCCCAGAACCGCGGCGATCCCGAAGACCGAGGCCAGGGCGGCCATCGCCTCCGGCGTGCGGGAGAAGCGGCGGGCCGCCGCCGCCGGGATGATGAGCAGCGAGGTGATCAGCAGGATGCCGACGATCTTCATCGCCGCCGCGATCACCAGAGCGATCAGCAGCATGAAGGCCAGCCGCAGCGCCTCCACCGGCATGCCCTCGACCCGCGCCAGATCCTCGTCCACCGTCACCGCCAGCAGCCGGCGCCACAGCAGCAGCAGCCCGCCCAGTGCCGCCGCGCCGCCCGCGTAGATCCAGCCCAGATCACCGGTGGTGACGCTGAGGATGTCGCCGAACAGATAGGCGACCAGATCGACGCGCAGCGTCTCCAGGAAGGCGATGGCGACGAGGCCGAGCGACAGCGACGAATGCGACAGGATGCCCAGCACGGTGTCCGTGGCCAGCGCGCGGCGCCGCTGCAGCCCGACCAGAGCCAGCGCCAGCGCGACGCAGACCCCGACCACGCCGATCAGCGGGTTGACGCCCAGCAGGAAGCCCAGCGCCACCCCCAGCAGGGCGGAATGGGCCAGCGTGTCGCCGAAATAGGCCATGCGCCGCCACACCACGAAGGACCCCAGTGGGCCGGCGACCAGCGCGATACCGCAGCCGGCGGCCAGCGCGCGCAGAACGAAATCATCCATGGCAGCAGTCCCCGTCATGGCCGGGCACTACGGCGCCGTCGGGTGGCGTGCGCGTGGTCGTGGTGGTGGACATAGACGGCCAGCGCGTCGGCGTGGCCGCCGAACAGCGCGCGGTATTCCGGGTGGCGCCGCACGTCCTCCGGCGCGCCCTGGCAGCAGACATGGCCGTTGAGGCAGAGCACGCGGTCGGTGCGGGCCATCACCGTGTGCAGGTCGTGGCTGACCAGCAGCACACCGCAGCCGCGGGTGCGGCGCAGCGTCTCGATGCGCCCGAACAGCTCGGCCTGCCCATGGACGTCCACCGCCTGGTCGGGCTCGTCGAGCACGAGAAGCTCGGGATCGCCGAGCAGGGCGCGGGCCAGCAGCACCCGCTGCATCTCGCCGCCGGACACCGTCTGCACCGGGCTGGCGGCGAGGTGGGAGACGCCGGCCTCCTCCAGCGCCGTGGTGATGCGCGCCTCGGTCACCGGGCGCCACAGCGCCAGGAAGCGGCGGACGGTCAGCGGCAGGGTCGCATCGACCGTCAGGCGCTGCGGCATGTAGCCGATGCGCAGGCCCCGGCGCCGCTCCACCACCCCGGACGAGGCGCGGACGAGGCCCAGCACGGCGCGCACCAGCGTCGTCTTACCCGCACCATTGGGGCCGATCAGCGTGACGATCTCGCCGGGCCGCACCTCCAGGTCCACGCGGTCGAGGATCGTCCGCCCGCCCAGCCGCACCGTCAGCCCCTTGGTGTCGATCAGGGGAGGGGCCAGGGACGGGATCGGCGATCGCGCCGCGCGGGGGGCCGCGTGATGGGCCCCGTGATGGGTTGACATGTTATGTTATAACGTGACATTGCTGAAAACGAAGACAGCTATGCGCCGGAAAGGCCCGGCTGTCCAGTCAGACGATGAGGAACCCACCCATGCGCGCCGCGATGCGTCCCCTGCCGCTCCTTGCCCTTGTTGCCACCCTGGGCGCCGCGTTCCCGGCGCTGGCCGAGGCGCCGAAGGTCGTCGCCTCGATCAAGCCGGTCCATTCCCTGGTCGCCGCGGTGATGGAGGGGGTGGCGGAGCCGGCGCTGATCGTGCGCGGTGCGGCGTCGCCCCACACCTACGCCATGAAGCCGTCGGACGCGAAGGCGCTGGCGACCGCCGACCTCGTCTTCTGGATCGGGCCGGAGCTGGAGGGCTTCCTCGACAAGCCGGTCACGGCGAACGCCAAGAAGGCCACGTCCGTCACACTGCTGGAGGCGCCGGGCGTCACCCTGCTCGACGCCCGCGAAGGCGGCGCCTGGGAGGCCCACGACCACGGGCATGAACACAAGCACGATCACGATCATAAGCACGACGACAAGCACGCCCATGAGGACGATCACGGGCATGACGAGGTGAACACCCACATCTGGCTCTCCCCCGCCAACGCCCGCGCCATGATCGCGGCCATCGCCGAGGCTCTGTCGGCCAAGGACCCGGCCAACGCCGCCGCCTACACCGCCAACGCCGAGCGCACCGCCCGCTCCATCGACGCGCTGGACGCGGAGCTGAAGGCGGCGCTCGCCCCGGTGGCCGGCAAGCCCTTCGTCGTCTTCCACGACGCCTATCAGTATTTCGAGGCGCAGTACGGCCTGAACGGCGTCGGCGCCATCACCGTCAACCCGGAACGCCGCCCCTCGGCCAAGCGCCTGTCGGAGATCCGCGCCAAAATCGGCGGCCTCGGCGCCGCCTGCGTCTTCGCCGAGCCTCAGTTCGAACCGGCGCTGGTGAACACCATCGTCGAGGGCACCCCGGCGAAGAAGGGCGTGCTCGACCCCGAAGGGGCGGACCTGAAGGACGGTCCCGGCCTCTACCCCGCGCTGATGCGCAGCATCGCCGCGTCGCTGAAGAACTGCCTGGGGGCCTGATTCTTCTCGGCGCTTAAGCCTTGCCCCCGGCTGTGCTAGACCCGTGTCGGAATTCTCCCAGGGAGGCAGGCATGAAGATCGGGGTCGTCGGGTGCGCGGGGCGCATGGGGCAGATGCTGGTGCGCGAGATCGCCGCCACGCCGGGCTGCACGCTGGCCGGCGGCACGGAGCGGGTGGGCGGCCCGGCGCTCGGCAAGGACATCGGCGTTCTCGCCGGCCTTGAACCGCTGGGCGTCGTCGCCATCGAGGACACGGCGGCGCTGTTCGCCGAGGCCGACGCGGTGATCGACTTCACCAGCCCCGACGCCAGCGTTCGCCACGCGGCGCTGGCCGCCCAGTCGGAAACGGTGCTGGTCATCGGCACGACGGGCATCGGCCCGGTCCAGCAGGAGGCCATCGCCCAGGCCGCCACCCACACCCCCATCGTCCAGTCGCCGAACATGTCGCTGGGCGTCAACCTGCTGCTGGCGCTGGTCGAGCAGGTCGGCCGCGCGCTGGGCGACGACTACGACATCGACATCCTGGAGATGCACCACCGCAACAAGGTGGACGCGCCCTCGGGCACCGCGCTCGGCCTCGGCCGGGCGGCGGCGGCGGGGCGCGGGGTGGCGCTGGAGGATGTCTGGCAGAAGGTCCGCGACGGCCACACCGGCGTCCGCCCGCGCGGCGAGATCGGCTTCGCCACGCTGCGCGGCGGCGACGTGATCGGCGACCACACGGTGGTCTTCGCCGCCGAGGGCGAGCGGGTCGAGCTGACCCACAAGGCGTCGGGCCGCCAGATCTACGCCAAGGGCGCGGTCCGCGCGGCGCTGTGGGCCAACGACAAGCAGCCGGGCCTCTACAGCATGAAGGACGTGCTGGGGATGTGATCGGTCAGGCCGCGGTTCCCTACGCCGCGGCCTCGTCCTCCGGCATGGCGTGCCCCTGCTCCCAGGCGAGCAGGGCGCGCTTGCGGGGGATGCCGTAGCGGTAGTTGTGGATGATCCCCGACTTCTGGATCACCCGGTGGCAGGGAATCAGCACGCAGACCGGGTTGCGCCCCACCGCCGCTCCCACCGCCCGCATGGCGGTCGGCTGGCCGATGGCGCGGGCCACGTCCTCGTAGGACACGACGGCGCCGGAGGGGATGCGCAGCAGCGCCTCCCACACCTTGATCTGGAAATTGGTGCCCTTCATCAGCAGGCGCAGCGGCTCGCCTTCTGCGGAACCGTCCCAGCGGAAGGCGCGGGCGGCGACCGGGCGGGTTGCTTCGGCGTCCTCCACCAGACGGGCGGCCGGCCAGGCGGCGGCCATCTCGGCCAGCGCGTCGCGCCCGTCCTCCTCTTCGGCGAAGCTCAGCCAGCAGACGCCGCGCTCGGTGGCGGCGACCAGCGACGGGCCGAAGGGGGTGGGGTGCAGGCCCCAGCGGATGGTCAGCCCGCCGCCCAGCGCCTTGTACTCGCCCGGCGTCATCGCCTCGCAGGCGACGAACAGGTCGTGCAACCGCGACGGGCCGGACAGCCCGACGTCCAGCGCCACGTCCAGCACGCTCTGGTTCGCGGCGAGCAGCCGCTTGGCGTTGTCCAGCGTCAGGAATTGCAGAAAGCGCTTCGGGCTGATCCCTGCCCATTGGGTGAACAGCCGCTGGAAATGGAAGGGGCTCATGCCGGCGACCACGGCCAGCTCGTCCAGCCCCGGCTGGTCCTGCCAGTGGTCCACGAGATGACGGATGGCGGCGGCGATGGCGCGGTGGCGCCGCGCGCTAACCAAGTCTTCTGCCGGGTCTTCGGCGGGATTCAGGCACGGCATGGCGTTCTCTCCCAGGCTCCATGACCGGCGCAGGATGCGCCGCCGGAGCGGGCCGACCAACCCGTTTCTTGCGCAAACACCCTGCAGTCAGGGCACCGGTTCGGGATGGCAGGGCGCGCGGCGCCACAGGGCCAGCGCGCCGCGCAGCGCCTTGGCGAAGTCCGCCCGCTCGTCCGGCGTCAGGAAGGCGCCGACGGTCACCGACTGCCCGTGCGAGGTGAGGGTCACCCGCCCGCCGTGCCGGGGCGGGCCGTCCAGGGTGACGCGCAGCCAGTTGGGCTGAAGGCTCCAGCGCCGCTCCGGCTTGTTCCAGGCGACGCGCTGGACGGTCAGGTCGGTGTCGGTCAGGCGCACCCGCTCGTACAGCCGGGCGGCGCGGTTGTTGACGCGAAAGGCCAGCCAGAGGATCACCACGTCCAGCCCGCAGAAGGGCACCACCGGCCACGCCCCGTTGGCGGCGAAGATGCCGGCGATCAGCAGGTTGACGAGGATCACCACGCCCATCAGAACGCGGAACCCGTGCCGCCCCAGGCTGCGGTGCGGGTGCAGGACCGCGTCGAAGAAGACGCGGGGTGCCGGGGGCAGGGCCAGGGACGGGGTATGACGGGCCATGGTCATGCACACAAACTGGTGTGTCTCGGACGCGGGTTCCAGCCGGCATGTTTGCATGAACCGCCAGGGTCCCGCTATGCTGCGCGCCATGAAGCCCGCCGCCGTTCAGGAATTCTTCCGCCGCCTCAGCGCCGCCAACCCGGAGCCGAAGAGCGAGCTGGAATACGTCAATCCCTACACCCTGCTGGTCGCCGTCGTGCTGTCGGCGCAGGCCACCGATGTCGGCGTCAACAAGGCCACCGGCCCGCTGTTCCGGATCGTCACCACGCCGCAGCAGATGGTCGAGCTGGGGGAGGAGCGGTTGCGTGGCTTCATCAAGACCATCGGCCTGTTCAACACCAAGGCCAAGAACGTCATCAGGCTGTCGGAAATCCTGGTCGCCCAGTATGGCGGCGAGGTGCCGCGCGACCGCGAGGCGCTGGAAACCCTGCCCGGAGTCGGGCGCAAGACCGCCAACGTGGTGCTGAACGTCGCCTTCGGCGAGGAGACCATCGCGGTGGACACCCACATCTTCCGCGTCGGCAACCGCACCGGCCTCGCTCCCGGCAAGACCCCCGACGCGGTGGAGGCCAAGCTGCTGAAGGTGGTTCCCAAGACCTACCGCCGGCACGCCCACCACTGGCTGATCCTGCATGGCCGCTACGTCTGCAAGGCGCGCAAGCCCGACTGCCTCGTCTGCCCGGTCAGCGACCTGTGCGGCTTCAAGGACAAGGTCCTGCCGGCCGCCGCGGTGTGAGCGGCAAGGTGTGATGTTTCCCGTGAAACGCTTGCGATACCTGGATAAAGAAAAAGCCCGGCGAGGGGTCGATCCCCGCCGGGCTTGATCGCGATACCGCGTTTAACGGCGTTTAGCCGTCCACCACGATGGGGTCCAGCACAGCCGGGGCCGCTTCCGCCGGGGCGGCGGGGGCCGCGGCCGGCTTGGCCGCCGGGGTGTATTTCCCGATCTCGCCGTTCAGCAGGGCGCCGGCCTCGACCGCCAGCTCGCCGTACTTGATCGAACCGTTGATCTTGCCGGTGGAGCGCACGGTCAGGCGGCCGCGCACGATGATGTCGCCCTCGAAGCGGCCGCCGATGTCGGCCTCGTCGATTTCCACGGCGCCCTTGAACAGGCCGGTTTCGGCGATCTCGATGGACCGGCCGTCGCGCAGCTTGGCCTCCACCGTGCCTTCCACGACCAGGATGTCGCAGGACCCGATCTCACCATTTAGGGAGATGTCGCGGCCGACGATCAGGCGACGCTGGTCGCTGGCGAGCGGAGCGGCCGGCGCCGGAGCGACCGGGGCGGGGGCCGCGGCGGGAGTGGCGGCCGGGGCGCCGTACCCATCAGGACGGCGCGGCGTGGCACCCGGCAGGTCGACGGTGCGGCGCGGAATGTCCGTCGGCTTGTAGCTCGAACCGGGGATCGGGGCGCCGGCCGGCGGCTTCGGGGTGCTCGTGTTCATCTCGGGTCCCTTGGAGGAAATCGGCTCGGGTTGCGGCGTGCGGGCGACCGGGGCGGAGGCGGCCGGCGGATTCGCCGCGGACGGGTTGCTCAGGGAGGCAAGCGGCGACACCGCCGCCGCGGGTTCGGCGGCGCCCGCCTGTGGTGCGGCCAGGGTGGCCGGGTCGGCGCTTTGGGTCTTCGGCGCACCGACGGGCGGATTCTTTCGTCCGAACAGCATGAACGTTGATCCCCAGGTCAGTCAGGTCGTGAAGGTTGGCAGGTCGTCGAGGTCGGGTCATCGGAGGCGGTTTCGCATGAACCGGGCCCGATCGACGGCAGCCAAAAGACCACCCCGCCGGGGTAACACGGTCATCCGGCCGGCCGCAAGTGGGCTTTGGTGCACGGTCGGGGCCGCGCCGCCCAGCGGTCCGTCACGGCCCTTCCCGGCGGGAAAGGCCCGGCATGGACCCCGTCATGGAATGGTAGACATGGACCATGAAGGCGCTCGCGATCACCGGCACCAGCAGGTTGACGAAAGGAATTGTCGAAAGAAAGGCAATTACCGCGCCAGCCAAAAATGGTTTCAACGGGCTGGAACGCCGCAGAAACCCCGCCTCCTTCCGTCCCATCCGCCGGATCGCCACCATCTCGAAATATTCGCGGCCGAGAAGATAGCCGTTGGCGGTGTAGAAGATCAGCAGGTTCAACCCCGGCACCATCAGATACAGGGGCAGGGCGAACAGATTGACCAGCAGGACGATGGCGAAAAAGCGCAGCGCGGTCAGCAGCTCTTCCCCAAGGCCGGTCTGGCGGGGCGCCGGCAACTGGGGATAGTGGCGCCGCTCCACCGCCTGCACCACCTCGTCCAGGAAGAAGCTGGACACCATGCCGACCGTGGCGGGAAACAGCACCCAGGCCAGCAGCAGGACGGCCAGCCCGCCCAGCACGTCCAGCACACCGTCCACCCAGGCGTAGCCGGTCAGCGCGGTGTGGAACAGCGCCCACCACACGGCCCCGGCCAGCAGGGCGAAGGCCAGGATGGCGGACAGCACGCCGATCCACACGACGCGGCGGGACGCCGGGTCGGAAAGCTGTCCGATGGCGAGAAGCAGGGCGCGGATCATCCGGACTCTCTTTCGATGGGGCCGTTGCGGCCGGGCGACGCTTATCTACGACGGCGGACCGTTCCATTCCAGGGGACCTTGCGCCGCGCTTGAGATGTGAGGGCGGGCCGCTATACTCGCGCCCGGTTTTGTTCAGCGGTCCAGACACCGCATTTCCCCAGCCTTTCCAAGGAGCGCCCATGGCCACGGCCGAATTCGACGTCACCGGCATCGGCAACGCCATCGTCGACGTGATCGCCCATGCCGACGACGCCTTCCTCACGGCCAACGGCATCGAGAAGGGCGCGATGACGCTGATCGACGCCGCCCGCGCCGAGGAGCTGTACGGCCGCATGGGTCCGGGCATCGAGGTGTCGGGCGGTTCCGCCGGCAACACCATGGCCGGCATCGCCTCGCTGGGCGGCCGGGGGGCCTACATCGGCAAGGTCCACGGCGACCAGCTCGGCCAGGTCTTCCGCCACGACATCCGCGCCGCCGGCGTGCGTTTCGAGACGGCGGCCGGACACGGCGGCGCCCCGACCGCGCGCTGCCTGATCCTGGTGACGCCGGACGCCCAGCGCTCCATGAACACCTTCCTCGGCGCCTGCGTGGAGCTGGGGCCGGAGGACATCGACGAGGCGCTGATCGCCAACTCGCAGGTCACCTACCTGGAGGGCTATCTGTGGGACCCGCCCCGCGCCAAGGAGGCCTTCCGCAAGGCGGCGTCCACCGCCCACGGCGCCGGGCGCAAGGTGTCGCTCTCGCTGTCCGACAGCTTCTGCGTCCACCGCCACCACGCGGAGTTCCTGGACCTCGTCGAGGGCCATGTCGACATCCTGTTCGCCAACGAGCATGAGATCACCGCCCTCTACAGGACCGACCGCTTCGAGGACGCGCTGGAGGCGGTGAAGCGTCTCGGCAAGACCGCCGCCCTGACGCGCAGCGAAAAAGGCGCCGTCATCGTCTCCGGCGGCGAGGTGGTCGAGGTTCCCGCATCACCGGTGGCCCGCGTGGTCGACACCACGGGGGCCGGCGACCTCTACGCCGCCGGCTTCCTCTACGGCTACACCCGCGGGATGGTTCCGGCGGTCTGCGGCCGCATCGGCGCGCTGGCCGCGGCGGAGATCATCAGCCATGTCGGCGCCCGTCCGGACGTCGTGCTGGCCGATCTGCTGCCGGATCTGCTGAAAGACGCGGGCGTTCCGGCCTAATTGCCGGAACACCGCCTGTAGGGTATAAGCTGGCGGACCTTCCCGTCCGCCGGCTCCGCCCCCATGCAAGTCTATCTGCCGATCGCCGAGATGTCGGTCAACGCCCTGCTCGTGCTCGGCATGGGGGGGCTCGTCGGCTTTCTGTCCGGCATGTTCGGGGTGGGGGGCGGCTTCCTGATGACGCCGCTGCTGATCTTCATCGGCGTTCCGCCCGCCATCGCGGTGGGCACCCAGGCCAACCAGCTCGTCGCCGCCAGCGTGTCGGGCGTGCTCGCCCACTGGCGGCGCGGCAACGTGGACGTCAAGCTCGGCGTCGTCATGCTGCTGGGCGGCATGGTCGGCACGGTGGTCGGCGTCTGGATCTTCTCCATTTTGCAGCGGATCGGCCAGATCGACGCGGCGATCACGCTGTCCTACGTCTTCTTCCTGGGCACCATCGGCACGATGATGATGGTGGAGGCCAGCCGCGCGCTGATCCGCCGCCGCGCCCCCACCGCCAAGCGAGGCAAGCTGCACCGTCACATGTGGCTGCACGGCCTGCCGCTGAAGATGCGGTTCCAGCGCTCCAAGCTCTACATCTCCGCCCTGTTGCCGGCCGGGATCGGGGCGATCGGCGGTATGCTGGTGGCGATCATGGGCATCGGCGGCGGCTTCATGCTGGTGCCGGCGATGATCTATCTGCTGAACATGCCGACCGGGCTGGTGGCCGGCACCTCGCTGTTCCAGATCATCTTCACCACGGCGATGGCGACGCTGCTCCAGGCGGCGACCAACCAGACGGTGGACGTGATGCTGGCGCTGCTGCTGCTGATCGGCGGGGTGGTCGGCGCGCAGTTCGGCACCAAGGCCGGCGGCCGGCTGCGCGGCGAGCAGGCGCGCCTGCTGCTGGCCTCGCTGGTCGTCGCGGTGGCGCTGAAGCTCGCCTTCGATCTGGTGGTCGAGCCGAACGACGTCTTCACCATCTCGACGAGGATGTCGTGAGCGCTGTCCGCAGGGGCACCGGACGGCTGTGGTCCGTCCGGATCGCCGGCGGGCTGGTGGGGCTTCTGGCGGGGGTGTTCCTGGCTGCCACGGTGTGGGCGCAGCAGCTCGTCGCCGATCTGTCGAGCCACCTGATCGCCATCACCACCGGCTTCACCGGGACGGAGGTCGTGTTGTTCGGCACCACCGACGGGGCGGGCGACGTCGCCATCGTGGTGACCGGCCCGCGCACCCCGGTCACGGTGCGCCGCAAGGAGCGGATCGCCGGCATCTGGATCAACGCGCGCAGCGTGCGGTTCGAGCAGGTGCCCGGCTACTACATGGTCGCGACGAACCGCCCGCTGGACCAGTTCGTCGGCCGTCCGGTGCTGGAGCGCCACCAGATCGGCCTGCCGAACCTCCAGCTCGGCCCGCGCGAGCAGCTGGCCCCGGACCAGCTCGCCCTGTTCCGCTCCGCCCTGATCCGCAACAAGCAGCGGGCCGGGCTCTACGGCATCACGCTGGGGCAGGTGGCCTTCCTGGGCGAGCGGCTGTTCCGGACCAACATCTATTTCCCGGCCAACGTGCCGACGGGTCTGTACAATGTGGAAGCGCTGCTGATCCGCGACGGCGAGGTGGTCAGCGCCCAGACCACGCCGCTGGTGGTGTCCAAGGTTGGCTTCAGCGCGGAAATCTACGACTTTGCGCGCAACCAGCCGATGATTTACGGTGTTGCCGCGGTGATTGGCGCCATCGCCGCCGGCTGGCTGGCCGGCGCCATCTTCCGGAGGGTGTGACCCATGTCCGATCCGATTGCGTCCATTCCGACCGCGTCCGATCCGGCCGTTTCCGAACCGGAGGTTACGACCAAGCCGCCGGTCCGCATCTTCCTGGTCGTGGTGGACGAGAGCCCGGAGCTTCAGCTCGCCCTGCGCTACGCCTGCCTGCGCGCCCGAAAGTCGGGGGGCAAGGTGGCGCTGCTCTACGTCATCGAGCCGGGCGAGGTGCAGCAGTGGCTGGCCCTGGAAAATCTGATGCGCGAGGAGCAGCGTGCGGAAGCGGAGCAGAAGCTGCAGAAGCTTGCCCGCGACGTGAACCGGCTGACCGGCACTCTGCCGGCCCTGTACGTGCGCGAGGGCAACCGCCGCGACGAGGTGCTGGCCCTGATCGACGAAGAGCCGAGCATCTCCATCCTCGTGCTGGCCGCCGGCGTCGATCCGGAGGGGCCGGGGCCGCTGATCTCCTACTTCACCAACCGCGGCCTCGCGAAGATGCGCATTCCGCTGACCATCGTGCCGGGCGGCATCGGCATAGACGCGCTGGACGCCATCACTTAGGGCGTCTCAACGTCCATAGAGGGCGGTAAGGCTGCGCTGGTCGATGTCGGACCGGTCGTCGGTCAGCACCGGGTGCCCGGCCAGTTCGGCAGGGGCCAGCGTCTCCAGGATGCGCGAGGCCGCGTACGTCGCACCCGGCGGGGCGGCGCGCAGGCGTACGCTCAGATCCTCGAGCGTACGCGCCTCCTTCGTGGCGATCAGCAGGTAATTCCCGCGCCCGGCGTCGGCGACGTACACCGCCGGGAAGACCGCCCCCTGCGTCGCCGTCAGTGGCCCGACCAGAGCGTCGCGGTCCATCGGGGAGGCGACGTTCATGACCAGCACGCCGCCCGGCGCCACCCGCCGCTCCACCGCCGCGAAGAACTCCCTGGTCGCCGTGAAGAAGGGGATCAGCGCGGTCGAGTAGAGGTCGACGATCACCACGTCGTGCTGCTCCGGCGACCGTTCGACGTGGCGGCGGGCGTCCTCCACGGCGACTCGCACCTCGGGCCGCAGGCCGAACCTCTCGCGCGCCACCTCGACCACCGCGGGGTCCAGTTCCACCCCCAGGATGTCGGCGCCGGGCCAGGAATCGAGGATTTCCTTGGCGGCGGCCCCGCCGGCCAGCCCCAGCACCAGGACGCGCGTGCCGTTGCCCAGGGCCGGGACGGCGGCGAACAGGTCGTAGTAGAGGCCGGTCGGGCCGCCGTCCTTGCGCAGCCGCGACTGGGTGGCCCAGGCCACGTTCAGATGCAGGCGGACCTGCTCGGCGTCCTCCTGCACCATGATCGTGTTGTGCGGCGTCTCGCGGTAAAGGGCGAAGCCCTGCCCCTCGCCATGGCCGGCGGCCCAGGCCAGGGGAACCGCCAGGGCCGCGGCGGCGGCCACCCGTTTCCCACCCGGAATGAACAGGCAGGCGAGCGCCGGCAGCACCGCCGCCAGGGCGTAGCCCGCCGACACCCCGACCTGCGGGATCGCGTAGAAGGAGGCGAAGAAGGTGCCGCCGATGCTGCCCAGCGTGCCGACCGCGTAGATCCGCCCCGCCGCCGCCGCACCGGTCAGGCTGCTCAAGCCCGCGCAGATCGGCGATACCATGGCCAGCGCGAAGGACGGCAGGCCGAGGATCAACGCCGCCCCGACGACCGACCCCTCGACCGCGTTGAAGCGGCCTGCGGCGTCGGCCAGCATCGGCTTGCCCAGCCAGGGCGTCAGCGCCGCCGCGGCGACCCCGGCCAGCAGGGCGGCGCGCAGCGCCGGCACCGCCTTCGGCCCGTCGCCGAGCTGCCCGCCGGTCCAGTAGCCGGCGGCCATGAAAGTCATCACCACGCCGATGACGGCGCCCCACTGATAGACCGAATAGCCAAAATGCGGCGCCATCAGCCGCCCGCCGAGGATTTCCATCATCATCAGCGACCAGCCCGCCGAGAAGGCGGCGGCGGCCAGCGCGAAGGAGCGGAGGGATAGGCGGGCGGGGGAGGGATCGCGACCGCTCAAGGCCGGCGACCGGGGGTTCGTTGCAGCGCCCTATTCATCGGTCCCTTCATTGGTCCCTGTCTTCTCCTTCAGCCCATAGACCTCGATCGGGTCGTTCAGCCCCTTCACCGGATGCCAGCCGACCGAGACGAGGCGGCTGGCGCAGGCCTCGGCCACCTCGGCAGAGGTCAGGACGTTGCGGTCCAGGCGGCTGCACAGCCCCTCAATCCGGCTGACCAGATTGACCGCCGGGCCGATGACGGTGAAGTCCAGCCGGTTGGCGGAGCCGATGTTGCCGTACATGACCTCGCCCATGTGGAGCGCGATGCCGCAGCGCAGGGTCGGCTGGCCCCAGGCGGAGCGTTCGGCGTTGCGGGCGGCCATGTCGGTCAGCGCCTCCTGCGCGGCGTCCAGCGCCTTGGTGCAGGCGGCGGCCCCGGTCGGGTCGCTCTCCTCCAGCGGGAAGATGGCTAGCATGGCGTCGCCGATGAACTTCATGATCTCGCCGCCGCGGCTTTCCACGGCGCCGCCCATGATCTCGAAATAGCCGTTCAGCAGGGCGATCAGCTCCTCCCGCGGCAGCCGGTCGGCCAGCGAGGTGAAGCCGCGCAGGTCGCAGTACCACAGCACCGCGCGGACATTGGCGCCGGTACCACGCCGGATGTCGCCGGACAGGATGCGCGCGCCGGTGCGGTGGCCGACATAGGTGTCCAGCACCGTCGTTGCCAGCCGCCGCAGCGCCAGCGTCTCCAGCACCGCGCCCAGCGCCGGAAGCACCGCGTCGACCAGCGCCAGATCGGCGGTGGAGAAGCCGCCCGGCCGGTCGGTGGTGAAGCTCAGCACGTTGCGCCGTCCCCCGGCGAACAGCACCGTCATGGCGACATAGTCCGTCGCCCCCTGCGCCTTCAGCTCCGCGAAGACCGGGTATGGGTAGGGCGGCTCCATCTGCTCCAGCCGGTAGCGCAGGCCGTCGGCGCCGTCCTCGATCAGCGTGGCGAAGGGGCTGGTCAGATACTCGGTGCTGGTCTCCGTGCCGTGGGCGCGGGTGGCGATCTCCACCTGCTCGGCGTTGCGGCGCCAGAAGAAGGCGATGGTGCGGATCTGCGGGTGCAGCAGGGGCAGGGCGCAGACCACGCGCAGCAGCGGGACGCCGGACGCCATCAGGCGTCGGCAGAAGCGGTCCATCATCGGCTCGAAGCCGGGTGCGTGCCGGCCTTCCAGCAGCAGCCATTCGACGACCTCCCGCGCGGCGTCGTCGATGGATGGGGCCGCAGGGGTAGACGGTGCGGTGGCCGCGGGCGGTGCCATGCTCACGGATCGATAACCATAAAGATGCGATGCTTGATCTGTCGGGGGATTCTGCCCAAGTTTCGCCTACGCCGCCAGTGTTGTTCGGCGCCGATGGAGGATATCACCATGTTCATTCAGACCGAGCAGACGCCCAACCCGGCGACTCTCAAGTTCCTGCCGGGGCGTGACGTGCTCGGACGCGGCACCGCGGACTTTCCGTCCCGCGATGTCGCCACCGCTTCGCCGCTGGCCCAGCGGCTGTTCGAGATCGACGGGGTCCAGGGCGTCTTCCTGGGCGCCGACTTCGTGACCATCACCAAGGCCGGCGACAAGGAGTGGTTCCTGCTGAAGCCGTCGATCCTCGGCGTCATCATGGAGCATTTCACCGCCAACCGCCCGGTGCTGCTGGAAGAGGCGGCCGGCGACGGCCACGCCGCCAGCGCGGACGACGATGAGATCGTCACCCAGATCAAGGAGCTGCTGGACACCCGCGTGCGCCCCGCGGTGGCCCAGGACGGCGGCGACATCACCTTCTACGGCTTCGAGGAGGGCGTGGTGTATCTGGAGATGAAGGGGGCCTGCTCCGGCTGCCCCAGCTCCACCGCCACGCTGAAGGCCGGCATCGAGAACATGCTGCGCCACTACATCCCCGAGGTGGTCGAGGTCCGCGCCGTCCGCTGACGGCATCCACCGGACGGGCGCGGTCCGAACGGACGGACCGCGCCCGTCCGGTGTCTCTCCACCTATTCCGGAACCACGAACTGCATGCCCAGCCAGCGCCAGCGTCCTTCGGGGCCCGGCAGGGTGCAGTTCACGCGCGTGCGGCCCGGCGGGAAGGGGTCGCGGATGCGCACCTCCACCCGGTCCTCGGTCACGCGCTCCAGCGCCGTCCGGCCCTGGCCGGCGGCGAAACAGGCCAGCCGCGCGATGTCGCCGATCTCGTCCGACACAGTGAAGCCGATGGACGGCGGGTTGACGGTCAGCAGCGGATCGTCGGGCGTCAGGTCGGTCACCGGCAGCGGCAGCGCGTTGGCGGCCAGCCGGAAGCGGTCGACGCTGCCGAAACTCTCGTTCATCACGAAGCGGGGCAGGGTCGCCCGGTCGGCCTGCGGGTGCAGGACGCCCGACTGCTGGCCGAAGGCGGCGGCGAAGCCCTGCTCCGTCACGATGGTCCGCAGCGCCGACGACACCTCGCCCTGTGGGTAGGCGAACAGGGTGGGGCGCTGGCCGGTCTCCGCCTGCAGCCGGTCGGCCATGCGGCGGAGCTCCGCCTTCACCTCGTCGGCGGGGCGGGACACCAGCGATTGGGTGGAGGCGCCGAGCCCGCCGAGGGTGACCCCGGCGGCGGCGAGTTGGCGCACCTCCGCCCAGCTCATATGGGCGGGCGACCCGCGGTCGATGGCGTCGGTCGCCACGAACAGGGTGAAGGGAAGCCCCGCCGCCTTCAGCCGCGGCCACGCCTCGCGGAAGGCGGAGCGGCTGGCCTCGTCGATGGTGATCGCCACCGTCCGGTCGGGCAGCGGCGCGCCGCTGCGCAACGCCTCCAGGATACGGGGCAGGGGCAGGACCTGGTAATCCCCGTCCTGAAGCTCGTCCAGATGGGCTTCGAACTGGTCGATCCGGATGCTGATGGATGGGGTCTGGTCCTCGCCGAAGCGGTCGTAGGCGAAGACGACGGCGGTGTTCGTGGTTCCGTCTGCCGCAACGCCGGGGCTTCCCGCCAGGGCCTGGAAGGCCCAGGCGGCGGCCACGGCGAAGAGGGTGGCGGCGCGGCGGAACGGCATGGCGGCCTGTCGTGGGTCCGGAACGGTCGCGCGGCCGGACGAGGGTCCGGGCTGCGCCACGGCTGGTGTGGCACAGGCACGCCGCCGGGAACAAGTCCGCAACACATACGCTGTGCTTCGCGCGCTTTCGTGATGCAGCCTTGCAACAACCCCTATGACACTAGGCCCTATGGCGCCCGGCCGCCGACGGGGCGCCCGCGGCCGGACCGCCAGGGGCCGGATCGCCAGGGATCAGCCCATCATCAGGCCACCCAGCGCCGCGTCGGTCAGCAGGGGGTAGCGCTGCTCGTCCGGCAGTTGATAGTGCCACCACTCGCAGCTGTAATGCCGCCAGCCCGCCGCCGTCATGACGCCGAGAAGGGCGGCGCGGTTGCGCTGCTGCTCGGTGGTCAGGTCGGTGCGGCCATGGTGGGACTGTTCGGTCATGTCGTCGAAGCCGGTGCCCATGTCCAGCGGGCGCCCCGTTCCGTCGGTCAGCGTCAGATCCACCGCGATGCCGCGGGAATGGGTGGAGCCGCCCGCCGGATCGGCGATGTAGGACGGGTCGGGCAGCGCCCGCCACAAGGCCCATTGCGCCTCGACCGGGCGGAAGGCATCGTACAGCCGCAGCCGGCAGCCGATGCCGCGGGCCAGCCGGATCGCCGCACGCAGCGCCGCCGCCGCGTCGGGGTGCAGCAGGCAATGCGGGTGCCGGTAGATGGGCACCCCGGTCAGGTTGTCCGGTGTGGCGTAGAGCAGGTCGATGTCGACGTCGAAGTCCGGCGGTGCGATGGGTGTAAGCATGATCCATGCCGTCAGGGAAGACCGGGGCTGTCTAGCACGCTCTTGACCCAGGGCTGAAGTGGGGCTTTGAAGATGGCGGATTTGATGAAAGCGTGGGGGTCATGAGAGTTCTGGGACTGGACACGGCGACCTCCGGCTGTTCCGCCGCGCTGTGGGATGGCGGCGCCGTCACCGTGCGGCGGCGCGAGCCGATGGCCCGCGGGCAGGCGGAGGCGCTGGTGCCCCTGGCGCAGGCCGCGCTGGCGGAGGCCGGCTGCCCCTTCGACGCGCTCGACCGCATCGCCGTGACCGTCGGGCCGGGCGCCTTCACCGGCCTGCGCATCGCGCTGGCGGCGGCGCGCGGCTTCGCCCTGGCCGCCGGCCTGCCGGTGGTCGGGATCACCAGTTTCGACGCGGTCGTTCATGGATTGCCGGACGCGGAGCGGGATGGCCGCGCCGTGCTGGTCGCCGTGGACTCCCGCCGCACCGAGCCGTTCCTGCAACTCTTCCATCCGGACCTGACGCCGTTCGGCGAACCGGCGATGCTGGAGCCCGCCGCGGTGCCGGGCTGGCTGGACGAGCTGCTCGCCGGTGAAGCCGGTGCTGCGCCATTGCTGATCGCCGGGGATGGCGCGGCCGCGTTGCGCCCGCTTCTGGAAGGGCGTGCCGACACCGCTTTCGCCGCCGGGCCGGGCACGCCCGACGCCGCCGTGGTCGCCGCCCTGGGCGCCCGGCGTGAGGTCGGTCTGCCGGCCCAGCCCTTCTACCTGCGTCCGCCCGACGTCTCCCTGCCACGGAAGACGGCATGACGGTGGCCCCGCCCGAAACGTCCAACCCCCAGGCCTCCCATCCGGTGCGACTTCAGACCGTCGGCCTCGCCGACGCCGCGGTGATCGCAGCCTTGCAGCAGGGTTGCTTTCCCGACGATCCCTGGAGCGGCGAGGCGGTCGCAAGCCTGATCGGCCAGCCCGGCTTCTTCGCCGCGCTGGCCTTGCGGGAGGGCGTGGAGGGCGACGATCCGGTCGGCTTCCTGCTGGCGCGGGTCGCCGCGGAGGATGGCGAGATCATCGCCGTCGGCGTCCGGGCTGACGCGCGGGGGGAGGGCACCGGCCGGCGTCTGGTCGCGGCGGCGTTGGACGGCGCACGGGCGCTGGGCGCCACGGCGCTGTTCCTTGAAGTCGCCGAAGACAATGGTATGGCGCAATCCCTATATAAATCTTGTGGCTTCTTTGCCGTTGGCCGTCGTCCCGGTTATTACCGCAGGGCGGACGGAAGGGTTGCCGCCCTGGTGTTGCGGTATTCGTACACCGACAAATAAACCTTAACCTTTCTGAATCCACAAACGGTGCACCCCGTCCGGCTCATCCGGATTTTCGGGCGTCACGGCGAGAATGGAGTGACCCAGTTCGGCTAAGGATCGGGGTACATTCTCCAAGGGTTCGCCAGCGTTCAGCCGGACTTCAAGCGTCTGCCCGGCCGCCATGCGCTCCACCGACAACTTGGTCTTGACGAAGGTTAACGGGCACACCTCGCTGGTGATGTCCAAAAACAAATCCGGAGATTTTTTTTCGTACACTGCTTCCTCTTTAAGAGCAAAGGATGGATATTGCACGCGGCCACAAACCTCTTTATATGGAGAGGAACGCCAAGCTGCGGAGCAAGCTTACATGAGCAATGGTAACCCTTCCAACGCGCTGTTGTCTCTGACCACGGAGATCGTGGCGGCGCATGTCTCGAACAATACAGTCGCTCTCGGCGATCTTCCGACGCTGATTGAGCAGGTGTACAAGTCACTCGCGAATGTCGGGACCGAGCCGGTTGCGACTGAGGAGCGTCCGCAGCCCGCGGTGCCCATCAAGAAGTCCGTCACTCCCGACTACATTGTATGCCTGGAGGATGGCAAGAAGCTGAAGATGCTGAAGCGCCATCTGAAGACGGCCTACGACATGTCGCCGGAGGAATACCGCGACCGCTGGGGCCTGCCGGCCGACTATCCGATGGTCGCCCCGAACTACGCCCGCCAGCGCAGCTCGCTGGCCAAGCAGATCGGTCTCGGCACCCGCGCCCGCCGCGGCGCGGCCTAAGGTCCATCGGGCTTGTGCGTTGGTGTCCGGCGGACCGCCGCTGTTCGGTCCGCCCCGGAACCCCATCGCCCGGATGTGACCGTTTCTTCCTTCCCGCGTGATCATTTGCCGTCCCGCCTTGCCGCCGTCCCCGTTCGTCGGGGCCGGACCTTGTGGCTTGCCCGGAGTCCGGGCTTGCCGGGGGCGGGTTCGTCACGTCGCGGTTGACCGGCAACCGGCCATTCGTGTTATCCCTGTTCCGTGCCCGACGGGGCTCCGGAAGGAGAACCGGCGGTTGCCGCGACCCGAACAACGCCAGCGAAGCGTCGAGTATGGCTGATACAGGCACGGACCAGGGCAGCTCTTCGGATCTGCGCATGGGCTCCCTCGAAGTGCGGCTGGCCGAAAGCGCCGCCGAGATCGATTGGGCGCAGGCGCTGCGCTACCGCGTCTTCTACGAGGAGATGTCGGCGGTGCCGTCGCCGGACATGGCCGCGCGCCATCGCGACTTCGACGATTTCGACACCATCTGCGACCATCTGCTGGTCATCGACCACGCCCGCGGCGACGGACCGGAGTCCGTGGTCGGCACCTACCGGCTGATCCGCCGCCCGGCGGCGGCCAAGGCCGGGCGCTTCTATTCCAGCGACGAATACGACATCGGGCGGCTGCTCAGCTATCCGGGGGAGATCCTGGAGCTCGGGCGGTCCTGCGTCGACGCCGCCTACCGCACGCGCGGCAGCAGCATGCAGCTGCTGTGGCGCGGCATCGCGGCCTACGTCTTCCACCACGACATCGCGGTGATGTTCGGCTGCGCCAGCCTGCCGGGCACCGACCCGGTGGCGATGGCCGAACCGCTCGCCTACCTGCATCACTTCCATCTGGCCCCGGAGGAGTTGCGCCCCGTGGCGCTGCCGGAACGCTATGTCGGCATGGATCTGATGCCCCGCGACCAGATCGATCCGAAGCGCGCGCTGACCGTTCTGCCGCCGCTGATCAAGGGCTATCTGCGGCTGGGCGGCTTCATTGGCGACGGTGCGGTGATCGATCACCAGTTCAACACCACCGACGTGTCGATCGTGGTGAAGACCGACCTGATCACCAACAAGTATTCCAAGCATTACGAGCGGCGCAGCCGCGACGCCCAGATCGCGTGATCCGCGATTGCATCAGGAGACGGGTCGCATGACGGCGGTGGATGCAACCGGTGCGCGTGCCCTGGGGTCGCCGGTGCGGGGCGGGCTTCGTCTGGCCGTCTATCTGCTGTGGACGCTCCTGCTGGTCCCTGTGCAGGCGCTGGCCGTCGCTGTGCGCTCGCCGCTGCGCTTCCGGATACCGCGGTTCTACCACCGGGTCTGCGCCGCCATCCTGGGCATTGGCGTCGTGGTGCGCGGCGAGCGCGCGGCAAACGGGCCGGTGCTGTTCGTCTCCAACCATTCCTCCTACCTCGACATCACGGTGCTGGGGTCGGTCATTCCGGGCTCCTTCGTGGCGAAGAGCGAGGTCGCCGGCTGGCCCTTCTTCGGGGCGCTGGCGAAGCTCCAGCAGACCGTCTTCGTGGAGCGCAAGGCCCGCTCCGGGGTGGAGAAGCAGCGCGACGAGCTGGGCGCCCGGCTGGACGCCGGCGACAGCCTGATCCTGTTCCCCGAGGGCACCTCCAGCGACGGCAACCGCACGCTCCCCTTCAAGACGGCGCTGTTCGCGGTGGCCGCCCGGCGCATCGGGGACCGGCCGCTGACCGTGCAGCCGGTCAGCATCGCGCCGACGCGGCTGGACGGCATCCCGATGGGGATCGCCTTCCGTCCCTGTTACGCGTGGTACGGCGACATGGATCTCGCCCCCCATCTGTGGACCGTCTTCACGCTGGGCCGCATGACGGTGGAGGTGGAGTTCCACCCCCCGGTGACCATCGACGGCTTCTCCAGCCGGAAGGCCCTGGCCGACCATTGCCAGCGCGCCGTGGCGCGTGGCGTGGAGCGCGCGGTGTCCGGAAAGCCGCTGCCCATCGTCATCCCGTGATGGAAACTTTCCACACCGCGGAATGGGCCGCGAAACGAATGATCGGCTCGCGGGCACGATTGACTCGTTTTCCCGCAGTCGTGCTACCATATCGGCTGGGTGCGATGCCGCGACGCGGCGGGTCGCGCGCCGGATTGCGCCGCCTGGACCGGTGCCGTCCAGGCGCGCGTTTTTGCATTGGTCGAGATCGCGGCTGGCCAAGATACAATTGGCCGAATTCGCGTTTGGTCCGGATCGTTCAGCGCTGTGGAAGGGATCGTTGAGTAAGAAGCTCTTCATCAAGACCTGGGGTTGCCAGATGAATGTCTACGACTCCGCCCGCATGGCGGATGTCCTGGCACCCCTGGGATACCGGCCGGTGGACGAGCCGGACGGCGCCGACATGGTGATCCTCAACACCTGCCACATCCGCGAAAAGGCCTCTGAGAAGGTGTTCTCGGAACTGGGCCGCCTGCGCCAGCTCAAGGACGTCAAGGCCGAGGTCGGCGACGGCCGGATGATCGTCGCCGTGGCCGGCTGTGTCGCCCAGGCCGAGGGCGAGGAGATCGTCGCCCGCGCGCCCTTCGTGGACATGGTGTTCGGGCCGCAGACCTATCACACCCTGCCGGAAATGGTGGCAAAGGCCAGCCGCAAGGCAGGCAGCGTGCTCAACACCGACTTCCCCGTGGAGTCCAAGTTCGACTTCCTGCCGGACGAGAGCGCCAACCAGGGAGTCTCCGCCTTCCTGGCGGTGCAGGAGGGTTGCGACAAGTTCTGCACCTTCTGCGTGGTGCCCTACACCCGCGGCGCCGAGTTCTCGCGGCCCGGCGCCCAGATCGTGGCGGAGGCCCGGCGCCTCGTCGCCGGCGGCACGCGGGAGATCAACCTGCTCGGCCAGAACGTCAACGCCTGGCACGGGGAAGGGCCGGACGGCACCACCTGGGGCCTCGGACGGCTGGTCCGCGAACTGGCGGACATCGACGGGCTGGAGCGCATCCGCTACACCACCTCGCACCCGCGCGACATGGAGGACGACCTCATCCGCGCCCACGCCGAGGTGCCGCAGCTCATGCCCTACCTGCATCTTCCGGTGCAGGCGGGGTCGGACCGCGTGCTGGCGGCGATGAACCGCAAGCACACGGCGGACGACTACCGCCGCATCGTCGACCGGCTGCGCGCCGCCAAGCCGGACCTGGCGCTGTCGGGCGACTTCATCGTCGGCTTCCCCGGCGAGAGCGACGCCGACTTCGCGGCGACCCTGCGCCTCGTCACCGACGTCGGCTACGCCCAGGCCTATTCGTTCAAGTACAGCGCGCGTCCCGGCACCCCGGCGGCGCTGGAGCACGGCCAGCTGCCGGAGGACGTCAAGGACGCCCGTCTGGCCGCGCTCCAGCAGTTGCTGAACGCGCAGCAGCAGGCCTTCAATGAGAGCTTCGTCGGGCGCACCGTGCCGGTCCTGTTCGACCGCGTCGGCAAGCGCGCCGGCCAGCTCCTCGGCAAGAGCCCCTATCTGCAGTCGGTGCACGCCGACGCCAACGAGCGGCTGCTCGGCCGCATCGTCGAGGTGCGCATCGACGCCGCCCATCCGAACAGCCTTGCCGGCAGCGTGGCGACCGGTGAATACCGCAGCTCCGCCACCGGCACGCAACCCGTGGAGGCGACCGTTTGAACGGCTTGCCCGATCAGCGCCCTGACCCGCGCTCCGATCAACGCCCAGATCAACGGATTGATCTGAACTTCGACGACAACCGGCTACTGCCGATGCTGTACGGGGAGCATGACCGCCACCTCGCCCGCATCGAGAACCAGCTGGGCGTTTCCCTGATTTCCCGCGGCAACATGCTGACCATCGCCGGTCCGGCGGAATCGTCGGAAGCCGCGCGTTCGGCCATCGACGCCCTCTATGAGCGGCTGAAGCGCGGCATGACCGTCGGCACCGGCGAGGTGGACGCCGCCGTCCGCATGGCGACCGGCGTGGGCGGTGCCGTGCGCGACCAGAATCTGGCGACGCTCAGCCGTGGCGAGGTCGCGGTGCGCACCCGCCGCAAGGGCGCCATCACCCCGCGTTCCCCCATGCAGGCGGCCTATCTCCAAGCTCTGGCGGAAAGCGAGATGGTCTTCGGGCTCGGCCCGGCCGGCACCGGCAAGACCTACCTCGCCGTTGCGCAGGCGGTGGCGCTGCTGACCACCGGTCAGGTCGACCGCATCATCCTCTCGCGCCCCGCCGTCGAGGCGGGGGAGCGGCTGGGCTTCCTGCCCGGCGACCTCAAGGAGAAGGTGGACCCCTATCTGCGCCCGCTCTACGACGCGCTGCACGACATGCTGCCTGCGGAGCAGGTGAAGAAGCGGCTGGAGTCCGGCGAGATCGAGATCGCGCCGCTCGCCTTCATGCGCGGCCGCACGCTCGCCAACGCCTTCGTCATCCTGGACGAGGCGCAGAACACCACGCCCATGCAGATGAAGATGTTCCTCACCCGCCTGGGCGAGGGGGGCCGCATGGCGGTCACCGGCGACATCTCCCAGACCGACCTGCCGGCCGGCGCCAAGTCCGGCCTGCGCGAGGCGCTGGACATCCTGGAGGGGGTGGAGGGCATCCGCTTCGTCCAGTTCACCGCCGCCGACGTGGTGCGCCACCCGCTGGTCGCGCGCATCATCCGCGCCTATGACCGTGCCGAGGGCGCCCGCGCCGAAAGCGACCGCACCGATGGCCGGCGCAAGCCCGCCCCCCGGCAGGCCGCCGTCGTGGACGACGAGCCGGACGCGGAGGGAACACCGTGATGGCCGTCGATGTCGTCGTTTCACGTGAAGCGGGCGATTGGGCGGACAACGCCGAATGGCTGTGCGAACGGGCGGCGCTCGCCGCGCTCTCCGTTACCTACGACGAGGATGAGGGGCCGGCGGAGCTGTCCGTCGTGCTGGCCGACGACGCTCTGGTGCACCGACTGAACCGCGAATACCGTGGCAAGGACAAGCCGACCAACGTGCTGTCCTTCGCCCTGACCGAAGCGGAGGAGCCCGAACTGGGCGAGGACGCGCCGGTCATGCTGGGCGACGTGATCCTGGCCTGGGAGACCGTCGCCCGTGAAGCCGCCGAGCAGGGTAAAACACCTTCGGACCATATGACCCACCTTGTGGTGCATGGCGTTCTTCATTTGCTCGGGTATGATCATGAGACGGACGACGAGGCCGAGGAGATGGAGCAGCTCGAAACCGACGTGCTCGCGACCCTCGACATCGCCGATCCGTACGCCGCCACGCGCTCTCCGCCCGGGGAGCCGAACTTGGACGAACAACCACCGGACCGATGAGCGAGATTTCCGACAGTCGAACGCCCCGTGAAGACGGGGCCGAAGATCAGCAATCCTTGGGCCACCTGTTTCGCGGGTGGATGAGGACCGTCCTGGGGGGGCGCGACGACGCCACCCTGCGCGCCACGATCGAAGACCTGATCGAGGATCAGGACAGCGGCGAGGGATCGCTGGGGGCGGGCGAGCGCGCTTTGCTCGCCAATATCCTGAAGCTGCGCGACCGCACCGTCGACGACGTGATGGTGCCCCGCGCGGACATCGTGGCGGTCGATGTGGACACCCCGTTCCCCGCCCTCGTTCAGCGCATGGCGGAGGAAGCCCATTCCCGCCTGCCGGTGTTCCGTGAAACGCTCGACGACGTCGTCGGCATGGTCCACATCAAGGACGTGCTCGTGGCGATGGCCAGCCGGACGCCGGTCGAACTCAAGGACATCGTGCGCGATCTCAGCATCGTCGCGCCCAGCATGCCGGTGGTCGACCTGCTGGTGCAGATGCGCCAGAAGCGCCAGCACATGGCGCTGGTGGTCGACGAGTTCGGCGGCATCGACGGCCTCGTCACCATCGAGGATCTGGTCGAGGAGATCGTCGGCGAGATCGAGGACGAGCATGACGAAGAGGCGACCCCCCATTTCGTCGAACGTCCCGACGGCACGATCCTCGCCGACGCCCGTGTCTCCATCGAGGATTTCGAGGACCGCGTCGGCGCCTTCCTGACCGAGGAGGAGCGCGAGGAGGTTGACACGCTCGGTGGTCTCGTCGTCTCGCTGGCCGGACGCGTGCCCGGTCGCGGGGAAATGCTGACCCATCCCTCCGGCCTGGAGTTCGAGATCGTCGAGGCCGACCCCCGCCGCATCAAGCGGCTGCGCGTCCGCACCGCCCCCGCTGAGAACTCCGCCCTGGCCGAGGTCGGGTAAGCCCCTCGGGGTTTTTCACCACGAAGACACGAAGGACACAAAGACGGCACAAAGAGGCTCTACCGCATCCCCGGACCCACCGGTGAAGCGGGAGCCTCTTTGTGCCCCTCTTCGTGTCTTCGCGCCTTCGTGGTGACGTCGTTTCCAGCCTATTCGTATCCGGAGTGCCACCCCTTGACCGCCACCGACATGACGACCCACCCGGCCCGGCTGGGCCGCCTGTCCGCCGGTCTGGCCGGGCTGACCGGTTGGCGCCGGCTGCTGGCGGCGGCGGGATTCGGCGGGCTGGCGACGCTCGCCCTGCCGCCGGCCGGAGCGGTGCCGCTGCTGCTGATCGCCTTTCCCGGGCTGCTCTGGCTGCTCGACGGGGCCAGGACCAAGCGGCAGGCCTTCGCGGTGGGCTGGTTCTTCGGCTTTGGCCATCACCTGCTCGGCCTCTACTGGATCAGCGCGGCTCTGTTCACCGACATCGAGCGCTTCTGGTGGGCGCTGCCGCTGTCGGCGGCGGGGCTGCCCATCCTGCTGGCGATGTTCACCGGCTTCGCCACGCTGCTGGTCTGGATGCTGCGGGGCAGGGGGCTGGGGCTGGGGCTGGGGCTGGGGCGGGTGTTCCTGTTCGCCGCCTCCTGGGCGCTGTTCGAATGGCTGCGCGGCCATGTCTTCACCGGCTTCCCATGGAACCTCGTCGGCTATGGCTGGACGGGCTTTCTGCCGGTTCTGCAGGGCGTCTCGCTGATCGGCATTTATGGCCTCAGCCTGCTGACCGTGCTGGTGGCGTCGCTGCCGGCGGGCTTGGCCGACACGGCGGTGCCGCGCCGCCGCGCCTGGGGGGCGCTGGCCGCCGGGCTGGCGCTGTTCGCGGCGCTGGGCGCCTGGGGCGGGCTGCGGCTGGCCGGGGCGTCCGACGCGGCGGTGCCCGGCGTGCGGCTGCGGCTCGTCCAGCCGGCCATCGACCAGCGGCTGAAATGGGCGGCGGGCGAGCGGGTGCGCAACGTCCAGCAGCAGATGGAACTCTCCGCCGCTCCATCCAGCGAGCCGATCACTCACGTGATCTGGGCGGAGACCGCGGTGCCGCTGTTCCTCGACCAGGACGCCCGCCTGCGTCAGGCGCTGGGGTCGGTCACGCCGCCCGGCGGGCTGATCATCACCGGGGTGCCGCGCATGGAGGCCGGACCGGAGGGCGCGCCGCTCTATTACAACAGCTTGGCGGCGGTCGACGGCAGCGGCGCGGTGACGGGGCGCTTCGACAAGTTCCACCTCGTGCCCTTCGGCGAATACATGCCGCTGCGCCGCTGGCTGCCGGTCGGGGCCATCGCCGGCAACGGGGCCGAGTTCTCCGCCGGGCCGGGGCCGGTGTCGCTCGATCTCAAGGGCCTGCCGCCGGTCAGCCCGCTGATCTGCTACGAGGTGATCTTTCCCGGCGCCGTTCTGCCGAGCGGTGAAGATGGCGCCGGACGGCCGCGCTGGATGCTGAACCTGACCAACGACGCCTGGTACGGCAACACCGCCGGCCCGTACCAGCACTTCGCCATCGCCCGGACCCGCGCGGTGGAGGAGGGGATGCCGCTGGTCCGCGTCGCCAACACCGGCATCTCCGGCGTGGTGGACGCCCACGGCCGCATCACAGCCATGCTGCCGCTTGGTCACAGGGGTGTGGTCGATGCGGCCTTGCCGGAAGCGCTGACCGCCCCCACTCTCTACGGACGTGTGGGCGATGGCGCGTTTGGGTTGCTTCTTTTGACCTGTTTCGCGGTGGGCCTGCGCGCACGACATCGCAGTTAGCGCATCCGAGACTCTTTTTTCAATCACGCGCATCGGGAGCGCTCGGGCGCGCTTGACTGCATACATGGATATGTCGTATCAAGGTTGCACAACTGTTTCAGGGAATTAGAGCAATGCAAGCAACGCCAGCGCGGGGCCGCCGGGCCACTGCCGGCCGTCCCAAGACGGGAAAGCCGAACCCGATCGACGTTCACGTCGGTTCCCGCGTCCGGTTGCGCCGGACCCTTCTGGGCATGAGCCAGGAAAAGCTGGGCGAGGCCATCGGCCTGACCTTCCAGCAGGTGCAGAAGTACGAGCGCGGCGCCAACCGCATCGGCGCGTCGCGCCTGTTCGACCTCAGCCGCGTCCTGGACGTGCCGGTGTCCTTCTTTTTCGACGACATGCCGGCGGAAGCCGCCGCGGCTCCGGTTGACGACGAAGAGGGCAACACCGCCGGTTTCGAGGAGCGTTCGGGCGGCTACGAGCCGGACCCGATGGCCAAGCGAGAGACGCTGGAGCTGGTGCGCGCCTACTACCGCATCAACGACCCGTCGGTGCGCAAGCGCCTGTTCGAGCTGACCAAGGCCGTCGCCAATTCCGGTATGGTCGAAGCGGCCGAATAACACGGTTTAGAGACCTGAGCCGAACAACCGGAAGCAATCCGGACGGCAGGAAGATTGGGGAACGCGGCCCTCCGGCCCGTTCCCCGATGTCGTTTCAAGGCGAATTTCCGCCGGTCTCCTCCAACCCCGGGGAGATCGCTTGACCTGGAACGCAAACCTTGTCACATACGGAAAATGACTGGCTTTCCGTGGGTGCTGCGCCGGTCTCCCAATTTAGTCTTGTTGAATAGCCCCCGCCCATTGCCGAGGTTCGTCGTGGCCAAGCTCAACTACGTGTTCACCAGCGAGTCCGTGTCCGAAGGCCATCCGGACAAGGTGTGCGACCGCATCTCCGACGCCATCGTCGATCTGTACCTGTCGCACGATCCCTACGCCCGCGTGGCGGTGGAAACGCTGGCGACCACCAACCAGATCGTGCTGGCTGGTGAGGTGCGCGGGCCGGAGAGCATCACCCCCGACATGCTGGTCCAGGTCGCCCGCGCCGCGGTGAAGGACATCGGCTACGAGCAGGACGGCTTCCATTGGGAGAAGATGGACGTCAAGTGCTTCGTCCACTCGCAGTCCGCCGACATCGCGGTCGGCGTCGACGCCGCGGGTGAGAAGGACGAGGGCGCCGGCGACCAGGGCATCATGTTCGGCTACGCCTGCAACGAGACGCCGGCGTTGATGCCGGCGCCGATCTATTACAGCCACGCCATCCTGAAGTCGCTGGCCGAGGCCCGCCATTCCGGCTCCGCTCCGCAGCTCGGCCCCGACGCCAAGAGCCAGGTGACGCTGCAGTACGAGAACGGCAAGCCGGTGCGCGCCACCGCGGTGGTCGTCTCCACCCAGCACGCCGACGGCCTGACCCAGGAGGAGGTGCGCGAGATCGTCCGTCCGCATGTCCTGAACGTCCTGCCCGCCGGCTGGATGTGCGACGAGGCGAACTTCTACGTCAACCCGACCGGCCGCTTCGTCATCGGCGGTCCGGACGGCGACGCCGGCCTGACCGGGCGCAAGATCATCGTCGACACCTACGGCGGTGCCGCGCCGCACGGCGGCGGCGCCTTCTCCGGCAAGGACCCGACCAAGGTCGACCGTTCCGCCGCCTACGCCGCGCGATACCTCGCCAAGAACGTGGTCGCCGCCGGCCTGGCCGAGCGTTGCACGATCCAGCTCTCCTACGCCATCGGCGTGTCGAAGCCGCTGTCGGTCTATGTCGACACCCACGGCACCGGCACGGTCGACGAGGACCGGCTGTCGGAGGTTCTGCAGAAGCTGGTGGACCTGTCCCCGCGCGGCATCCGCACGCATCTCGGCCTGAACAAGCCGGTCTACGCCCGCACCGCCGCCTACGGCCATTTCGGCCGCGAGGCCGAGGCCGACGGCGGCTTCTCCTGGGAGAAGACCGACCTCGTCAACGACCTGCGCGCCGCCTTCTTCTAAGACAGGCTTCTTCTAAGACCGGACCCGTCCGTCCGGGATGCAGGGGCCATGCGGCCCCTGCATTCGTTTTGGGACCCTGCTGTCACGATGACCGACTCCTTCCTGGACTCGTCCAAAAGGCTCTACGGGCGGCGCAAGGGGCGTCCGCTCCGCAAGCGCAAGACCGAACTGCTCGACGGGCTTTTGCCGTCGCTGGAAATCCCGGTGCCCCAGCCGGGCGACCGGATCGACCCCCACGCACTGTTCGCCAACCCCATGCGCGACGTCTGGCTGGAGGTCGGCTTCGGCAGCGGCCACCACATGGCGTGGCAGGCGGCGAACAACCGCGACGTCGGGGTGATCGGGGCCGAGCCCTTCATCAACGGCGTGGCCGGCCTGCTCAAGCTGGTGGACGACGAGGGCGTGCAGGACAATGTCCGCATCCTGCCGGACGACGCCCGCCCGCTGCTCGACGCCCTGCCGGACGCCTCCATCGGGCGCGCCTTCGTGCTGTTCGCCGATCCCTGGCCGAAGAAACGCCATTGGGAGCGCCGCTTCATCGGCCCGGACAACCTGCCGCGCCTCGCGCGCGTCCTGAAGGACGGGGCGGAGTTGCGTCTGGCCAGCGACGACATGGGGCTGGTGCGCTGGATGCTGGAGCACTCGGTCCGGCATCCCGATTTCGAATGGACCGCCCGCGGCCCGTCCGACTGGCGCCACCGCATCGCGGACTGGCCGCCCACCCGCTATGAGGAAAAGGCCATCGAGGCCGGGCGCAAGCCGGTCTTCATGCGCTTCATCCGCAAGGCGCGGGGGTAGACACCACCGGCTCCCCGTAATGCTCCACCAGCGGGAACGGATCGTAGAAGCAGTGGAGCAGGGCCTTCCAGCGGGCGTAGCGCTCGGACCCGCGGAAGCCTTCGGTGTGGTCCTCCAGCCGGTCCCAGCGGACGAGAAGAAGGTAGCGGTCCGGCGCCTCGAGGCAGGGCCGCACCTCCAGCCCGAGGAAACCCGGAGTAGCGGCGATCAGGGGCTGCGCCTCGGCCATCGCGCGTTCGAAGGCCGGGCCCTGGCCGGGTCTGACCGCCAGGAGGGCCGTTTCGAGGATCACGGTGAGCTGCCTTTCCAGGGTGTTTTCGGCAAGGTGCGAAGGCCGCCGAAGGCTTGACTTTACCCCGGCCGGACCCGCCCACCAAGCGCCTGGCATAGGACCTTGCGGAAAAGCGCTTGCGGCTTGCTCCGGAATGTCTATATTCACCGCATGAACCCATACGGATCGGCGGCTCGGGAAACCGGGCCGGCGGGACGCTTTGCGGGTGGGCCTTGGCCCACTTATTTTTTTATCAGCGTATGGAATCCTCGTGTTGGTCCCAGGGCGCTGTGCCAGGGGAGACCGCGGGGGCGGGTCAGGTGGAATGGAAGCAACCGGTCGTATCGAGCAGATCATCACGCCGTCGGTCGAGGCCATGGGCTACGAACTCGTGCGTGTGCAGTTGACCGGTGGGCAGCGCATGGTTCTGCAGGTCATGGCGGAGCGCGCCGACGGCGCGGCCATGACGGTCGAAGACTGCGCCGACATCAGCCGCGCGATCTCCGCGGTGCTCGACGTTGAAGATCCGATCAAGAGCGCCTACACGCTGGAGGTCAGTTCGCCCGGCATCGACCGGCCGCTGACCCGTCTGAAGGATTTCGAGCGTTTCGCCGGTTTCGAGGCCAAGCTGGAGACCCGGCTCGCCGTCGATGGCCGCAAGCGCTTTAAGGGCATGCTGAAGGGCGTCGACGACGGCCTCGTGTGCATCGAATCGGAACAGGGAGCCGCCCGGCTGGAGTTCGACAACATCCTGCGCGCCAAGCTGGTTTTGACGGATGAACTGATCCGCGCCAGCCAGGGCCAGGGTTGACGGCCGCTCCGGGCTTCACTCGAAGAACAAACGCCAGTCCAGGAAGTGTGACGGATGGAACTGCTGCAAGTCGCTGACGCGGTTGCCCGCGAAAAGAACATCGACCGGGACGAGGTCCTGGAGGCGATGGAGCAGGCGATTCAGAAGGCCGGGCGCTCCAAGTACGGCCACGAGCACGACATCCGCGCCCGCATCGACCGCAAGACGGGCGACATCCACCTGACCCGCCACCTGGAGGTGGTCGAGGCGGTGGAGAACGAGGCGACCCAGGTGACCCTCGCCTACGCCCAGCGCCGCAAGCCCGGCGCCCAGGTCGGCGACTTCCTGGTCGATCCGCTGCCGCCCATCGACTTCGGCCGCATCGCCGCCCAGACGGCCAAGCAGGTCATCGTCCAGAAGGTGCGCGACGCGGAGCGCAAGCGCCAGTTCAACGAATACAAGGACCGCACCGGCGAGATCGTCAACGGTCTGGTCAAGCGCGTCGAGTACGGCAACGTCACCGTCGACCTGGGCCGCGCCGAAGCGATCCTGCGCCGCGACGAGCTGCTGCCGCGCGAGCACTTCAAGAACGGCGACCGCGTGCGCGCCTACATCTTCGACGTGCGCGAGGAAGCGCGCGGCCCGCAGATCTTCCTGTCGCGCACCCATCCGATGTTCATGGCGAAGCTGTTCGCCCAGGAAGTGCCGGAGATCTACGACGGCATCATCGAGATCAAGGCGGTCGCCCGCGATCCGGGCTCGCGCGCCAAGATCGCGGTGATCAGCAACGACAGCTCCATCGACCCGGTCGGCGCCTGCGTCGGCATGCGCGGCAGCCGCGTCCAGGCGGTCGTCGGCGAGCTGCAGGGCGAGAAGATCGACATCATCCAGTGGAACCAGGAGCCGGCGACCTTCATCGTCAACGCCCTGGCCCCGGCCGAGGTCGCCAAGGTGGTGATGGACGAGGACAACAGCCGCATCGAGGTGGTGGTGCCCGACGACCAGCTATCGCTGGCCATCGGCCGCCGCGGCCAGAACGTGCGCCTCGCCACCCAGCTCACCGGCTGGGACATCGACATCCTGACCGAGCAGGAGGAGTCGGAGCGCCGGTCGGACGAGTTCCGCACCCGCTCGCAGCTCTTCATGGACGCGCTGGACGTGGACGACGTGATCGCCCATCTCCTGGTCGCCGAAGGCTTTACCTCTGTGGAGGAGATCGCCTATGTCGAGACCGAGGAGCTGGCCGAGATCGAGGGCTTCGACGAGGACGTGGCGGAAGAGCTGAAGCAGCGCGCCCTCAACTTCCTCGACGAGCAGGACGTCCGCATGACCGAGAAGCGCCAGGTGCTCGGCGTCGAGGACGCGGTGGCGGAAGTCACCGGCTTCAGCCCCACCCTGCTGGTGAAGCTGGGTGAGAACGGCGTGAAGACGATGGACGACCTCGCCGACCTCGCGGCGGACGAGCTGCGCGACATCCTCGGCAAGGAGGCCCCGACGGAAGACGAGGCCAACGAGATCATCATGGCCGCCCGTGCCCATTGGTTCGACGGCGAGGAAGGCGCGCCCACCGCGGCGCAACCCTCGGCCGACGACCAGACGGCGCAGAGCTGAGCCGGGGTTTAGGACGCACAAACGGTACGGATGGTTGGACTGAGCGACAGGAACGAACAGACTCCGGCGGACGGTGAACCGGACGGCCTCGCGGCCGAAGGGGAGGCTCTGCTGCCGGCGGACCTGGAAAAGGGTCCGCTGCGCCGCTGCATCGCCACCGGCACCGTGCAGCCGAAGGACGGCATGATCCGTTTCGTGGTATCACCCGATGGCGAGATCGTGCCCGATCTGGAGGAACGGCTTCCGGGCCGCGGCCTCTGGCTGTCGGGGGACAAGGCGGCCTTTGCGAAGGCCATCGGCAAGAACATGTTCGCCAAGGCGGCGCGGCGCGCGGTGCGCGTCCCGCCCGATCTGGCGGAGCGGCTGGAGAAGCTGCTGGAGCGGCGGTGCCTGGATGCCTTCGGGCTGGCGCGCCGGGCCGGGCAGGCTCTGGCCGGATACGAAAAGGTGCGCGAGGCGCTGAAGACCAATCAGGTCGGACGCTCCGGACCGCCCTATCTGCTGGTCGAGGCCAGCGACGGTTCGCCCGACCAGCGGGGCAAGATCACAGCGCTGGCGCCGGATATGCCGGTTGTTGACCTGTTCGACGCCGCGGCGATGGCCGCGGCCCTGGGACGGGAAAATGCCGTGCATGCGGTGGTGGCGCGCGGGAAGCTGGCCAAGGGATTGGCTCGCGACTCCGCGCGTCTCAAGGGTATCAAGGGCTTTGTCGCCGGCTCTCCGCCGGCCGGCCACGTAAGCAACGTCTGACCATTCGGGAACCGATGACCGACAGCAACGACCAGGACCAAAAGAAAGTCTTGCACCTCTCCGGCTCCGGCAAAGGGAAGCTGGAACTGAAGAAGCCGGTCGAGACTCAGGTCCGGCAGAGCTTCTCCCATGGCCGGTCGAAGCCCGTGACCGTGGAGGTCAAGCGTAAGCGGGCCGTGGAGAAGGGCGCCCTGCCGGGCGTGGCCGACGGTGGCGCCGCCGCGCGTCAAGCCGCCCAGGGCATCCCCGTCCGGGGCGTGCCAGGCCAGCGCCAGCGCGGCGGTGGTGGCGGTGCCGTCCGCCAACTGACCAACCAGGAACGCGAGGCGCGCATCCGCGCTCTGCAAGGGGCGGCTGAAGACAACCGCCGCCGCGCCGAGGAGGAGGCCGAGGCCGCCGTCCTGGCCGCGGAGGAGGCCGTCCGCGCCGCCGAGGAAGCGGCGTCCCAGCCGGTCCAGGTGGCCGAGGCGGAGCCGGAGATTCTCGACGCCGAGACGCTGCGCCAGCGCGAGTTGGCCGAGCTGCGCGGCATCGAGGAGGCGGAGCGCGCCAAGGCCCAGGAGGCCGAGCGCCGCCGCCAGGAAGAGGAAGCCAAGCGCAAGGGGGCCGAGGAGGCCAAGCGCAAGGACACCGAACAGCCCCGTCCGCAAGGTGCGGGCGCCCGTCCCGCCGCCGGTGGCGCCGGTGCGCGCACCGCGGCCACCACCACGGAGGCTCCGGCCGCCCGTGGCCCGGGGGCTCCGGCCGCTCCGCGCTTCGGCGAGGAAGAGGACGACCGCCGCGGCAAGCCCGGGAACAAGAAGGCCCCGGCTCCGGCTCCGGTCCGCAAGGCCGCTCCGGGCGCCGATCGCCGCAAGGGCTCCAAGATGACCGTCTCGCAGGCGCTCAGCGACGAGGGTGGTGAGCGCACGCGCTCGCTGGCCGCCGTCCGCCGTGCCCGTGAGCGCGAGCGGCTCCGTCAGATGAGCCGTCAGGAGACGCAGAAAGTGACCCGCGACGTCGTGCTGCCCGAGGTCATCACCGTCCAGGAGCTGGCGAACCGCATGGCGGAACGCGGCGCCGACGTGATCAAGCAGCTCATGCGCATGGGCGTGATGGCCACCATCAACCAGACGATCGACGCCGACACGGCGGAGCTGATCATCGCCGAGTTCGGCCACCGTGTGCGCCGTGTGTCGGAGGCGGACGTCGAAGTCGGCCTGCGCCTCAACGACGATGCGGAAACGGCGCTGGTGCCGCGTCCCCCGGTCGTCACGATCATGGGCCACGTCGACCACGGCAAGACCTCGCTGCTCGACGCCCTGCGCCAGACCGACGTGGTCAGCCGCGAGGCCGGCGGCATCACCCAGCACATCGGCGCCTATCAGGTGCAGCTGGAGTCGGGTGCGAAGATCACCTTCATCGACACGCCGGGCCACGCCGCCTTCACCGAGATGCGTGCCCGCGGCGCCAACGTCACGGACGTGGTGGTGCTGGTCGTGGCGGCGAACGACGGCGTCATGCCGCAGACGATCGAGGCGATCCATCACGCCAAGGCCGCGAAGGTTCCGATCATCGTCGCCATCAACAAGATCGACCTGCCCGACGCCAAGCCGGAGCGTGTCCGCCAGGAACTGCTCCAGCACGAGCTGGTCGTGGAAGAACTGGGCGGCGACATCCAGACCGTGGAAGTGTCGGCCAAGGCCAAGCGCAACCTGGACAAGCTGGAGGAGGCCATCCTCCTGCAGGCGGAAATCCTCGAGCTGAAGGCCAACCCGGAGCGCACCGCCGAGGGCGTCGTGGTCGAGGCCAAGCTGGAGCGCGGCCGCGGTTCGGTCGCCACCGTGCTGGTCCAGCGCGGCACGCTGAAGGTCGGCGACGTCTTCGTCACCGGGTCGGAGTGGGGCCGCGTCCGCGCCCTGGTCAACGACCGTGGCCAGAGCGTCGAGCAGGCCGCCCCGGCCAGCCCGGTCGAGGTGCTCGGCCTCAACGGCACGCCGCTCGCCGGCGACGACTTCACCGTCGTCGAGTCGGAAGCCCGCGCCCGTGAGATCGCCGAGTTCCGCCAGCGCAAGAAGCGCGAAGCCGCCAACGCGGCGTCGGCCCGCGGCTCGCTGCAGGACATGTTCAGCCGCATCCAGGCCGGCGAGGCCAAGGAACTGCCGGTCGTCATCAAGGGCGACGTGCAGGGCTCCATCGAAGCGATCTCCAACGCCCTGGAGAAGCTCACGGCGGAGAACACCGAGGTCAAGGTCCGCGTGCTGCACGCGTCGGTGGGTGCGATCAACGAGTCCGACATCACGCTGGCGAACGCCTCCAACGCGATGGTCATCGGCTTCAACGTCCGCGCCAACCCGCAGGCCCGCGACATGGCCAAGCGCGACAGCGTCGAGATCCGCTACTACTCGATCATCTACAACGTGATCGACGACGTGAAGGCGGCCCTCACCGGCATGCTGTCGCCGACCCTGCGCGAGCGTTTCATCGGCTACGCCGAAATCCGCGAGGTGTTCAACATCACCAAGGTCGGCAAGGTCGCCGGTTGTATGGTCACGCAGGGCACCGTCAAGCGCGGCGCCGGCTGCCGCCTGCTGCGCGACAACGTCGTCATTCACGAGGGCACGCTTAAGACGCTCAAGCGCTTCAAGGACGAGGTCAAGGAAGTGCGCGAGGGTTACGAGTGCGGTATGGCCTTCGAGAATTACGACAACATCCTGGCCGGCGACATCATCGAAGCCTTCGAGATCGAGGAGGTGGCGCGCGAGCTGTAAGCCCGCCGCCGCACCCCGGCTCACAGGCCGGTCGCAGATGACGTTACAGTTGACAAGGGCGCCCATGCGCCCTTGTCGCGTTTTCGCGGAGGGGCGGACCCCTCCCGCACCGCATTCGGGATCGACAGCATGAGAAAGAAACACGACCTGGCCGGAAAGCCGCCATCCCAGCGCCAGCTCCGCATCGGCGAGGAAATCCGCCATGCCCTGGCGGATCTCTTCCGGCGCGGCGACTTCCACGACCCCGAACTGGCGGAACTGAACGTCACGGTGACCGAAGTGCGGATCAGCCCGGACCTGCGCAACGCCACCGCCTTCGTCACGCCGCTGGGCGGCGGCCCGATGGACGAGACGCTGTCGGCCCTGCGCCGCGCCGCTCCCTTCCTGCGCGGTCAGGTCGCCCGCGCCATCAACCTGCGCCACGCCCCGACGCTGAGCTTCGAGGCCGACACCTCCTTCGACTATGCCGGTCGCATCGACGACATCCTGCACAGCCCGGCGGTCGCCCGCGACGTCGGCTACCGCTCGCTCGCCGACCGCGTGAACGGCGACGACGACGAGGACGACGGCTGGGACGAGGAGGACGAGAAGGAGACGGACGACCTCGACGACGATGAAGACATCGACGACGAGGACGAGGACGAAGACGACGGGGATGAGGGCAACGGCGGCGAGGGCGAGGGGCGCCGTGGCTCGTAAGCGCAGGGGCGAACCGATCCACGGCTGGATCGTGCTGGACAAGCCGGCGGGGATGACCTCGACGCAGGCGCTGTCCAAGGTGCGCCGCCATCTGAACGCGGAGAAGGCCGGGCACGGCGGCACGCTGGACCCCATCGCCACCGGCATCCTGCCCATCGCGCTGGGCGAGGCGACCAAGACCGTGTCCTACGCCATGGACGGCGAGAAGACCTACCGCTTCACCGTTGCCTGGGGGACTCGCACCACCACCGACGACCGCGAGGGAACGGCGGTGGAAACCTCCGCGGCGCGTCCCGACGCCGAGGCGATCCGCGCCGCTCTGCCCGCTTTCCTGGGCTTCGTCGAGCAGATTCCGCCGCAGTACTGCGCGCTCAAGATCAACGGCGAGCGCGCCTACGACATCGCCCGCGAGGGCGAGGTGGTGGACATCGCCCCGCGCACCGTGCGCATCGACCGGTTGGAACTGATCGAGACGCCGGACGCCGATCACGCGGTTCTGGAGGTGGATTGCGGCAAGGGCACCTATGTCCGCTCCATCGCCCGCGACCTCGCCGAACGGTTGGGGACGGTGGGGCACATCCGCGATCTGCGACGCCTGCGCGTCGGGTCCTTCACGTTGGACGGGGCGATTTCCCTGGACGATCTGACCGCGATGGAGCAAGGTACCGCGGTCGAAAGACTTCTGTTGCCGATCGAGACCGCGCTGGACGACATCCCGGCGCTGGCCCTGACGGACGCGGAAGCGCACCGACTGAAGCACGGCCAGACGGTGGCACTCCTCACCCGGCAGGACCGCGAACGCCTCACGGCGCTGCGCGGCGATGTTGGTGGGGATGGCACCGTCATTGCGCTTTTCGGCGGAAAGCCGGTGGCGCTGGCGCGCGTGGAGGGGGCGGAGGTCCGTCCGGTGCGCGTTCTCAACCTATGAACGATGGAGACCCCGATGTCGATCACGCCCGATCGCAAGCAGGAACTCATTAAGGACTATTCGCGCGGCACCAACGACACCGGGTCGCCCGAGGTCCAGGTCGCGATCCTGTCCGAGCGCATCCGGAACCTGACCGAGCACCTGCAGGGCCACAAGAAGGACTTCCACTCCCGCCGTGGTCTGCTGGTGATGGTCGGCCAGCGCCGCCGTCTTCTCGACTATCTCAAGAAGAAGGACAACAGCCGCTACGCCACGCTCATCGAGCGTCTGGGCCTGCGTCGCTGATTTCCAAAAGGCGTCCGTGCTGGTGACCGAACATCCGTCCCGATCAGCGCTCGACCCGCCGCACCGCGTTCCGGTGCACCGGGGAGCGTCGCGCCGGTCGGGACGTTCGGTTGTTCGCGAAGGTATGTTCTAGTCAGACGGCCGGCCCGGACCTTCCGGGACCGGCCGTTTGATTTTTTAGCCCTTTTCGGGTTTTGCCCTTTGTTGGGTTTTCACATGCGGGGTCCGACGACCGATGACCCCGGCTTAGGCCAGCAATCCGGCGGGCCTAGGTGTCGGATGGAAGGAAGAATCCATGTTCAAAGTTTTCCGCAAAGAAATCGAATGGGGTGGACGCAAGCTGACGTTCGAGACGGGCAAGATCGCCCGTCAGGCCGACGGCGCGGTGCTGGTCACCTATGGTGAGACCACGGTCCTCTGCACGGTCGTCGGCGCCAAGTCGCCGAAGCCGGGCGTCGATTTCTTTCCGCTGACGGTCAATTACCAGGAAAAGTCCTTCGCAGCCGGCAAGATTCCCGGCGGCTTCTTCAAGCGTGAAGGCCGCCCGACGGAGAAGGAGACGCTGGTCAGCCGCCTGATCGACCGTCCCATCCGTCCGCTGTTCGCCGATGGCTTCCGCAACGAGACGCAGGTCATCTGCACCGTGCTGAGCCACGATCTGGAGAACGATCCGGACATCGTCGCGATGGTCGGCACCTCGGCCGCGCTGACGATCTCCGGCATCCCATTCCTCGGTCCGATCGGCGCCGCCCGCGTCGGCTACGTCGACGGCCAGTATGTGCTGAACCCGACCATGGACGCCGTCGGCGGTTCTGCGCTCGACCTCGTGGTCGCCGGCACCCAGGACGGCGTGCTGATGGTCGAATCGGAAGCCAAGGAGCTGTCCGAGGAGGTCATGCTGGGCGCCGTGATGTTCGGTCACAGCAGTTTCCAGCCGGTCATCGACGCCATCATCGATCTGGCCGAAGAGTGCGCCAAGGAGCCGTGGGACCTGCCGGAGCCGGCCTACGACCGCGCCGCCCTGAAGGCGAAGCTGCGCGCGACCGTCGGCGCCGACGTGGAGGCCGCTTACACCGAGACGGTGAAGCAGGTCCGCTACGAGAAGATCGGCGCCGCCAAGGCGAAGGCGCTGGAGGCTCTGGCCGAGGCCCATGAGACCCAGGCCATCGTGACCGAGTTCAAGGAGCTGGAGGCCGACATCCTGCGCGGCGCCGTTCTGAAGACCGGCCGCCGCATCGACGGCCGCGACACCAAGACGGTCCGCCCGATCGTGTCGGAGGTCGGCGTGCTGCCGCGCGCCCACGGTTCGGCGCTGTTCACCCGCGGCGAGACGCAGGCCCTGGTCGTCACCACGCTGGGCACCAGCCAGGACGAGCAGATCATCGACGCGCTGCAGGGCGAGTACCGGGAGCACTTCATGCTCCACTACAACTTCCCTCCGTACTCGGTGGGCGAGGCCGGCCGCATGGGCTCGCCGGGCCGCCGCGAGATCGGCCACGGCAAGCTGGCGTGGCGCGCCATCCACCCGCTGCTGCCGAAGAAGGAAGACTTCCCCTACACGCTCCGCGTGGTGTCGGAAGTGACCGAGTCCAACGGCTCGTCGTCGATGGCGACGGTTTGCGGCACCTCGCTGTCGCTGATGGACGCCGGCGCTCCGCTGGCGCGTCCGGTGGCCGGCATCGCCATGGGCCTGATCAAGGAAGACGACGGCTTCGCGGTCCTGTCGGACATCCTGGGTGACGAGGATCACCTGGGCGACATGGACTTCAAGGTGGCCGGCACCGACGCGGGCATCACCGCGCTCCAGATGGACATCAAGATCACCTCGATCACCGAGGAGATCATGAAGATCGCTCTGGGCCAGGCCAAGGACGGCCGCCTGCACATCCTGGGCGAGATGTCCAAGGCCCTGACCGGCGCCCGCGACGCGGTGAACGAGAACGCCCCGCGCATCACCGTGATCAACATCCCGAAGGAGAAGATCCGCGACGTGATCGGCTCCGGCGGCAAGGTGATCCGCGAGATCGTGGAGCAGACCGGCGCCAAGATCGACATCGAGGACGACGGCACGGTCAAGGTCGCCGCGGTGGACACCAAGGCCGCCCAGGCCGCCATCGACTGGATCAAGGGCATCGTCGCCGAGCCGGAAATGAACGTGGTCTACACCGGCAAGGTCGTGAAGGTCGTCGATTTCGGCGCCTTCGTGAACTTCCTGGGCTCCCGCGACGGCCTCGTCCACATCTCCGAGCTGGCGCAGCAGCGCGTCGGCAAGGTGTCGGACGTGGTGTCGCAGGGTGACTCGGTGAAGGTGAAGGTCATCGGCTTCGACGACCGCGGCAAGGTGAAGCTGTCGATGAAGCAGGTCGATCAGGCCACCGGCGAAGACCTGACCAAGAAGGACGGTCCCGCCGCCTGATCCGTCTTTCCGCGCGCAAGCGGGAACGACGCTTCTCATCTCCCTCCCCTGCGCGAGCGGGGGAGGGTCGGGGAGGGGGTGGAACGCTTCCGCCCCCAATCCTCTTTCGCTCCTTCATCGCTTCCGGCCTTCGGCTGCTCCCGCCCCCCGTGTTACAAGGTGGAACCACCACCATTGCGGGACGCGTGCCTGTCCATGCCCGACCAGCCCTCCGAAACCGCAGTCTTCCCGCCGGATGGACCGTCCTTCCGGATCGACTGGGGACTGCAAGGTCTTCTCCGCCTCGTCGATTCCTATGAGTTCCGCACGGTGCTGGACGTCGGATCGGGCGGTGGCGACCACGCGCGCCTGCTGCGCCACATCGGGAAGGAGGTGGTGACGGTCGATCTGCACCGCAGCGCCGACATTCGCACCGACTTCATGGATGCGGCCATCGACCGGACCTTCGATGTGGTCTGGTGCTCCCATGTGCTGGAACACCAACGCAATCCCGGTGCTTTTCTCGAAAAGCTGCGCCGCTGCCTTGTTCCGGACGGCGTGCTGGCGATCAGCGTCCCGACCCACCCGGCCGACCGCATGGTTGCCGGCCATGTGACGAGCTGGAACGCTTGGCTTCTCTGCTACAATCTGGTGCTTGCCGGTTTCGACTGCGCGCAGGCGCGCTACGTCAACACGGTGGATCTCAGCCTGATCGTCCGCAACCGCACGGCCCTGGCCGGCGACATTGGCACGGGGGCGGGCAGCGGGGCCGACCTCGACCCGGCGGACGGAGCCGATCCCTTCACCGCCATCGCCCCTTTTTTTCCCTTCCCGGTCGGCCAAGGCGCCACGGCGCCGCTGGGAGAGATGAATTGGGGTGGTTTCGATTACCTGCTTCCCGCCGGCTTCCCGTCCTTCCGCTTGCACAGCCGCTTCCTGCCGCCGGAAGGGCTGTTCATCGGCGGGGGGACGGGGTGATGGCCGGTGTCGCCCGGATTGTTCCACGATCGGTACTTCCCGCTCCACGGCCCCGGTGACCCGCGATGCCCGCTTCCATTCCTGCCGACGCCACCCGTTGCCTGCATTACGGCGACGGCATGTTCCTGACGAGCGCCTTGATGACGCTCGAACAGCGGTTCCTCCTGAACTGGAACGCCTTGCAGAACCGAATGCTCCACACGCCCGGTGTGCTGGAAGGGCTGGCGGTGGCCCAAGGCGGCGGGAACTGCGTGACGGTCGGGAGCGGTGCGGGCTTCGACGCCATGGGGCGCTTCCTGGTGCTGCCCGGCGAGGGCGCGTCCCTGACCGTGCCGGGCGGTTCGTCCGCTCCCTGTTACGTCCACCTGCTCTTCCCCGATCCGGTGCCGGTCAGCGAGGTTGCAACCACCATGGATCTGGCGGCCTCCCCGCGGATCGGCGACATGGAGGAAGCGCCGGACAACGGCGTGCTTCTGGCCGAGATCCGGCGCGATGCGGCGGGGGCGGTCGCTGGCGTGATCGACCGGCGCCAGCCGGTGCGCTCCCGCCTGCCCGCGCAACTGTCCGACGCCGGATGATTTGAGGAGGGCTGCTACAGCCGCTCCGCCCCAAACGTGTCGCAGGCGTTCAGCTGGCCCGTCTCCAGCCCTTTGCGGAACCACTGCACCCGTTGGACGGAGCTGCCGTGGGTGAAGCTGTCCGGCGTCACGGTGCCGCGCGACTGCTTCTGCAAGCGGTCGTCGCCGATGGCGCTGGCGGCGGTCAGGGCTTCCTCGACGTCGCCGGGCTCGATGATCTGGCGCTCGCGGTTGGCGTGGTTGGCCCACAGCCCGGCGAAGCAATCGGCCTGAAGCTCCAGCCGTACCGACAGCCCGTTGGCGTCGGCCTGGGAGCCGGCCTGCCGCTGGGCCTGCTGCACCCGGTCGGAGATGCCCAGCAGGTTCTGCACATGGTGGCCGACTTCATGGGCGATGACATAGGCCTGGGCGAAGTCTCCCGGCGCGCGGAAGCGGTCGCGCAGGTCGCGGTAGAAGCTGAGGTCGATGTACACCTTGCGATCCTGCGGGCAGTAGAAGGGACCCATCGCCGCCTGGGCGAAGCCGCAGCCGGAATCCACCGTGCCGGAGAACAGCACCAGAGCCGGGTCCTGGTAGGTCCGGCCGATTTGCTGGAACTGTGCGGACCAAGTGTCCTCCGTGTCGGCGAGCACGACGGAGACGAAGCGTTTCAGCTCGTCATCCCCACCGCCGCGCGGGGCGTCGGACTGCTCGGTGCGGGCCTGCTCCTGCGGGACGGTGCCCTGCAGAAGGTCCAGCGGGTTGATGCCCAGCAGGAGCGACACCACCACGATCACCGCCAGCCCGCCGATGCCGACGCCGCCCCGCCCGATGGGGATGCCGATCCCGCCGGTGCGGAAACCGCCGCTTCCGGGCGTGCCGCGCCGATCCTCGACATTCTCGCTCTCGCGACCGTCCTGCCACCGCATCGCCCGATCCTCCCCCGACGCATTGCGAGAGGAGAACCAGCGAAGGGGGGCGGCTGTTCCGGCGCTCCGCCGGATGCGTCAACCACCCGCTTGACCGCAAGCGGGGCCGTGCCATTTCCTAAGGCATGAACCACCGCTCCTTCGTCCCGACGGAACCCGCAACCGACACCGGCCCGCTGCCATTCCACGTGCACTGGTGGCAGGCTCTGGTCTTCTGGCTGCTCACCAACACCTATGGCGTGTTCGAGCGGGGCGGGGAGCCGTTTCCCGGCTATCAGCCCTCGCCGCTGCAGCCGCCGGGCTGGGCCTTTCCGGCCGTCTGGTTCAGCATCAGCCTGATCCAGCTCTGGGGTTGCGTCCGGCTGCTGAACGCGCCCTGGACGATCCGCTGGCGCCCGGCGCTGATCGGCATGCAGGGGGCGCTGTGGCTGCTCTACGCCAGCTTCGGATTCGCCTATTTCACGATGGACAGCCCGATCCTGGCGGCGGCCTGGACCATCGCCTACTTCATCATCGCCTCGACCTGCGTGCTTCTGGTCTGGCCGGACGACCGCGCCATCGCGGCGAGCTGGCTGCCGCTGGTGCTGTGGACCGGCTTCGCCTCCATCGTTGCCATTCATGGCGTCGTCCTGAACCCGGACCCGCTGTTCGGGCTGGGGCCGGGGCTGGGGACGCGCTGATCAGCCGCGGTAGCGGTGCGTCGCCCCGGTGAAGTCCTCCGCCACATAACCTCCTTCCCCGTCGGGCTGCACCCAGCCCGGCGCCGCGGGGGCCTTGCCGTGCCCGCCGGGGATGTCCAGCACATAGGTCGGCTGGCAGAGGCCGGAGACGCGCCCGCGCAGTCCCTTCACCAGCGCCTGCCCCTCGGCCAAGGTCGGACGGAAATGGCTGGTGCCGGCGGCGAGGTCCGGATGGTGCAGATAGTAGGGTTTGATCCGGTTGCGCACCAATCCCCGGAACAGCGCCTCCAGCGCCGCCGCGTCATCGTTGATGCCTTTCAGAAGCACCGTCTGGCCCAGCAGGGGAATGCCGGCGTCGGCCAGCCGGGCGACGGCGCCGCGCGCCGGCTCCGTCAATTCATTGGCGTGGTTGACGTGGATGGCCATCCAGGTCGCCACATCCGGCGCCTTCAGCGCCTCGACCAGCTCCGCGGTGACGCGCGCCGGGTCGGCGACGGGGATGCGGGTGTGCAGCCGGACTACCCCGACATGGGGAATGTCCGACAGGCTGCGGACGATGTGGGAGAGGCGCCGCGGCGACAGCAGCAGCGGATCGCCGCCGGTCACCACCACCTCCCACACCTCGGGATGCGCACGCACGTACGCCAGGGCGGCGTCCAGCTCGTCGGGCGACAGGGCCTCGCCGCCGGGGCCGACCATTTCCCGTCGGAAGCAGAAACGGCAATAGACCGCGCAGGCGTGCAGCGGCTTCAGCAAAACCCGGTCGGGATAGCGGTGGACGATGCCCTTCACCGGGCTGCGCGCCACGTCGCCGATGGGGTCGGCGCGCTCCTCCGGGGCTGTGTACGCCTCCTCGTGGGAAGGGACGTACTGCGCGTACAGGGGATCGCCGGGCGCAGCGTCCGCCAGCGTTTCCAGCAGGTACGGGGTCAGGGCGATGGCGTAGCGGTCGGCCACGGCGGCCACGGCCTCGCCCGCCGCGGGCGTCATCAGCCCGGCGGCCACCAGATCGGTCACGCTGTGGGCTGCCTTCATCGCTCGTTCCCGATCCGCCGCTTTGCGCCTATCATTGAGAGGCCCGCTCTTACTCCCGCAGGACCCATGCTGTCGACTCTTCCCCGCCTGATCGGCCACCGCGGCGCCAAGGAAAGCGCGCCGGAAAACACGCTCGCCAGCCTGCGCGAAGCCGCCCGCCAGGGCGCCGCCTGGGTCGAGGTGGACGTGATGCTCACCCGCGACCGCGTGCCGGTGTTGATCCACGACGACACGCTGGAGCGCACCACCAACGGCGCCGGGCCGGTGCCTAACCTGACGCTGGCGGAGCTGAAGGCGCTGGACGCCGGTTCCTGGTTCGACGCACGTTTCGCCGGCGAAACGGTGCCGACCCTGGAGGAGGCGCTGGGCGTGATCCGCAAGTTGGGCCTGGGCCTGAATCTGGAGATCAAACCCTATCCCGGCCAGGAGGTGCCGACGGCGGAAGCCGCGCTGGAGCTGTTGAAACGGCTGTGGCCCGGCGGCCTGCCCCTGCTGGTGTCCAGCTTCGAGGTGCCCTGCCTGGAGGTGGCGCGCGACCGGGCGCCGGAGATTCCGCGCGGTTACCTGCTGTGGGATCCTCCCGCCGACTGGGCGGCCATCGCCGACCGCATCGGCGCGGCCACGCTGAACGTCCATCAGGATCGCCAGACGGCGGAGAGCGTCGCCGCCTACCGCGCCACCGGGCGTCCGGTTCTGGCCTACACGGTCAACGACGCGGCGCGGGCGCGGGCGCTGTTCGACTGGGGTGTGGCCGGACTCTTCACCGACGCGCCGGGCCGGCTGGCGGCGGAGCTGGCCGCCGGGTCGACACCGTGAGACGGTTCCCCCAGGGAGCACCGGTTGACGTTTGGGGACATGTCGCTGTGACAGATTTTTTTCTAACACCGCGAATCCGCTCGTCCGCACGGAAATTTCCTCATATATAGATCGCTCATGGCGGCATGGGCCGTCGGGGGCACGACTCCCGGCGGCGTTTTTCGTCGTCTTTCGGGTCGCGCTGTCCGGGTGCCCGCACGCGGGCGCTCTCATGGTCTTGGAGGTTTCGTTGAAGGCGCTTAAGCCGTTGCTGATGTCTGGCCGGGAGGTTCTGCCGCTCGTCGAGGGTGGCAAGGGAATTGCCGTCTCCAACGGGGAAAGCTCGGGCGCCTGGGCGGCGGCCGGGGGTATCGGAACATTCTCGGGCGTGAACGCCGACAGCTACGACGAGAACGGGAATCTCCTGCCGCAGGTCTATCACGGCAAAACCCGTCGCGAGCGTCACGACGAGCTGATCAAGTTCGGCATCCAGGGCGGCATCGCGCAGGCGCGCATCGCGCACGAGGCGTCGAACGGCCAGGGCCGCATCCACATGAACGTCCTGTGGGAGATGGGCGGCGCCGAGCACATCCTGCACGGCGTGCTGGAAGGCTCCCAGGGCCTGATCCACGGCGTCACCTGCGGCGCCGGCATGCCCTACCGCGTGGCGGAGATCGCCGTTCACTACGGCGTGCACTACTACCCCATCGTCTCCTCCGCCCGCGCCTTCCGCGCCCTGTGGCTGCGCGCCTACCACAAGTTCCGCGAGAACCTCGGCGGCGTGGTCTACGAGGACCCGTGGCTGGCCGGCGGCCACAACGGCCTGTCCAACTCCGAGGACCCGCTGAAGCCGGAGGATCCGTTCCCCCGCGTCCTGGCGCTGCGCCAGATGATGAACAGCTTCGGCCTGAACGACACCCCCATCGTGATGGCGGGCGGCGTCTGGTGGCTGTCGGACTGGGAAGACTGGATCGACAACCCCGATCTCGGCCCGGTGGCCTTCCAGTTCGGCACGCGCCCGCTGCTGACCCAGGAGAGCCCGATCTCCAACGCCTGGAAGCATCGTCTGCTGACGCTGAAGGAGGGCGATGTCTTCCTGAACCGATTCTCACCGACGGGCTTCTACTCCTCCGCCGTCAAGAACCCGTTCCTGATGGACCTGATGGCCCGCTCGGAGCGTCAGGTGGCCTATCTGCCCAAGCCGGTGGGCGAGCATTCCGCCGAGCTGCCGCTGGGCCCGCGCGGCCGCCCGGTCTATGTGACCGAGACGGACAAGGCCCGCGCCGAGGGCTGGCTGTCCCAGGGCTTCACCAGCGGCCTGAAGACGCCGGACAGCACGGTCATCTTCGTCACGCCGGAGCAGGCGGAGCGCATCCACCGCGATCAGGTGGACTGCATGGGCTGCCTGTCGGCCTGCAACTTCTCCAACTGGGCGCAGAACGAGGAAGGCACGAACGGCAAGCGCGCCGATCCGCGGTCCTACTGCATCCAGAAGACCCTGCAGGCGGTCAGCCACACCGACGACTGCGAAAACCAGCTCATGTTCGCCGGTCACAACGCCTTCCGCTTCGCGTCGGACCCCTACTACAAGGACGGATTCATCCCGACCGTGAAGCAGCTGGTCGAGCGGATCGCCACCGGCTACTGACGCCGACGGCCCGCGGCTTTGCGGGGGGCGCTTGCCCCCTGACCTGAAATCGTTCTAAAGTGAGCGGGCTGCGGCAGATCGCCGCGGTCCGTTTCGCGTTTCGACTTTGTGACCTGAACCACGGCGAACAGACGACGATGACCGGCACCCGACCCTTCAAGCGCGCCCTCGATCGCCTGCAGACGGCAGGCTTCCGCCCGACGCGCCAGCGTCTGGGTCTGGCCCGCCTGCTGTTCGAAGGGGAACACCGCCACGTCACCGCCGAGCAGCTCGACACCGAGGCCATGGGGGCGGACCTTCGGGTGTCGCTGGCCACGGTCTACAACACGCTGAACCAGTTCACCGCCGCCGGCCTGCTGCGCGAGGTGGTGGTGGAGGCGGGCAAGTCCTACTTCGACACCAACACCAGCGACCATCACCACTTCTTCCTGGAAGGGACGAGCCGGCTGGAGGACATCCCCGGCGACGACGTGGTGGTGCAGCATCTGCCGCCGGCCCCGCCGGGCACGCGCATCGCCCGGGTGGACGTGATCGTCCGGCTGAGCGCGGAGCAGGGCGAGGACCGCTGAGGGACGGGCGGCCGATGGCCGTCTCCGGAAAAAATCCGTCTCCCGACCGGGTCTTCGGGGAATTTCCGGAACATTGACGCGTTTTGGGAGCAATGGCATAAGCCGTAGCCGAGGCTCGGCCGCCGGAGGCCCCACGCCCGCGCGCGGCCGGGCCGGACAGAACCCCGTCTGGAGAACGCCGCCATGTCGCTGAAGGGCACGAAGACCGAGCAGAACCTCAAGGCGGCCTTCGCGGGTGAAAGCCAGGCCAACCGCCGCTATCTCTATTTCGCCCAGAAGGCCGACGTGGAAGGCCACAACGAGGTCGCCGCCGTCTTCCGCTCCACCGCGGAGGGCGAAACCGGCCACGCCCACGGCCACCTGGAATTCCTGGAGGAGGCTGGCGACCCGATCACCGGCCTGCCCATCGGCGACACGGTGAGCAACCTGAAGGCCGCCATCGCCGGCGAGACCCACGAATACACCGACATGTACCCTGGCATGGCCCGCACCGCCCGCGAGGAAGGCTTCGAGGAGGTCGCGGACTGGTTCGAAACACTGGCCAAGGCCGAGCGGAGCCACGCCGGGCGGTTCCAGAGGATGCTGGACCAGCTGTCGTCATGACGGCACGCCGGACCGCGATCACCCGCGCCGACATTCTTCCCCTGGACCGCTACGCCCGCGAACGCGCCGCCCGCCGCAGCGCGCTGGTCGCCGTGAAGAAGAGGCGCCGCGTCGCGGTCGGTCCCTACGCCCTCGTCCATTTCGAGAATTACGAGACGATGTGGCAGCAGGTCCACGAGATGCTGTTCATCGAGCGGGGCGGCGAGGCACAGATCGACGGCGAACTGTGCGCTTACAACGGGCTGATCCCCCAGGGGACGGAACTGGTCGCCACCGTGATGTTCGAGATTGCCGATCCGGCGCGCCGCGCCGCCGAACTTGGCCGGCTGGGCGGGGTGGAGCGGACGGTGACGCTGCGCTTTGCCGGCCACACGGTAACCGGCCGGCCGGAGGAGGACGTGGAGCGCACGAACGAGGCCGGCAAGGCGTCCGCCGTCCATTTCCTGCATTTCGACTTCACGCCGGAGCAGATCGCCGCCTTCCGCACCCCCGGGACGGAGGTGATCCTCGGCATCGGCCATCCCCGGTACGGCCACATGGCGGTGATGCCGGAGGCGGTGCGGGCGGAGCTTGTGGGGGATTTCGGGTAGGGGAAACCTGTTGCCCCCACCCTAGCCCTCCCCCGCCCAGCGGGGGAGGGAAGGGGCCCGCGGCGCCAGCCGTGGGAAGGGTGGGGGCAAACCGCCCGCCCCTTACTCGAACGTCTCGTCCTTGTAAGCGCCCCAGAACTCGCCGCGGCTCATCCAGCCGCGATAGCCCTTCAGGTCCACCTCGCACCACTCGCCCTTGCACTTGCGCAGCCAGCCGATCACCCCCGGCTGGGCGCGGGCCACGACGGCGGCGTCGCCGCGCGGCTCCTTGCGGACGGCGCGGATGTCGCCGGTGATGACGATGCTGCGCTTGCCCGACAGCATGCTCTGGTGGACCCAGCCCTCGCTGCCTTCCCAGTCGCGGATGCGGCGCCAGGTGTCGAATTCCTGAGTGATCTCCACCGGCATTTCCTTGCGGGTGAACACCCATTCGATGGGGTAGCGCACGTTGGGGCCGGTGCGCGCGTTCACCTCGCCCGAGCGCAGCGACACGAAACGGGGAATCGGCAGGCCCGAGGCGTGGGTCGGGTCCTTCTCGCGCCGCGCGCCTTCCGACGCGTCGGCGGTGGACGGCGTGACCGGCGTCAAGGCTGCGACGGCCAGCGCCAGAACGGCGAGAGCGCGGCGGATGGCAGACGTCGTCGGCAACGGCAACACCGGCAGCCCCGTGCTGTGGAGATCGGAAGGATTTGAGTCGGAGGCACTATAATTAGGGGTAGCCGCCAGGAGCAAGCGCAAGGCGCGGGCGTGCGCGCGACGTCGGTTCTTGTCACATGGCGGGGCGGCTCATCAGGCTGGCCGCCGCGCCGAATCGTCACTGCCATCTGGACAGCTTCCCAACCGCTTGATAGGACAAGCGTCGGCCCGGAATGGGGGAGGCACCGTCCAATGACCGAAAAGAAGAAGCCGCTCGTCGTCGTCACCCGCAAATTGCCCGACGTCATCGAGACGCGGATGATGGAGCTGTTCGACGCACGGCTGAATTCCGACGACGAACCCTTGACCCACGCGCAGCTCATCGACGTGGCGCAGACGGCCGACGTGCTGGTTCCCACCGTCACCGACCGGATCGACCGCGAGGTGATCGAGAAGGCCGGGCCGCAGCTCCGCCTCATTGCCTCCTTCGGGACAGGCGTGGACCACATCGACCTGAAGGCGGCGCGGGAGCGCGGCATCAGCGTCACCAACACGCCGGGCGTCCTGACCGAGGATACGGCGGACATGACCATGGCCCTGCTGCTGGCGGTTGGCCGCCGGCTGGCGGAGGGCGAGCGGCTGGTCCGCTCCGGCCAATGGAAGGGTTGGGGGCCGACGACGATGCTCGGCCACCGCATCCAGGGCAAGCGGCTGGGCATCCTCGGCATGGGCCGCATCGGGCAGGCGCTGGCGCGCCGGGCGCGGGCCTTCGGCATGTCGATCCACTATCACAACCGCCGCCGCGTCTATCCGGACGTCGAGCAGGAGCTTGAGGCGACCTATTGGGACAGCTTGGACCAGATGCTGGCGCGCATGGACGTGGTGTCCATCAACTGCCCGCACACCCCGGCGACCTACCACCTGCTGTCGGAGCGCCGGCTGAAGTTGCTGCGCCCGCACTGCTTCATCGTCAACACCTCGCGCGGTGAGGTGATCGACGAGACGGCGCTGACCCGGATGCTGTCGAAGGGCGAGATCGCCGGGGCCGGCCTGGACGTGTTCGAGCATGAGCCGGCGGTGAACCCAAAGCTGCTGCGGCTCGACAACGTGGTCCTGCTGCCGCACATGGGCTCCGCCACCATTGAGGGCCGCATCGACATGGGCGAGAAGGTCATCATCAACATCAAGACCTTCGCGGACGGCCACGCCCCGCCCGACCGCGTCCTGGAAACGCTGCTGTAAGGCGGTGGGAGAGGGCGTCTAGAGGACGCCCTCATACAGGCTGGCCATGGGGATCTCGATCCCGACCGAGGGGAAGCGTAGCGTCCCGCTCCCGATGACGTCGCGGACGACCCAGCTCTGTTCGTCCTCGCGGTGCCACAGTTCGGCATAGCGCTTCGTCGAGTCGAGCAGCAGGATTTCCTGCACCGACGGGATTTCCCGGTAGATCGCCAGCTTTCGCCCACGGTCGAACTGCGCGGTGGAGGGCGACAGGATCTCGACGATGATCGTCGGGTCCGGCACCGGAACCATGCCGGGCTTCAAGGGCTGGCAAGTCACCGCGATGTCCGCCTGGAAATAGGTGTCCTCGTGGTCGGAAAGCCGAATGCCCGCTTCGGAAATGGTCCGGCACGGAGGACGGAGCCGCGTTCCAAGCTGAATCATGACCGCCGATGCCAAGGCGCCATGGGTCGCGGCGGGCGGCGCCATGGCGACAGGCTGGCCGCCGTCCAGCTCATAGCGCGTGTCGGTCCCGTCGTCCCAGACGAGGAACTCCTCCACGGTCATCGGGCGGGGTGCCGGATCGCTCATGCCCATGAGTATGGCCCTCTCCCTCGTCGCTTCCAAGTGGGCGCCACCCAAGGGGCCGCTGCGGTTATTCCGCGGCCAGCCCGCCGCCCAGCTCGATGCGGACCTCGACCACGCCGGGCTCGTCCAGGTTCTCCTTGCGGATGAAGCCGAGCGCGCGGCACATGCCGAGCATGCTGGTGTTCTCGCGCAGGACCTCGCCGTAGACCTCCTTGATCCCGCGGGAGCGGGCGTAATCCAGGATCTTGTTCATGAGCTGGTAGCCCAGCCCCTGGCCTTTCATGTCCGACCGCACCATCACGGCGTATTCGGCGCGCAGATTGTCGGGGTCGGCGGTGATGCGCACCACGCCGTACATGATGGTGTCGCCGGTCTCCGGGTCCGGCCCGACGGCGACCAGACCCATCTCGCGGTCATAGTCCATCTGGGTCAGGCGGGCGGCGGCCTGGTGCGACAGCCGCTTCAGCGGCGCGAAGAAGCGCAGCCGCAGATCCTCCTGCGTCTGGTTGGCCACCATGTGGTGCACCAGCGGCTCGTCTTCCGGCAGGATGGGGCGGACGACGAACTGGCGGCCGTCCTTGATGGTGATGCGGTCCTCCAGCCCCTTGGGATAGGGGCGGATGGCCAGACGCTTCGCGCCGGGCAGGGCCGGCACGCCGACCTTGATGCGGGCGTCCAGCGCCAGCACGCCTTCCGAGTCGGCGAGCAGCGGGTTGACGTCCAGCTCGGCGACCTCCGGGAAATCGACGATGAGCTGCGAGATCTTGTTCAGCGTCAACGCCACCGCTTCCAGATCGACCGCGGCGCGCGAACGGTAGCCCTGCAGCTGCCGCCAGATGCGGGTGCGGCCCATCAGCTCCGTCGCCAGCTTCATGTTCAGCGGCGGCAATGCCAGCGCGTAGTCCTCCACCACCTCCACCCCGATGCCGCCCTCGCCGAACAGCAGGACAGGGCCGAACAGCTCGTTCTCGGTCATGCCGACGATCAGCTCGTAGGCGTCGGCGCGCACCGCCATCTCCTGGACGGTGAAGCCCTCGATGCGGGCGTCGGGCACGGCCTCGCGCACGCGGGCCAGCATGGCCTCGGCCTCGGCCTTGACCTCCGCCGGCTCGGTCAGGTGCAACGCGACGCCGCCGACGTCCGACTTATGGGTGATGTCCGGCGACAGGATTTTCAGCGCCAGCGGCCCGCCAATCATCTCGGCGCAGTGGGCGGCCTCCTCCGGCGTGTCGGCGCGGCGGGTGTCCACCACCGGGACGCCGTAGGCGGCGAGCACGCGCTTGGCCTCATACTCGCTCAGCCAGTCGCGCTTCTCGGCGATGGCGCGGGAGATGATCTTGCGCACCGTGATGCCGTCGGGCTGGAAGTCCTCCGGCACCGACGGCGGCGTCTCCATCAGCAGCTCCTGGTTCCGGCGGTATTCCACCAGATGCAGGAAGGCGCGCACCGCGTGGCTGGGCGTGTCGTAGGTGGGGACGCGGTTGGCGGCGAACAGCTTGCGCGCCTCCGCCGCGGTGTTGTCGCCCAGCCAGCTCGTCAGCACCGGGTGCTTGCGCGTCTTGTTGGCGATCATGGTGTCGACCACGGCCTGCGCAGCGGCCAGCCCGTCGGTCACCGCGGTCGGGCAGTTCAGCACCAGAACGGCGTCGTTGTTGGGATCGGCCATCAAAGCGTTCAGCGCGTCGGCGTAGCGCTTGGGCGGGGCGTCGCCGCCGATGCGCAGCGGGTTGCGGGCGCTGCCGGCGCCCAGCGCCTTCTCCAGCGCGTCTATCGTCTCCGGCGCGAACTGGGCCAGCCGCCCGCCGGACAGGATCAGGCTGTCGGTCGCCATGACGCCCATGCCGCCGCCGTTGGTCAGGATGGCCAGCCGGTCGCCGGTGATCGGCGACCCGGTGCCCAGCGTGCCCACCGCGTCGAACAGCTCGTCCAGGCCGCTGACGCGCAGGATGCCGGCGCGGCGGAAGGCGGCGTCATAGACGGCGTCGGAGACCGCCAGCGCTCCGGTGTGGGAGGTGGAAGCCTCCAGCGCCTCGTCGGTGCGGCCGGACTTGATGACGATCACCGGCTTCTGGCGGGCGGCGGAGCGCGCCGCCGACATGAACTTCCGCGCGTCGCTGATGCTCTCGATGTAGAGCAGGATGGCGCGCACGTTGGCGTCGCCGGCCAGATAGTCCAGAAGGTCGCCGAAATCGACGTCCGCCTTGTCGCCCATCGAGATCAGATGCGAGAAGCCGATCCCCCGCGCCGTCGCCCAGTCGGCGATCGAGGTCACCACCATGGACGACTGCGCCACCAGCGCCACGTCGCCCTTCTTCGGGGTAACGTGGCCGAAGCTGGCGTTGAGCCCGCGGCCCGGCACCATGATGCCCAGGCTGTTGGGACCCAGGACGCGCATCAGGTGGGGCTTCGCCGCCTCGCGCAGGGTCTGGGTCTGCTCCTTGGAAAAGCCGCTGGAGATGACGATGGCCGCCTTGGTTCCGCGCTTGCCCAGCGCGTCGACGGTGGCCGGCACCGTGGCGGCGGGGGTGCAGATCACCGCCAGGTCCGGCGTGACCGGCAGATCGTCCACCGACTTGTAGGTCAGCACCCCCTCAACCGCGCGCTCGCCGGTCACCGGCATGATCGGGCCGTCGAACCCGGCGTTGAACAGGTTGCGGGCCACCACGGCGCCGATGGTGTTCGGCTTTCGGGTCGCCCCGATCAAAGCGATGGACGCGGGCTTGAACAGGCGGTCGAGGTTGCGAACGGTCATGGCCGGGTTCCGGGGGTTCGTCTCACACAGCAAGGCTCGAACAGCCGCCATTCCGCTAAAGATCGGACCGGGGCCGTCGAGTTGCAATCAGCGGTAAGGAGGCAATCGCAGGACGGGAACGCGACCGATCGCCGCTCATGTTGCGGTGCAACATACACATTGGTCATACCTTTGTACAGGCGCCCTTTGTCGCGCCCCCCTCCGAAGCGGATATCCCCGCCCCGCATCGGGGCTTGAGCGGGCGGGCGCGATGCTCCACCCTGTTGACCCTCAACGGAAAAAACAGGGAGCGGGTGCCATGAAGGTCGGGATCGTCGGGGCCGGCGCGGTGGGCGCCACGGCGGGATTCGCCATGGTGATGAGCGGTGCGGCCAGCGAGGTCGTGCTGGTCGACATGAACGAGAAACTGGCTGCGGCCCAGGCGCAGGACATCGCCCACGCCGTGCCCTTCGCCCGCGCTGCCCAGGTGCGCCACGGCGGCTATGCGGCGCTGGCCGGGGCCGGCGTGGTGGTGCTGGCCGCGGGCGTGGCGCAGCGGCCTGGCGAGACGCGCCTGCAGCTGCTGGAGCGCAACGCGGCGGTCTTCGGCGCCATCATTCCGGCGGTTCTGGCGGCGGCGCCCGACGCCATCCTACTGGTGGCGACCAACCCGCTGGACGTGATGACGCAGATCGCCACCCGCATCTCCGGCCTGCCGCCGTCGCGGGTGATCGGCTCCGGCACGATCCTCGACACCGCGCGGTTCCGCGCGCTGCTGGCCGATCGGCTGGGGGTGACGCCGAAGTCGGTGCACGCCCATGTGGTGGGTGAGCATGGCGATTCGGAAGTCCTGCTGTGGTCCGGCGCCACCGTGGCCTGCCTGCCGGTGGACCGCGGCGCCGAGCGGCTGAAGCGTCCCCTGACGGCGGAGGATCGCGCCGCCATCGACGATGGCGTACGCCGGGCCGCCTATCACATCATCGACGGCAAGGGCCACACCGCCTTCGGCATCGGCGGCGGCCTGTCGCGCATCGTGGCGGCCATCGCCGGGGACGAGCGGGCGGTGCTGACCTGCTCCATCCTCAACGACGAGGTGCTGGGGGTGCCGGACGTGGCGCTGTCGCTGCCGCGGGTGATCGGGGCGGGCGGCGTCCTGGAGACGGTGATGCCCGACCTGTCGGAGGAGGAGGCGGCGGCGCTGAAGCGCAGCGCGGAAATCCTGAAGGAGGCGGTGACCTCGGTGGAGAAGTCGCTGCCCTGACCGGGTGAGGGATTCTCGTCGGGCAACAGGGTTTTCACGGATTTCCCAGATTTCAGCACGGATTTCCCGGATGAATCCAATGTTCCCCGAAAGCTGTTGGGTCGGCCCCTCCACCCAACCTTCTTTGCGTCGTGGGGCAGGTTGGGTGGAGGAGCCAATTCGTGAGGGTTTTTTAACCCCAAGCGGGGTTGGGTATTGTCCTCAGATGCCATTGGAGTGAGCAGGACAATGCTGCGGGTTTTGGCTGCGCTTTTGGTGGCTCTTTATGCGAACGGAGCGTCCGCTGATGACGACGCGTCCAACAGAGAAGCGCATCTGGGACATATACTTTGCGCACGAACGGTAGCTGTATCTTTTGATGCGTTTTTTGATGCCTGCCAGTTGGAGGAGGAAAAAGACGTCCAGGAAAATATAAAGCGTAACATCGGCACGTTTGATAATTTCATACAGGAGAATTTTGGAATCTCATTAGATAAAATCAAGCCTCAGAAAGGAGATTTAAATGATGAATTGATCAGGATAAGAAGTTCGTTGGGGAATAATGGTTTTCAAAATTTGTGCATTCAGAGATTGGATCATATTAGAGAAAACGGCATAATAACGAAAATCAATAAAGAAATAACAGAAAGAGATTTGCGTGTGATGTCTAAGATCACTATTCCATCTTGTTTTTAGCCTAAATTAACATTAATCCAAAACATCATAAAGCATGGACAGATAAAAATCCGTGTCATCCGTGCCAAAATCCGAGAAATCCGTGTAGACACTGTTGTCCGCAAAAGTCCTGCCCCCGGCCCGCGTTGCAGGACCGGCCCCGCGGTGCGGAGCCGGTCCTTGCAACCCGTCCAGTCGAGAGGCGCGTCAGACCACCGGGCCGAGCTGGCCCTTGGTGGCGGCGGCGGCGCGCTCCATGCCTTCCTGGATCTTCTTGGCGGCTTCCTGCTCGTCGCCCCAGCGCAGGATCTTCACCCACTTGCCCTTTTCCAGATCCTTGTAGTGCTGGAAGAAGTGGGCGATCTGCTCGGTGGTGATCTCCGGCAGGTCCTTGTAGGACTTCACGTTGCTGTAGAACGGGTGCAGCTTGTCGACCGGAACGGCCAGCAGCTTCTCGTCCTCGCCGCCCTCGTCCTCCATAAACAGCACGCCGATCGGGCGCGAGCGCAGGACGGCGCCCGGGATGACCGAATGGCGGCCGACCACGCAGACGTCCACCGGGTCGCCGTCACCCGACAGGGTGTGCGGGATGAAGCCGTAGTTGCAGGGGTAGTACATGGCGGTGTGCAGGAAGCGGTCGACGAACATCGCGCCCGACTCCTTGTCGATCTCGTACTTCACCGGCTCGCCGCGCAACGGGATCTCGATGACCACGTTCACGTCCCACGGGGCGTTCTTGCCGACCGGAACCTTGCTGAGATCCATGGAAAACCATCCTTCGACTGCAAAAGCGGGTTGCGCTTGGTTGTGGACGCGGGCCAAAGCTCCCGGCGCCGCGCGCGCGGAGTTTAGGCAGATGCGGGCATAAGTCAAAGCCACTTGCGCAGGTGCGGCAAAGGGACGAGCCTTCGCCATGCCCTGCATCCTCTTTGCGCTGCTCTGTCTCGCCTTTTTTCCCCTTGCGGCACGGGCCGATCCCCCCGCGAAGGCTGTCCACGCCATCGCCATGCATGGCGACCCCGCCTATCCGCCGGATTTCGCGCATTTCGCCTACGTCGACCCCGACGCGCCGAAGGGCGGCACGCTGCGCCAAGCGGTGACCGGCGGCTTCGACACGCTGAACCCCCATGTGGTAAAGGGCGTGCCGGCTCTGGGGCTTAGTTTCGTTTTCGAAACGATGATGGCGCGTTCGTGGGACGAGCCCTTCTCGCTCTACGGCCTGCTGGCCGAGAGCCTGGAGGTGCCGGAGGACCGCGGCGCCGCCGTCTTCCACCTGAACCCCGCAGCGCGCTGGCACGACGGGACGCCGGTGACCGCCGCCGACGTGCTGTTCTCGCTGGAGGTCCAGCGCGCCCACGGCACGCCGAACCGCCGCCAATATTACGCCAAGGTGGCGAGCGCCGAGGCGCCGGACGACCGCACCGTCCGCTTCGTCTTCGCCCCCGGCCCGGACGGGCGTTTCGACCGAGAGATGCCGCTGCTGATGGGGCTGATGCCGATCCACGCCAAGGCGTGGTGGGCGGGGCGGGACTTCGCCGCCACGACGCTCGACCCGCCGCTGGGCAGCGGCCCCTACCGGGTCAAACAGGCGGAGGCCGGACGGCACGTCGTCTACGAGCGGGTGGCCGATTACTGGGGGCGGGACCTGCCGTCGCGGCGCGGGCTGTTCAATTTCGATGCGCTGGATTTCACCTATTTCCGCGACGACTCGGTCGCTCTGGAGGCCTTCCTGGCCGGGCAGGGCGACGTGCGGCGCGAATCCGACCCCGCCAAATGGGCCACCGGCTACGACGGCCCGGCGCTCCGCGCGGGGCGGATCGTGCTGGAGGAATTGCCGCACCGCCGTCCGGAGTTCGCCCGCGGCCTGATCTTCAACACCCGCCGTCCCCCGTTCCAGGACATCCGGGTGCGGCGGGCGCTGGGTCTCGCCACCGATTTCGCCTGGATCGGCAAGACGCTGTTCCACGGCGCGCTGGTCCGCACCACGAGCTATTACCCGAACTCCGAACTGGCGGCGGAGGGCCTGCCGGGGCCGGAGGAGCGGGCGGTGCTGGAGCCCTTCCGCGACCGTCTGCCGCCGGCGCTGTTCACCGAGCCCTTCACCCTGCCGCACACCGACGGCAGCGGCCCGGCGGGGGCGCGGGGCAACCTGCGCGAGGCGCTGCGCCTGCTGGCCGAGGCCGGCTGGCGGGTGAGCGGTGGGCGGCTGACCAACGGGGCGGGACGTCCCTTCGCCTTCGAAATCCTGCTGGGCAACCCGGCGGACGAGCGGGTGGCGCTGGAATACGCCCGCTCGTTGGAGCGGCTCGGCATCGCCGCCACGGTGCGCACGGTGGACAACGCGCAGTATCAGGGGCGGCTTGATCATTTCGATTTCGACATGACCCTGCGCTGGTGGATCTCCAGCCTCTCGCCGGGCAACGAGCAGCTTTATTATTACGGCTCCGAGGCGGCGGACCAGCCGGGCAGCCGCAACTATCCCGGCATCCGCGACCCGGTGGTGGACGCTGTCGCCGCCTCCATTGCCGAGGCGCGGACGCGCGCCGACCTCGTGGCCCGCGTCCGCGCGCTCGACCGGGTGCTGCAGTGGGGCCACTACATGGTGCCGCTGTTCCACAGCCCGGCCGACCGCATGGCCCGCTGGTCGCGGTTGAAGCACCCGGAGGCGACGCCCCTCTACGGCCCGCTGGTCGAATCCTGGTGGATCGCGGAGGGCGGCTGAGCCTCCCCATGCCCGCCATGGACCCGGTAGGCGTGCAGGATCACATCGACCACGGCGTCCAGATCGGTGAAGCGGTCGGTGTTGACGATCAGGTCGTACTGCAGCGGATCGCCGTTGGAGATCTTGAAGAACTCCTTGAAATACTTGGCGCGGGCGGCGTTGACCCGCTGCACCTCGTGCAGCGCGTCGGCGACCTTGGCGGGATCGCCGCCGGCCAGCCGCGCGGCGCAGACCTCGTCCGATCCGACGATGCGGACGCGGAAGCGCGGCGCCCCGCGCAGCAGCAGATGCGCCCCGCGCCCGACGATCACCCCGCCGCGGAAGGCGATGCCGTTGACCACGCGGGTCAGCAGCCGCTGGTACTCGGTCAGCGGGTCGTGCAGCCCCATCAGGCTGGCGTAGAGGAACATTCCCGCCCGCCCCGGCAGCTTCTCGTCGAGCTGGCGCATCAGCGCGGGATCGGAGGTGGCCGTCGCCACCACGGCGTCGAGAATTTCCTTGTCGAAGCAGGGCACCCCCAGCGACTCGGCGAGCTTCGCCGCGATCTCCTCGCCGCCGGTCCCGTGCTCGCGGGCGATGGTGACGACGGGGGGCGGGGACTCCAACGGACCGGAGCGGACCCGGTGCGGGTGAAGCTGGTCGGTTCGGATGTAGGTCAGAAGCGCCTGGAATTCGTCGCGGGCCATGGCTCCCCTCCGCGAACGGTTGCGACGGTTCCAGTGTCCGGCTGGGCGGTGGCGGGGTCAACCACGCCCAAGGGGGAGGGGCACGCCGCCGCACCCCTTTCGCGCGCCGCCGAAAAGGACCCTACAGCACCCGGACCGCGATCACCGTCAGCAGGACGACGATGATCCACAGGGCGATACGTTCGCTGATCCGGCGTTCCACCCAGCGGTCGAGCATGTGCTTGATCGAATGGGGGTGCAGGCGCAGGCCGCCGTCGGCCAGTTCGGCGGCGGCGCGTTCGGCCTGGTTCACCAGCCGGGGCAGGCGGCGCACCGTCGACACCACGGCCTCCAGATCGTCGAGAATCTGGGCCTCCGGCCCGCGGTTCTCGCGCATCCAGTCCTCGATCAGCGGGCGCGCCAGTTCCCACATGTTGATGTCGGGGTTCAGGATGCGGCCCACCCCCTCCGCCGTCAGCATGCTCTTCTGGAGCAGGAGGAGCTGCGGCTGGGTCTCCATCTCGAACTGCTCGGTCACCGCGAAGAGCTGGGCGAGCAGCCGGCCGACGGAAATCTCGCTCAGCGGCTTGTTCTGCAACGGCTCGCCGATGGCGCGGCAGGCCTGGGTGAAGACCTCGATCGACTGGTGGCGGGGGACGTAGCCCGCCTCGAAATGCACCACCGCGACGCGGCGGTAGTCGCCGGTCAGGAAGCCGATCAGCATGTCGGCGAGGTAGGTCCGCGTCGCCCGGTCCAGCCGGCCCATGATGCCGAAATCGACGGCGGTGATGTTGCCGTCCTGGGTGACGAACAGGTTGCCGGGGTGCAGGTCGGCGTGGAAGAAGCCGTCGCGGAACACCTGGTTGAAGAAGCTGGCCGAGGCCTTCGCCAGGATCTCGTCGCGGTCGAAGCCGGCGGCGTCGAGCCTTTCCGACTCGTCCACCTTGAAGCCGCGGATGCGCTCCAGCGTCAGGACGCGGCGCGCCGTGCGGTCCCAGTCGATGGCCGGGACGTTGAAGGTGGGGTCGTCCTTGAAGTTGTCGCCCAGCTCCGACGCTGCCGCGGCTTCCATCCGCAGCTCCATCTCCAGGCGGGAGGTGCGGGCGAAGGTGTCCACCACCTCGCGCGGGCGCAGCCGCTTCAGCTTGGGCATGACCAGGACGGCCAGCTCGGCCAGCCAGTAGAACAGGTCGATGTCCCGCTCGAAGGCGTTCTCGATGCCCGGCCGCAGAACCTTCACCGCGACCTCCCGCCCCTCGGCGGTGACGGCGAAATGCACCTGCGCGATGGAGGCGGCGGCGACCGGCGCCTCGTCGAAGCTGCGGAACAGCGTCCCGATGGGGGCGCCCAGCTCCTCTTCGACGATGGCGCGGGCCTGTGATCCCGGGAAGGGCGGCAGCTTGTCCTGAAGCTCGGCCAGATCGAGCGCCATCCGCTCGCCGACGAGGTCGGAGCGGGTGGACAGCAGCTGCCCCAGCTTGATGTAGGTCGGCCCCAGGTCGGCCAGCGCGCGGGCCAGCCGCTGGCCGACGCGGCCCGGCTCCTTGGCGTTGCCGACCCAGCGCCAGAACAGCGCGAAGCCGGGGGCGGTCTGCGGCAGCGTTTCCGGCAGCGCGTTGTAGCGCGCCAGCGTGCGGCCGATCACGAAGAGGCGGCCGATGTTTCGGGCGGTCCGGAACAGCATCCGGTCAGATCCGCCAGCCGGAATGGATGGCGGCGATGCCGCCCGTCAGGTTGCGCACGCGCACCGCGCCGAAGCCGGCGGCCTCGATGCGCTTGACCATGGCCTGCTGCTCGGGGAAGCGGCGGATGCTCTCCGCCAGATAGCGGTAGCTGTCCTCGTCCCCGGCCACCATGCGGCCGAGCCGCGGCAGGACCTGGAAGGAATAGACGTCGTAGATCTCGCGCAGGACCGGAAGGACCACGTGGCTGAACTCCAGGCAGAAGAACTTTCCGCCGGGCTTCAACACGCGGCGCGCCTCGGAAAGCGCGGCGTCGATGCGCGTGACGTTGCGCAGGCCGAACGCAATCGTATAGGCGTCCACCGAACGGGAGGCGATGGGCAGCCTTTCGGCGTCGCCGACCGTCCAGTTCACGCCGGTCAGCAGGTTGCGGTCGTAGGAGCGGTCGCGCCCGACGCGGACCATCGACTCGGTGATGTCGCAGACCACGGCCCGCCCGCCGCCGCGCTCCAGGAAGCGGAAGGCGATGTCGCCGGTGCCGCCCGCCACGTCCAGCAGCGTCATGTCGGCGCGCGGCGCCACCATCTCCATCAGCGTGTCCTTCCACAGCCGGTGGATGCCGCCCGACATCAGGTCGTTCATCAGGTCGTAGCGCCCGGCCACGCTGTCAAAGACGGCGCGGACGAGGCCGGACTTGGCGTCGGGATCGACGGGGCGGTAGCCGAACCAGTTCCCTTCGGCCCCGGCGGACACGCCGGTGGCCTGGGCGGGAGCTGCGGGCTGGGACGGGGCGGAGGGGGTGCGCGGATCGGTCATGGCGCGCAACATAGCGCGCGGTCTGGGCTTGCGCCAGCCGGGGCGTTGCCGTGACGCACCTCCGGGACGCGGTTTTTGCGGGCTTGACCCCGTGCCCCGCCTTCGCCACCGTGCCCCCAGGCGGAAGACGGGGGGACTGACGGGGGACCATGGCCACGCTGCAGGAAGCCCTGCTGATCGCCTTCGACCTCCAGCGGGAGGGGCGCTTCGCCGAGGCCGACTCGGTCTACGGGCAAATCCTCGACGCCGTTCCCGGCCACCCGCCGGCCCTTCATCTGCGCGGCCTCCTCCTCGCCCAATGCGGGCGGCTGGAGGAGGGCTGCGCGCTGGTCGGGCAGGCCATCGCCGGGGATGAAGGCCAGCCCGACATGCACGCCAACCACGCCAACCTGCTGGAAGCGCTGGGCCGCTTCGGCGCGGCGGCGGCGGCGCTGGCCCGCGCTGCCGCCCTCGATCCGGAGCGTGTGGCGCTTCTCAACAATTTCGCGGTGCGCCGGCTGGCTGCCGACGATCCGGCCGCGGCGGAACAGGCCCTGCGCGTGGCGGTGGACCTTCAGCCGGGGCTGGCCGATCCGCGCATCAACCGCGCCCAGGCGTTGGATGCGCTGGGACGGACGGACGAGGCGCTGGCCCAGCGGCGGATCGCCGCGCTGCTGGTGCCGGACGACGCCGGCTTGCTGGGGGCGCTGGCCCTGTGGCCCGACGCCGCGGAAGCCGACCTGCGCCGCGCCCTGCGGCTCGACCCGGAACGGGCGGAGCTGTGGAACCGGCTGGGGGCGTGGCGGAAGGACCGCGGCGCGCTGTCTTCGGCCCGCAGCGCCTATGAGCGCGGTCTGGCGCTGGACCCCGCCGACGCCGCGCTGTGGAACAACCGGGCCAACGTGCGGAAGGGGCAGGGCGATCCGGGCGGCGCGCGGGACGCCCTGCGGCGTGCGGCGGCGCTCCAGCCGGAATCGGCGGCCATCCGCAACAATCTCGCCGACGCCCACACGCTCTGCGGCGACCCGGCGGCGGCGCTGGCCGAGGCGGAGGCGGCGCTCGCCCGCGACCCCGCCCTGGCCGACGCGCGGCTGGCGCGGGCCGCGGCGCTGCTGGCGCTCGGGCGCTTCGCCGAGGGCTGGGATGCCTGGGAGGACCGCTGGTCCGCCGAACCCTGGTGCCGCACCGCCGGGCGCTTCCCACAGCCGCTGTGGACGGGCCAGCCGCTCCGCGACGGACGGCTGCTCGTCTGGGGGGAGCAGGGGGTCGGCGACGAGCTGATGTTCGCCACGATGCTCCCGTTGTTGACGCAATCGTCAACAGATAAGACGCAATCATCAACAGGCGCTTTGGCGGGCTGCCTGTTGGAATGCGACGCCCGGCTGGCGCCGCTGTTCGCCCGCGCTCTGCCGGGAGTGGAGGTGGTGCCGCGCGGCCCGGTGCCGGTCCCGCGCCTGTCCGCCCCGGACATCGCCGCGCAGATCCCCTCGGGCAGCCTGCCGCGCCTGCTGCTGCGCGGCGAGGAGGATTTTCGCCGGCTGCGCCCCATCCTGGCCGCCGACCCGGCGCGGGCGCCGGCGGTTCGGCGGGGTGGTGGGCGGCCTCTGGTCGGCATCGCCTGGCACACCACCAATCCGAAATGGGGACGCCTGCGCAACGTGCCGCCGGCCGATCTGGCGCGCGCTCTGCACGCCGCGGGCGCCGACATGGTGGTGCTGCAGTACGGCGACTGCGCGGGGGAAGTGGCCGCGCTGGCGGCGGAGGGCATCGCCATCACGCTGCCGCCCGGGCTGGACCGCAAGGACGACCTGGACGGGCTGGCCGCGCAAATCGCCGCCACCGACCTCGTCGTCACCATCGACAACGCCACCGCCCATCTCGCCGGCGCGCTGGGGCATCCGGTCTGGGTGCTGCTGTCCCATGCGGCGGACTGGCGCTGGCTGGTCGGCCGGGACGACTCACCCTGGTACCCCTCGGCCCGCCTGTTCCGTCAGCCGGCGGCGGGGGACTGGCGGACGCCGCTGGACGCCGTGACCGACCGGCTGCGCGCGCTTTTCCGGTAGCTCTGCTACCCTTCGCGTCCTCCCACCCCTTCACTTCCTCCTCCCACGGCCCGGCACGGAAACATGGCGACAATCGCGGAAGCCCTGGCCATCGCCTTCGACCACCACGAGTCAGGCCGTCTGGCCGAGGCCGAAATCCTCTACGGCCGCATCCTCGACGCCGATCCCCATCAGGCGACCGCTCTGCATCTGCTGGGCGTGCTCTACGGCCAGACGGACCGGCCGAAACTGGCCGCGGCGCTGTTCGTGGGGGCCATCGGGCTGGCTCCGGACAATCCGGGCCTGCGCTACGACCTCGCCCGCGTCCGGCTGATCCTGGAGGACGGGGAGGGGGCGGTGGCCGCCCTGCGGCGGACGCTGGCGCTCCAGCCCGACCACGCGGCAGCGCTGTTCCAGCTCGCCCTGGCCTGCCGCGGCGTCGGGCGGTACGACGAGTCGCTGCTGGTGCTGGAACGGCTCCTGATGCTCCAGCCCGACAGCCTGGAGGCGCGCTACCTCGCCGACCGGGCGGTGGAGCGGGAGGGGCGGGAGCTTCTTGACGGAGGGGAGGTCGGGCAGGCGGTGGCGCGGCTCACCCGCCCGGTGGCGGAGGCGGTGGGGGTGCCGCTCCTCTCCGCCCGCGCCGCCGCGCTCTACCGCGATGGCCGGGTGGAGGAGGCCGCCCGGCTGTTCCGCGGGCTGCTGGCCGCACGTCCGGCGGAGGCCCTGGCGCTGTGGAACCTGTCGCTGTGCCGGCTCGACGGGCGCGACGCGGCGGCGGCGGAGCGGCTGGCCCGCCGGGCGCGCGCCCTGGCCCCGCAGGAGGCGGAGGGCCACGCCAAGCTCGGGCTGGCGCTGGCCGCCCAGGGGCGGCGGGAGGAGGCGCTGGCCGCCAGCCGCGCGGCGCTGGCATGCGATCCGGCGCACGCACCGTCCCTGTCCAACCTCGGCGCGCTGACCATCCAGATCGGGGAGGACGCGCAGGCCCTGCGGCTGGCCGAGCGGGCGTTGCGGCTGGCCCAGGATCTGGGCGAGGCCCAGGTCGTCCGTGGCGATGCACTCGTTCATCTCGGCCGCCCGCGGGACGCGGAGGAGGCCTTCCGTGGCGCCCTGCGGGTGGCGCCGCAACTGACCGTCGCCCACTGGAATCTGGCCCATCTGCTGCTGCGGCTGGGCGATTACGCCGCCGGCTGGGCGGAATACGAGTGGCGCTGGCGGAGCGAGGCCCTGGCCGGGCAGCGCCGCCCCTTCCGCCAGCCGCTCTGGGACGGCACCGATTTGGCGGGGCGCACCATCCTGGTCCATGCGGAGCAAGGGCTGGGCGACACGATCCAGTTCATCCGCTTTCTGGATCACGTGCTGCAGGCCGCTCCGGCGCGCGTCCATCTGGAGGCGCACGGCCCTCTCCTGCCGCTGCTGGAGCGCAACACCGATCCGGCGCGGGTGACGGTGATCCCGCGCGCTCCCGACTTTCCGGGCGTAAGCGGCTTGCCCGACACCGACGTCCAGATTCCGCTGATGAGCCTCGCCGGCCTGTTCTGCCCGAGCCTGGAGGCGATCCCCGCCCGCGTGCCCTATCTGCGTCCCGATCCGCGGCGCGTCGCCGCCTGGAGCGAGCGGCTGGTGGAGGGGCCGGGGCCGCGGGTCGGGCTGGTCTGGGCGGGCAACCCGTCCTTTCACGGCGACGCCCAGCGCTCGCCCCGGCTGGCCGGGCTGCGGCCGGTGCTGGACGTGCCGGGCGTGCGCTTCTTCGGGCTTCAGAAAGGGCCGGGGCGGGAGGATCTGGAAGGGGTGGCGATGCCACCCTCCTTCACCGATCTGGGGCCGGACATCGCCGATTTCGCCGACACCGCGGCGATCATGAGCAACCTCGACCTCGTGATCTCCTCCTGCACCGGCCCGGCCCATCTGGCCGGGGCGCTGGGGGTGCCGGTGTGGATCGTGCTTCCGCACGCGCCGGATTGGCGTTGGTTGATGGGGCGGGAGGACAGCCCCTGGTATCCCACTGCCCGCCTGTTCCGCCAGACGCGCGTCGGCGACTGGTCCGGCCCGGCGGAGGCGGTAGCGCGCGCCTTGCGGGGGCTGGTGGACGGCTCGGAGGGCTGAGGGCGCCATCCATTCGCCGCCACGGGTGCCCGCTCCCCGACGAGCCTCAATCGGTGCCCCTTGCGTCAACCGGCGCTTCCCACCATCCTCCTTGCCATCATGCCCGAACTTCCCGAAGTCGAAACCGTCTGCCGTGGCCTCGCCCCACATCTGGAGGGGCGGACTCTCGTCCAGGTGCTCCAGCGCCGCGCCAACCTGCGCGTTCCCTTTCCAGACGGCTTCTGCGAGCGGCTGACCGGGCGCCGCGTCGAGTCGGTGCGCCGCCGTGCCAAGTACATCCTGGTCCATCTCGACGACGGGACGGTGCTGATCGCCCATCTCGGCATGTCGGGCCGCATGATCATCGCGCCGGAGCGGCCCGCCGCCTGGGGCGCCCACGACCATGTCGTGCTGGAGACCGACGCCGGGACGGTGGTGACCTTCAACGACGCCCGCCGCTTCGGCCTGATGGACCTCGCCACGGCGGAGACGCTCGCTGAGCATCCGCTGCTGCGCGCGTTGGGGCCGGAGCCGCTGGGCAACGCCTTCTCCGGGCCGGTGCTGGCCGCGCGGCTGGCCGGACGGATGACCAGCATCAAGGCTGCCCTGCTGGACCAGAGCGTGGTCGCCGGGCTCGGCAACATCTACGTGTCGGAGGCGCTGTTCCTCGCCCGCCTCAGCCCCACGCGCATCGCCGCCACGGTGACCGGCGCCAAGGCGGAGCGGCTGGCGACGGCGATCCGCTCGGTGCTGGAGCGGGCTATCGCCGCGGGTGGGTCGTCCTTGCGCGACTACCGGCAGGCGTCGGGGGAACTCGGCTATTTCCAGCACCAGTTCTCGGTCTACGACCGCGAGGGCGCGCCCTGTCCGGGCTGCAGCTGCGACGTGGCGAAGACGGGGGGTGTCCGCCGGATCGTCCAGGCGGGCCGTTCGACTTTCTATTGTCCGCAACGCCAGCGTTGATATAGGTGGAAGGTATGACGGCTCCATCGGCCACCGCGAGGGCGACGCTCGCCGCCCTCCTCCTCCTCGCCGGCCCCGCCCTTGCGGGTCTGGCCGGGGTTCCATTGCCCGCAACCTCGTCCGCCTGGGCCGCCGACCCCAGCCGCTACGTCGAAGGCATGGGGGACGTGCCGGTCATGCCGGGCCTCGCCCCCGCCGAGGAGGCGCCGCTGGTCTTCGACAAGCCCGCCGGACGCATCGCGCAGTCCGTCATGGCGGGCGCCATGGACCGGAACGCGGTCCTGTCCTTCTACAACCAGACCATGCCGCAGCTCGGCTGGAGCCGCGCCCCGCAACGGGCGGGCGGAAGTGCCAGTTTCCTGCGGGAGGGCGAGGAGCTGCGCCTGGAATTCGTCGAGCCGGCCCCCACCACCAACGTGAGGGCCACCGCCGCGAGGGCCACCGTCCAGAAGGCGGCGGCCACGGTGGTCCGCTTCTCGCTGATTCCGCGCTGATCCTCCAAACGAGACCAAGAGCAAACCAGAAGCACCCCCGCCCGGAGCGAGGGGGCAAACCACGGGAGCCTGCTGCATCATGCCGTACGAAACCATTCTCGTCGAAACCCGCGGACCGGTCGGGCTCGTCACGCTGAACCGGCCCAAGGCGCTGAACGCGCTGTCCGACCTGCTGGTGACCGAGCTGGGCCAAGCGCTGGACGCGCTGGAGGCCGACGACTCCGTCGGCGCCATCGTGGTCACGGGTTCGGAGAAGGCCTTCGCCGCCGGCGCCGACATCAAGGAGATGCAGAACTTCTCCTACATGGACGTCTACAAGGCCAACTTCATCACCGCCAAGTGGGAGCGGCTGGCCAAGTGCCGCAAGCCGACCATCGCCGCGGTCGCCGGCTACGCGCTGGGCGGCGGCTGCGAGCTGGCGATGATGGCCGACTTCATCCTGGCCGCCGACACCGCCAAGTTCGGCCAGCCGGAAATCACCATCGGCACCATCCCCGGCGCCGGCGGCACTCAGCGCCTGACCCGCTTCGTCGGCAAGTCCAAGGCCATGGAGATGTGCCTGACCGGCCGCCTGATGGACGCCGCCGAGGCCGAGCGCGCCGGCCTCGTCAGCCGCATCGTGCCGGCGGTGGATCTGGTGGACGAGGCGGTGCGGGTCGCCGAGAAGATCGCCAAGCTCTCGCGCCCGGTCGTCATGATGGCCAAGGACGCCGTCAACGCCGCCTATGAGACCACCATGTCGGAAGGCATCCGGGTCGAGCGCCGAATCTTCCACGCCACCTTCGCCGTCGAAGACCAGAAGGAAGGCATGGCCGCCTTTGCCGAGAAGCGTCAGCCGGATTGGAAGCATCGCTGACATCCCCCGACTCCTCCCCCGTATCTAGCGGGGGAGGACCAGAAATCCGTCAAGATCTCGTAATCTTTCCTTTGCCGAAAAACAGTGTTGGACGGTGCCTTGACTCTCATTCGGCTGGAGCGTATAAGGCCCCCTCGCACTGGGACAGGCGTGTCGTCCGGAGTAGGGTTTTCATGGCCAATCATAAGTCTGCTGAAAAGCGCATTCGTCAAACCGCGCGTCGTACGGAGATCAACCGTAACCGCGTCAGCCGTATCCGCACCTTCGTGAAGAAGGTCGAGACGGCGATCTCGTCCGGCAACAAGGCTGAAGCCGCTGAGGCTTTCAAGGCCGCGCAGCCGGAAATGATGCGTGGAGCCTCCAAGGGCGTTCTGCACAAGAACACCGTGTCGCGCAAGCTGTCGCGCCTGTCGGCCCGCATCAAGGCTCTCTGAGTTTACTCGGCGTTATAAAGCCGCGCACCAGGTCTGGGCGCGGCTTTTTGCGTTTTTGATAAGTACAGTCTCCGTTCTTTCCGAGTCCTCCGGCAGAACTCCGGTGGGACAGGGGATCGCGGCTGTTGGATGGCGAGTCGCCTCCGGCGGTCCTGGTCTTTGGCAAAGGCAGGGGCGGGTTTCGGAAACGCTGCGTGATTTTTGCCGCAGTCCGGACCGTTCGCTTTCTGTCCTATTGCCACGGCGAGGGCGGCTGATTAGACTTTCCTTCCGTTGGGAATGACGCACCGATGTCGTCTTTGACGCCACGCGCCATTCGCTGAGGGACGGAGACGTTCAAAGCCGCGGGCAAGGTCGCGGGACGCTCAAGAAGCTCGACTCGACCCGTTGCTCCTGGAGCGATGCTTTTCTTAAAACTCGACGTGGCAAAGGCGGAGTCCAACTTCGCCAAAGGGATAGTATTGCCGTCCAGTTGGGAGGCATCCACCGTTGGAGTCTTCAGGAGAGGAACGTTTTGAAGGCGCGGGACCTAAGTTAAGGGACCTAAGCTAAGAGGTCTGAGTTCAGTCGGGCGGAACGGTGCCCCCTGCGGCGCGGGGCCGTCCGGGGGGAAAGGAGCGGGGTAGGGGAAGCATGTCGGTCGGCGCGTCGTTGGATCAGCAGTGGGCCCGCATCCGGGGCCGCCTCAAGGACGAGGTGGGCGAGATCGCCTACCGCAGCTGGCTGCAGCCGCTTTCCTTCGCCGGAATCCGCGGCGGGGAGGTGCGCATCGTCGTGCCCACCCGCTTCATGCGCGACTGGGTGCTGACCCACTACGCCGACCGCATCCGCAACCTGTGGGCCGGCGAGAATCCGGACGTCCTGTCCATCGACGTCGTGGTCGCCTCCGCCAACGCCCCGTCCATGCTGATGCCGGACGAGGACGCGGGTGAGCCGTCGCGCGACTCCGCTCCGGCGGACGGCGCCGGCAGCGGCCCGGTTCCCCCGGCGCCCGCCCCGCGGGCCGCGGCGCTCGGCCAATCCGCTTCCTATGGAGCCGCTTCCTATGGGGCCGCCTCCTACGGCGCCAATTCCTACATCGGCTCCTCCTATTCGGCGGGGCCGCCCTCCTTCGCGTCGGACGAGTCGCCCACGGCGGTCGCCTCGGTGCTGGAGGACCGGACCGACATCTCCGCGCCGCTGGACCCCCGCTTCACCTTCGAGAATTTCGTGGTGGGCAAGCCGAACGAGCTGGCCCACGCCGCCGCCCGGCGCGTCGCCGACGCCACCTCGGTCACCTTCAACCCGCTGTTCCTCTACGGCGGGGTCGGGCTCGGCAAGACGCACCTGATGCACGCCATCGCTTGGCAGATCCGGCGGAACGATCCGAACCGCAAGGTGATCTACCTGTCGGCGGAAAAGTTCATGTACCAGTTCATCCGGGCGTTGCGCTTCAAGGACACCATGGCCTTCAAGCAGCAGTTCCGCTCGGTGGACGTGCTGATGATCGACGACGTGCAGTTCATCAGCGGCAAGGACAGCACCCAGGAAGAGTTCTTCCACACCTTCAACGCGCTGGTGGACCAGAACCGTCAGGTCATCATCTCCGCCGACAAGAGCCCGTCCGACCTGGAAGGCATGGAGGAGCGGCTGCGCTCCCGCCTCGGCTGGGGCCTCGTCGCGGATATCCACCCGACCACCTACGAGTTGCGGCTGGGCATCCTGCAAGCAAAGGCGGATGCGCTGAACGCGGCCATCCCGCTGAAGGTGCTGGAGTTCCTCGCCCACAAGATCACGTCCAACGTGCGCGAGCTGGAAGGGGCGCTGAACCGCATCGTCGCGCACGCCGAGCTGGTCGGCCGCGCCATCTCGCTGGAATCGACGCAGGAGGTGCTGCACGACCTGCTGCGCGCCAACGACCGCCGCGTTACCATCGACGAGATCCAGAAGCGGGTGGCGGAGCATTTCAACATCCGCGTCGCCGACATGCATTCGGCCCGCCGCGCCCGCGCCGTGGCCCGCCCGCGGCAGGTCGCCATGTATCTCGCCAAGCAGCTCACCGCCCGTTCCCTGCCGGAGATCGGGCGCAAATTCGGCGGGCGCGACCACACCACCGTGATGCACGCGGTGAAGAAGGTCGAGGAGCTGCGCACCACCGACCCCGCCTTCGCCGAGGACGTCGAGCTTCTCCGCCGCATGCTGGAGAGCTGAGCGGGCCGTTACAGGTCGATGAAGTTTGCGCCCACTCCCGCTTGAGCCATGGACGGCGCCCGGATATCGCGGCACAGTTGCCGCTGCGGCGGAGTTCGGCAGGTCCGGCCCCGCGGCCGGCCCCGCGATGGGCACAGCCAGCATGAATTCGGGCCAATAAGAAAAGGGGAGAGCAGGTGCCATGAACAAGGTTCCGGAAACCACCAGCCAGGAACAGCGCTCCAGCGCCGAGACGCAGCGCGCCGCCAAGGGCTTCACCCGCCGCCTGCTGCTCCAGGGGACCGCCGCCGCCGCGGGCGTCGCCGCTGTCGGCCCCTTCATCCTGCGCGAGGGCCGCGCCGCGTCGGGCAGCGTCAAGATCTTCTCCTGGGCCGGCTACATCAACCCGGACATGCTGGCCGACTTCGAGAAGAAGACCGGCATCAAGGCCAGCCTGACCGAATACGGCACCAACGACGAGCTGCTGAACCAGCTCAAGGCCACGGGCGGCGCCGGCTTCGACATCATCCACCCCACGGTCGACCGCGTGCCGAACTATGTGGAGTTCGAGCTGGTCCAGCCGCTGGACGAGTCGAAGGTCAAGTGGGACGGCTGCCTGAAGTCGGCGGTCGAAGGCTCCGCCGCCATGGGCGGCGTGGTCGGCGGCAAGCGCTTCTTCGCCCCCGCCGACTGGGGGACGGAGGCCATCGCCTATGACCAGGCCAAGGCGCCGCTGACCTACGGCACCGCCAGCTACGGCGACCTGTGGAAGCCGGAGCACGCCGGCAAGGTGACGGTGCGCGGCCATTCCGGCCTGATCGGCATCGGCCTGTGGCTGGAAGGCCAGGGCAAGCTGCCCCACCCGATCCGCGAGCAGTTCAAGGACGAGGCGAAGGCGCGGGCCAACTTCGACGCGATCCTTCAGGTCGCCGCCGCCAACAAGAAGGCCATCGGCCAGTTCTGGTCGAACGAGAACGAGGCCCAGGGCGCCTTCCGCACCAACGGCTGCGTGATCGGCCAGACCTGGGATTCGTCCGCGGTCGCCCTGCGCAAGGAGGGGCTGCCGATCCGCTTCCTGGCGCCGAAGGAGGGGGCGCTGGCCTGGATGGAGGGCTTCGCGATCCCGGCCAAGGCGGCGAACCTGGAGCAGGCCTACGCCTGGATCAACTGGTTCTACACGCCGGAGGCGGGCGCCCTCTACACCAACCATTCCGGCATCTCCAGCACGGCGGTCGGGGCGGAGGCTCATCTGTCCGACCTGAACAAGCAATTCTTCGCCGACGCCTATCCGGGCGACGCGCTGCAGAAGCTGTGGTGGTGGCCGATCCAGGAGGCTTGGTACGTCTCCATCCGCAACGAGTACCAGGACCGCTTCCTGGCGGCGTGAGTGCGACCCTCTCCCGTCCCGATTGTCCCCTCTCCCCTCCGGGGAGAGGGTTAGGGTGAGGGGGTTGGCGGCAAGCGATCAAATCAGGTGCCTATGAGTCAGGACGTCCAGCTCGAGTCCGTCACCATGCGGTTCGGTTCCGTCACCGCCGTCCGCGACGTGTCGCTGACGGTCGGGGCGGGGGAATTCTTCAGCTTCCTCGGCCCGTCGGGCTGCGGGAAGACCACCATCCTGCGCATGGTCTCCGGCTTCATGGAGCCGACGGAGGGCACCATCCGCATCGGCGGCCGAGACATGCGCGGCATCGGCCCGAACAAGCGACCGACCGCGTTGATCTTTCAGAACCTCGCCTTATTCCCGCTGATGACGGTGGCGGAGAACATCGGCTTCGGGCTGGAGGTGCGCGGCGTGCCCTCGGCGGAGCGCCAGGGGCGGGTGCGCAAGCTGCTCGACCTCGTGGCCCTGCCCGACGCCGCGGAAAAGAAGGTGACGGAGCTGTCGGGCGGCCAGCGCCAGCGCATCGCCATCGCCCGTGCTCTGGCCGTGGAACCCGCCGTCCTGCTGCTGGACGAGCCGCTGTCAGCGCTGGACCTGAAGCTGCGCCAGCACATGCGCGCCGAGCTGCGCGACCTGCAGAAGCGGACCGGCGTGACCTTCATCTACATCACCCACGACCAGGGCGAGGCGCTGACCATGTCCGACCGGATCGGCGTGATGTCCAGGGGCGTTCTGGAGCAGGTGGGCGACGGCCGGGCCATCTACGACCATCCGGAAACCGCTTTCGTCGCCTCCTTCGTGGGGGAGAACAACCGCTTTTCCGGGACTGTCGCCGAGTCGGCCGACGGATTGGCCGCTCTGGACACCCCCCGCGGCCGTCTGGTCGGGCGCAACCCGCGCCGGCTGTCGCCTGGCGACCGCGCCACCCTGTTCGTCCGGCCGGAGCGCATGGCGGCGGGGGCGGGGGCGGAGAACGCGCTGGAGGCGCGGGTCACCCACCGGGATTTCGAGGGCGCCTTCATCAACGCCTTCCTGGAGGGCGGCATCACCGTCCAGGTCCAGCATCTGGGCGACGAGCCGCCGCTGACCCCCGGCGAGCCCGCCCGGATCGCCTTCCGGGCGGAGGACGCCGTGGTGCTGCCCGACGCGCCGGCGTAACGCCGGTCAGCGCCCGATTGGCACCGCCGCGCGGAAGGGCACCTTCTCGAAGTCGCTGACCAGCGCGTCCAGCCGCACTGCCCAGGACCCGGCCACCGGCAGAGCCACCCCGTCCGCCGCATAGACGCCGGGCGCCACCTTGGGCAGGGGGCGGGTGATGCCCTCGATCCCGGCGGCGGGCAGGGCCAGCTCCGCCGACACCTCCAGCGCGTCGAGGGGCGCGCCGTCCGGTCCCGTCAGGCGCATCTCGACGCGGTTCACTCCCGGCGTCGCCGGGGTCACCGTGACGATGGCCGTGCGCCCGCGGGCCACGACCGCGGTGCTGAAGCCCGCCGGCTTCTCGGCGAAGACCGGCAGGGCCTGGGTGCGCGGCGGCGGTGTGGTGCCCAGCCCGGCGGTGAACAGCACGACCAGCGCCGCCACCACCATTTCGGTGTGGACGCTGGCGCGCAGCCGGGCCGCGGCCTGTCCGCCCATGACCTCCAGCCGCGGTGTCAGCCGCCAGCGGTTGACGGCGGCCAGCGCCAGCAGGGCCAGCGCGCAGACGATCTTGCCGGTCCAGATCTGGCCGTAGGCGGTGGTCAGGATGGTGCGCGGGTCGCCGAGTTGCAACGCGCTCAGCCCCGCCCCGGCCAGAAGCAGGACGGCCACTGCCGGAACCGCGATGGCGGAGAAGCGCCGGACCAGCCGCAGCGACTCCGCCGGCGGTTCCGTCCGCAGCAGCACGGCCAGCGGCCAGAAGCTGCCGATCCAGAAGGCCACCGCCAGACCGTGCAGGGTGACCAGCGGCACGCTGAGCCAGCGCGGCTCCGCGGTCGCGGCGTGGCCGGTGGCGGCCAGCGCCAGCGCCGCCCCGACCGCCCCGGCGACCAGCAGCACGCCGCCCGCCGTCCCACGTTCCTCCAGCCCCAGCCCCAGCGCGGCGGCGATCAGGCTGAGCAGGGCCAGGAGGACGCTCGGTCCCGCCGTGCTGGTCAGGCCGGCGATCCAAGGCGGGGCGCTGGCCAGGGCGGACAGTGGCGCCCCTTCCAGCACCGCCCCGGCCAGACCGGCGTTCAGCACAGCCACCAGGGCGGCGACGCCGACGCCCAGGCACAGGCCGGGGCGCAGGCGGCGGTTCAGCGGACTCCACCGCCCCGCCACCAGCACCAGGAACAGCCCGCCGCCCACCGCGGCGAGCAGGCTTCCGTAATGGAGCGCCCGGACCGCGGCGGCGGCCAGCAGCGTGGCCGGCGGTGTCGCGCCCCCCAGCTCCACAGGTCGTTCCGGTTCCGCACCGATCCCGAACAGGAGCGATCCGGCGACCGGATGGCCGTCCGCCGAGCTGACGCGGTAGCTGAGGATGTGGGTCCCCACCGCCAGCCCGCCGGGCAGCGCGACGCGCAGCGCCCCGTCCCCGGCGGCAGGGGCGGGCAGGGGAAGCGTCACCCCGCCGGGGCCGATCAGCGTCACCGAGACCGGCCGCACCGGCTCGTTGAAGCGCAGCACGGCCTCGGCGGGCGGGCCATCGAGCCGCGCCCCGTCCTCCGGGGCGCTCTCGACCAGCACGGCATGCGCCAGGGCCGGCGCGGACAGGGACAGCAGCATCAGGGCGGCGACCCACCCCACGACCAGCCGGCGCATGCGTTTTTCCTTCCCTTACGGCTTGGCGGTCAGGGTGACGCCGGGGGCCGGCTCCTTGACGTCGTGGTCGGTCTTGCCCGGCTCCGGGATCTCGATCCAGCGGTGCACGCCCGTCTCGCACTCCTGCACCACGGGGAAATAGACCACGGTGCCGGGGGCGGCGTCGGGCAGGCGGGCGCGGAAGACGAACTCGTCGTAATGGGCGTCCGGCAGCGAGCCGCCGGTCCAGGCGATCTCGGTGACGCCCTTGCTCAGCGACTCGCCGTAATAGTCGTAGGCCTTGGCGTATTGGCCCTCCTTGGTCGTCAGGGTCCAGCCGGGCTTGGGCATCGGCTTCACCGCGATGACCCCCTCCGGGATCTGCACGCGCAGGGCAATGGTGGGGGACGCGCCGCAGCCATGGCCGACGCGCAGCACGCCCTTGTAGGTGCTGGCGGCGGGAGCCTGCTTGCTTTCCAGCGTGGTGTGGGCGAGGGCGGCGGAACCAGGAAGAAGACCGGGCAGGCAAGTGAGGACGGCGGCGGCCAGCAGGGCGCCGCGGGTGTTGCGGATCATAGGAACTCTCCGGTGTGGGTCTGTCTGAGGGTGTCGGTTCAGACACCCACCGGAGGCGCTCTGGCGGAGAAGGCGCGCGAGACGCGGCCGGCCCCGGCCTCGTCGTCCGCGGGCAGCGGAGCGGCGGCTAGCACGATCCCGGTCGGCGGCAGCGGGGCCGGTGCCAGGACCGGACCCAACAGGGATCCGCCGCCCAGCGACAGGCAGATCGGGCAATAGGTGACGTGGCCCGGCGTACCGTCCGGGACGGGGCCATGGTCGGAGTGCTGCACGGCGGAGGCGTCGGGCGCGGCGCCGGAGTGGCAGATCGAGCCGGCCATGGCGAGCTGCGCCGATTCCGCCAGCACTCTGGCCAGCGGCGCCGGGATGTGGGTGGCCATGACCAGGGCGTGGAAGACCAGCACCAGCGCGGCGACCCACGCTGTTGCCTCCCTCATCACGCCGGATGTCCGCCATGCACGCATGACGCCACTATGGGCACAGTCCGGGGACCGGAAAAAGGCAATAAAAATGTGGTTATTTGAAGTCTCTGGTCTTTTGCCGGGGCATAGCCTCGCTTGCGCTCCGGCCCGGGGTCGTGAGAGGCTTTCGATCCTAGAATCTTGGCTCAATCTCGGCGGGTGGGGGAGAGGTCATGGGCGGCGTGCTGCGCCGGTACGGTCCGGTTCTGACCGCGGCGATCCTGCTGGCGGTGGCCGCGTGGCTGCTGTTGCTGGTCGTGCTGCCGCAATTGCTGATGGTGGATTTCTCCTTCCGCCCGTCGCTGCCGCCCAGCAAGGCCGGCGGGCCGGAGGACGTCTACACGCTGCGCAACTACGCGACGCTGTGGACCAACCAGATCCATCTGTCGATCTTCCTCAAGACGATCTGGGCGAGCAGCCTCGTCACCGCCGTCACGCTGGCCGTCTGCTACCCCGTCGCTTTCTACATGGCGCAGGTGGCGCCGCGGCGGCGCCTGCCGCTGCTCGTGTTGATGCTCGTCGTGCCCTTCTGGATCAACGAGTTGCTGCGCACCTTCGCCTGGTACATCATCCTGGCCTTCAACGGGCCGCTGAACGCGCTTCTGGTCGGGCTCGGCCTCTTTTCGGAGCCGCAGCGACTGCTCGGCGGCGACGCCGGGGTCATCATCGGGATGGTCTACGTCTACATCCTCTTCATGGTGTTCCCGATCATGAACGCCATGGAGTCGCTGGACCGCAACCAGATCGAGGCGGCGCGCGATCTGGGGGCCGGCTGGCTGCGCATCCACCGCCAGATCGTCATCCCCCACGCCAAGCCGGGCATCGCGGTCGGCTGCATCATGACCTTCATGCTGGCGGCGGGCAGCTACGCCGTGCCGGCCCTGCTGGGCGGACCGCAGAGCCGCTGGTTCACCGAGGTCATCTACAACTGGTTCTTCGAGGGCGGGAACTGGAACCAGGGGGCGGCCTACGCCTTCATCCTGCTGATCCTGTGCGTCGCCTTCATCCTGCTGATGATGCGGCTGTTCCGCGTCGGCCTCACGGATATTGCGAAATGATGGGGGCGAAATGACCGCTGCCACCTTCCGCCGCTGGCTGACCGGGGCCTATCTGGTCCTGTTCTTCGGCTATCTGTTCCTGCCGCTGGGGATCATGGCGGCGGCGACCTTCAACAGCAGCCGCTTCCCGACCGTCACCCCCTGGATGGGCTTCACGCTGCAATGGTTCGGCGCCCTGTGGGCCGACCAGCGCATGTGGCAGGCGCTGGGTACAAGCCTTCTCGTCGGGGCGGGGGTGATCGCGGTGGCGGTGCCGCTGGGGCTGGCGGCGGCGCTCCTGCTCGACCGGCTGCACAGCCGGGCGCGGACCTTCCTCTACGCCGTGATGGTGTCGCCGCTGCTGACGCCGGGGGTGATCGTCGGCATCTCCACGCTGGTCTTCTGGCGCGAGTGGTTCGGGGTGACCGGCGGCCTGTTCCTGACCATCCTGGCGCAGTCCAGCTTCATCGCGGCCTACGCGATGCTGCTGTTCCTGGCGCGGCTGCAACGGTTCGACCAGACGCTGGAGGAGGCGGCGCTGGATCTGGGCGCCACCCACGGGCAGGTGTTCCGGCGGATCACGCTGCCCTATCTGACGCCGGCCATCCTGTCGGCGTCCTTCCTGGCCTTTCTGCAGAGCTTCGAAAACTACAACACGACGCTGTTCGTCCGCGGGCTGGACACCACACTGACGGTCTACATCGCCTCGAAGGTGCGCACGGGCCTGACACCCGCGGTCAACGCGCTGTCGCTGATCCTGATCGCGCTGACCATCCTGGGCGCCGTCGTCTACGAAATCCTGCGCCGGCGCGAAGCGCGCCGGCAGCCGGACCCCGCGTGACGGCAGGAATCAATCTTCGCTTTCGTCGGCGTCGGCTTCGATCTGGGCGGCCAGATCGCGCAGCATGTCGATGACGTCCTCGTGGCTGGTCTCGTCCACGGCGGTGTTCACGGCGGCCTCGATCATGGCGACGGCGATGTAGGGGCCGAGGACCCCGCCTTCCTTGATCGCCGCCTCGAGATGCTTCTCGGCGACCGACAGGGCCTTCTCGAAGAGGGCCTCGGCCGTCTGGTTGGTGCTGTCCTTGCTCATCTTGCGGTCCGTTGCGGGTGTTATGGTGCGACTCCTATAACACCGGCCCGCCCGGCTTGGCGCGGCAAATCGGGACGCTGCGGGGAATGACCGTCATACCCGGGCTTGCCCCGGCCCGCGCCACCGGCCACATTCGGCCCCAACCACCATCCGACAGGCGACCATGACCGATCCGACCCGCCCCGACCTCTACCGTTTCTGGATCGCGGAGCATGTGCGCTTCGCCGACCTCGACGCGCTCGGCCACGTCAACAACAACGCCATCGGCGTGTATTTCGAACAGATTCGCGTGCTGCTGGTCCATGATTGCGGTGGTTTCCGCGACGAGTCCCCCTGGACCGTGGTGCTGGCGCGCAGCGTCATCGACTACAAGGCGGAACTGCGGTTCCCGGCGGACATCCGCGTCGGCGCGCGCGTGGCGAAGGTCGGCAACACCTCCGTCGTCCTGGGGGTGGCCATCTTCGAGGGCGACCGCTGCGTCGCCGTGCAGGAGGCCGTCTGCGTCATCGTCGACAAGGACAGCCACCGCCCGACCCCGGTGTCGGCCGACCTGCGCGACGCCCTGGCCCGCTACGCGTGAGGATACCGTGCCGCCGCGTTTCCCGCTGACCCGCCGCGATCTGCTGACCGGCTCCGCCCTGCTGGCCGGGTCCGCTCTGCTGCCGCGCGCGGCCCGTGCGGCGGTGGGGGAGGCGGTCAGCCTGTCCGCCGGCCCGGCCCGCGTCAATCTGGCGGGGACGGGCTTTCCCGACACGGCGGTCTGGGCCTATGACGGGCGGATTCCGGGGCCGGAGCTGCGCTTCCGCCAGGGCGACACGGCGCGCATCGCCTTCGCCAACGCGCTGCCGGAACCGACGACCATCCACTGGCACGGCCTGCGCGTCCCCAACGCCATGGACGGGGTGCCCGGCCTGTCGCAAGCCGTGGTGCCGGCGGGCGGGCGGTTCTACTATGAATTCCCGCTGAAGGACGCCGGCACCTTCTGGTACCACCCCCACGTCAACAGCGGGGTGCAGGTGGCCCACGGCCTGACCGGCGCCTTCATCGTGGAGGAGCGGGAGCCGATCCACGTCGACCGCGACCTGCTCTGGCTGCTCGGCGACTGGCGGCTGACGAAGGAGGCGGAACTGGCCGGCGGTTTCGGCCACCCCATGGACGCCACCCACGCCGGGCGCATCGGCAACACGGTCACCATCAACGGCGCCGTCCGGGACAGCGTGCCGGTCCGCGCCGGGGAGCGCGTCCGCCTGCGCCTGATCAACGCGGCGAACGCCCGCGTCTTCGCGCTCGACTTCCAGGGGCACGCGCCGCGGGTGATCGCGCTCGACGGCCAGCCTGTGACGCCGCACGCCCCGCCGGACGGCAAGGTGGTGCTGGGACCCGGCCAGCGCGCCGACCTCGTGATCGACATGGAAGGCAGGCCGGGCGAGAAGTTCGACGTGGTCGACGGCTTCTACCCGCGCATGGCCTACCGGCTGACCCGGCTGACCTACAGCGGCGAGGCGCCCTTGCGCGACTCGCCGCTGGACGCCCCGATCGCGCTGGCCGCCAACCCGCTGCCCGAACCCGATCTTGCCAACGCCGTCCGCCAGGACGTGGTGCTGGACGGCGGGATGCACGGCGCCATGCCGAAGAATGCCGGGCCGCGCGGCCCCTTCTGGGCGCTGAACGGCGTGGCTGCCCCTGGCCATTCATCCATGGGGCATCATCATCTGGAACCGCTCATCACCGTCAAACGCGGTCAAACGCAGGTGACGGCCTTCGTCAACGAGACCGGCTGGTGGCACCCCATGCACCTGCACGGCTTTCCCTTCCGCGTCCTCTCGCGCAACGGCCGGCCGGCCGAACACCGCGAGTGGCGCGACACCGTCCTGCTCGGCCCCCGTGAGACGGCCGAGATCGCCTTCGTGGCCGAAGAGGCCGGTGACTGGATGCTCCACTGCCATGTTCTGGAGCATCAGGAGACCGGCATGATGGCCGTCCTGAGAGTGACCGCGTGAAACGACCCGCCCCCAAACACCGCCCGTCCCCCCGCAGCGGCGAACCGCGCACCGCCTCCCGCACCGCTGAGGTGACCGTCACCGAGGTCGGCGCCCGCGGCGACGGCATCGCCGTCCTCGACGGCGCCAAGCTCTTCGTGCCGCTGACCGTCCCCGGCGACCGCGTGCGGGTGGCCGTGAAGGAGGCCGCCAACGCCAAGGGAGACGGTCTGCGCGCCGACCTGCTCGAAATCCTGAAGCCCGGCCCGGGACGCGCCGTGCCGCCCTGTTCCCATTTCGGAACCTGCGGCAGCTGCACGCTCCAGCATATGGAGGACGCCGCCTACGCCGCCTGGAAGGTCGGGCTGGTGCAGGGTGCTTTGGCCCGTGTCGGGCTGGGCGCCGCGCCCCTGGAGCCGCTGTCCCGGACGCCTCCGGCCGCGCGCCGCCGCGCCCGCTTCGCCGCGCTGAAGCGGGGACGCCGCGTCTGGCTCGGCTTCAACGAGCGGATGAGCCACCGGCTGACCGACCTGACGGAATGTCCGGTGCTACGGCCCGGCCTGTTCGCGCTGGTGGAGCCGCTGCGCGGGCTGCTGCTGTCGGTTCTGCCGGACGGCGGCGGCTGCGACGTGATCGCCACCGACCTGGAGGGCGGGATCGACCTCGTGCTGGTCGGCCCGCGCAGCCTGGACCGCGCGGCGCGGGAGCGGCTGGTGGCTTTCGGCGAGGCGGAGGGGGTGGCCCGCATCTCCTGGCAGGCCGACGAGCGTGGCACATCGGAGCCCATCGCCCACCGCCGTCCGCTGGCGGTGTCCTTCGCCGGCCTGCCGGTCACCCCGCCGCCCGGCGCCTTCCTCCAGGCGAGCGCCGAGGGGGAGGCCGCCCTGGTTGCCGCCGTCCTTGCCAACATCGGGGAGCCGAAGCGGGTGGCTGACCTGTTCGCCGGGCTGGGCACCTTCGCGGTCCCGCTGGCTCAGCGGGCGGCGGTCCATGCGGTGGAGGGGGACGCCCCGGCGCTGGCCGCGCTGAACAAGGCGGCGGGGGCGCTGCGCCTGACCACGGAGCGGCGCGACCTGTTCGAGAACCCGCTGACGGCGAAGGAACTGGCGCGGTTCGACGCGGTGGTCTTCGACCCGCCGCGCGCCGGCGCCACCGCCCAGGCGCAGGCCCTGGCCGGGTCGAAGGTGCCGCGGGTGGTGGCGGTGTCCTGCAACCCCGCGACCTTCGCCCGCGACGCCCGGACGCTGGTGGACAGCGGGTATGTGTTGAGCCGCGTTTACCCCGTGGACCAGTTCCTGTGGTCCGCCCACGTCGAGGTCGTCGGGGTGTTCGGCCGCCCGTAGCGGCCGCGAGGGGAACGGGAAACCACAAAGGGCACGACGATCGTCACCATCCTCGTGCCTTCGTGGTGGGTCAACCCTCAGTCCAACTGCATCACGATGGCCTTGAGATAGGCCGACTCCGGCAGATGCGGGTGAACCGGATGGTCCGGCCCGGCCCCGGCGCTGCGCAGGATGCGCCCGGTCCGCCCGGCGTCGTGCAGGCCGCGGGCGACCTGTTCCGCGAAGGTCGGCGGATCGACGTTGTGGCTGCACGACGCGCAGAGCAGGAAGCCGCCCGGCGCGGTGATCTTGGCGGCCAGACGGGTCATCTTCCGGTAGGCGCGGCAGCCGACGGCGAGGTCCTTCTTGGACTTCACGAAGGCCGGCGGGTCGGCGATGACGATCTCGAACGTCTCGCCCTCGGCGTTCAGCCGCTCCAGCTCGTTGAAGGCGTCGGCGCGGCGCGCCTCGAAGCGGTCGGCCACCCCGTTGGCCTCGGCGGCGCGGGTGGCGTTGTCCAGCGCCCCCTGCGAGCGGTCGACCGACACCACCGACGACGCGCCCTCGACGGCGCAGAGCACGCCGAAGCCGCCGTTGTAGCTGAAGAAGTCGATGGCCCGCTTGCCCTTCGCCAGCTTGGCGATGAAGGCGCGGTTGTCGCGCTGGTCGTAGAACCAGCCGGTCTTCTGCCCGCCCAGCGGGTCGGCGAAGAAGGTGGCGCCGTTCTCCTCCAGCCGGATCGGGCCGTCGATCTCGCCCTTCACCAGCCGGCTTTCCTCGGGCAGCCCCTCCAGCGCGCGCTGGGTACTGTCGTTGCGCAGGATGACCGCGCGCGGGGCCAGCACCTCGTCGATGGCGGCCAGGATGGCGTCGATCCTCTGGTCCATGAAGACACTGTTGGCCTGCACCGTCACCACGTCGCCGTAGCGGTCCACGATCAGCCCTGGCAGCCCGTCGGCCTCCGCGTGTACGACGCGGTAGTAGGGCCGGCCGAACAGCGCCTCGCGCATCGCCACCGCGCTCCTCAGCCGCCCGGCGAGGAAGGCGTGGTCGACCACCGTCGCCGGGTCGCTGGACAGCATCCGCGCGGCGATCAGGGTGTGCGGGTTGAAGGTGGCGATGCCCAGCGGTTTCCCGCCGGGGTCCAGCAGGCGCACCGGGCTGCCCGGCGGGATGGCCTTGGCCGCCGTGTCCATCTGGACTTCGTTGGAATAGACCCAGGGGTGGCCGTGCAGGACGCGCCGCTGGCGGCCGGCCTGCAGATGGATCGCCCGGTATTTGACGGGGGTGGTGGGGGTGTCGGTCATGATGGCCGCATCCTAGCCGCTCGCGCCCGCCGAGCAAACGGTCACATCGCCGGAGTCGTGGGAAACGGGGGATGGATTCGCGGGATGGGACGGGAGACTTGACGCTTCCGGCGTGGCTTACGGGATGCCGAGCGGGCTTTCCGCCTGCGACCGATGCGCGCGGTTGTCGTTGGCGCCGTCCATCGCCTTGCACAGCCGCAAGGTTTCCGTGCGGTGCCCGTCCTGGTGAAAGCAGGTCAGCAGGGACCCGCGCGACCCGGTCTCCCCGGCCAGCAATTCCGGCAGGGAGGTGTGGATCGCCGCGCATCCGTGGCTGCGCGCCAGACGATCCATGGACCGTAGCAAAGTCTCCGCCGGGCCCGTCATGTCGAACAGGTCGAGCACGACGAAATTCTCCACGGCCAGAATTCGGCCGTGGCGAAGATGCTCCGCAATAGCGTATGAGAAAAGTCCATGGAGGTACCCCCGTGCGTTCTGCACGGTCATGATGCCCGACGGCGTCGCGGGGGTATCAACCGGCCCGATAAGTGCTGCGGCAAATGCGCGCCATTGCTCCACCGGCAGGTCCGGGAAGATGGCCCGCACCAGCGGATAGGCCTGGTCGATCTGACGCTGACCGAGAGGTTTCGCGATGAAGCTTTCGTCCATGCCCGTCCGACCGCGTGAAGGACGGTGAACGATGGCAGGCACCGGTAAGACCGGTCGTTGACGTAGATCAATGTTGCAAGGTCCACCCCTACACATATTGGGATTATTGGAGGCAGGCGCAACCGGCGTCCGCATAAGAAGTGCATCGTATGTGAACCTGCCCCCCTCCTTAACAGTACGTACCCAGCGGTGGTGCAACCTCAGAGGGAGCGGCCCGAGCCGCCCGGGGCAAACGGGAGAGATTGAATGACATCAGCGACTCTGACGCCAGGGGCCGCCCTGGGCAGCCAGCGGGTGTCGGAAAATGTGCGTTACTACGAAGACGCCGTCCGACTCTTCGTCATCGCTGCAGTGTTCTGGGGCGTCGTCGGCTTCCTGGCCGGCGTCTTCATCGCGCTGCAGCTCGCTTTTCCGGCGCTGAATCTCGGCCTTGAGTGGACGAGCTTCGGGCGCCTGCGGCCGGTCCACACGTCGGCCGTGATCTTCGCGTTCGGCGGCAACGTCCTGTTCGCCACCTCGCTCTACTCCGTGCAGCGCACCAGCCGCCAGTTCCTGTTCGGCGGTGAAGGCCTCGCGAAGTTCGTCTTCTGGAACTACAACATCTTCATCGTCCTGGCGGCGCTCAGCTACGTGCTCGGCTACACCCAGGGCAAGGAGTATGCTGAGCCGGAGTGGATCCTCGACCTCTACCTGACGGTCATCTGGGTCCTCTACGCCATCCAGTTCGTCGGCACGGTGATGACCCGCAAGGAGTCGCACATCTACGTCGCCAACTGGTTCTTCATGGCGTTCATCCTGACCGTCGCGATCCTCCACATCGGCAACAACGTCAACGTCCCGGTGTCGCTGACCGGGATGAAGTCCTACCCGTTCGTCTCGGGCGTGCAGAGCGCCATGGTGCAGTGGTGGTACGGCCACAACGCGGTCGGCTTCTTCCTGACCGCCGGCTTCCTCGGCATCATGTACTACTTCGTTCCGAAGCGCGCGGAGCGGCCGGTCTATTCGTACCGTCTGTCGATCGTGCACTTCTGGACGCTGATCTTCCTCTACATCTGGGCCGGCCCGCACCACCTGCACTACACGGCCCTGCCGGACTGGGCGCAGACGCTGGGCATGACCTTCTCGGTCATGCTGTGGATGCCGTCCTGGGGTGGCATGATCAACGGCATCATGACCCTGTCGGGTGCCTGGGACAAGCTGCGCACCGACCCGGTCCTGCGCTTCCTCGTGACGTCGGTGGCCTTCTACGGCATGTCGACCTTCGAGGGCCCGCTGATGTCGGTGAAGCCGGTCAACGCCCTGTCGCACTACACCGACTGGACGATCGGCCACGTGCACTCCGGTGCGCTCGGCTGGGTGGCCTTCATCTCCTTCGGCGCGATCTACTATCTGGTCCCGGTCCTGTGGAAGCGCTCGCAGCTCTACAGCCTGCGTCTGGTCAGCTACCACTTCTGGACCGCCACCATCGGCATCGTGCTCTACATCACCGCCATGTGGGTGTCGGGCATCATGCAGGGCCTGATGTGGCGCGCCTACGACAACCTCGGCTTCCTCCAGTACTCGTTCGTCGAGACGGTCGCGGCCATGCATCCCTTCTACGTGATCCGTGCTCTGGGCGGCGTCCTGTTCCTGGCTGGTGCCCTGATCATGGTCTACAACCTGTGGCGCACGGCCAAGGGTGACGTCCGCATCGAGAAGCCCTATGCCTCCGCCCCGCACAAGGCGGCGGTCGGTGCGGCCTGACGCCGGAGGAACTGAGAAAATGGCTGAGCAAAAAAAGGGCTTTAGTCACGACACGATCGAGCGGAACACGCTTCTGCTCATCGTCCTGATCCTGATCACCGTGTCGATCGGCGGCCTCGTCCAGATCGTCCCGCTGTTCACGATCGAGTCGACGATCGAGAAGGTGGACGGGGTTCGTCCCTATTCGCCGCTCGAACTGGCTGGCCAGAACATCTACTACCGCGAAGGCTGCTACAACTGCCACAGCCAGCAGATCCGTCCGTTCCGCGACGAGGTGGAGCGCTACGGTCACTACTCGCTGGCCGCGGAAAGCATGTACGACCATCCCTTCCAGTGGGGCTCCAAGCGCACCGGTCCGGATCTGGCCCGCGTGGGTGGCAAGTACTCCAACGACTGGCAGGTGGCCCATCTGGTCGATCCGCGCGCCGTGGTGCCGGAATCGATCATGCCGGGCTACGCCTGGATGAAGGACCGTCCGCTGAAGTACACCGACATCCAGGATCACATGAAGACCCTGCGCATCGTCGGCGTCCCCTACTCGGACGAGCAGATCGCCAGCGCCAAGGCCGACCTCGAAGCGCAGAAGAACCCGGACGCCGACACGGCCGGTCTGATGAAGCGCTACCCGAAGGCCGTCGTGGCGAACTTCACGGGCAACAAGGGCGTCACCGAAATGGACGCGCTGGTGGCCTACCTGCAGGTCCTGGGCACCATGGTGGACTTCACCAAGTACCAGTCGCCCAAGCAGCTCCAGCAGTAACCGGGAGGGATCCATGGACTTGGATTCGATCACTGTCGCCCTGCGGTCCTTCTGGACCGTCTGGCTGGCTCTGCTCTTCACCGGCATCGTGGTCTACGCCATGTGGCCAGGCAACCGGGGCAAGTTCGAAGACGCCTCCCGGATCCCGCTCAAGGAAGATGGTCAGGAGTTTTAGGCCATGGCACAGAAAGAAAAGGACGCCCTTTCCGGCGTCGAGACCACCGGCCACGAGTGGGACGGCCTGCGGGAGCTGAACAACCCCCTGCCCAAGTGGTGGCTGTACATCTTCTACGTCTGCATCGCGTGGTCCCTCGTCTACTACGTGCTCTACCCGGCTTGGCCGCTGGGCAAGAGCTACACGAAGGGCCTGCTCGGCTACTCGCAGCGCGAGGAGCTGGTGCAGAAGGTCGCCGACGGCAAGAAGGCTCAGGAAAAGTACCTGACGGCCATCGCGGCGACCTCGGTCGAGGACATCCAGAAGAACAAGGACCTCCTTGCCTTCGCGATGGCCGGCGGCCGCTCCTACTTCAACGAGAACTGCGCGGCCTGCCACGGCGCCGGCGGTCAGGGCGCCAAGGGCTTCCCGACGCTCGCCGACGACGTGTGGCTGTGGGGCGGCACCACCGCCGACATCTACAAGACCATCCAGCACGGCATCCGTGCGGATGACGGCGACACCCGCGGGACGGTCGGCATCGGCATGACCGCCTTCGGCCGGGACGGCATCCTGAATCGCGAGCAGATCGGTCAGGTCGCCGAGTACGTCCTGTCGCTGAACAAGCGGTCGACTGACGCCGCCGCCGCGGAAAAGGGCAAGACCGTCTATGACGAGAACTGCGCCGCCTGCCACGGCGACAGCGCGCAGGGCTCGGTCGCGGTCGGCATGGACGTCGGCGCTCCGCCGCTCGTCACGGCCAACTGGCTGTATGGCGGCGACAAGGCCACGCTGGTGGAGACCATCACGAACGGCCGCGCCGGCGTGATGCCCGCCTGGTCGAAGCGTCTGGACGACGCGACGGTCAAGTCGCTGGCCGTCTACGTCCACAACCTGGGCGGCGGCAAGTAAGCCGTCCAGACAGGAAGGACCGGCCGGGGAGGGGGACGCTCTCCCTGGCGGGTCCGCCGGACTTCGGTGCCGGGGAGGCGACTCCCCGGCATTTTCTTTTTGGACCTTCTCCTTCCTAGGCTGCCCTTTTCGTGGTCTGCGGAGAGGGCGGAAGCCCTCCGATCCGCTCCCGAATCCTTTGATCCAGCGCAATGCCCCTGTGACGTTCTGCCGCCATAGTCCCCTCGCCACGGCCGAACCATGTCGGCATGGCCAAGCCGCCCGCGCGGCGGTCGCCAGAAGAAGAGGGTCCAGACGAAGAGGGCGAGGTCATGAGCACGACCACCGAACAGCCGCCGCCCCAAAGCGATCAATTGGGAAGCGACCGATTGGACAGGGACCGGTTGGAACGCCCGGCCGTCGGGGATGCGCCCGCCGCCGCCCCGCCGAAGGCGCAGCGTCGCGCGTCGCGCTCCATGTACCAGAAGCACGCCAAGGTCTATCCCAAGGCGGTTCATGGGACCTTCCGCCGCATCAAATGGGCGGCGCTGGCGGTTCTCCTGGCGATCTACTACGTGCTGCCCTGGGTCCGCTGGGACCGTGGGCCGAACGCCCCCGACCAGGCGGTGCTGCTCGACCTCGCCAACCGCCGCTTCTACCTGTTCTTCGTGGAGCTGTGGCCGCAGCAGATCTATTACCTGACCGGTGCGCTGATCCTGGCGGCGCTGGGCCTCTTCCTGGCGACCTCGCTGGCCGGCCGCGTCTGGTGCGGCTACGCCTGCCCGCAGACGGTGTGGACCGACCTTTATGTCTGGGTCGAGCGGCTGGTCGAAGGCGACCGCGGCGAGCGCATCCGCCTCGACCAGGGCGCCTGGACCGCCCGGAAGGCCGGGCGCAAGGTTTTGAAGAACCTGATCTGGCTGCTGATCGCGCTGGCGACGGGCGGCGCCTGGATCTTCTATTTCACCGACGCACCGACTCTGCTGAGCGAGATGCTGCGGTTCGAGGTGTCCTCCACCGCCCTCGGCTTCATCGGCCTGTTCACCGCGACCACCTATCTGCTGGCCGGTTTCGCCCGGGAGCAGGTCTGCACCTACATGTGCCCGTGGCCGCGCTTCCAGTCGGCGATGATCGACGAGGACAGCCTGATCGTCACCTACCAGGACTGGCGCGGCGAAGGCCGCAGCCTGCTGCGCAAGTCGCAGAGCTGGGAGGAGCGCAGGGCCGAGGGGCTGGGCGATTGCATCGATTGCTTCAACTGCGTCCAGGTCTGCCCCGCCGGCATCGACATCCGCGACGGGCTGCAGATGCAGTGCATCGGCTGCGGCCTGTGCATCGACGCCTGCGACGAGATCATGACCAAGGTCGGGCGGCCGACCGGCCTCATCACGTTCGACACCCAGACCAGCCAAGTGGCCATCGCCACCGGCGGCCAACCGGTGCCCTTCCGCCTGCTGCGCCCGCGCACGATCCTCTACACGCTGATGATGCTGGTCATCGCCGGCGGCATCGGCGTCGGGCTGCTGCTGAAGCCGGGCCTGGACATCAGCGTCCTGCGCGACCGCGCCCCGCTGTTCGTGAGCCTGTCCGACGGTTCGGTGCGCAACGCCTACACCTTCAAGATCTCCAACATGACCCGCGACCCGCGCTCCTACACGCTGGCGGTCTCCGGCGTGGCGGAGGCCAGCCTGTCGGTGGCCGGCGACGGCCAGGACGAGCAGGCCGGCACCCAGCGCCTGACCGCCGATCCGGACATGGTGGCAACCTACAGAATTTTCGTGACCGCGCCGCGCACCGGTTTGCAAGGCGCCTCCCAGCCCCTTACCTTCAGGCTTACCTCGGCCGATGGTGAGGTGGCGACCTATGACTCCGTCTTCATGGGGCCGGCCAACTGATCCCGACCGGCTCTTCGCGCTGCATTCACCAAAGGTCAAGACGACGATGACGCTGTCCACCGACGCCGGAACCCGCCGCACTCCGCCCCGCCGGACCGGCCGCCAGCCCGGCTGGTACATCCCCTGGATCTTCGTGGCCGGTTTCGCCGTCGTGATCGCGGTCAACGGCGTGATGCTGCATTTCGCCCTGTCGAGCTGGACCGGCGTCCAGACCGAGCAGCATTTCATGAAGGGCCTGAAGTACAACGAGGATCTGGCCGGTGCCCGCGCCCAGGCCGAGCGCGGCTGGAAGGTCGCCACCGACTTCACCAGCACCGAGGCGCAGAAGGGCATCCTGGCGCTGACGCTGCACGACAAGCACGGCAATCTGCTGAAGGACGCCGAGGTGAAGGTCGCCTTCATCCGCCCGACCAGCGAGGGCCACGACGTGCGCCTCGACCTGCCCTATCTGGGCGAGGGCCGCTTCGCCGCCCCGGTGGCGCTGCCGTTGCCCGGCCAGTGGGACCTGCGCGTGGAAATCCACCACGCCACGGGCGACTACCAGGACGAGCAGCGCCTTTTCGTCAAGTAAGCGCCGCGTCTCCAACGCCCCATTCCCAACGCTATGGCACACCAGCACACGGGTTTCGTGACATGACCGTCTGCCTCCACTGCGGGCAGGAGCATCCCGAGGGCACCGGCACCACCGCCTCCGATGGCGCCGGCCCCTTTTGCTGCACAGGCTGCGCGGCGGCCTACGACCTCGTCCGCGGGCTCGGGCTGGAACGCTATTACGAGCGGCGCTGCGTCGATCCCGCCGCCCGGCCGCTGCGCCCGGACGGGGAGGCACCGCCGCTCGACTATGCCCCCCACGCCAAGCACGCCGAGGACGGCACCGCTTCGCTGCACCTGATGGTGGACGGGCTGCAATGCGCGGCCTGCGTCTGGCTGATCGAGACGGCGCTGGCCCGCCAGCCGGGGGTGACCCACGCGCGGCTGAACATGACCACGCGCCGCCTGTCGGTGACGTGGCGCGAGGCCGAGACCGACGCCAACACGGTGGTCGATACTGTCGCCCGCATCGGCTACCGCGCCGTGCCCTTCGATCCGGAACGGCTGGGCGACGCTCAAGCGAAGACGGAGAAGGAGCTTCTGCGCTCGCTGGCCGTCGCCGGCTTCGGCGCCAGCAACGTCATGCTGCTGTCGGTGTCGGTCTGGGCTGGCCACGCGACGGGCATGGGCTCCGCCACCCGCGACCTGATGCACTGGCTGTCGGCGCTGGTCTGCATGCCGGCCATCGCCTACGCCCTGCGGCCCTTCGCGCGCTCGGCCTTCCAGGCGCTGCGGCGCGGGCGGACGAACATGGACGTGCCGATCACCATCGGTGTCCTGCTCGCCACCAGCATGAGCCTGTTCGAGACGATCAACAGCGGCCAGCACGCCTATTTCGACGGCGCGATGATGCTGCTGTTCTTCCTGCTGATCGGGCGCTATCTCGACCAGCGGGCGCGGGGCCGGGCGCGCTCGGCGGCGGAGCAGCTTCTCGGCCTGCACGCCACCTCGGTGACCGTGCTGAACGAGGATGGGCGCAGCGCCATCGTCCCGCCGGATCAGGTCAGCCCCGGCTCCACCATCCTGGTGGCGGTGGGCGAGCGGGTCGCGGTCGACGGCACGGTGGCCGACGGCGTATCCGACCTCGACACCGCCCTGATCACCGGCGAGACGGTGCCGGGCAGCGTGCGCCCCGGCGACCGCGTGTTCGCCGGCATGCTCAACCTCACCGCTCCGCTGCGTGTGACCGTCACGGCGGTGGGGGAGGGCACGCTGCTGGCCGAGATCGTCCGGCTGATGGAGGTGGCGGAGCAGGGCCGCGCCAAATACGTCGCCATCGCCGACCGCGTGTCGCGCCATTACGCTCCGGTCGTCCATGTGGCGGCGCTGGGCACCTTCCTGGGCTGGCTGCTGCTCGGCGGGTTGCCCTGGCAGGATTCGCTGATGAACGCGGTCGCCGTGCTGATCATCACCTGCCCCTGCGCGCTGGCGCTGGCCGTGCCGGTGGTGCAGGTGATCGCCAGCGGGCGGCTGATGCGGCAGGGCATCCTGTTGAAGACCGCCACGGCGCTGGAGCGGCTGGCCGTCATCGACACGGTGGTCTTCGACAAGACCGGCACGCTGACCGAGGGGCGCCCCGTCCCGCAGCTCGACGGCGTGGCCGAGGACGACCTGCGCCTCGCAGCCGCGCTCGCCGGGGCCAGCCGCCATCCGCTGGCCCGCGCCCTGACCCGCGCGCTGCCCAACGTTCCCGTCGCCGTCGGCGTGCGGGAGGTCCCTGGCGCCGGCCTCGCCCTGGATGGCGCTGATGGGGAGGTCCGGCTGGGCAGCCGTGCCTTCACCGGCGCGCCGGACGCGGCGGAGGACGCCGCTGGGCCGGAGCTGTGGCTGGCCCGCCCCGGCGCCGCGCCGGTCCGCATCACCTTCCTCGACGCGCCGCGCGCCGACGCCGCGGCGGTGGTGCGCGGGCTGAAGGCGCGGGGCCTGGACGTCCGGCTGCTGTCCGGCGACCGCCGCGGTGCCGTGGCCGCGGTGGCCGCGCAGCTGGGAATCGAGGACTGGCGGGCCGGCCAGACGCCCGCCGACAAGACCGCCGTTCTGGACGCGCTCGCCGCCGAGGGCCGCAAGGTGCTGATGGTCGGCGACGGGCTGAACGACGCCCCGGCGCTGGCCGCGGCCAGCGTGTCGATGTCGCCGTCCACCGCGGTGGACGTCAGCCAGACCGCCGCCGACGTGGTGTTCCAGGGCCGCCGCCTGCGCCCCATCCTGGAGGCGTTCGAGGTGTCCCGCCGCTCCGGGCGGCTGGTGCGCCAGAATTTCGGCATCGCGCTGGTCTACAACCTGTTCGCGGTGCCCATCGCCATGGCGGGCATGCTGACGCCGCTGCTGGCGGCGCTGGCCATGTCCTCCTCCTCCCTGATCGTTATCGCCAACGCCCTGCGGCTCAGCCGCGGCGCGGTGACCAAGGACCTGACCGATGACCGAGCTTCTCTATCTGATCGCGATCGCGCTGAGCCTGGGGCTGATGGGCCTGGGGGCGTTCCTGTGGGCTCTCAAGTCCGGGCAGTTTGACGATCTCGACGGGGCGGCCCACCGCATCCTGTTCGACGACGAGCCGCCGCGCCCCAACGCCGAGCCGTCCAGCCCGCCGAAGGGACGCTCATAAGGCGTTTGTATGGCAATTCGGCGACGGCCCCTGCGAGCACCGTTGCGAAACAGACCGAATATGACGATTATGGGCGCGTTGTACGGCTAAGGGTTGGGTCATGCCATGCCACCCTTTGACATGGGGCGCGCCCGCGAAAAGGGCGCGGCGAGTGAGATGAATCCCTGTGGGGCCTGTCCCGTGCGCAGTCTGACCGTCTGCGCCGCCCTGGACCCCGAGGAACTGCGCCGTCTCGCCGACATCCTCCAGACGTCCCGCGTCGAAGCCGGACAGACCCTGTTCAGCGAGGGCGACGCGGCGGACGCGCTCTACAACGTCACCGCCGGCACCGTGAAATTGTACAAGCTGCTGCCGGACGGGCGCCGCCAGATCACCGGCTTCCTCGTCACCGGCGACTTCCTGGGTCTGGCCGTCAACGAGAGCTACGCCTACACCGCGGAGACGGTCACGGCGGCGACGCTCTGCCGCTTTCCGCGCAAGAAGATCGACGCGCTGATGGACGAGTTCCCGAAGATGCAGCGCCGTCTCTTCTCCATGGCCTCGAACGAGTTGGCGGCGGCGCAAGACCAGATGCTGCTGCTCGGCCGCAAGACGGCGAAGGAGAAGATCTGCTCCTTCCTGCTGATGCTGTCCCAGCGCGCCGCCCGGCGCGGGCACAAGGAAAACCCCGTCTACGTGCCGATGAGCCGGGCCGACATCGCCGATTACCTGGGCCTGACCACCGAGACGGTCAGCCGCACCTTCACCCAGCTGAAGACCGCCGGGGCCATCTCGCTGCAGGAAGGCAACAAGGTTCTGATCAGCGACATGGACGCCATCTACGACATGGCCGAGGGCTGCTGAGTCTCTTTCCGGGTACGAAACGATTGCTTCGGCCGTCGTTCGTGATCTGATATGTCGTATTCCAGGAAAAATTCGCATCTTTCGTGCGATCCCGCTCTGGCGGGACGCGCCCGCGCGGGCTAACATCCGCCGCCCGACCGGCCGGAACCGAAAACAACAACGACGGCCGGCCCAAAGAAGAACGGCTGCAACAGCCTACGCTCAGGAACCGAACCCCGATGACCGAACCCGATACAAAGCGCGTCACCGACGAAGAAGCCCTTCTGCTGCACTCCTCCGGGCGTCCGGGCAAGCTGGAGATCGCGCCCACCAAGCCGCTGACGACCCAGCGCGACCTGTCGCTGGCCTATTCGCCGGGCGTGGCCGTTCCCTGCCTGCGCATCGCCGAGGACCCCAGCACGGCCTACGACTACACGGCCAAGGGCAACATCGTCGCCGTCATTTCCAACGGCACGGCGGTGCTGGGCCTGGGCGACCTCGGCGCGCTCGCCTCCAAGCCGGTGATGGAAGGCAAGGCGGTCCTCTTCAAGCGCTTCGCCGACGTGGACGGCATCGACCTGGAGGTCGATACGAAGAACGTCGACGAGTTCGTCAACTGCGTCCGCTTCCTCGGGCCGAGCTTCGGCGGCATCAACCTGGAGGACATCAAGGCGCCGGACTGCTTCATCATCGAGGAGCGCCTGCGCGAGCTGCTGGACATCCCCGTCTTCCACGACGACCAGCACGGCACCGCCATCATCGCCGCCGCCGGCCTGATCAACGCCTGCGACATCACCGGGCGGAACCTCAAGGACGTGACGATGGTGGTCAACGGCGCCGGTGCTGCGGGCATCGCCTGCGCCGAGCTGTTCACCACCATGGGCGTGCCGCGCGAGAACATCATCCTGTGCGACACCAAGGGCGTCGTCTACCGGGGCCGCACCGACGGCATGAACCAGTGGAAGTCGTCCTTCGCGGTGGAGACGGACAAGCGCACGCTCCAGGAGGCGGTCGCCGGCTCCGACGTCTTCGTCGGTCTGTCGGCCAAGGGCGCGATGACGCCGGAGATGGTCAGGTCGATGGCGGCGAAGCCGATCATCTTCGCGCTGGCCAACCCCGATCCGGAAATCACCCCAGAGGAGGTGAAGGCCGTCCGCTCCGACGCCATCGTGGCGACGGGCCGCTCCGACTACCCGAACCAGGTCAACAACGTCCTGGGCTTCCCCTACCTGTTCCGCGGCGCGCTCGACGTGCGGGCGACCACCATCAACGAGGCGATGAAGGTCGCCGCCGCCAAGGCTCTGGCCGCCCTGGCGCGCGAGGACGTGCCGGACGAGGTGGACGCCGCCTACTCGGGCCGCCGCCTGCGCTATGGGCCGGAATACATCATCCCGGTGCCCTTCGACCCGCGGCTGATCGTGACGGTCCCCGCCGCGGTGGCCCAGGCCGCCATGGAAACCGGTGTGGCGCGCAAGCCCATCGTCGACCTGGCGGGCTACCGGAATTCGTTGCGCACCCGTCTCGACCCGACGGCGGACAGTCTCCAGCTCATCCTGGAGAAGGTGAAGGCCAACCCGCGCCGCGTCGTCTTCGCCGAGGGCGAGGAGGAGCGGACGATCCGCGCCGCGCTCGCCTTCCGCGCCGCCGGCTTCGGCACGCCGGTGCTGATCGGGCGCGAGGCGGTCATCAAGGAGCAGCTGGCGGCGATGGGGCAGTCCGCCGTCTCGCTGGAGATCCACAACGCCCGCGTCTCCGACGCCAACCGCCGCTACAGCGACTATCTGTACCGCCGGATGCAGCGCAAGGGCGCCCTGCTGCGCGACTGCCAGCGCATGGTGAACCAGGACCGCAACGTCTTCGCCGCGCTAATGGTGGCGCAGGGCGACGCCCACGCCATGGTCACCGGCCTGACCCGCACCTTCGGCGTGGCCTTCGAGGAGATCCGCCGGGTCATCGACGCCAAGGCGAACGAGCCGGTCTTCGGCCTGCACGTCTTCCTGACGCGCAACCGCACGGTGCTGATCGCCGACACCACGGTGCATGTCCGCCCCAACGGCCAGACGCTGGCCGACATCGCCATCGGCGCCGCGGCCAAGGCGCGCCAGATGGGGCACGAGCCGCGGGTGGCGCTGCTGTCCTTCTCCAACTTCGGCCAGCACCCGCACCCCCACACCGACCCGCTGCGCGAGGCCATCGCCATCCTCGACAGCCGCCGCGTCGATTTCGAGTATGACGGGGAGATGTCGGCGGACGTGGCGCTGGACTACCAGCTGATGAAGCGGGTCTACCCCTTCTGCCGGCTGTCCGGCCCGGCCAACGTGCTGATCATGCCCGGCCTGCATTCGGCCAACATCACGGCGAAGCTGCTCAACAAGATGGCCGGCGGCCAGATGATCGGCCCGCTGCTGATCGGCTTGGACAAGCCGGCGCAGATCGTCACCATGGGCGCCTCGGTCAACGATCTGGTCACCGCGGCGGCGCTGGCGGCCCACGACTCGCTGCCCTGGTAAGCGGGAGGGCGTTTTTTGGACGACGCGCAGGCCGGGCGATGACCCCGGCCCGCGCGTTAATCTTTTGTGACGCCCGCTCACCGGCTTGCGGGATGGTGTAAAAGCGGAGTTCCGTCTCCAAAACCGTCCGCATGACGCACGAGAAGCGCCGTCCATGACTTCCAAGCCGATGCCGCCCCTCCGGTTGATCCTCGCCGCCGCGTTGGTGCTGGCGCCGCTGCTGCCGGCCCTGTGGGGGCTGTGGCGGCAAGGGACGATCGGGCCGCTGGTTGCGATTCTGGGTGGGCTGGCCGGGGTCGGCGGGGTGGCTCTGATGCTCCAGCTGTATTTCCGCGACCTGCGGATGGTGGCCACCCACGCCGCGCAGCTCGCCGCCGGCCCGACGGAGGCGGTGCCCTCCCTGCCCGTTACCGCCTCCCGCCCGGTGCGGGCGGCGGCGGCGGCGGCGGTGCGGCTGCACCGGGTCATGAACGCCCGCACCGAACTGGCGCTGGCCCAACTCGAAGCCAACGAATCCATCATCGAGGCGCTGCACGACCCGCTGGTCCTGGTGGGGGCGGAACGGCAGGTGGCGCGGGCCAACCAGGCGGCGCGCGCCCTGTTCGGCGACCGCATCCTCGACCGCGACCTCGCCGCCTCGCTGCGCAACCCGGCGGTACTGGAGGCGGTGGACGCCGTGCTGAAGGGCGGCGCCTCGCGCATTCTGGAGTTCAGCCTGCCGGTGCCGGTGGAGCGCATGTTCGAGGTGCGGGTGAAGCCCTTCCAGCGGCGGGTTCCCCGACCGGTGCCCGGCGAGGACGGGGTGCCGTCCGCCGTCGGAACCGTGCCGGGGCGGATGGTCATCCTGACGCTGCATGACATCACCGCGCTGCGCCGGTCGGAGCAGATGCGCGCCGACTTCATCGCCAACGCCAGCCACGAGTTGCGCACGCCGCTGTCTTCACTGCTCGGCTTCATCGAGACGCTGCGCGGCCCCGCCCGCGAGGATCTGGAGGCGCACGAGCGCTTCCTGTCGATCATGCAGGACCAGGCCAGCCGCATGGCCCGCCTCGTCAACGACCTGCTGTCGCTGTCGCGGATCGAGCTTGACGAGCACATGCCGCCCGCCGGCAAAGTCGATGTGCTGGACCGGCTGGACGGGGTGATGGCGGCGCTGGAGCTGAAGGCGGCCAGCCGCCGCATCCGCCTGACGCTGGAGGCGCCGGACGGCCTGCCCGCGGTGGTCGGCGACGAGGACCAGCTCACCCAGGTCTTCCAGAACCTCGTCAGCAACGCGATCAAATACACGCGCGAGAACACCGATGTGACGGTCGCCGTGTCGCTCGCCGACGGCGTGGCGGTCGGGGTGTCCGGCCCGGCGGGCCGCGGCGGGCGGGGGATGCAAATGGTCGCCGTCGCCGTGCGCGACCAGGGGGAGGGCATCGCCCGCACCCACCTGCCGCGCCTGACCGAACGCTTCTACCGCGTCGACGCCGCGCGGTCGCGGGCCATGGGCGGCACCGGGCTGGGGCTGGCCATCGTCAAGCACATCGTGAACCGCCACCGCGGCCGCCTGACCATCGAAAGCGCCGTCGGGGTAGGCAGCACCTTCACGGTCTACCTGCCGGCGGCGTCTGAGGAGTCGGGAGAGGGCCGCGCCGCGGAGCCCCGCGCGGCGCCAAGCCTAAAGCGAACTTTCGTTCGCTTTAGGCTTATATTGCCTCGTTCGCCGGCAGGCTCCGGTCGCATGTGCGACCGGGACCGCCGTCGCGGTCCAAAGCGGATTGCAATCCGCTTTAGTGGAGCGCGCCAAACGGATCGTTAAGTAAGCGGCTGTGGGCGGCCTCCGTGCCTTGACGTGGAACGGCCATTCCAGGCCGTTCCCGGCGACGAAGGTAACGGCACAAGCAACAGCAGGCTCGGTCATTCGTCTGGTTGCTGTCGTCAGTCCTTCAGGTATCCAACATAATAGACGCCGATTATATTGTTGCGCGCGTCGCGTATGGGCTCATAGCCAGTGGTGTATGGCTTGCCCAGTATGTCAACGTCTCCATAGAAGCTCTCTCCTTTAGCAATCGCTGCAATCGCCTTACCCTTGGGGTCGAGTACGGTTCCGATCGCACGAGATCCGTCATCCTTCTTTACATTCGTTGCCACCCGGACAAACTCATCGCCATTCTTGACAAAAATGGTAGACGTTCCTCCTTTCTCCTTTTTGTACCTCGTCGACGAGTGAGAAGTTGTTGTTCATCTTAGTGTCGCCAAAGTACAAAGCCGGTACGGTCTTTCCGGCAATCGTATCTTCTCCTTTGATGTTCGGGGCGCCCAATGCCGCGGCCTTGGATTTGAGGAGTTGCATTGATGAGCGGACATCCTCCGCGGGTCCGGCGAGCGCTCGCGGATGCGGCAAAGCCGTGAACTCGGCGGTGAAAACCAGCAGTACGAGCGCAAACGTAGATGCCTTCATTGCCACCTCCCGGCCTCGCTGCATCTCGACGCCATAGATATCGGGTGAGGAGGCCCATTATTGATGTGCCAAGCACTGAACAGTGATGCTTATCTGAGCCGCTCTCTCAAGCTTCCACAAGGCTATATGCCAGCATTACCTTCAGGGTCGCTCAAATAGAGGCGCGATATATCTTTCTATGAACCACAATTTTGGTTCGAAAATCGCTTAGCGGAAAGCCTTTGGGAAATGACGACATGATCGAATACTAGACCATATGTTTGCCGGCCGAAAGGCGAGTAGCGGCCCGTCCCACGGCATGTCCCCATCGAGGATTGCGCCGGGCGGTCCGGCGCCGAGCCTCAGACATGGGGGACGGGCCGATGAACTCTACCATTTTCGTGGGTCTGGATGTGCATAAGGCGACGGTGTCCGTGGCCGTGGCCGAAGGAACACGCGGCGGCGAGGTCCGCTTGTTCGGCACGGTGGCGAACCGGGCCGAGGTGATCGAAAAGCTGGTCGGGCGGCTCGCCCGGGACGGGTATCGCCTGAGCTTCTGCTATGAGGCGGGCCCGTGCGGGTACGGCCTGTATCGTCAGCTTACCGCGCTTGGGCATGAGTGCGTGGTCGTGGCTCCGTCGCTGATCCCGGTCCGGGCGGGCGACCGGGTGAAGACGGATCGGCGCGATGCTGTCATGCTCGCCAAGCTGCACCGGGCCGGCGAGCTGACGGCCGTGTGGGTGCCCGACGGAGCCCACGAGGCGATGCGCGACTTGATCCGGGCTCGGGCGACAGCGGTGCAGGTGCTGGGCAAGGCCCGCCAGCACCTGCAAGGCTTTCTCCTGCGGCACGGCCGCGTCTATCCTGGCAAGCGGGGCTGGACTCAGGCCTACCGACGCTGGCTGACGACGGTGCGCTTCGAGCACCCGGCTCAGCAGGCGGTGCTGCAGGACTACATCCACGCCGTAACGGACGCTGAGGCCCGCGTGGCACGTCTGACCAGGCAAATCGAGGGGCTGGTCGCGGAGTGGTCGATGGCACCGGTCGTGGCGGCCCTGCAGGCCATGCGCGGCGTTGCTTTCCTCGTGGCGGTCACCGTGGTCGCCGAGGTGGGCGACTTCTCGCGCTTTGCCAACCCCCGCCAGTTGATGGCCTATCTCGGCCTGGTGCCCTCGGAGCATTCCAGTGGCGCCAGCGTGCGCCGTGGTGGCATCACCAAGGCCGGCAGCGGTTTGGCACGGCGGATCCTGATCGAAGGAGCTTGGAGCTACCGGATGCCGGCCCGCGTCAGCCGCAAGCTGTACGATCGCATCGAAGCCCTGCCGCAGTCTGTCCGCGACATCGCCTGGAAGGCGCAGGCCCGGCTGTGTGCGCGTTATCGCCGCCTGACGGCCGCGGGAAAGGCCAAGGTGGTGGTCACCACGGCCATTGCGCGCGAGATGGTCGGCTTCCTGTGGGCGATCGCCCGTGAGGTCCAGCCGCGTCCGGCTTCCTGACGGCATCGGACGTCGCAGCCGGTGCCCACGGCTGGAGGCGGGGCGCGGTAGGGGAACCCTCGTGTTCTGTTATGAGCCGGCCTGACCGACGCTCGCTCCTAGACCGAGGCAGCCCCAGGACGAAACCACGGTCATGCGGTAGCCAACCCGCGCATGAGAGCTTGCTCAACCGTCGTCTTCGGCCCTGCCTCCTGCCGTGGGCATCCACTGAGCTTCAGCGCCTGGGCGTAGCCAGGACGGGCACGCGTGGCCAAATCCCTTGACGGCAAACATGAGAACAGAATGATGTTATTTCTGCGTTCCGAAATTTTCTTCGCTTTATTAACACTGGCGATGATGCGGTCAGGATCGGCGGTCCAGACGAAACGCTTGGCCGTCCTGTTATGCTCCGTGATGAAGCGGTGAATGGCGGCCTGGAGATCGACGCCGCCGCGGAAGCTGCCCCCGGCGCAGGCGCTTGCGGGTCAACTTGGCGAAGAAGCCCTCCACCGCGTTCAGCCACGACGCCGAGGTCGGGGTAAAGTGGAAAACCCAGCGCGGATGCTTCTCCAGCCAGGCGCGGACCTTCGGGTGCGTGTGGGTAGCGTAGTTGTCCAGGATCACATGGACCGCCTTGCCGACCGGCACCGCCGCCTCGACGGTGTTGAGGAAACGGATGAATTCCTGATGCCGGTGGCGGGCCGCGCACTGCCCCATCACGGTGCCGTCCAGCACGTTCAGCGCGGCGAACAGGGTGGTTGTTCCGTGGCGGGTGTAATCGCGGCACCAGCTTCTGCGGCGTGTTGCCGCTATGGATGGAGCCCTCCAACCGATCCCGGTCGGCAGGAGCCAGCTTCAGGTCGATGGCCCACGGGCGAGACATCCATGCTCCGCCGCCTACCAGTATCCTTTGTAGAACGTAATGGCCCGTGCGGCGCGGGGCACTGGAGGTTGCGTCCACCCCGTCCGGCGTGACCGAAAGTGGGCGTCGTCATGAAACTGTCATAAAACCGTAATCAGCGCGTCGCGGACCCCGACTAGTGTCCGCCCCGCAAGCCGCCCGCCCCTGGGGGAAGCGGCACGGGGTTGGACCATCGCGTTCCCCGGCAAAGGGGCAACCGGACCATCGGAGGGATACCGTGAATTCCAAGAAGCTCGCCGTCACCGCCGCCGCGGTCGTCGCCATGACCGCTGCCTTCGCGGGTGCTGCGAACGCCCAGTCGCGCGACCAGATCCGCGCCGTCGGCTCCTCGACCGTGTTCCCGTTCACCACGGCGGTTGCCGAGGCTTTCGGCAAGGGCGGCAAGTTCAAAACCCCGGTCGTCGAGTCGACCGGCACCGGCGGCGGCCTGAAGCTGTTCTGCGCGGGCGTCGGCCCGCAGCACCCGGACGTGGCGAACGCCTCGCGCCGCATCAAGAAGTCCGAGGTCGAGCAGTGCGCCGCCAACGGCGTCGCCCAGATCACCGAGCTGAAGATCGGCTACGACGGCATCGCGCTCGCCTACTCCAAGCAGGCCCCGCACACCGACCTGACCACCCAGATCCTGTGGAAGGCCCTGGCCAAGGACGTGCCGGTCGACGGCAAGATGGTCGCCAACCCCTACAAGAAGTGGTCGGACATCGACCCGAAGCTCCCGAACAAGGAGATCGAGGTCCTCGGCCCGCCCCCGACGTCCGGCACCCGCGACAGCTTCAACGAGCTGGTGATGCTCGAAGGCTGCAAGAAGGTCGCCGAGGTCAAGACCATCGTCGCCGACGAGAAGGCCCGTGAAAAGGCCTGCATGACCATCCGCGAGGACGGCGGCTACGTCGAGGCCGGCGAGAACGACAACCTGATCGTCCAGAAGCTGACCGCCAACCCCGACGCCTTCGGCGTGTTCGGCTACAGCTTCTACGACCAGAACCGCGACAAGCTGCAGACTGCCAAGATGGACGGCGTCGATCTGTCGCCGGAAGCGGTCCAGGCCGGCAAGTACGAGCTGTCGCGCCCGCTGTTCATCTACATCAAGAACGCCCACGCCGGCGTCATCCCCGGCATCCGCGAACTGGTCGCCGAGTTCACCTCGGAGCGCGCAATGGGCGAGGACGGCTACCTGTCCGACAAGGGTCTGATCTCCCTGCCGAAGGCGGAGCGCGACGCCGCCCGCACCTCGGCGACCAACCTGACCCCGCTCCAGCTCTGACCGGCTGACGGAACCGGCGGCTCTCCTCGGAGGGCCGCCGGTTTCCCGTTTGTGCCAGGAGCCCGTTTTCAGCCCATTTCCGGCGGTTTCGCATGCAGCTCACGGTACTGCTCATCATTCTGGCCCTGCTCACAGTGATCGGTTACCAGATGGGCCGGTCGCGTGCCGTCGCCTCCGTCGGCGGCCGCATCGTCGAGCTTCATTCGGTGCCGTCCTACCACGGCTTCTACGTCGCCCTCTGGGCGGGGCTTCCAGCCCTGCTGCTCTTCGCCTTCTGGGGGGCGTCCGAAGGCTGGCTGGTCATGCAGATGGTCCTGTCCGGCCTGCCGGACCGGCTGGTCAACGGCGACGCCCAATCGCTCGGCCTGCTGCGCGCCGACATCCTGAACCTCGCCCACGGCGTCGCCACCGGCCGCGAGCCCGATCCGGAGGTCGTCGCCGCGGCGGAGCGCTATCTGCGGCTGCACGCGCTCGGCGACTGGAGCCTGCTGGTCATCGGCTGCTGCGTCGCCATCGGCGGCCTGCTCTACGCCCGCGGCCGGATCGACCCCGACCTGCGCGCCCGCAACCGGGTGGAGCGCACGGTCAACATCGCGCTGGTCATCTGCTCGCTGGTCGCCATCCTGACCACCATCGGCATCGTGCTGTCGCTTCTGTTCGAGGCGATCCGCTTCTTCGCGGTGGTCAATCCTCTGGAGTTCCTGTTCGGCACGCACTGGAGCCCGCAGATGGCCATGCGCGCCGACCAGGTGGGCTCCAGCGGCTCCTTCGGCGCGATCCCGCTGTTCGCCGGCACGCTGCTGATCACCGGCATCGCCATGGCGGTGGCGGTTCCGGTCGGGCTGATGGCGGCCATCTTCATGTCGGAATACGCCAGCCCGGGTCTGCGCACTTGGCTGAAGCCGATCCTGGAGGTGTTGGCCGGCATCCCGACCGTGGTCTACGGCTTCTTCGCCGCCCTGACCATGGCGCCCTTCGTCCGCGACGTGGGCAACAGCCTGGGGCTGAGCGTCAGCTCCGAATCGGCGCTGGCCGCCGGCTTCGTGATGGGCGTGATGATCATCCCCTTCGTCAGCTCGCTGTCGGACGACGTCATCAACGCGGTGCCGCAGAGCTTGCGCGACGGCTCCTACGGGCTGGGCGCCACCAAGTCGGAGACGATCCGGCTGGTCGTGCTGCCCGCCGCCCTGCCGGGCATCGTCGCCGCCGTCATGCTGGCGGTCAGCCGCGCCATCGGCGAGACGATGATCGTCACCATGGCCGCTGGCCTCACCGCCAACCTGACCGCCAACCCGCTGGACGCCGTGACCACGGTGACGACGCAGATCGCCACGCTGCTGGTCGGCGACCAGGAGTTCGACAGCCCCAAGACGCTGTCGGCCTTCGGGCTGGGCCTTGTCCTGTTCGTCGTGACCCTCACCCTCAACATGGTCGCCCTCCGGGTGGTCCAGAAGTATCGAGAGAAATATGACTGACCTCGTGGAACAGGATACGCGGGCCATGTCGGTCGCCGTCACCAAGTCGCGCTACCAGAGCGAGGAGTTCTCCGCCCGCCTGCGCCGCCGCTACGCCGCGGAGCGCCGGTTCCGGATCGCCGGGATGCTCGCCGTCGGGATCGCGTCTCTGATGCTGGTGGTTCTGCTCGGCTCCATCGTCAGTAAGGGCTACACCGCCTTCTGGCAGGCGCAGATCCGGCTTGAGGTGACCCTGGACAAGCAGCAGGTCGAGGAGCGAAACTACACCGCCCTCGTCCGGCAGGCGCTCTACGCCCAGGTCCCCGCAGCCACCGACCGCGCCACCCGCCGCTCGCTGAACGACCTGCTGTCCTCCGGCGCGCCGTACGAGCTGGAGGCGATGGTCAACGCCAACCCCTCCCTCGTCGGCACCACGCAGACCGTCTGGGTCCGCGCCGATGACGAGATCGACCAGTTCATGAAGGGCTTCATCCGGCGCGACGTGCCGGAGAGCGAGCGCCGGCTGAACGACGTCAAGATCGCCGCCATCGACGCGCTGGTCGCCAACGGCTCCATCCGCAGCACCTTCAACACCACTCTGTTCACCGCCGGCGACAGCCGCGAGCCGGAACAGGCGGGCATCCTGGGAGCCGTCGTCGGCTCCGCCCTGACGCTGGTGGTGACCATGCTGCTGTCGGTGCCCATCGGCATCGCTGCCGCAGTCTATCTGGAGGAGTTCGCGCCGAAGAACCGCTGGACCGACCTGATCGAGGTGAACATCAACAACCTCGCCGCGGTGCCGTCGATCATCTTCGGCCTGCTGGGCCTGGCGGTGTTCCTCGGCTTCTTCGGGCTGCCCCGCTCCGCCCCGCTGGTCGGCGGTCTGGTGATGGCGCTGATGACCTTGCCGGTCATCATCATCGCCTCGCGTGTCGCGCTGAAGGCGGTGCCGCCGTCGATCCGCGAGGCCGCGCTGGGCGTCGGCGCCTCGCCGCTGCAGACGGTGACGCACCATGTCCTGCCCCTGGCCCTGCCGGGCATCCTGACCGGCACCATCATCGGCATGGCCCGCGCGTTGGGCGAGACGGCGCCGCTGCTGATGATCGGCATGGTGGCCTTCATCGTGGACATCCCGGGCGGCTTGACCGACAGCGCGACGGCGATCCCGGTGCAGATCTACATGTGGGCGGACAGCCCCGAGCGGGCCTTCACGGAGCGCACCTCCGCGGCGATCCTGATCCTGCTCGCCTTCCTCATCCTGATGAACGGCCTGGCCGTCTTCCTGCGCAAGAAATTCGAGAGGCGTTGGTAACCCCATGAGCGTCCAGACCCACATCCCGGCCACGGCCATGGCTTCGCGTCCCGCCGCCGGCATTCACGGCACCAAGATGGTCGCCCGCGACGTCAAGGTGTTCTACGGGGCCAAACAGGCGCTCAAGGGCATCAACCTGGAGATCCAGGAAAACCGCGTGATGGCGCTGATCGGCCCGTCCGGCTGCGGCAAGTCGACGTTCCTGCGCTGCCTGAACCGCATGAACGACACCATCGAGAACTGCCGCGTCGAGGGGCTGATCGCGCTCGACGGCGAGGATGTCTACGGCAAGTCGATCGACGCCGTGCAGCTCCGCGCCCGCGTTGGCATGCTCTTCCAGAAGCCGAACCCGTTCCCGAAGTCGATCTACGACAACATCGCCTACGGCCCGCGCATCCACGGCATCGCCAGCCACCGCGACGAGATGGACGAGATCGTCCAGACATCACTGAAGCGCGCCGGCCTGTGGAACGAGGTGAAGGACCGCCTGCGCGAGCCGGGCACCGGCCTGTCCGGCGGCCAGCAGCAGCGCCTGTGCATCGCCCGCGCCATCGCCGTCAGCCCCGAGGTGATCCTGATGGACGAGCCCTGCTCGGCGCTCGACCCCATCGCGACCGCCCACATCGAGGAGCTGATCGACGAACTGCGCGAGAACTATACGATCGTCATCGTCACCCACAACATGCAGCAGGCGGCCCGCGTCTCCCAGAAGACCGCCTTCTTCCATCTGGGCGACATGGTGGAGTGCGACGACACCGAGGAAATCTTCACCAACCCGCGGGACGAGCGCACCCAGGGCTACATCACCGGCCGCTACGGCTGATCCCCGGCCTCTGATCCCCAACAGCGCCGCCACTCCTCCCTCAGCGAAGGACGTGAAGCATGAGCACCGAACACATCGTGCGTTCCTTCGCGCACGAACTTGAGCGCCTGTCCAACCTGATCACCCAGATGGGCGGCGTCGCCGAAGCGCAGGTGGACGCCGCCGTGAAGGCGGTGGCCCGCCGCGACGTCGCGCTGGCCGCCCAGGTCATGCAGGCCGACCAGCGCATCGACGCCTACGAGCGCGACATCGACGCTGAGGCCGTGCGGCTGCTCGCCCTGCGCCAGCCGCTGGCCCAGGACCTGCGCGAGATCGTGTCGGCGCTGAAGATCGCGTCGGACTTGGAGCGGATCGGCGACTACGCCTCCAACATCGCCAAGCGCTCGCTGGCGCTGGCCCAGGTGCCGGCGGTGCGCCCGGCGGTGGCCATCCCGCGCATGGGGCGGCTGGTCGAGTCGATCATGAAGGATGTGCTGGACGCCTACATCGAGCGCGACGTCCAGCGCGCCATCGCCGCCTGGGAACGCGACGAGGAGCTGGACGACCTCTACACCAGCCTGTTCCGCGAGGTCCTCACCTACATGATGGAGGACCCGCGCAACATCACGCCCTGCACGCACCTGCTGTTCATGGCGAAGAACCTGGAGCGGATCGGCGACCACGCCACCAACATCGCCGAGACCATCCATTATCTGGTGGTCGGGACGACGCTGCGCGCTGCGCGCCCGAAGAACGACGGCAGCAGCTTCGCCGTGGTCGAGCCGGGTGGTTCGGTCACGGATGCGGTCACGGAGGCTGTGGAACAGGGATTGCCGCGGGACGGCGGCCCGGATAACGATGGAGCGGGACATGCCGCGTGACGGCGAGACGCGCAGTGGGAGCGGGACAAGCATGAATTCGGCGCTGAAGCCGCTCGTTCTCATCGTCGAGGACGAAGCCGACATCGTGACGCTGCTGAAGTACAATCTGGAGAAGGAAGGCTTCCGCGTGAACGCCGCCACCGACGGCGAGGAAGCTCTTCTGCTGGCCGGGGAGCAGACGCCGAACATCGTCCTGCTCGACTGGATGCTGCCGCTGATGTCGGGGCTGGAGGTTTGCCGCCAGATGCGCCGCAACAGCAAGATGCGCGATATCCCGATCATCATGCTGACCGCCCGCGGGGAGGAGGCGGACCGCGTGCGCGGCCTGAACTCCGGCGCCGACGACTACATCACCAAGCCTTTCTCCCCGACCGAGTTGGTCGCCCGCATGCGCGCCGTGCTGCGCCGCTCGGCCCCCGGCATGACGGACGAGACGCTGCAGTTCGCCGACGTGACCATGGATCTGGCCGCCCACCGGGTGCGCCGGAACGGTCGCGACGTGCATCTGGGGCCGACCGAGTTCCGCCTGCTGCGCCATTTCATGCAGCATCCCGGCCGCGTCTTCTCGCGCGAGCAGCTTCTCGACGTGGTGTGGGGCCACGACGTCTATGTCGAGCCGCGCACCGTGGATGTCCACATCCGCCGCCTGCGCAAGGCGATGAACGAGGAGACGGAGATGGACCTGATCCGCACCGTCCGCTCGGCCGGCTACGCGCTGGACAGCAAGTCGGTTTGAGGTGTGGGATTCTTGGGGAACAACAGGGTCTTCACGGATTGCACGGATTTGAACACGGATTTTTCTTCATGCGTGCGCAACACGAGTTGGATCGATCAAGATGCGCGTAGCAAGCCCAAAGAAATCCGTGTCATCCGTGCATAAATCCGCGAAATCCGTGTAAATCCTGTTGTCCACCAAGAATCCAATACCTTTACCCTTCCAGCAGCCCCACCGCCTCCCGCAAAATCTCCACCTTCGGGCCGAAGCGCTTCGCCGGGTCGCTGTCCTCGATGAAGCCGATCATCATGCGCAGGGCGTGCGCCACCCGCGGAGCGAGATCGGGGTGCGCAGTGACATGCTGCGCCAGATGGGCCAGCGCGTCCCGGTAGGGCCGGCCCTCGAAACCCTCCGCGGCGATCGCCTCGAAGCGGTTCGCCTGTTCGATCACCAGGCTGTGGTCGTCGGTCATCGCGCTCACACGAACAGGATCGCGCCGGTCTTCGGCGCGTCGTTCAGAAAGGTGACGACGCCGCCGGTCTTCACCGGCACGTCGGGACGCAGTGGAACGCCGGCGGGCAGACCGAGCGCGCGCAGCCCCATTTCGCAGGCCATGACCGTGACCTTCAGCATCACGCAGGCCTCCAGTAACTCCTCGAAGCCGGCCAGCCCGTTGGCGGTGAAGGCGGCGTCACGCTCCGCCGGGCAGCTGCCGTCGTCGGCGGGGTCCAGCCGGTGCCAGCCCGGCGTGCCGTCGGAGTCCCCGGCCAGCAGCGTGTTCAGGGCGCGGCCGGTGAAGAACAGCGTGACCTTGCGGTTGGTCGCCGCCGCCGCGCTGGCCATCACCAGGGCGTAGTGAACCCGGTCGAAACCGCCCGCGAACAGGACGATGGACAGGGACTCAGGACCTTCCATGACTAAAGGGTTCTCCCAATCGCCGCTCAGTGGGCGGACAGGTCGTGGATGGTCGGGTGGGGGCCGCACAAGGGGCAGTCCGGGTCGCGGCGCACGGTGATGCGCTGGAAGGAGGCGTGCAGCGTGTCCAGCATCATCAGGCTGCCCGACAGGCCCTCGCCGATGCCCATGATCTCCTTCAGCACCTCGGTCGTCTGGAGCGAACCGACGAAGCCGGCCAGCGCTCCCAGCACGCCGCCCTCGGAGCAGGACGGCACCAGCCCGCGCGGCGGCGGCTCCGGGAACAGGCAGCGGTAGCAGGGGTGCGGATCGCCGAGATGCGCCTTGAAGGTGGACACCTGCCCGTCGAAGCGCAGGATCGCCGCCGACACCAGCGTCTTCTTCGCGAAGTAGCAGGCGTCGTTCAGCAGGAAGCGCGTGGCGAAATTGTCGGACCCATCGGCCACGATGTCGTAGCGGCCGATCAGGTCCAGCGCGTTGTCCTTCGTCAGGCGCGTCTTGTGCACCTCCACCGCCACGTCGGGATTGAGCGCGCGGATGCGGGCGGCGGCGCTCTCCACCTTCGGAAGGCCGAGCGACGACTCGTCGTGGATCACCTGCCGTTGCAGGTTGGACAGGTCCACCGTGTCGTCGTCGATGACGCCGATGGTCCCCACCCCCGCCGCGGCGAGGTAGAGCAGCAGCGGCGCGCCCAGCCCGCCGGCCCCGACGACCAGGACGCGAGCGCGCAGCAGCGCCTCCTGCCCGATGCCGCCGACCTCCGGCAGGATGATGTGGCGGGAATAGCGGTGAAGCTGGGTGTCGGTGAAATCCATGATCCGCAGAATAGCGCGGAACGCCCCGTGCCGCGCAAGCCCCCTCGCTCGGGAGCCTGCCGCGGGCGGCGTCAGGCGAGCAGGCTCATCTTGTAGGGGGTGGTCTTCGAGGTGCTGGACGACTTGGCCGCATCGTCCGCCGCCCACTGCTTCAGCCGGGCCTCGCGCTCCCGCATGATCTTGTCGAACGGGCGTTCCTCGGTCGATTCGGGCGTCTTGGCGACTTTCTGGACGAAATTGAGCTGATAGGGGATTTCGCCGATCACGTTCTTCGGCGGGACGATCACCAGCTCGTATTGGCCGGGTTCGATCTTGAAGCTGGGCTTCTTCAGCATGTCCTCACCCGACTTGGCCGGGTCCATCGTGTCGCCGGAGGCCACGACCTTGCCCTCCTTGCTCATGAGGGCCCAGCGCGTCAAGGGAAGGGACATGTTGCCGACGAACTCGCCGCCCTGGGCGACGGTCAGCGTGTGCTTCTGGACACCTGGATCCTTGCCGACGACGGCGCGGGCGATGCCCTTCATCTGGGCACCGGTCCCCACCATCATGATGTTCTGGCGTTCGGTGATGTCCAGCGTGTATTCGCGTTCATTCACGCCGCGGACGGCCTGGGAGATGACCGCCGTGTAGGTGCCGGGGCCGAGCTTCGCGCTGGCCTCCGCCGCCTCGTTCTTCGCCTTGGCCTCGGCGACGACCTTGTTGTTCTGGTCGACGATCTTGATGTTGGTGTTAATGTCGGCGATTCGGAAATTGAATTCGCCGGCCTTCGACACCGTGAACTGGCGGTAGTCGGTGGACGCGAGGTTGGAGTCCAATTCATTGGTGATGCCGCGGAACTGGAACCAGTTCATCGTCGAGGCATTCGGAATCGCGACGCCCATGGTGGCCTCCCCCGCTGGTCCTGTGCCGTCAGCTCCGCATCGTCGGGCGCCCGTGGCGCAAGCCGGGCCGTCGCCTGAAACGGCGGAGCCGCGCCGGCCGAAACTCCCGGCGCAGACAGGTTAGATTAATAAAATCCAATCTTTTTGTCAAAGCGCCGCCCGATGCCAGGGGCGGGCACAAAGACCGGACGGATCCCACTCTACAGCAGGATGCGCGACGGCGCAATATTCGCCGTCCGGTTGCGCAGGAGCATGTACCGGAGATCCCTCTCCCACAGCCGCAGGCGGCTGTGGGAGAGGGCGGCCGGTTTACTCCAGCCCTTCGAACAGGGCGGTGGAAAGGTAGCGCTCGGCGAAGGATGGCAGGATCACGACGATCAACTTGCCCTCGTTCTCCGGACGGGAGCCGATCTCCAGCGCCGCGGCCAGCGCGGCACCCGAGGAGATGCCGACCGGGATGCCTTCCAGCTTCGCCACCTTGCGGGCCGTCTCGAAGGCGCGCTGGTTGGAGATGCGGACGACCTCGTCGATCAGGTCCTTGTTCAGGACGTCCGGCACGAAGCCGGCGCCGATGCCCTGGATCTTGTGCGGGCCGGGCATGCCGCCGGACAGGACGGGGCTGTCCTCCGGCTCCACCGCGATGGTGCGGAAACCGGGCTTGCGGGCCTTCAGGACCTCCGACACGCCGGTCAGCGTGCCGCCGGTGCCGACGCCGGAAATCAGGAAGTCGGCCTTGCCGTCGGTGTCCTTCCAGATTTCCTCCGCCGTGGTGTTGCGGTGGATCTCCGGGTTGGCAGCGTTCTTGAACTGCTGGAGCATATAGGCGTTCGGATCGGTGGCGACGATCTCGTCGGCCCGGCGGATGGCGCCCTTCATGCCCTCCGCCGCCGGCGTCAGGACCAACTCGGCGCCCAGCAGCTTCAGCATCTTGCGGCGCTCGACCGACATGCTTTCCGGCATGGTCAGGATCAGCCGGTAGCCCTTGGCGGCGGCGACGAAGGCCAGCGCGATGCCGGTGTTGCCCGACGTCGGCTCGACCAGGGTGGTGCGGCCCGCCTCGATGGTGCCGGCGCGCTCCGCCGCGTCGATCATCGCGAAGCCGATGCGGTCCTTCACGCTGGCCAGCGGGTTGAAGAACTCCAGCTTGCCGACGATCTGGGCCTTGGCCCCGGCGTCCTCGGCCAGCCGGTTGACGCGCACCAGCGGCGTGGCGCCGACGGTGTCGAGAATGCTGTCGTAGATCTTACCGCGAAACTCGGAACCCGGCATTTTTCACTCCTCCGGTATGTGGTATATTCCCATTTTCTACAGCATGTGTAGAATTTAACCGTTTTCCGGGTGGGATCAAATCGTAAAATCGATGCGGTCTTCGGTCTCGCTCTCGACGCCAGCGGTGCGGGCGCGCAGGCAGAGATCCTCGATGGTGATGTCGTCGAGCTTCTTCATGCATTCCTCCTGAAGCTCGTTCCACAGCGGGCGCACCACCTTATGCCCCAGGATGGAGCCGGCCGGTTCCTCGATGGGGTCGGTCGCGGTCTCCATGGAGCGGACGACCTTCACGATCTCGCCCAGCGTGATCCGCCGGCGCTCGCGGGCCAGTCGGTAGCCGCCGCGCGGCCCGCGCACGCCGGCCAGGACTCCGTCGCGGACGAGCTGCTGGAGAACCTGCTCCAGATAGCGCTTGGGAATGCCCTGGCGGCGGGTGATCTCGCCGGACTGCACGGGTTCGGTGCCGGCGTTGTAGGCGATGTCCAGAACCGCCTCGATCGCGAACATCAGCTTCTTGGAAATGCGGAGCATCAGCGCGACTCCTGCGCGGGGGAGGGCGGGACGAACTGGCCGGTGGAGCCGAAGCCCCCGGTGCCGCGAGCGCTGTCGGGCAGCGCCGCCGACTCGGCCCAGGCGGCGCGCTCATAGCGGGCGATCACGAGCTGGGCGATGCGCTGCCCGCGCTCCACCGTGAAGGGCTGGTCGCCGTGGTTGATCAGGATCACCCCGACCTCGCCGCGGTAGTCGGCGTCAATGGTGCCGGGGCTGTTCAGCACCGTGACCCCGTGCTTCAGCGCCAGGCCGGAGCGCGGCCGGACCTGCGCCTCGCAGCCGTCGGGCAGGGCGAAGGCGACGCCCGTGGGGATCAGCGCGCGGCGGCCCGGTTCCAGGACGACCGGCTCCGCCAGCGCGGCCAGCAGGTCCATGCCCGCCGCGTGTTCGGTCGCGTAGGCCGGCAGGTCCAGCCCTGCGGCGTGGGCGAGCCGGACGATGGGAACAGGAATGGCGGATGCCGTTGCGCTCACGGAATGGTCTCCTGGGGGGCGGGGGTGGAGGGCGGAGTGAAATGCCGGGCGATGGCCTCGGCCAGGCGGGCGGCCACCGCGTCCTTGCCCATGGTGGGCCAGTCCTCGGCGCCGTCGGCGCGGATCAGATGGACGGTGTTGTCGGCCCCGCCGAAGGTGGTGGTGCCCGGTGACACGTCGTTGGCGACGATCCAGTCGCAGCCCTTGCGCGCGCGTTTGGCGGTCGCGTAGTCCACCACGTTGCCGGTCTCCGCGGCGAAGCCGACGACCAGCGCCGGGCGGCGCGGCCCGGCCTGGGACAGGGTCGCCAGGATGTCGGGGTTCTCGGTCAGGGTCAGGCTCGGCGGGCCGCCGCCGTCCTTTTTCAGCTTGCGGTCCGACTCGCCGGCCACGCGCCAGTCGGCGACGGCGGCGGCGCAGACCGCGATGTCCGCGGGCAGGGCCGCCTCGCAGGCCGCCAGCATCTCCCGCGCCGTTTCGATGGGGCGCACGGTGCAGCCGGGCGGGTCGGGCAGGCGGGTCGGGCCGGTGACCAGCGTCACCTCCGCCCCCAGCCGCCGCAGCGCCTCGGCGATGGCGTGGCCCTGCTTGCCGGAGGAGCGGTTGGCGATGTAGCGCACCGGGTCGATCGGCTCCACCGTCGGGCCGCTGGTGACCAGGGCGCGCTTGCCGGCCAGCGGCTTGGGCGCGTCCAGCTCCTCGAAATGGGCGGTGATGGCCTGGACGATCTCCATCGGCTCGGCCATGCGCCCGAACCCGTACTCGCCGCAGGCCATCTCGCCCTTGTTCGGGCCGATCCGGCGCACGCCGCGCTTCTCCAGAAGCGCCAGATTGTCCCGGGTCGCCGGATGCTCCCACATGCGGACGTTCATCGCCGGGGCGACGAGCACCGGCTTGTCGGTGGCCAGCAGGACGGTGGCGGCCAGATCGTCGGCCATGCCGGCGGCCATGCGGGCCAGCAGGTTGGCGGTGGCCGGGGCGACGACCAGCAGATCGGCGTCGCGCGACAGCTGGATGTGCCCCATCTCCGATTCGTCGGTCAGGGACCACAGATCCTGATAGACGGTGTCCTCGGTCAGCGCCTGCACGGACAGAGGCGTGACGAACTGCGCGCCCGCACGGGTCAGGACCGCGCGCACGCGCACGCCCCGCTCCTTCAGGCGGCGGATCAGCTCCAGGCTTTTGTAGGCCGCGATGCCGCCCGCGATGACGAGCAGGATGCGCTTGCCGGACAGCACGGATGTTTCGGCCACGGGCGTCCGCCGCTCCTTGCTATGGATTTTGTAGAATTCAGATATTCCATCACGGCGCCCGGTACAAGCGTCCTTCGCTGATCCTTACAGCGAATCCGGTGTGAAATGCACATCCATGACCGAAATGTGAAACCATGGATGGGATATTTCCTTGCGCGACCGCATTCCAGGTCTTTCGCCCGCGGCCCATCATCGCGTAGAGTGCATTTTTAAGGATTTGCTGATAACCAGTGCAATCCGACTGTCTTTTTCCGTATTTTCCATTTGAATTCAAACGGTCCATGCCCGCCCGCTCAACGCCAATCCTTCTTGTCGAAGACACGCCGTCGCTGGCCCGCGTCTATGCGGAGTTCCTGAAGAAGGACTGCACCTCCGTCACCACGGTGGAGACGGGGGCCGAGGCGCTGGAGCAATTGGCCGACGGCGTGCCGCGGATCGTGCTGCTGGACCTCCAGCTTCCCGACATGCACGGGATGGACGTGCTGAAGCGGATCAGTGCCCAAGCGCTGCCCTGCGCGGTCATCATCATCACCGCCCACGGCTCGGTCGGGGTGGCGGTGGAGGCGATGCGCTACGGCGCCTATGATTTCCTGGTGAAGCCCTTCTCGGCGGAGCGGCTGACCGTCACCGTGCGCAACGCCATGGAGCGGCTGCGCCTCGCCCAGCTCGTCGACAGCTTCGAGAAGGACCTGGGGCGCAGCCGCTACCACGGTTTCCTCGGCTCCTCGCTGGCGATGCAGGCGGTCTACCGGATCATCGACAGCGCCGCCTCCTCCCGCGCGACGGTCTTCATCACCGGCGAGTCGGGGACCGGCAAGGAGGTCTGCGCCGAGGCCATCCACCGTCAGAGCCCGCGGGCCGACCGGCCCTTCATCGCCATCAACTGCGGGGCCATCCCCAAGGACCTGATGGAGAGCGAGATCTTCGGCCACATGAAGGGCTCCTTCACCGGGGCGGTGGCCGACCGCGAGGGGGCGGCGGCGCGGGCCAATGGCGGCACCCTGTTCCTCGACGAGATCTGCGAGCTGGCGCCCGACCTCCAGACCAAGCTGCTGCGCTTCATCCAGACCGGCACCTTCACGCCGGTCGGCGGCAGCCGGTTGGAGAAGGTCGATCTGCGCATCATCTGCGCAACCAACCGCGACCCCCTGCGCGAGGTCGAGGAGGGGCGCTTCCGCGAGGACCTCTATTACCGGCTGCATGTCATTCCCATCCACCTGCCGCCCCTGCGCGAGCGCGAGGACGACGTTCTGGAGATCTGCCGCCAGTTCCTGACCGATTACACCCGCGAGGAGGGCAAGGGCTTCGTCCGCTTCTCCCCGGCGGCGGAGCAGGCGCTGCGCACCTACCACTGGCCGGGCAACGTGCGGCAGGTGCAGAACGTGGTGCGCAACATCGTGGTTCTGCACGACGGCGACACCGTGACCCCGGCCATGCTGCCGGCCCCGCTCGGCACCCCGGCGGGGACCGCCGTGGCGTCGCCTGCGGTCGGCGCCGGGAATGGCCATGGCGGCGGGCACGCCGCCGGCCATGGACCCGTGGTCCACGCGCCGTCGCCGAAGACGGTGAAGCCGCTGTGGGAGGTGGAGCGCGACGCCATCGAGGAGGCCATCGCCGCCTGCGACGGCAACATCCCCCGCGCCGCGGCCCTGCTGGAGATCAGCGCCTCCACTATCTACCGTAAGCGTCTCGCCTGGCAGGCCGAAGGAAAACTCTGATTTCCGGCCGCTCCGGGAGTCCCATCCCCCGTTTCCAGCCTCACGCCTCTGGTCCTGTCGAAGCATAGGCTTCGTGTGCGTTCAATTCACGCAAGACCATCGAAAGTCTTGCCGTGCCGGGACCTGCCGCCATCGGCTTATTTCCAAATGACCGGTCTGGCCACATTGGGCATATGCCGTGAAGCCGCCTTGCCGGTTCCGGTGCCATCCGGCTAGCCTCCCCTCGCGTTGCTTTGCTTGCGCTTCCGCGTGGCGCTACACCGGATCGCCACACATGACAGCCGCACCGTCCATCGTCCTTCGCCGGTCCCTTTCGCCCCGCGGCGCGGATCGGCGGCGGACCCCGACCGAGGAGCAGGAGTTCGCCTCATGACCACCGGCACCGTCAAATGGTTCAACACCACCAAGGGATATGGCTTCATCGCGCCGGAGGCCGGCGCCAAGGACGTGTTCGTGCACATCACGGCCGTGCAGAAGTCGGGTCTTCACGCCCTGTCCGAGGGCCAGCGCGTCGAGTTCGAGGTCGCGCGCGGCAACAACGGCAAGGACGCCGCGGTCAACATCAGCGTCATGGAGTGAAGCCGCGTCATGACGTGACGTAGCCGCGGAGCCGGTAGGCCTCCACGGCTTCCCGGGTGAGGCGGGGGATGTCGCGGCACAGCGACGTCACCTCACCCACCGCGTTGCTCCGGCAGGCCAGCTCCAGCGCCCGGGCGGCCGCCGACAGGTCGCGGGCGCCGAAGGTCCCCGCGGTGCTCTTCAGCGTGTGGGCCTCTTTCGCCAGCCCGGCGAGATCGGCCGGGCCTCCCCCCGCCGCTTCCGCGCCGCCGCGGGCGATCCTCTCGGCCCGCTCCAGCGTCTCCTCCACGAACTGGCGGATGACGTCGGCCAGAAGCTCCGCGTCGAGATCCTGGGCGAGCTGTTGCAGGACCTCCATGTCCAAAACGCCTTTCTCCGGCGTGCCCATATCCCCGACGCCCGCAGGGGTGGGGCCGTCCCAGGGCGTGGCAAGGGCGGCGGACTCCAACGGGGCGGACTCCACCGTGGTGGCGTCCAGCCAGCGGGCCACCGTCTCCAGAAGATGCGGACGGTCGATTGGCTTGGCGACGTGCCCGTTCATCCCGGCGGCCAGACAGCGTTCGCGGTCGCTGTCCATGGCGTCGGCGGTCATGGCGATGATCGGGACGGTCCCGGCCGGCGGCGGCAGGGCGCGCAGCCGGTGGGTGGCGGTCAGCCCGTCCATCTCCGGCATGGCGAGGTCCATCAGGACCAGCCCGTAGGGCGATGGGCCGGCCGCCGCGGCCGCCATCGCCTCCAGCGCTTCCCGTCCGTTGTTGGCGATGTCGACGCGATAGCCGGCGCCCCGCAGCAGCAGGGCGGCGACCATCTGGTTCGTCGGGCTGTCCTCGACCAGGAGAATCCGCCGGCCCGTTCCGGCGGCGGGCGGGGCGGCCGGGCTTTGCACAGGCGACGGCGCGGCGGGCGGCGCCTCCGCCACGCTCCGCCCGGTCACGGCGGCGAGCAGGCGGGAGGGCCGGGCCGGCTTCGTCACCGTGGCGTCGGCGCCGTTGCCGTCCCCGCCCCCGCCCCCGCCCGCGGTCCGGTGCGGCAGGGCGAGACGGACGATCCGCCCCACACCCCGCGCGCGCAGCCGGTCGGTCAGCGAGCCGGCGACCGGCGTCTCCACGCTGCCGATCACCGCGATGCCGGCGGCGGGCAGGGTGCCGGCGTCCAGCCCGGCCACCATCGCCACGACGTCCGGCGCGCTGACCGTGGCCCCCCAGGAGTGGAGCTGCTCGGCCAAAGCCCGCCGGGCGACGGGGTTGGATTCCAGAAGCAGAACCGTTTCCCCGGCCAGCGGCGGTTCCGCGACGGCGGCCCACGCCGTCCTGGGCTCCAGTAGCCCGGCCTCCGGCGACCCGGACAGCGGCTCGGACTTCAGCGGCCCGGGCTCCAGCGGCAGGGTGAACCAGAAGCGGCTGCCCTGGTCGGCGGTGCTGTCGAAGCCGATGCTTCCCCCCATCATCTCCACCAGCCGCTTGGAAATCGCCAGCCCCAGCCCGGCGCCGTCGTGGCGCCGCGACAGGCGGGGATGCACCTGGGAGAATTCGGTGAAGAGGTCGGCCTGCGCGTCCTGCGGAATGCCGATCCCGGTGTCGGTCACCTCGAAGCGCAGGCGCGGCGGCGCCTGTCCGCCGCCCTCCAACTCCGACAGGGTGACGGCGACGCCGCCGTGGTCGGTGAACTTCACGGCGTTGCCGACGAGGTTCAGCAGGACCTGCCTGACCCGCCCCGAGTCGCCGCGCAACGCCGCCGGCAGGCCGCCGGGGATGCAGACGGCCAGCTCGATCCCCTTGGCGAAGGCGCGGGCAGCCTGCAGCTCGACCACGCTCTCCACCACCTCGGCGGGGGAGAAGCGGCCCGACTCCAGGGTCAGCTTCCCGGCCTCCATCTTGGAGATGTCCAGGATGTCGTTCAGCATGAACAGCAGCGCTTCCGCCGACTCGCGGGCGGTGCGGGCGTAGGCGCGCTGCTCCTCCCCCAGCGGGCCGTCCAGCAGCAGCCCCAGCATGCCGAGGACGCCGTTCATCGGGGTGCGGATCTCGTGGCTGATGGTGCGCAGGAACTCCGACTTGGCGCGGCTCGCCAGCTCCGCCTGCTCCTTGGCGAGGCGGAGCTGCGCCTCCGCAAGGCGGTGGGCGGTGATGTCGCGGAAGGACACCATGGCCATTGTCCGCCCGCGGTAGGGAACGTAGCGGGTCTCCCCCTGCACCGTCAGCCGTTCGCCGTTGCGGCGCAGGCAGATGGCTTCAAAGGGGGTTTCGTCGCGGGCTCGGATGCGCAGCCAGTTGAGTTCACGGTCCTCCGGCACCATCAGCGCGGTGATGGACAGCCCCGTCAGCTCGTCCGGCGCATAGCCCAGGATGGCGGCGGCGGCGCGGTTGGCGTCGGCGATCACCCCTTGCTCATGCACCAGGATCCCGTCCATGGCGGCGTCCGACAGTTTGCGGAAACGGTCTTCGCTTTCGCGCAGGGCCAACTCCGCCCGGCGGTGATCAGTGATGTCGGTGTAGGTCATCAGGACCGAGCGGTCGGGCAGGAAGCCGGCGGTGATCTCCAGGACCCGGCCGTCGGGGCGCGTGCGCTCGATGCGGCTGACGCCCTCGGGGCGCAGGTTGGTCAGGTGGCGGGCGACGATCTCCGCCGTATCGCCGGGGCCGAACTCGCCGCGTTCGGCCATGAAGCGCAGGAAGCCGGCCATGCTGAGGCCGGGATGGAGCGCGTCGTCCGGCAGGTCGAGCATCTCCCGCAGGCGCCGGTTGCAGGTCAGGAAATGATAGTCCGCGCTCCACACCACGAGGCCCTGCGACATGGCGCTGAAGGTGGCCTCCAGCAGGTCGGACTTGTGGGCCAGCTCCTGCTCGCGCCGCTTCAGCTCGCTGATGTCGGTGCGCAGCCCGACATAGCCGCCGTCGCTGGTCCGCCGCTCCTCGATCTTGAACCAGCGCCCGTCGCCGATCCGCTTTACCTGCGGCCCCTGCGGGTTGCGGTGCCGTTCCATCTGCCGCTCGACCCAGCGGTCGACGTCGCCGTGCCCGCAGTCGGGGTAATGGCCCGCCTCCGCACCGCGGCGGATCAGGGACTCGAAGGTGATTCCGGGCTCCAGCGGTCCCAGCGGGGCGTAGATCTCGCGGAAGCGGGCGTTGCACTGGACTAGCCGGTCGTCCGCGTCGAACAGGGCGAAGCCCTCGTTGACGACCTCGATGGCCTCGGACAGGCGGCGGTGGGCGTCGGCAGCCCGGCTGTCGGCGGCGCGGGCCTCCGCCTGGGCGCGCCGGGTGGCCTCCCGCTCGCGCAGCACCGCCAGACCCATCACCGCACCGGCCAGCCCGATCCCGAAAAAGGGCCAGATCAGCTCGTCAGTCCCATGCTCCAGAAGATGCTGCAGCGTGTGCAGCGCGCTCGCCATCAGGAGGAGGAACGCGACCAGGGTGAGCCAGCTCCAACGGGGCTGCCGGCGGTGGGGGAACGGCATTCGGCGCTCCGCATCGGACGAGGCGAAAACGTTACGGCTTTTGCGCCTCCGGAGCAATGAATCCGGGGGAGTTGCGCAACCGGCTGACGGCGCGGCGCCGGCCCAGCAGACCGTGGCGCGGCCCGAACAGGACGGCCAGCGCCAAAATCAGGCCGGACGCCACCGCGATCATCCCCGCCGCGTTCAGCGAGTGGGAGGCCCCGAGCAGCATCGGCCCGAAGGCCGCGGCGCCATAGCCGGCCAGCGCCGCCAGCACTCCCAGCGCGACGCTGAGCAGGATCTGCGCGGCCAGCCGATCGGTCAGCAGGCGCGCCGCGGCGGGCGGGGCGATCAGCATGGCGATGACCAGGATGGAGCCCACCGCCTCGAAGGCGGCGATCGCGGTGGCGGCGACCAGAAGCACCACCCCGTAATGGAACAGTCCGGCCGGGATGCCCAGCGTGGAGGCCAGCGCCGGATCGAAGGTGGTGATCTTCAGCTCCTTGTAGAACAGCCCGACCAGGGCGACGCAGAGCGCGAAGACGGCGGCCAGCGTCAACACCTCCCGCGGCAGGGCGGCCCATACCGCCGGGTCGGTCAGCGACGCCCAGCCCTTGGGGGCCAGCCACAGGATGGTCTCCAACTGGCCGTAGAGCACGCAGTCGGCGTCGAGGTCGACCCCGCCGGCCGACGCCTGCTCGATCATCACCACGCCGGCGGCGAACATCACGGTGAAGACGACGCCCATGGCGGCGCCGGACTCCAGCCGGCCCAGCCGCCGCACCGCTTCGATCAGCAGGCCGGCCAGCGCCGCGGCGGCCAGCGCGCCGAGCATCATCGGCAGCGTCTCCCGCGTGCCGGCGACCAGGAAGCCGCCGACGATGCCGGGCAGGATGGCGTGGCTGACCGCGTCGCCCATCATCCCCTGGCGCCGCAGCACCAGGAAGTTGCCGACCAGCGCGCAGGCGGCGCAGGCCAGCACCGCGGCGAGCAGGGCGGGGGCGTCGATCTGAAGGAATTCCTGGACGTCGGGCATCATGACGGGGCGCTCCGCTCCTCCAGCAGCCTGACCATGTCGCCGGGCAGGACCGAGTCGATGGGGTCGACGCCCCAATTGGCGTGGGCGGGCAGCAGCGCTGGGTAGTCGGCCAGGAACCGCTCCCACAGCCGGCGGTCGCGCGCCGCCGCGCGTGCGGCGGCCTGCCCGGCGGGAGTCAGGACGCCGTCCCGGATGTATCCACGCAGGCGCAGCCAGAGCGCCACCGAGCCTTCCACCGGCCGGCCGTCCAAAAGGTCGGTCAGGGCGCGCCGCTCCGCGAAGGTCAGGCGCAGCCGCCCTTGGCGCAGCGCGGCGGCGACCAGCCCGCGCGCCGGGGCGAACAGGAAACTGAGCAGGAAGAAGCCCCCGGCGACCAGGACGATCACCGCCCCCGCCGGCAGCTTGGGCAGCAGGGCCGACAGGGTGGCGCCGAGCCAGCCGGACAGCGCGCCGATCACCGCCGCGGCGACGGTCAGGGCGGGCAGCCGGTCGGTCCAGAAGCGGGCGGCGGCGGGCGGGATGATGAGGAGCGCGACCACCAGGATCAGCCCCACGGTCTGGAGCCCGATCACCGTCACCAGAGTCGCCAGCCCCATCAGCACGAGGTCGAGCGCCCCCACCGGCCAGCCCTGCACGGCGGCGAAGCCGGGATCGAAGGCCAGCACCCGCAGTTCCTTGAACAGCAGGGCGACGGCCAGCGCCGCCCCGGCGGCCAGCAGGCCGATGGCGATGGCCTCGCCCTGCGCCATGGCGGCGGTCTGGCCCAAGATGAAGGTCTTCAGCCCGGCCTGCCCGCCCAGCTCCAAATTCTGGATGACGCTGAGCAGCACGACGCCCAGCCCGAAAAAGACCGACAGCACCGCGCCGATCGCCGAATCCTCGGTCAGCCGGGTGAAGCGGGACAGCGCCTGAACGGTCAGCAGCCCAACCACGCCGCTGGCCACCGCCCCGGTCAGCAGCAGCGGCAGCGAGCGCTCCGGCAGGCCGAACGCCGCCCCGACCAGGAAGGCGACGGCGATGCCGGGCAGGGTGGCGTGGCTCAGCGCGTCGCTGACCAGCGCGCGGCGGCGCAGCAGCAGGAAGGTGCCGACCGTCCCGCCGGCCAGCCCCAGCGCGGCGGTCCCGGCGACCACCACGGCGCTGTTGAAGCCGGACTGGAAGGTCAGGATGCGCAACGCCTCCTCGAACATGGGGTCGATCATGAGGCCTCCGCCGCCGCCGGAGTCGGCATGGGCCGCCCGCCGTAGGTGCGGGACAGCAGATCGGGCGTCATCACCCGGCTGACCGGCCCCTGGGCGACCACGCGGGTGTTGAGCAGCAGGGCGTGGTCGAAATAGTCGCTGACCGTCTGGAGGTCGTGGTGGACGCAGATCACCGTCCGCCCGGCGGCGTCGAGGTCGCGCAGCACCTGGAGCACCGCGCGCTCCGTCGCCGCGTCCACCCCGGCGAAGGGCTCGTCCATGAAATAGAGCTGCGCCTCCTGGGCCAGCGCGCGGGCCAGGAAGACGCGCTGCTGCTGCCCGCCGGACAGCTGGCCGATCTGGCGCTTGGCGAAGTCGGCCATGCCCACCCGCTCCAGCGCGTGCAGCGCCGCCTCCCTGTGGGCGCGGGTGACCGGGCGGAACCAGCCGATCTTCCCGTAGCGGCCCATCGCCACCACGTCGAGCGCCGAGACGGGGAAGTCCCAGTCCACGCTTTCGCGCTGCGGCACATAGCCGATCAGGCGGCGCTGCTTGGCGATCGGGCGGCCGAACACCTCCACCGTTCCCGACACCCGCGGGACCAGCCCGAGGCACGCCTTGATGAGGGTCGACTTGCCCGCGCCGTTCGGCCCGACCACGGCGATCAGGCCGCCCGGCGGGGCGGCGTAGTCGACGTTCCACAGCACCGGCCGGCGGTGGTAGGCGACAGTCAGGCCGCGGATCTCCAGGGGTGGCGGTCCGATGGGCGAGGCCTCTTCGGGGGCGGTGCGGCTGCCGGGGGTGCGCCAGAGATACTGCATGGTCCGTTCCTTCTCCGCCGCGTCAGCGCTGCGCCAGGGCGAGCTTGCCCTGGAAGCCGTCGGCCGGCGCCTCGCCGCCCAGCGCGCGGGCGATGGTCGTTACATTGTGGTCGATCATGCCGATGTAGGTGCCTTCGTAGCTGCCCGGCGCGCCCATGGCGTCGGAGAACAGGGCGCCGCCCAGCGTCACCTGATGGCCGCGCGCCCCTGCCCCTTCGACCAGGGCGCGAACGTTGCGGTCGGACACGCTGGTTTCCGGGAAGACCGCCGGCACGCCGCGGTCCGCCAGCAACGCGGCCAGTTCCTCGATGATCCGCAGCCCGGCTTCGGATTCCGTGCTGATTCCCTGAATGCCGCGGACCTCGATCCCGTAGGCGCGGCCCAGATAGTTGAAGGCGTCGTGGGCGGTTACCAGCACGCGGGCCTTGCCGGGGATGGAGGACAGGATGCGCCGGGCGTACGCGTCGAGCCGCGCCAGCTCCGCCCCGTACGCGTCGGCGTTGCGGGCGTACGTCTCGGCGCCCGCGGGGTCGAGCCGCGCCAGCCCGTCGCGGATGGACGGCAGGGTGCTCGCCCAGATTCCCACATCCATCCAGATGTGCGGGTCGTGGGCGCCCTCGAACTCCGGCGGGCTGAGCAGCCGCTCCTTGGGCACCGCGTCGCCCAGCGCCACCACCGGCTTGCCGGACTCGCGCAGCCGGTCGAAGGCGGCGGTCATCTTGCCTTCGAGATGCAGGCCGCTGATGAACACCGCGTCGGCCCGCAGCAGCTTCACCGTGTCGGAGCGGGTGGGCTTGAACAGGTGCGGATCGACGCCTTCGCCCATCAGCGCCTCCACCTCCGCCCGGTCGCCGGCCACCGCCCGCACGAGGTCGGCGACCATGCCGGTGGTGGCGACGATATGGGGCCGTTCACTTTCGGCCTGCGCCGCTCCCGGCAAGAGGAGGCAAACGGCCAAGCCCATGATGGCAATAAAGTTCGTCAGGCTCTTCGTCGCGAAGGTTTTTGAACATATGTTCATATTCATTGATCCCGACAAAGATCGGCAAGGTTAGGGCGGAGGGACCAAGTAAACGGGGCGGAATGCATTTGCGTTCCATGAATATATGAACCGCCTCTCCGGCCTTGCAAGGCGGCTCGTGACGATCCGTGTCTTACCGAACGGGGCGGAGTGCGCTAGAGTGGCGGAATGATCGTGCTCTTTACGGATTTCGGGCTGTCCGGCCCCTACACCGGGCAGATGAAGGCGGTGCTGGCGCGGATGGCCCCGGGCCTGCCGGTCATCGACCTGTTCGCCGACGCGCCCGCCTTCGACCCGCAGCTGTCGGCCTATCTGCTGGCCGCCTACGCTCCGGAATTCCCGGCGGACAGCGTCTTCCTGTGCGTGGTGGACCCCGGCGTCGGGACCGACCGCCTCCCGCTGGTGGTGGAGGCCGACGGGCGCCGCTTCGTCGGGCCGGACAACGGCCTGTTCGAGCTTCTGCGGCGGCGGGCCGGGGCGGTGCGCGCCTGGACCATCGGCTGGCGGCCCGAGCGGCTGTCGGCCAGCTTCCACGGGCGGGACCTGTTCGCCCCGGTGGCGGCCAGCCTTGCCATGGGGAACCCGGTCTCGCTGGAGCCCGTCGCTCCGGCCAGTCTCGCGCGGCCCGACTGGCCGGACGATCTGGCGCGGATCGTCTATGTGGACGTCTACGGCAACGCCATGACCGGCCTGCGCGCCGACCGGCTGCCGGAGAACGCGGTGCTGCGGGCCGGCGGGCGCACGGTGCGCCGGGGCCGGACCTTCGCCGACGTCCCGGTGGGGGAGGCGCTGTGGTACGCGAACTCCAGCGGTCTGGCGGAGATCGCCGTCAACCGGGGCCGCGCCGACCATGACGCCGGGCTGGCGGTGGGGACGCCGGTGGAGGTCGTCCTATAGCCCGTCCAGGCAGAGGTCGAGCAGCGCCAGATCCACGGGGCGGACCAGCACGGTGACCGGGCTGTTCCCCGGCTGGGCGTCCGGCGCGCCGGCGGTCAGGATGATCCGGGTGTGCGGGTAGAGCATGCAGGCCAGCGCCGCGGCCCGGTCCCCCTCATCCTGCAGCCGGTGGCGGCGCAGCAGGGCGACGGCCGGTCCCTCGGCCCCGATGAGGCTCAGCGCCTCGAAGCCGCCGGACACCGTAGACACGGTGAAGCCGCGTTCGGCCAGATGGCGGGCCAGCGCGTCCCGCTGGCCGGGATCGTCGTCGGCGACCACGGCGCTGCGGCCCCCCTGGCCGGGCGGGCGGATGTCGGCGTCGATGGAAAAGCCGGTCGTCATGGGGGTCTCATCACGGGCTTCCCCGAACTTCAGGGGCCTTGAACCTGAGGGGCTTTCTAAGCCAAGCGGATTGCGGTTGCAAATCCCCATGGGCGGCACGCGCCGCCCGATCAGCGGATCTTGAGGTCAGCGGATCTTGACGACGGTGGGACGGTCGACGATGGACAGCATCGGCAGGTCGCTGGGCCGGTTGCCGTAGCCCCAGGTCTCGCCGAAGGGGCCATTGGCGGCGATCCAGCCGCGCACCCGTTCCAGCTTGTCGAGCCGGACGCAATTGCCGGTGCACAGCCGCCCGGTCAGGGTGCCGTCCTCCACCTCCATCCCGGTGGCGAGCAGGTCGTCGACCCCCAGCCCGCGCAGCAGCGCCGGCATGTAGACGTCGAGCGCCCCAGTGGCGACGACCACCCGTCGCCCCTCGCGCCGGTGCATCTTCAGGGTCTCGACCAGCGGGGCGTGCCAGCGGATGCGATGGACCAACCGTTCCGCGGCGGCCAGCGCGTCGGCCACCGGAACGCCGCGCAGCGTGCGGCGCAGCAGGATGGTCTTGACCGATCCCGGAAAATCCACCCCCGGCCCGCGCCCGCGCGCGTGGCGGTGCAGGCCGGACCGCAGGGCGTCCAGGAAGGCCAGCCGGGCGCGGTTGCGCCCGATGACCTCGCCGATGAACATCAGCAGGCTGTCGCCGTGGATCAGCGTCCCGTCGAAGTCGAAGAAGGCCACCCCCGGCGCGATGGAGGCCAGGGGACCGACGCCGTGTGTGGTGGCGCCTCCGGTGGAGGGACCGGAGGTGATGGCGTCGAAAACGGGCGTGGCGCTGGTCTGCATGCGCCCTTATCCGGCGGAACGCGCCGCGTCACAAGCCAAATGCGTTGAACGGAGCCGTCCGGGGCAACTTAAAGCGAACTTCCGTTCGCTTTAGATTCACATCGCCTCATTCGCCGGCTCTCAGCGGATGCCGATGGCATCCGCCTGCCGCCAGCGAGAACGATGTTCCCGCGAGAGGCGGGCTTCGGCCGCATGTGCGGCCGGGACCGCCGTCGCGGTCCAAAGCGGATTGCAATCCGCTTTAGTGCAGCGACGGGCTGGGGGAATCGTCCGCGTCGTCCGCCTCGATGAGCATCTCGCCCACGGCGATTTCTCCGGCGCATTCCTCCAGCCCGGCCTTCACGGCGATCAGGAGGTTGATGATCTCGCCGTTGTCCTGCTCCAGGATGCGCAGGCGCTCCTCCAGCTTGTCCAGACGGCGGGTGACGCTGTCGGTCAGCCGGTCGAGGCGGGCGAGAACCGGGTCGTTGTTCGTGTCGTCCATGGCGGCGGTTGATCCGTCGATGATTCGTGTGCGTTCCTGAAGCTAGGACCACACATCGCCTCTGGACAGACCCGCGCCCGGCGCAACCCGCAATTGATGGGATTATCGTCCGGATGGTGCCCGGCGAGTCTCAAAGGACTCAAGACTGGGCACGCCCGGGCGTTACTCCCCCTCCGACGTGGTGGTGCGGCGGCGCAACGGAACACCATACAATTCGAGCCTATGGCCGAGCAGTTCATAGCCCAATTCGCGGGCTATGACTTCCTTCAGCCGTTCGAGATCTTCATTTTGGAACTCCACCACCTTTCCGGATTCGAGATCGATCAGGTGATGGTGGTGCTCCGACCCGGCTTCCTCGTAGCGGGCGCGGCCGTCGCCGAAGTCCAGCCGGTCGATGACGTTCGCGTCCTCGAACAGGCGCATCGTGCGGTAGACGGTGGCGATGGAGATGCGCGGATCGATGGTGGACGCCCGGCGGTGAACCTCCTCCACGTCGGGGTGGTCGGCGGCCTCCGACAGCACGCGCGAGATCACGCGGCGCTGGTCGGTCATCTTCAGCCCTTTCTCGATGCAGAGCTGTTCGAGGCGCGAAGGCATGGAAGTCCCCTTGTTGTCGTCTCACTGGCGCGCGCGGTTCGGCCCCGTATGGCTTGGCGCCTGTGGCCCCGGCCGCGCGTTGGCCGCCGTCCCTCCCCGGCACGGCCACCCAAAAGCCCGAGCACCATACTGTGATTCGGAACCATTCACAAACGCCGACGTTTGGTGTCGGCTTACGGAAAGGGCGCGCGCCATGATGACCCTGGACATCCACCACACCACCACCTACCGCTACGCCAACCCGGTGACCTTCGGCGACCACCGCCTGATGTTCCGGCCCCGCGACAGCCACGATCTGCGGTTGATCGAGACGGGTCTGGTGATCAGCCCGCCGCCGGCCTCCGTGCGCTGGCTCCACGATGTCTTTGGCAACTCCATCGCGGTGGCGAGCTTCGACCAGCCGGCGACGGAGCTGCGCTTCGAAAGCCACATCCGGGTCGATCACTACCCGATGGGCGAGCTGGAATTTCCCATCGAGGACTACGCGCGCTCCTATCCCTTCAGCTATTCCGCGGAGGAGGTGCCGGATCTGGCGCTGACCACCCAGCGGCACTACCCGGACCCCGAGCATCTGGTGGACGAATGGGCCCGGCAGTTCGTGACGCTGGGCGAGGGCGGGCCGCCCGACACGCAGGACATGCTGGTGTCGATGACCCGGGCCATCAAGGAAACCTTCACCTATCAGGCCCGCGACCTGGAAGGCACCCAGAGTCCGGTGGACACCCTGACGTGGAAGAGCGGCTCCTGCCGCGACTTCGCGCTTCTGATGATGGAGGCGGTGCGCTCGCTGGGCTTCGCGGCGCGCTTCGTGTCCGGTTACCTCTACGATCCCGCGCGGGACGGGCAGGAAGGGGCGATGACCGGCGGCGGGGCGACCCACGCCTGGGTGGAGATCTACCTGCCGGGCTGCGGCTGGGTGGAGTTCGACCCGACCAACGGCATCGTCGGCGGCAAGAACCTGATCCGCGTTGCCGTCGCCCGCGACCCCTCGCAGGCGGTGCCGCTCGGTGGCTCCTGGACCGGAGCGCCGGCGGATTTCCTCGGCATGACGGTGGATGTGCAGGTCACCGCGACCGGCGGGGCGGGTGTCGGCGGCGCTCCGCAAAACCCGGTGCCGGCGGCTGGCGCCGCCTGATACGGCAACCAATTGCAAACGAACGTCTGACAGAATGGAGGGTCCGGGGCTGCTTCGGTTCCGGACCGACCGTCCCATCCGACAGGCGAGGCTGCGTCACTCCGTGCTCGATCCCGATCCGACCAGCCCCGCTCCCAGCGGCACGCCGGAAACGGAGGCTGCTCCCGTCCTGGTCGCAGCCCTGCTGGCTGTCCGTGAGCCGTCCGTCGGGCCGGACGTGCCCTGCCGCACCCTGCGGGATCGGCTGGCCGCCCAACCCCGCCTGCCGGCGCTCGCCGTGACGGCGGAGGACGGACGTGTTCTGGGGCTGGTGGACCGTCTGGCGCTGGCGGGGCTGGCCGACCCGGAGGCGCCGGCGCGGACGGCGATGGACCCGGCGCCGCTGCTGGTCGAGGAGGACCTGCCGCTCTGCGAGGTCGCGCGGCGGATCATGCAGGACAATCCCGGCGCGCTGGCGTCCGGCTTCGTCGTGCTGGAAAACGGGCGGTACCTCGGCATCGGGTCGGGGGTGGCTCTGCTGGCGCGGACGGACGAGCAGATCATCGAGCGGACCCGCCAGCTTGACGAGGCCCGCCGCGCCGCGGAGCGAGCCAACCGGGCCAAGACCGCCTTCTTCGCCTGCATGAGCCATGAGATCCGCACCCCGCTGAACGCCATGATGGGTTTCGCGGAGCTGCTGGAACAGGAGGTCCTGGGGCCGATCTCCAACCCGCTCTACCGTGACTACGCCCGCGACATCGCGGAAAGTGGTCGCCATCTGATGGACCTGATCAACGACCTGCTTGACCTGTCGAAGGCCGAGGCCGGGCGGCTGGAGCTGGCCGAATCCCTGGTGGACGTGCCGCGCGTCGCCCTGGGCAGCGCCCGCCTGCTGTCCGACCGCGCCGGGCGGGCCGGGGTCGGCATCGACACGGAGCTACCGCCCGACCTGCCGCCGTTGCGCGCCGACGAGCGCAAGCTGCGGCAGATGCTGCTGAACCTGCTGTCCAACGCGGTGAAGTTCACGCCGCCCGACGGGGTGGTCACTCTGAACGGCCGCGTGGCGGCCGATGGGACGCTGTGCCTGTCGGTGCACGACACCGGCATCGGCATGACCGCCGACGAGCTGGAAAAGGCGCTGGAGCCCTGGGGCCAGATCGACAGCGCGCTGGGCCGCAACCACATCGGCACCGGCCTCGGCCTGCCTCTGACCAAGCGGCTGGTGGAGCTGCACGAGGGGAGGCTGGACATCGACACCGCCCCCGACCGCGGCACCACCATGACGCTGGTTTTCCCGGCGGAGCGGGTGGGCGGGTAGCGTTGCCCCCACCCCGGCCCTCCCCCGCTCTGGGCAGGGGAGGGAGAGGGGGGCCCTTATGCCAGCCCCTTCTCCATTGCGCTCGCCAGACGGCGGGCGAAGGCGGCGGGGTCGGGCAGGGCCTCGCCTTCCACGATGCGCGCCTGGTCGAGCAGCAGCCAGGCCGCGTCGTCCAGCGAGGTCGCCGCACCGCTCGCCTTGGCGCGCTCGGCGAGGCGCTTGATCAGCGGGTGGGCGGGGTTGACCTCCAGGATGCGCTTGGCCGCCGGGGCGTCCATGCCGAGCTGCTTGTGCTGCTTCAGCAGGCGCTCCAGGTGCATGTCCATGTCGTTCTCGTCGGCGACGAGGCAGACGGCGCTGTCGGTCAGGCGCTCCGACGGGCGGACGTCCTTCACCACATCCTGGAGCGTCAGCTTCAGCAGGACCAGCAGGTCGGTCAGCTCGCCCTCGGAGGCCTTCTCCTCGGCCGGCTTCTCCTCGCCGCCCTGGATCTTGCCTAGGTCGGCGCCGCCTCGGGTCACCGACTTGAAGGGCTTGTCCTGGAAGCTGCCGACCGACGGCACCCAGAACTCGTCCACCGGGTCGGTCAGCAGAAGCACCTCGACGCCCTTGGCCTTGAAGCCTTCAAGCTGCGGGCTGCGCTTCAGCGTCTCGATGTCGTCGCCGCTGATGGTGAAGATGGCCTCCTGGCCCTCCTTCATGCGGCCCAGATACTCCTCCAGCGAGACCAGACCGTCACCGGCGGTGCTGCGGAAGCGCATCAGCTTCAGCAGGTCGTCCCGGTGCTCGTAGTCGTCGTAGAGGCCTTCCTTGAGGACGGCGCCGAAATTCTCCCAGAAGGCCGCATATTCCTCCGCCTTCTCGGTGTCGCGGGCCTTCTTGCCCAGCTCCGACAGGACGCGGCGGGTGATGCCGGCGCGGATCTTGGCCAGCATCGGGTTGTGCTGGAGCATCTCGCGGCTGATGTTCAGCGGCAGATCCTCGCTGTCCACCACACCGCGTAGGAAGCGCAGGTAGGGCGGCAGCAGCCCCTCCGCCGAATCGGTGATGAAGACGCGCTTGACGTACAGTTTCACCCGGTGGGCGCGCTTGGGGTCGAACAGGTCGAACGGCTTGGAGGACGGCACGAACAGCAGGTTCGTGTATTCGATGGCGCCTTCCGCCCGCCAGTGCAGGGTCAGCCACGGATCGTCGAAGGCGTGCCCGACATGGTGGTAGAACTCCTTGTACTGCTCCGCCGTGATCTCGTTCTTGGAGCGCATCCACAGGGCCGACGCGCTGTTCAGCGGCTTGGCCTCATCCCCCTCGCCGAAGAGGATCGGGATGGCGATGTGGTCGGAATACTTGCGGACGATGCCGGAGAGGCGGTGCTCCTCCAGATACTCGTCGTCGCCTTCGCGCAGGTGCAGCTTGATCTGCGTACCGCGCGGCAGGTCGGCGACGTCGGAGATGGTGAACTCGCCCTTGCCGTCCGACAGCCAGCGCCAGCCCTGCGTCTCCCCGGCCTTGCGGGTCAGCACCTCCACCCGGTCGGCGACCATGAAGGCGGAATAGAAGCCGACGCCGAACTGGCCGATCAGGTTGACGTCCTTCTTGGCGTCGCCCTCCTTCGCGCTGTCCTTCAGGTTGCGCATGAAGGCGGCGGTGCCGGAGCGTGCGATGGTGCCGAGGTTCTCGACCAGATCCTCGCGGTTCATGCCGATGCCGTTGTCGGCCACGGTGAGGGTCCGCGCCTCCTTGTCCACGATCAGCCGGACCTTCAGGTTCGGGTCGTCGGCGGACAGTTCGGGCTGCGTCAGCGCGGCGTAGCGCAGCCGGTCGCAGGCGTCGGAGGCGTTGGAGACCAGCTCGCGCAGGAAGACTTCCTTCTCGCTGTAGAGCGAGTGCGCGACGATGTCGAGCAGGCGGCTGACCTCGGCCTGGAAGCTGAGCCGTTCCTCGGTCATGGTGTCATCCTTGATCGTTCTTGTTGGTAAGCTTGCCGATGGGTCCGGAGGACGGCGCAGATATGTGCGAGCGAGCCGCCCCATGCAAGAGCGATCGGCTGGCGTTGCACTGGAGTTTCGCAACCGGAGTGGTGGGGTGAGGGAAGTATTGCCCCCACCCTGACCCTCCCCCGCTGGGCGGGGGAGGGGACTAAGATTCCCGCCCCCGCCCAGCGGGGGAGGGAAGGGGCCCGCGGCGTCAGCCGTGGGAAGGGTGGGGGCAAGAACCTCCCCAAGCCTCAGCGCTTCTTGCCCTGGATCGGCTCCGGCGCCGGCTGGCCCATGCCCATCATCGCGCTCATGTCCGCCCCGTTCAGCAGGAACTGGCCGGTCTCGGTGACGTCGATCTTGTAGCTGCGCACGTCGTTGCCGGCGTCGTCCTTGGACGCCTGCCCGAACGCCTGGAGCATGGCGATCACCCCCAGCGCGTTCTGGGTGCTCTCGTCGGCCTTCTTGCCCGGTTTGGGCTGCATCGCCTTGGTGGCGGCGTCCAGACCGCGCAGCAGCACCGTGCTGCTGCCCACCGCGCCGAAGGCGGAGTTGGCGGCCATGCGCAGGGCGCCGGTCATGGTGCCGGAGGTCGCCGGGGTGTTGACGACGAAACGGTCGATGCGCAGTTCCGTCCCGACCTCCGCCATGGCGCCCATCAGCCGGTTGCCGATGGCGGCCATCGCCGCCTCGTCGGTCCCGTCATCCGGCAGGGCGGCCTCCTCCTCGCCGTCTTCCTCTTCATCCTCCTCACCGGCGGCCTGGGATTCGGCCAGCGTGGCGAGGTCGGCGAAGGCCCGCCACAGCGAGGCGGTCGGCAGCTTCGCGGTGCTGATCTGGATGTCCAGCTTGTCCGGCATGAAAGCCTTCGGCGCCACCTCCGGCTCCAGCGTCAGGCCGCTGGACTCGATCCCGAAGGTGGTGGAGGCCATCGGCTTGTCCAGATCCTCGGCGCTGCCGCGCAGGACGAGCTGGCCGAGGGCGAGGCGGGTGCCGTCCTCCGGGTTGAGCGCGGTCAGGCCGGACAGGCGGACGCGCCCGCTGGCCCCGCCCATCAGGTTCTGCATCAGCGGGATCAGCTCCGCCGCCGGGGGCTGGGTGCCGGCCAAGGCGTGGGTCTGGGTCAGCCGCTGCATGGCGTCGGCGCGGGCGAGGTCGACGCGGGTGTAGGTGCCCTCCATCGTCAGGCCGCCGAGATTCAGCACCTCCTTCTTCGTCTCGTCGAGGAAGCGCAGATTGCTGACGGACAGGGCGCCGGGACCGCTCCACAGCGGGGTGCCGGCGGCGGCGGTGCCGTCCGGCTTCAGCTCCCCGGCGACGGTGATGGCGCCGACGGTCAGGGCGCTCTCGTCCTTCTTGCCCTTCTTGCCCTTGCGGTCGCTGGTGACCGACAGGTCGCCAAGCTCCGCGTCCATGGACAGCGCCGTCTCGTAGGCGCCGGACCACAGGGCGCTGATGCGCTGGCGGCCCAGCTTGACGGTGGCCGACGGCTTGCCGTTGTCGAGGATGGCGACGCGGTCGGGCAGGGTGGCGGTGACGGCGTGGGTGTTGCCGTCCTGCGGCTTCACCGTCAGGCGGATGGTGCCGATGTCGGCGGTGGTGCCGTCGTCCGACACCGCGGTCAGAGCGGGCAGGGCGACCTTGTAATGGTCGCCGGCCGGGGTCGCCACCGGCTCGCCGGTCCAGCGCAGCTCGGTCGCGTCGCCCTCGCTCCTGGGGAACCAGCGGGCCAGCCCGTCCTTCAGCGCGGCGGCGAGCGCCCTGGCCCCGTCCTCGGTCACCGGGGGCGCCTCCGCGCGGGCGGTGGCGGGCGGCAGCGCCAGGGTTGCGAGCATCAGCGCGGCGGCGAGCGGACGGGCGGGAAAACGGCGCATGGTGTGGCGCATGAGGAATCCCTTAGGGTGGAGCGCGCCAGGGTAGACGGGATAACCGGCGCCCGTCCATCGGCCCGAGGTTTTATACCGTTTCCGAAAGAGTGCGGCCCCGGATGGTCCTTGCGGCACGGCACGGCCGCCCTGACGCTTGCATTGCCGGTCCTCAGGCCCAAAACTTACGCTTATGACCTCTGTCCTTTCTTCGTCCGGGGGCGGTCTGGGTGCGGGTGGCCGGGTGGTCGCCGTGCTGGGGCCGACCAACACCGGGAAAACCCATCTCGCCATCGAGCGCATGCTCGGCCACCGGACGGGGATGATCGGCTTTCCGCTGCGCCTGCTGGCCCGCGAGAACTACGACCGCATCGTGTCGATCAAGGGCAAGAACGCCGTGGCCCTGGTGACGGGGGAGGAGAAGATCCTGCCGCCCAGCCCGTCCTACTGGGTGTGCACGGTGGAGTCCATGCCGCTCGACCGGGCGGTGGACTTCCTGGCGGTGGACGAGGTCCAGCTCTGCGCCGATCCGGAGCGCGGGCACATCTTCACCGACCGGCTGCTCAACGCGCGCGGGCTGGTGGAGACGATGTTCCTCGGCTCCGACACGGTGCAGCCGCTGATCCGCCGGCTGGTGCCGCGGGCCGAGTTCATCAGCCGGCCGCGCTTCTCGCAGCTGACCTACGCCGGCTACCGCAAGCTGACGCGCCTGCCGCCGCGCTCCTGCGTCGTCGCCTTCTCGGCGACCGACGTCTACGCGCTGGCCGAGATGATCCGGCGCCAGCGCGGCGGCACCGCGGTGGTGTTGGGCGCGCTGTCCCCGCGCACCCGCAACGCCCAGGTCGGGCTCTATCAGGCGGGGGAGGTGGATTATCTGGTGGCGACCGACGCCATCGGCATGGGGCTGAATATGGACGTCGACCATGTCGCCTTCGCCCGCATCGTGAAGTTCGACGGCTTCGCCCCACGCCGCCTGCGCGCGCCGGAGGTGGCGCAGATCGCCGGGCGCGCCGGGCGGCACATGCGCGACGGCACCTTCGGCACCACCGACGAGGTGGGGGAGTTGGAGGCCGACGTCGTCGACCGCGTCGAGAACCACCAGTTCGAGACGATCAAGACGCTGATGTGGCGCAACAGCAAGCTGCGCTTCGACACGCCGGGCTTCCTGCTGAAGTCGCTGGAGGAACGCCCGCCGATCCCGGAGCTGCTGCGCGCCCGCGACGCCGACGACCATCTGGCGCTCCAGGCACTGGTCCGCGACCATGAGGTGATGGACCTCGCCAAGGGCCGCGACAACGTGCGCCTGCTCTGGGAGGTCTGCCAGGTCCCCGACTTCCGCAAGGTGCTGTCGGACGCCCACACCCGGCTGCTCGGGCAGATCTTCCGGCAGCTGCGCACCGGCATCGGGCGGCTGGACGAGGACTGGGCGGCCAAGCAGATCGCCCGGCTCGACCGCACCGAGGGCGACATCGACGCGCTGGTCGCCCGCATCGCCCACATCCGCACCTGGACCTACATCTCCAACCGGCCGAGCTGGCTGACCGACCCGGTGCATTGGCAGGCGCGCACCCGCGCCATCGAGGACAAGCTGTCCGACGCCCTGCACGAGCGGCTGACGCAGCGCTTCATCGACCGCCGCTCGGCCACGCTGGCCCGCACGCTGAAGGACGGGCGGGAGCTGATCGGCGGCGTGCGCGCCGACGGCGAGGTGGTGGTGGAAGGTCACCCGGTGGGCCGGCTGGAGGGCTTCCGCTTCGTCCCCGACGCCCCGGAGCGCTCGGAGGAGGCCAAGTCCCTGCTGACCGCCGCCCGCCGCGCGCTCCGCGAGGAGGTGGCGTCCCGCCTGCGCGCCTTCGAGCAGGAGCCGGACGACGTGTTCGCCCTCGGGCCGGACGGGGTGCTGACGGCGGACGGGTTGGCGGTGGCCCGGCTCGGCCCCGGCCCGTCGGTTCTGACCCCGGCGGTTCTGCCCTTCGACGAGGGGCTGCTCGACCAGGGGCAGCTCGACCGCGTGCGCGTCCGGCTGGAACGCTGGGTGAAGGACCGCGTCGCCGCCCGGCTGCGCCCCCTGCTGGCGTTGCGCGATGCGAGCGATCTGACGGGAACGGCGCGTGGGCTGGCCTTCCAGCTCGTCGAGAACATGGGGGCGATGCCCCGCGCACCGGTTGCTCCGATGGTGGAAGGGCTGGAGAAGGCCGACCGCAAGGCGCTGTCCCGCCACGGGGTGCGGCTCGGCGTGTCGCACCTCTATCTGACGGCGCTCGCCAAGCCGGGGGCGGTGGAACTGCGCGGGCTGTTGTGGGCGGTGAAGCACCGGCTGCCCCTGCCGGTGCCGATCCCGCCTCCGGGCCGCGTCTCGGTGGAGGCCACCGGCGCGCCGCCCGCCTTCTGGGAGGCCATCGGCTATCCGGCGGCCGGGCCGCGGGCGCTGCGGGTGGACATGCTCGACCGGCTGGAGACCGAGCTGCTGACCGCCGCCAAGGAGGGCCGGGCGGTGGCCGAGCCGGCCCTGGCCCAGATGATCGGCGCCAAGCCGGACGAGCTGGGTGCGGTGATGAAGGGGCTTGGCTACACCCGTTCAGTGGCGGAGGATGGGGCGGTTTCCTGGCGCCGCCGTCGCAACCCGCGCCACAAGCCCCGCCGCGAGGCCCCCGTCAACGCCGACCACCCCTTCGCCAAGCTGCGCCAGCTTTCGGGAACGTGATGAAGAGATTCGCTTTTGCCCCCACCCTAACCCTCCCCCGCTTTGCAGGGGAGGGGATGAAAGTCCCTCCCCTGCGTGAGCGGGGGAGGGAAGGGGCCCACGGCGTCAGCCGTGGGAAGGGTGGGGGCTCCGCATGACCGACCTCGACGATGACGATCTCCCCGACTCCGGCTCCGATCCCACCCCGGCGGGCCGTTTGCGGATCGACAAGTGGCTGTGGTTCGCGCGCTTCTTCAAGACGCGGAGCCTCGCGGCGAAGCTGTGCAACGGAGGCGGCGTGCGGGTGTCCGGCACGGTGGTCGGCAAGGCGCATTACGCGGTGAAGCCCGGCGACGTGCTGACATTCGCGCAGGGGCGGCACATCCGTGTGATCAAGGTGGTCGCGCTCGGCAGCCGGCGCGGCCCGGCGCTGGAGGCGCAGGCCCTTTACGAGGACCTTGCCCCGCCGGTGCGGGAGGAGGCGATCCACGACCCCTACCGCGCGCCGCCGGCCCCGCGGGAGCCCGGCGCCGGGCGCCCGACCAAGCGCGACCGCCGGGCGCTCGACCAGCTGTACGGAGAGGAGTAAGCCGGAACAGCCGGGGAAAGCGGCGGCGAAGCGCGGGCCGGGCCATTGCCATTCAGGGGTCGCAACCTCATCTGCGCAAAATAGTCCCGCAACGGCCGACTTTTTCGGAGCCCGCCGCCCTCATGCTCGAACTGCTCTCCGACCCGCAGGTCTGGGCCAGCCTCCTGACGCTCACCGCGTTGGAGATCGTGCTCGGCATCGACAACATCATCTTCATCTCGATCATGGCGGCCAAGCTGCCGGTCCACCAGCAGCAGAAGGCCCGGCAGCTCGGTCTGGCGCTGGCGCTGGTCATGCGGCTTCTGCTGCTCGCCTCCATCTCCTGGGTGGCGACCCTGACGGAACCGCTGATCACCGTACTCGGCATGGGCTTCTCGGGCCGCGACCTGATCCTGCTCGGCGGCGGCCTGTTCCTGCTGGCCAAGGGCACCATCGAGATCCACAACACCGTGGAGGGTCACGAGGAGGGCGGCGCCGCCCCCAAGGTCGCCAGCTTCGGCGCGGTGGTCGGTCAGATCATCGTGCTGGACATCGTCTTCTCGCTGGACAGCGTGATCACCGCGGTCGGCATGTCCAACGACCTGCCGGTGATGGTCACCGCCGTCGTCATCGCCATGGCGGTGATGCTGTTCGCCGCCCGCCCGGTGGGCGACTTCGTGAACCGCCACGTCACCGTGAAGATGCTGGCCCTGGCCTTCCTGCTGCTGGTCGGCGTGGCGCTGATCGCCGACGGCTTCGGCTTCCACATCCCGAAGGGCTATCTGTACTTCGCCATCGCCTTCTCGACGCTGGTCGAGGCGCTGAACCTGATGGCCGCCGCCCGCCGCAAACGGAAGAAGGCCGAAGCGCACTGACGCTCCGGCTCTTCTGAGCAGGTCTTTCGACGGGCCGTCCCTGCATCGGGGGCGGCCCGTTCGCCTTTTGGGGTCAGGTCCGCATCAGACCGTCGCGGAACTCCACCTCCTCCACCAGATGCTCGTAGGCGAGCTTGAACAGGTCGCGGATCGAGACGATGCCGACCGCGCGCTTGCCCTGGGTGATCGGCAGGTGGCGGTAGTGCTTCGACTGCATCAGGGTCAGCGCCTCGATGGCGTCCGCGTCCGGCGGCAGGGTGTCCGGGTTGCGGGTCATGATCGCCGACACCTCGGTCTCCAGGGCGTCGATCTGGGTGGAGAGCACCTTGTTGTTCAGGTCGCGCTCGGTGACGATCCCGACGAGGTCGCCGTGGTTCACCACCAGCACGGCGCCGATGTTCTTTTCCGCCATCAGCTTCGACACGGTCAGGACGGAGGTGTCCTCCGGCACCAGGATGAGTTCCTGCGACTTCACCACGTCCGGAACCAGCTTCCGCTTCATCATTTCCCCCAATTTGTAATTTGTTTACAAACTCAAGCGCTGCAGGGAAACAATAGCAAATCTCGCGGGTGCAAAACTGCGGCAGAAGACCGCACCTCGAATGGGGTGGTCCGGATGGAGGATCGGCCGGGGGCTTAACGGCGCCGCAGGACGACGGTCAGGTTGTTGGCGGGCATCTCCACCAGCTCGCCGAGGGTGAAGCCAGTGGCGGCGCGCTCCACCGCGTCCAGGTCGCGCACGCCCCAGGCGGGGTTGCGGGCCTTCAGGTCGGCGTCGAAGGCGGCGTTGCTGGGCGCGCTGTGCCGCCCGCCGCGCGTGAAGGGGCCGTAGAGCAGCAGCGGCGCGCCGGCGGGCAACAGCCGCTCCGCCCCGGCGAACAGGCCGAGCGCCGCCTGCCACGGGGCGATGTGGATCATGTTGATGCAGACCACCGCGTCGGCTGCCTCGACCGGCCAGGCGGCCGCGGCGGCGTCGAGGTCCAGAGGGTCGCGCAGGTTGGGCAGAGCCGCGGCGGCGGCCCAGGAGCGGACGCTGTCCCGCAGGTCCGGGTCGGGGTCGCTCGGCTGCCACGTCACGGCGGGCAGCGCCGCGGCGAAGGCGACGGCGTGCTGGCCGGTGCCGCTCGCGATCTCCAGCACCAGACCTCGCGGCGGCAGGACGCGGCGCAGCACCTCCAGAATGGGGGCGCGGTTGCGTTCCGTCGCGGGGGCGTGGCGGCGGGAGTCCTCAGGGTGCAGCGGATCGAACATGGCGACAGGCTACCCGCGCCCGGCGCCCAGGGCAACCGCGGCGGGGCTGCGGCGCCCGGCCATCCAGGCCCCGGCGGCGAGGAGAAGCGCGCCGGCCAGCACCGCGGCGGCGGCCCCCAGCAGGGCGGAATCGAAGCTGCCGGTGCGCGCCACCACCATCCCCGCCGGCACCGGCCCGATGATCTGCCCCAGCCCGTAGACGGCGGTCAGCGCGCCGATGACGCGGGCTGACGCCCCGCCGGACAGGTGCCGCCCCAGCGTGAAGGATAGGGTGACGATGCCGACGAAGGTTCCGCCGAACAGCACAGCCGACAGCAGGGCCGCCGCGGGGGACCCGGTGATCGGCAGCAGGATGCCCACCGCCTGCACGACATGGGCGAGGATCAGCGCCCGCCAGAGGCCGAGCCGCCGCCCCGCCGCCGCCCAGACGATGCCGGACGGCATGGCCGCCAGACCGGTGACCATCCAGGGCCGCGGCGCCGAGCTGCGCCGTCTCCGGCATGGTCTTCAGGATGGCGACCAGAAAGGTGCCGGTGACGATGTAGCCGGCCCCCTCCAGGAAATAGGCCAGCGTCAGCAGGACCATGGGAATGGAAGGGCGGAGGGAGGGCGCGGGTGTGGGCCGGGCGGCGGCCATGTGGCCGGGCTCGCGCGGCGGGTCGCTCACCCACAGCCAGGACAGGGTGCCGAAGCCCAGGCAGGCCAGGCCCAGCCACAGCCAGTCGCCGCGCCAGCCCAGCCGGTCGCCCATCACGGCGACGAACAGGCCGCTCGACGCGATGCCGAGGCCGACGCCGGTGTAGAGCCAGCCGGTCCAGGACTCGCGCCCGGCGCGGGCCAGCGCGTCCAGCGTCATGGCGATGCCCAGGATGAACAGGCCGGCGCTGGCCAGCCCGGAGACGAAGCGCAGCACGGCCCAGGCCGCCATGCCCTCGGTGAAGCCCATGCCGGCGGTGGAGGTGACGCTGGCGATCAGCGCGGTGCGGAAGACGGCGGTGCGCGCCGCGCCCTGCGGGACCAGCCCGACGCCCAGCGCCCCCAGGAAGTAGCCGAGATAGTTCAGCGAGGCGAGCAGCCCCGCGGCGTCGGTGCCCAGCCCGGTGGCCGCCTGCATCGCCGGCAGGATTGGCGTGAAGGCGAAGCGCCCCACCCCCATGGAGATGACCAGCACCAGCACGCCGCCGATCAGCACCCGGACCATGGCTTCCTCCTGCAGGTTCTTTTTTCGTGTGGCTCCATCCTGGCGTGACGGAACCCTCATTTCTAATGATTTGTTTCGATGCTATGCTTCACTGTGAGTGATGGGAAGCGTGCGGATCGGGGAGGAGGCGATGGACCTCGCGGGCCTGCGGGTGGTGAAGGCGGTGGCGGATACCGGCAGCGTCAGCCGGGCGGCGGAGACGCTGAACTGCGTCCAGTCCAACGTGACGGCGCGGCTGAAGCGGCTGGAGGAGGATCTCGGCGTGCCGCTGTTCCTGCGGCTCAGCCGCGGTATGGCGCCGACGCCGGCCGGGCGGGTGCTGGCCGACTACGCCGACCGGGTGCTGCGCCTCGTCGCCCAGGCGCGCGACGCGGTGGCCGACGCGGCGGGGCGGGGCGGGCGGCTGTCCGTGGGCACCATGGAGACCACCGCCGCCGTGCGGCTGCCGCCGATCCTCGCCCGCTTCCACGCGGAGAACCCGGACGTCGATCTGACCATCGTCCCCGGCCCCACCGAAACCATGCTGGGGGAGGTGCTGGCCGGGCGCATCGACGGCGCCTTCGTCTCCGGGGCGGTGGAGCATCCCGAACTGGTCAGCCAGCCCGTCTTCGAGGAGGAGCTGGTGCTGGTCGAACCGGCCAGCGGCATCACCAGCGAGTCCGGGCGGAACACCCTGCTGGCCTTCCGGCGCGGCTGCGCCTACCGCGCCCGAGCGGAGACGGCGATGCGCGAGGCCGGGCGGGTTCCCTACCGCGTGATGGAGTTCGGGGCGCTGGAGGCCATCCTGGGCTGCGTCGGCGCCGGCATGGGCGTCACCGTCCTGCCCCGCGTCGTGGTGGAGCGGGAGCCCTGGCGCGGCCTGTTCACCGCCCGCCCACTGCCGCCGGAACTGGCCCGCATGCCCACCCGTTTCGTCCGGCGGGTGGATTCCATGGAGACGGTGGCCCTGCGCACCTTCCTGGAGGCGGTCGCGGAGGGGAATATGGAGGGTGGGGCTGCGTCGCTTGCGCCCACACAACCGGCGGGGTTGATCCCGTCTCAGGCGGCGTGCTAGGCAAGCGCCGCGGTCGGGCCATGGTCCATTCATGCCCTCGGCCGCACCCACGCGCGAGCACGTCAGTCGAAGCGTCCATCGATGCGACTCGAACCCCGGCGCGTGAACACCGCCGGAACTGGCGAGAACAGCGGAGAACGAATCATGCCCTACGTCGTGACGGAAGACTGCATCAAGTGCAAGTACACCGATTGCGTCGAGGTCTGCCCCGTGGACTGCTTCTACGAGGGCGAGAACATGCTGGTCATCCACCCGGATGAGTGCATCGACTGCGGCGTGTGCGAGCCGGAATGCCCGGCCGAAGCCATCGTGCCGGACACCGACGGCCGTGCGGAGAAGTGGATGGAACTGAACCGCGACTACGCGGCGCAGTGGCCCAACCTGACCCGCAAGAAGGACGCGCTGCCCGACGCCGACGCCATGAAGGGCGTGGACGGCAAGTTCGACAAGTTCTTCTCTCCGAAGGCCGGCGGCTAAGCGGAGTCGGGACTATTGCGGCGCATGGCATTCTTTTGCCGCCATGCAAAAACGACAGGTCGGCCATCGGCGGGCAACGTCAGAATCCGGACGGCTGCCCGCGCGTAGCCTTTGTAACCCGGCCGTAACATCGCTATAATACGCGCCCGGAGCCGGCCTCAGCGTCATTGCCGGATTTCCCATCGACCAAGGGCTCAGTGCAACAGTGCGCGGCGTGGAGGACCCCATCCCCACGGTGTGTCGTTGTCACCGGGCCTTTTTCGCCCCCTCCACCGGGGCGGCAAAATGGCGCGATCGCGAGAAGTGAGAGCCAACCCAAATGTCGAACAAGCTTGACTTCGAGGCCGGTGACTTCGTCGTCTACCCGGCCCATGGCGTCGGTCGGGTCGAGGGAATCGAGACCCACAGCATCGCTGGCATGGATGTTCAGCTCTACGCGATCACGTTCGAAAAAGAGCGCATGACGCTCAAGGTTCCGGTCGGCAAGGCCAAGGCCGCCGGCCTGCGCCGCCTCAGCACGAAGGACCGCATCAAGGTCGCCCTGGAGACGCTGCAGGGCCGTTCGCGCGTCCGCCGCACGATGTGGAGCCGCCGCGCCCAGGAGTATGAGGCCAAGATCAACTCGGGCGACCCGGTGGCCATCGCGGAGGTCGTTCGCGACCTGTACCGCGGCGCCGACCAGTCCGACCAGTCCTACAGCGAGCGCCAGATCTATCAGGCCGCCCTGGAGCGTCTGGCCCGTGAGCTGGCCGCCGTCGAGAAGATCGACGAGACCAAGGCCACCGAGCGGCTGGAGCTGGTCCTCAAAAAGGCCGCCTGACTCCGGTTCAGTCCCGTTTCCCATACCGGAAGCGGGAACCGGTTCGAGAGTGTGATGTTGACGATGAAGGCGCGGCGCTTTGGCCGCGCCTTTGTCTTAAGTTTTCGTCTTTCGCCGGGCCTGCGCGGCGCCTACACTCCCGCCCCCGGCCTGTTCTGGGCCGGTCCGTGACCGCTGGATGGGGTGAGCGTCTCCGGCATGTCTGAAGCGCAGAAATTCATCGATCTCCGAAACCCGCGGCGCATCTGGGCCGTCGGCTCGATCCACGCGCAGACGGACCATCTCCACGCCGTGCACGAGGTGATCGCGGCCCGCTTCCTGCCCGGTGACCGGCTCGTCTATCTCGGCAACATGGTCGGCTGGGGCGAGCGGGTGCTGGAGACGGTGGACGCGCTGCTGGCCTTCCGCACCTGGCTGCTGAGCTGGCGGGGCATGGAGGCCGGCGACATCGTCTATCTGCGCGGCGCGCAGGAGGAGATGTGGCACAAGCTGCTCCAACTCCAATTCGCGCCCGACCCGCAGCAGGTGCTCGACTGGATGACCCGCCACGGCGCGGGGGCCACGCTGGCCGCCTATGGCGGCACGGTGGAGCAGGGTATGGCGGCGGCCCGCGGCGGCACCATGACGCTCGGCCGCTGGACCCAGGGGCTGCGTCAGGCGATGCACGCGCAGCCCGGTCACGAAAATGTGTTCAACACCCTGCGCCGCGCCGCCTACTGCACCGGCCCGGAGAGCGGGGAGGGCGGCGTGCTGCTGGTCAGCGCCGGGGTGGACATCCGCCGCCCGCTGAACCACCAGGGCGACGCCTTCTGGTGGGGGGCGCCCGGTTTCGCCCAGATGTCAGAGCCTTACGGCGGTTTCGCCCGCGTCGTGCGGGGCTACGACCCGGCCCGCAAGGGCGTGGCGGTGACCGACCGCGTGGCGACCCTGGATGGCAATTGCGGGTTGGGTGGGCACCTCGTTTGTGGATGCCTGTCGCCTTCGGGTGAGATCCTGGATCTGTTCCAGGTCTGACCCATCTCCCTTTTTCCTAACCGTCTTACCCATCCCCTCGGCCTCCGCCACCGAATCCCTTCCGGTCCGGATGATCCGAAACGTCTTGTGCTGCGTATGACGTGCAACAGGGCGAGGGGAACGGCTGTTGTCCCAACCGTCGGCACCCCACGGCGAACCGGCCGTGATGAACCGACGGATCATTGGACCTGAGGGGGCCTGTCCCTTCGGACTCCGCAGCACAGGGCACAAGCAGCCTGAAACGCGGCCGCCCAGACGGGAAGGAAGGGACGTATGGCCTACATCGACGATCCCGAGACTCAGCGCGCGAATCTGAGTTTCATCAAGGCTTCCATGCGTGAGCCTTTGCTGACGCGCGACCACGAATTCGATCTGGCCCGCAAATGGCGCGAAGGCGGCGACGAACGGGCTCTTCACGAACTGGTCCGCGCCTACACCCGGCTGGTGGTGGCGACCGCCGCGCGGTTCCGCAACTACGGCCTGCCCATGGGCGACCTCGTTCAGGAGGGCAATGTCGGGCTGATGCAGGCGGCCAGCCGCTTCGAGCCGGACCGCGAGGTGCGCTTTTCCACCTACGCGGCCTGGTGGATCCGCTCGGCCATGCAGGACTACATCCTGCGCAACTGGTCCATCGTCCGCACCGGCACCACCGCCGCGCAGAAGTCGCTGTTCTTCAACCTGCGCCGCCTGCGTGCCCGCATCGAGAGCATCACCCAGGGCAACAGCGGCGGGGGCAACGGCCTGACCAAGGAAGGGCGGGAGTGGATCGCCGGCGAACTCCAGGTCGACGTGACCGAGGTGGAGGCGATGGAGATGCGGCTGTCCGCCTCCGACCAGTCGCTCAACTCCCCGGTCGCCGACGGCTCCGACGAGGACTGGCAGGACTTCCTGGCCGACCAGCGTCCCTCGCCGGAGGAGGTGGTGATCGGCATGCGCGATAGCCGCACCCGCTCCCAATGGCTGGCCGAGGCGCTGGGTGAACTCAGCCCGCGCGAACGCACCATCATCCAGGAACGCCGCCTGCGCGAGGAGGGCGCCACCCTGGAGCAGCTGGGCCGCGAACTGGGGGTGAGCAAGGAGCGGGTGCGCCAGCTCGAACACCGCGCCCTGCTGAAGCTGCGCCAGTCGATGCTGAAGCGGGTGGAAGGGTTCGGGGATCTGCTGGCGGACGCGTAGCAGACCGCGTGCCCCTACTCTAACCCTCCCCCGCTGGGCGGGGGAGGGGACGACCGCCGCTTCGCATAAGGCACCCTCTCCCGCCCAGCGGGGGAGGGCCGGGGTGGGGGCAAGCCCACGCTACGCCTTTTCCTCCTCCCGAACCGCCCCGGCGCCATCCCCCCCGCCATCGCCATCCAAAGTCACCCGCCACACTTCCGTCGTGCCGGTGCGGCCACGAAGCGTGCGGTCGCCGACGCAGTCCAGCGGAGCCGCGCCATCGCCCTGGAAGGCGGTGGCGGCGCTCGACAGGACGATGACCTCCTCGTCCCCCTGAAGGGCGGAGGCCAGTTCCTCGATGCGAGCGGCGACGTTCACGGTGTCGCCGACGATGGTGTAGTTGATGCGGCTTGCCGACCCGATGTTGCCCACCACCACCGGCCCGGAATGCAGGCCGATGCGAACGCGGATCGCCGGCAGCCCCTCCGCCGCGCGGCGGCGGTTGCCTTCGCGCACGGCGCGGGTGATGGCGTGGGCGGCGCGCAGCGCGCGGGCGGCGTGGTCCGGCTGCTCCTCCGGCGCGCCCCAGAAGGCCATGATGGCGTCGCCGATGAACTTGTCCACCGTGCCGCCCTCCGCCTCGATGCAGTTGGCGAGCAGGGTGAAATGCTCGTTCAGCAGGGCGGCGGTGTCGGCGGCGCCCATATGCTCGGCCATGCGGGAGAAGCCGCGGATGTCGGTGAACATCACCGTCACCTCCCGCTCCTCCGACTGGAAGCTGGTCAGGCCGCCGCGGCGGTGCATCAGCCGCAACACCAGGGCCTTCGGCACATAGGTCTCGAACCAGCGCAGCCCGGCAACCATGGCGTTGAAGGCGCTGTTGGCGCGGGCCAGCTCGCGCAGGCGCGAATCGGGAAGCTCGTCGATCGCGCGGAAGTCGAAGGTCCGGACATGGTCGGCCGCTTCGGCCAGATGGGCCACCTGGGTGCTGATGCGCCGCCCGACGATCAGGGCCACCGCCACCGAGATCAGCAGGATGCCCAGCCCGGCGAGGCCGGTGGTGTAGAGGCGGCGGACCTCGGCGCTGGCCTCGTTGGCGCGGAAGCCGATGCCGATGGTCCAGTCCTGCTGGCCGTAGCCGGCCATGCTGCGCATCAGGAACAGGTAATCCTCGTCCAGCACGTTGACGATCCGGCCCTCCACCCGCTTCTTCAGGGCGTCCACCGGTTGGCCGGTCTGCCACAGCGCCGCCAGCGCCGGGTCGGCCACCTGATCGATTCGCGGCAAAGGCGGGCCGTCGGTCTTGGTGGAGAAGTCGAACTTCATGCCGGCCAGCGACGGGTGGGCCAGAACGTGCTGCCGATCGAACAGGACGAAGGCATTCAGCCCCTGCTCCACATAGAGCGTGGACAGGAAGCGCGACAGGTCGCCCAGCGACACCCCGACGATCACCTGCCCCAGATAGGTGCCGTTGCGCCGCACGGGCTGGAACAGGGTGACGAAGCTGGTTCCCGCCTCCTTCGACCACAGCGGGTCGGCCCAGACGGCGGTGGTGCGGTCGGCGCCGTTGCGCAGCTCCGGCGCCAGTTCCGGCTCGTGGCGCAGGTCCTCCCGCCCGATGTGGAGCTGGTTGCCCAGCCGGTCGGCACGCAGGCCGGTGCGGTCGGGGTGGAAGAAGGCGATGCCCGTCACGTCCGGAGCCCCGGCCAGCGCGCCGCGCAGCGTGTCCTGGAGAGAGCGGGAATCGGCGGGATCCAGCTCCCCCCGCTCCATCAGTCCGGCCACGAAACGGGCCATGTCCCGCGCGGGGTTGAGCTGGTTACGGATGCGCACCTCCACCCCCGACAAAGCGAGGTCGGCGCGGTCGTTCAGCAGCGCGAAGGTGTTCCGGCTGGCGCTGACGAGGCCGAGCACGAGCACGCTCGCCACCGCCAGCAGCATCAGCGACCCGAAGCCGGCCACCAGCACCGCCGCGATGGGCAGGCGCAGGCGTGGGCGGCCCAGCGCGGGCGGGCGCGTCCGGCGCGGACCACCCTTTTTGCGCACGGCCTCCTTCGGTCCGGAGACGCGCAAGCCGGTTTGCAGAAAACGCCGTTTGGTGGGGTGGTCAGCCATGGCGCGGAGCCTACAGGACGCACGCGGCCATCGGCAATCGGCCATCGCGCCGCGTCCCGCAACGGTCACCCCGCCTTCAACCAAGCGGTTGTCAATCGGTGATGATCTTCAGCGGGCGTCCGGGCTGGATCGGCGTGCCCGGCGGAAGATCGTTGATGATCCGGAACAATTCCTCCGCGTATGGCTCCCGTGGCATCTGGCGCACAAAGGATTCCACGCTGTCGCCGGGGCGGGCGGTCTGCACGCGGATGCGCCGGGGCTGGTAGGACGCGGCCTCCTGCCGGGTCAGCCGGCGGAAGCTGGTGGCGGTCTGCCGGAAATCGGCGTCGAAGCGCGACAGCGCGCCGCCGGGGGCCAGGAAGGTGAAGCGGTAGAGGGTGCCGGAGTCGGCGCGGATGGCGACCAGCCGCACGTCCACCGCCCCGGCATCGGTCTTGCCCTGGGTCAGCGCGGTGGCCGCCGGCATGCCGTTGACGGTGAAGGATTGCAGGTCGCGCAACGGCGCCCCCTGCGCCCAGCTGCCGGTCAGGTAGGCGGCGGGGTCGCGCACGCCCGGCGCCTTGCCCCCGTCGAAGACGATGGCCCCGCCGTTCGGCCCCTTGGCGATCACCTGCTGCGCCCCGTTGAGCAGGCTGTAGCCCTGCGGCACGTCGAAGGCGATGCCGAGCTGCGGGTGGGCGAAGGTCCGGCCGCGGACGAAGCCGTTCTCCGGGCTGTCGCCGTAGATCACCCCGTCCATCGCCGTCATGTAGGGATCGACAGGCCGCGCCCCGCGGGGTAGCTCGCGGGCGATGGCCGCCGCCTCGTCGACGCGCGACGCGGTCTGCGGGTGGGTGGCGAAGAAGTCGAAGCCGCCTTCTCCCGCACCCTTGCCGGAGCGCAGGCCGGAATATTGGGTATCGCGGCGCATGGTCTCCAGAAAGGTCGCCATGGCGAAGGGGTCGTAGCCGGCGCGGTGCAGATACTCGATGCCCAGCCGGTCGGCCTCCGACTCCTGACCGCGGGAGTAGCGGGCGAGCAGGGCGGTGCCGCCGATGTTGGCGATCTGCGCCAGCTCCGGGCTGCCCAGCACGAGGCCGATGCCGGCGGCGAGCAGCCCGGCGATGGTCTGGTTGGTCTGCCGCTCCTGGCCATGGTGGGCGATGACGTGGCCGATCTCGTGCCCCATAACGCTCGCCACCTCCGCCTCGTCCTTGGCGAGCGCCAGCAGGCCGCGGGTGATGTAGACGTAGCCGCCGGGCAGGGCGAAGGCGTTGACCACGTCGCTGTCCAGAACGGTGAAGGTCCAGGGGCCGGAGCGGTCGGTCTGGGCGGCCAGCCGGTTGCCGATGCCGGTGATGTAGGCCTGTAGCCGCTGGTCGGGGTAGGCTCCGCCATACTGGGCGAGGATCTTGGGATGCTCCTGCGCGCCGATCGACTCCTCGCTGCCGCCGAGGAGCTGGGCGTTGGCCGGGGCACAGGCCGAGGTGAGCAGCAGGACGGCTAGCCCCGCGGCGGCGATCCGGTGCAGCGGGGACGGGGCAGATGATTGCGTTTGAAATCCCCTCTCCCCTCTGGGGAGAGGGTTAGGGTGAGGGGGTTGCGCTTTTGCCGGACCTACCGCCATGCGCAACCCCCTTACCGGCCCTCCGGGCCACCCTCTCCCCAGAGGGGAGAGGGCTGGATCGGCCGATTGCCTTGGCGGAAACAGGGAAGACGGCTTGCGTTCGGTCGTCGGTTCGGGCGTCATGAGTCGTCATATCGGAAGGGGGCTCGCAGAGATCAAACTCCCCGTCCGGCCCGCCTGTTCCACGGCTCTCTCCCTTCGCCCGCCATGCCGCGCCGCATTCTCTCGCTGACGCTGTCCACCCTGCTGCTGATGGCGAACACCGCCGGGCCGCCGGAGCTGCGCGTCGCCGCGGTGACCGACGGCGCCACGCTGCTGCTTGAGGACGGGCGCAGCCTGCGTCTGGCCGGCATCGAGCCCGCCGCACCGCCCATGGGGGCGGAGCCGGGCGACCCCTGGCCGTTGGCCGAGGCGGCGCGGCAGGCGCTGGCAGAACTGGCCGTCGGGCAACGCCTGAGCGTGCGGGGGGAGGCGCGGACCGACCGGCACGGGCGCCTGCTGGCCCAGGTGGTGCGCGGCGACGGGCTTTGGCTCCAGGGCGAGCTGCTGGCGCGCGGCCTCGCCCGCGTGCACACCCGGCCCGACGCCCGCGCCCTGGCCCGTGAGATGCTGGCGGCGGAGGCCGGCGCGCGGGCGGCCGAGCGCGGCATCTGGCGGACCCGCGCCTACGCCGTGCGGCCCGCCGACCCGGACGCGCTGCGCCGGAACCGCGACAGCTTCCAGATCGTCGAGGGGCGGGTGCTGCGGGTGAGCAAGGCGGGCGGCGACGCCTATCTGGATTTCGGCGAGGACTGGCGGACCGACGTCACGGTTCACATCGGGCGGGCCGCGCTGCGCGAGTTCGTGGCCGCCGGCATCGACCCGCTGTCCTACGAGGGGCGGGTCGTCCGGGTGCGCGGCTGGGTGGGCCTGCGCGCCGGCCCGCTGATCGAGGCGACCCATCCCGAGCAGATCGAGCGGCTGGACGGAGCCGGCCCGCCTGCCCGCACCGCAGGGCATGACACGGCCCCGTCGCCGGATGCCGCTGATGAGGAGGATGAGGAGTGAGCCGGTGGCGGGGGCCGGACCGGCGCCCTACACTCGCTTGAGGACCGGCATCGGGAATGATTGGGCCGGATTCCTTGGATCGGCTACTCTGTGGGCCGGACGATCCGGCCCGGACTGACAGGACCTCTTCATGCCCCGCAGCGAGCTTTTCCCGCCCATCGACCCCTACCAGACCGGCTTCCTGCCCGTGGACGAGATCCACACACTCTATTGGGAGCAGTCGGGAAACCCGCGCGGCGTGCCGGTGCTGTTCCTGCACGGGGGGCCGGGGGCGGGCGCCTCGCCGACGCACCGGCGTTTCTTCGATCCCGGCCATTACCGCATCGTCGTGATGGACCAGCGCGGGGCGGGCCGCTCCACTCCGCTGGGCGAGGTCCGGCGCAACACGACCGAGCTGCTGGTGGAGGACGCCGAACGGCTGCGCCGCCATCTGGGGATCGAGCGCTGGCTGCTGTTCGGCGGAAGCTGGGGATCGACGCTGGCGCTGGCCTACGGGCAGACCCATCCGGAGCGCTGCTTGGGGCTGATCCTGCGCGGCATCTTCCTGATGCGGAAGACGGAGATCGACTGGTTCCTCTACTCCATGCGCACGATCTTCCCGGAGGCCTGGGCCACTTTCGCCGGTCACATCCCGCCGGAGGAGCGCGGCGACCTGCTGGAGGCCTATTGGCGGCGGCTCAACGCGCCGGATGCGGCGACCCGCATGGCGGCGGCGCGGGTGTGGAGCCTGTATGAGGGCTCCTGCTCCTCGCTGCTGCCCTCGCCGGAGCTGATTGCGACGAGCGCGGAGGACACCCACGCCCTGGGCCTCGCCCGCATCGAGGCGCATTACTTCCGCTCCAACCGCTTCACCCCGGAGGACAGGCTGCTGCGCGACGTGCACCGCATCCGGCACTTGCCGGGGGCGATCGTCCAGGGCCGCTACGACATCGTCTGCCCCATCACCAGCGCCGACGACCTGCGCCGCGCCTGGCCGGAGGCCGATTACCGCGTGGTGCCCGACGCCGGCCATTCCGCCATGGAGCCGGGCATCCGCGCCGCCCTGGTCCAGGCGACGGAGCGGTTCAAGGAGTACCGGTAGGGGAGGGGGCGCCGGCTCACCTTCATACCTCTCCCGCAATCGCTCCCCCTTGCGTTGCGGCGTGGCCGCGCGTATAACCCTGCGCTCCAACGGGCGGCGAGGCCGGGTCCGAGACCCAGGGCATGCCCAACCGTCAGTCGGGAACATCCAACGCAAGGATTGAAAATGCCCAAGCTGAAGACGAAGAGCGGCGCCAAGAAGCGCTTCAAGGTGACCGCGTCCGGTAAGGTGCGCGCCCAGGCGGCCTTCAAGCGCCACTGCCTGGAGCAGAAGAGCCCGAATATGAAGCGCAATGCGCGCGGCATGATGACCCTGGCCGAGCCGGACCAGAAGATCGTGCTGAAGAACTGGCTGCGCAACGCTTGATATCGTAAGGGAATCTGAACCATGGCTCGTGTTAAGCGCGGCGTCACCACGCACGCCCGTCACCGCAAGATCCTGAAGCTCGCCAAGGGCTACCGGGGTCGCAATTCCAAGAACTTCCGCATCGCGATTGAGAAGGTCGAAAAGGCCCTTCAATACGCGTATCGCGATCGCCGCAACAAAAAGCGCGATTTCCGCGGCCTGTGGATCCAGCGCATCAACGCCGGTGTCCGCCAGTACGGCCTGACCTACTCGCGCTTCATCAACGGCATCAAGCTGGCCGGCATCGAGATCGACCGCAAGGTCCTGTCGGATCTGGCCGCCCGTGAGCCGGAGGCCTTCAAGGCCATCGTCGATCAGGCCCAGGCCGCTCTCGCCTCCAAGGCCGCCGCCTAAAGGGTACGCCGCGCAAGCGGGAACCCCGGTCCGGCGCCGGACACGAAAGAAGGGAGCCGTGCCTCTGGGCCGGCTCCCTTTTTCTTTACGCTCGCACTTCCTTATGGCTCGCGGGAAATGACATGCTCGATGCGCTGAAAGACGAACTCCTGTCGCAGGTCAACGCCGCTGGCGACCTCGCGGCCCTCGAAGAGGTGCGGGTCACCGCGCTCGGCAAGAAGGGGCGCATCACCGGCTTCATGAAGGAGCTGGGCGGCCTGTCGCCCGACGAACGGCGCGAGCGCGGCCAGCAGCTCAACGCGCTGAAGGACGAGATCGCCGCCGCCATCGACGGCCGCAAGGCCGACCTCGCCCGCGCCCATCTGGAGGCCCGCCTCCAGGCCGAGCGCATCGACGTCACCCTGCCGGTCCGTCCGGAGACCGAGGGGCGCATCCACCCGATCAGCCAGACCATCGACGAGATGGTGGCGATCTTCGCGGAAATGGGCTTCAGCGTCGCCGAGGGGCCGGACGTCGAGGACGACTTCCACAACTTCACCGCCCTGAACTTCCCGCCGGGCCACCCCGCCCGCGACATGCACGACACCTTCTATCTGCCGGATGCCGGCGACAAGAAGATGCTGCTGCGCACCCACACCAGCCCGGTGCAGGTCCGCACCATGCTGAACAAGAAGCCGCCGATCCGCATCATCGCGCCGGGCCGCACCTACCGGTCCGACTACGACATGACCCACACCCCGATGTTCCACCAGATCGAGGGGCTGGTCATCGACGAGGCGACCCACATGGGGCACCTGAAGGGCTGCCTGATCGAGTTCTGCCGCGCCTTCTTCGACGTGGACGACCTGCCGCTGCGCTTCCGCCCCAGCTTCTTCCCCTTCACCGAACCGTCGGCGGAGGTGGACATCGGCTGCTCCCGCAAGGGCGGCGAGCTGAAGCTCGGCAATTACGGCGACTGGCTGGAGATCCTGGGCTGCGGCATGGTGCACCCCAACGTGCTGGAAGCCTGCGGCATCGACAGCACCAGGTACCAGGGCTTCGCCTTCGGCATGGGGATCGAACGCGTGGCGATGCTGAAATACGGCATCCCCGACCTGCGCACCTTCTTCGAAGCCGACCTCCGCTGGCTGAAGCATTACGGCTTCGTGCCGCTCGACGTTCCCAGCATGGCCCAGGGCCTGACGCGCTAAAGGAGCCGGACCCATGAAGTTCACGCTGTCCTGGCTGAAGGACCATCTGGAGACCGACGCCACGCTCGACCAGATCGTGGAGAAGCTGACCGCCCTCGGCCTGGAGGTCGAAGGGGTGGAGGACCGCTCGAAGGAGCTGAAGCCCTTCCGCGTCGCCCACGTCGTCTCTGCCGAGAAGCACCCGGACGCCGACAAGCTGCGCGTCCTGGTCGTCGACACCGGCACCGAAAAGCTCCAGGTCGTCTGCGGCGCGCCCAACGCGCGCGCCGGCCTGAAGGGCGTCTTCGCGCCGGAGGGGGCCTATATCCCCGGCTCCGACATCACGCTGAAGAAGGGCGTCATCCGTGGCGTCGAGTCGAACGGCATGATGTGCTCCGAGCGCGAGCTGAAGCTGTCGGAGGAGCACAACGGCATCATCGAGCTGCCGGACGATGCGCCGGTCGGCGTCGCCTACGCCGACTACGCCGGCCTCGGCGACCCGGTCATCGACATCAGCCTGACGCCCGACCGCGCCGACTGCGCCGGGGTGCGCGGCATCGCCCGCGACCTCGCCGCCGCCGGTCTGGGCACGCTGAAGCCGCTGGCTGCCGAGCCGGTCAAGGGCGCCTTCGCCAGCCCGTTCGGCGTGACCATCGAGGCGCCGGACGCCTGCCCGATGTATGTCGGCCGCTATTTCCGCGGCGTGAAGAACGGCCCGTCGCCGAAGTGGCTGCACGACAAGCTGGTCGCCATCGGCCTGCGCCCGATCTCCGCGCTGGTCGACATCACCAACTTCATCACCTTCGACCTGTCGCGCCCGCTGCACGCCTTCGACGCCGACAAGGTGAAGGGCGGCATCGTCGTCCGCATGGCCCGCGAGGGCGAGACGCTGGCGGCGCTGAACGGCAAGGAATACGCGCTCGACCCGAGCATGACGGTCATCGCCGACCATGAGCGGGCCGAGGCGCTGGGCGGCATCATCGGCGGCGAGGCGTCGGGCTGCACCGAGACGACGGTCAACGTCTTCCTGGAGGCGGCGATCTTCGACACCGTGCGCACGGCGCAGACGGGCCGCAAGCTGGGCATCGAGTCGGACGCCCGCTACCGGCTGGAGCGCGGCGTCGATCCGGCGGCGGTCGTGTCGGGGATGGAACGGGCCACCCGCCTGATCCTGGAGATCTGCGGCGGTGAGGCCTCCGACCTCGTGATCGCCGGCGAGGAGCCGCAGTGGCGCCGCACCCTGACGCTGCGTCCGGGCCGGGTCGCCGCGCTGGGCGGCGTCGAGGTGCCGCGCGACGAGCAGACCCGCATCCTGATCGACCTCGGCTGCGAGATCGTCGGCGAGGATGTGGACGGCACCCTGCGCGTCGTTCCGCCCTCCTGGCGCGCCGACATCCACGGCGAGGCCGATCTGGTGGAGGAGGTGCTGCGCATCCACGGCTTCGACGCCATCCCGGCGACCCCGCTGCCGCGCGAGAGCGTGCTGACCCGCCCGGCCCTGACCACCAAGCAGCGCCGCGTCGGGCTAACCAAGCGCACGCTGGCCGTCCGCGGCCTGTCGGAAGCCGTCACCTGGTCCTTCATGGCCGGTCCTGTGGCCGCGCTGTTCGGCGGCGTCGGCGAGGGGCTGACGCTGGTCAACCCGATCAGCGCCGACCTTGACGTGATGCGCCCGTCCATTCTCGGCAACCTGATCCAGGCCGCCGGGCGCAACGCCGACCGCGGTTACGCCGACGCCGGTCTGTTCGAGGTCGGCCCGGCCTTCCGCAAGCCGTCGCCGGACGGGCAGGACCTCGTGGCCGCCGGCATCCGCGCCGGCAACGCGGTGCCCCGCCACTGGGCGGAGAAGGCCCGCGGCGTCGACGCCTTTGATGCCAAGGCCGACGCGATGGCCGTGCTGGAGGCCGCCGGCGCGCCGGTGACCAACCTGCAGGTCACCACCGACGCGCCGGGCTGGTACCATCCGGGCCGCTCGGGCGTGCTGCGCCTCGGCCCGACGGTGATGGCCCGCTTCGGCGAGATCCACCCGACCGTACTGGGCACGTTGGGCGTCAAGGGTCCGGTGGTCGGCTTCGAGGTGTTCCTGGACGCCATTCCGCTGCCCAAGAAGAAGGGCGGCACGGCGCGTCCGCTGGTCCAGCTCTCGCCTTTCCAGCCGCTGGAGCGCGACTTCGCCTTCGTCGTCGGCAAGGACGTGGAGGCTGACAAGCTGATCCGCGCCGCCAAGGGCGCCGACAAGGCGCTGGTCAAGGACGTGACGGTCTTCGACGTCTACCAGGGCACCAACCTGGAGGAGGGCAAGAAGTCCGTCGCCCTTTCCGTCACGCTGCAGCCGACCGAGCGCACCCTGACCGAGCCGGAGATCGAGGCCATCGGCCAGAAGATCGTCGCCGCGGTCGCCAAGGCCACGGGCGGCAGCCTGCGCAGCTGACATCTACGCTCTTGACACGGGCGCATCCAAAGGCTGCGGATCCCGGAAAGGGTTCAATTTCGTAAGACAAAGTTTGGGCCCCCGCCGCAAGGCGGGGGCCCATTGTTTTTCCATGTCCGGATGGAACGGCTCCCAATCCGGACAGTTCAAAGGATTGTTCCGGAAGCGACACGTCTGGATTCGCGGAACATGCCGCGGTCCGTTGTTTGAAGCACGTTTCGGTGCGGCATCCGGACGTGCCTCATATGCGCTTTTTCAGAGTTGAATGGAATTGGTCCATCAGATAAAGCGAATGAACGTAAGTTTTCAAATCATGCGTCCGTATTGTCTCGATGCTGCGCATCGCTGCCTATAAATTTCAAGAATGGAATGTTTTCTTTCCACGATACATGGCAGGTGTTTCAGAAAATTCGTCTGGCTGATATTTCTATTTTTTTAATATTTTTCATTCTTTTTTGAAGCGGCCATGTGGAAAACGGCGCGGGGTGCCCTGGCTCCGCCGCCCTCAGAGCTGGTGAAGAATCCGATGCTGAGCTTAACGAACGACCACGCCAGAACCGCCTCCGTCCTCGCCATGACCGGGGATGCCGGCAATGGTTCGGTGGACGGCGGCGGTGCCTTCCGCCGTGAAGACGGAGATGGAGGAGCGCCGGCCGAAGCCAGCCGGCTGGTCATCGTCGTGGACGACGACCGGTCGATCGTGGAAGGGTTGGCGCTGCTTCTCGAAGCCTGGGGGTACGACGTGCTGACCGCCCTGTCACTGAACGAACTGGCGCAGCGGCTGCCCCAGGCGCCCGGCCGTCCCGGGCTGGTCCTGGCCGATCACTTCCTTCCGGCCGGCGGCACGGGCGCCCAGGCGGTGGAGATGGTTCGCGCCCATGTCGGCGCCCCGGTGCCCGCCCTGATCCTGACCGGCGACACGATGCCGGAGCGTCAGGCCGAAGCCGCCGCCCTGGGCTGCCGGCTGCTGCACAAGCCGGTGCAGATCGGTCCGCTGAAGGACATGGTGGACACGCTGATGAGCGGCGCCGGCTGATCCCGTCCGCCTCCTTCTCCTAAGGGGGTCACCCCCGGCGCAGGCTGCCGGACACCGCCAGGAAGGCGTCGACCACCACCGGATCGAACCGGCTGCCGGACAGGCGCCGGATCTCGGCCACCGCCACGTCATGGTCCAGCGCCTTGCGGTAGGGCCGGTCGCGGGTCATGGCGTCGAAGCTGTCGGCCACCGCGACGATGCGGGCGCTCAGCGGGATGGCATTGCCCTGCAGGTGGTCGGGATAGCCGGTGCCGTCCCAATTCTCATGATGCGACCGGGCGATCTCCGCCCCCAGATGCAGATGCGTCCGTCCTTCGGACCGCTGGCTCGCGCGGTCCAGCAAATCCCAGCCCGTGGTCGTGTGGGCCTGCATGACGGCCCGCTCCTCCGGGGTCAGCGGCCCGGTCTTGCCAAGGATGGCGGGGTCCAGTGTGGCGTTGCCGACGTCGTGGAGGATGGCGGCCAGACCGACCGACTCCAGGAACACCGTGTCGAGAACGGAGGGATGGCGCCCCTCTTCGGCCAGCCGGCGGGCGATGCGGTCGGTCACCATGGCGATGCGCGGGCCGGTTTCGGCCTCCGCGCTGGGATGACCGGCGCGCTCCGCCAGATCGGCCATGGCGATAACCGTGTGCTCCTGGCTGCGCCGCAGCTGCTCATACAGATGCAGATTGTCGAAACCGACCGAGATCTTGCGGCAGAACACCTCGATCAGGTTGCGGTCGAGGTCCGACAGGGGCCGGTCGGAGCTCAGATAGACCACATTCTCCCGGTCGTTCGGCGTGCGGATGTAAAGCGTGCAATGGTCGGCGGCGTAGCGGTTGCTGCGCGACTCCAGGCAGCGCTTCACCTCCGCCAGCACGGCGGGCTCGACATGGTTGGCCGCCGGCTCGTCGATCAGCGTCTCGAACCGGCCGGACCCGGCCAGGACGTACAGGCCGTCCGCCGCGCCGCTGATGACCGGACCGCGCTGCACGCACAGGATGGCGTCCGGCCCGACGCCGAGGATGCCGGACAGCTGCGTCAGCACGCCGGCGGCGAACAGCTTCATCGAGCGCGCCTGGAACAGCGATGATGACGCCTCGATGATCTTCTCCAGCCCGCGCCGGTTCATCTCGATCGCCATGATGTCCTCGTAGGAGCGCAGGGCGGCGACCGTGGTGGTGAACAGCTGCTGGGCGGTGAGCTGCGTCTTGGCCTTGTAGTCGTTGATGTCGTAGTCGAGGATCACCGCACGCTCCGGCGCCTGCCCGGGCTGGCCGGTGCGCAGGATGATGCGGACGTGGCGGTTCTTCAGCTCCTCCCGGATGTGGTGGACGAGCTGCAGCCCGGCGTCGTCGGTCTCCATCACCACGTCCAGCAGAATGATGGCGATGTCCTCCTCCCGCTCCAGGATCGTCCGTGCCTCCGCGGCGGAATAGGCGGAGATGAACTGGGCGGAGCGACCCTTGTAGGCGAAATCGGCCAGGACGAGCTTGGTGATGGAGTGCACCTCCGGCTCGTCGTCCACGATCATCATCTTCCACCGGTTCCCGGTGGCCGGCGACCCGGTTTCGCCGTTTCCGTCGCCGTCCTGATCGTCCAGAAAGAGGAACTCGTCGTCGGAGTCGGTCATGGGCAAAGCCTGGGGCGGAGCGGGCAGGGGGTAAGAAAGATTAACACGGCACGGCGGTGCCCGCCTACCGCCACGATCGATGCATTTTCGACGAAAAAGCTCAATAATTTGCATCGAGCGCAGGGACTGTTCCGCTTGGTGGAAAGCGGCGCGAGGATCAGAAGGTCTCCAGCTCGATCACCCAGCAGTCCATGGAGCGCTGCGCCAGCGCGCCGCAGACATTGTCCACCTGGGTCCGGGTGAAGGGTCCGACGCCCATCTGGTAGGTGGTGCGGGCGCCGCGGAAGACCGGCCAGACCATCGGCGGCAGGTCGCGGTAGGCGGTTCCGGGGCCATAGGTGAATTCCTGCCACGCCCGCAGCCCCTCGGCGTGGCTGACATACTCGCCGAGCCGCGCGGCGAACAGCGCCCCCGGCTCGATCGGCGGCATGCCGGGCAGCGGGTAGGGGGCGACCACCCCGATCAGACTTTCCGCCGTGGCGACCGCCCGCGTCCGCCCGGGCATGCCCAGCGTCACCCGCCCGTTCGCGGAGTCGATCAGGCTGACCACGTCGCCCTTGCGCAGGGTGAAGCTCCGCCGCTTCTTGTTGTCGAGGATCTCCGTCGCCTTGATGGCGTCCGCCGCGACGACATAGCCCTGGGCCGGCACCTGGGCGGCGATTTCCCAGGCGCTGCGCGGCACCACGGCGGCGCTGCGGTGAATGACCGGCGGCTTGCCGGTCGACGGGGGCGCCCCACCGGCGTTGGCCCCGGCGGCGGTGGCGCCCATGGCGGCGGTGATGGAGCGCGACACCATCAGCGCCGGGTCCAGCGAGTCGGAGGGCACGTAGCCGATGGGCTGGCCGCCGATGGCGACCTCCGTCCAGGTGGTGCCGCGGGGCGTGCCCAGCGCGTTCAGGGCCTTGCCGCGCGGCAGGGTCTGGATGATCCGGGCGTCGGCGTTGGGACCGATGCGCACCTCGATGTCGCGATTCAGCACCACCTCGCCGGTCAGCGGCGCGCCGATGGCGACGGGGCTTTGCGCCAGGGCGGCGTCCGGGGCGAACCACATCGTCGCCGCGGCCAGGAGCAGCCGCAGCGCCAGGGCGCGGAAGGCGGTGGTGGAACGCGTGCGCACGGCGGTTTGCCCCCATGGAGGAGGGGCCATTCTGCATCGGTCCGGCCCGCCGGGGCAACCCGGCGCGCGTCCGGCGTGGCGGATGTCACGAAGCGGGGCCAAGCTTCAGGCTGGGCGTCAGGCCGGGCGTCAGGCCAGACGTCCCCCGCCCACCAGATCGTGGATGGCCTCGGCCAGCAGGCGGACTGGCTTGGCGGCCATGCCGGGGGCGCGGTGCAGCGCGATGTCGATGTCCGGCAGGTCGGGGAAACCGTCCGCCGCGGTCAGCCGGCGCAGGCTGGGCGGGACGGTGCATTCCTCCATGGCGGTGACGCCCAGCCCGCCCAGCACGGCGCCGTGCACCGCCACGACGCTCTTGCTGATGAAGGCGACGCGCCAGCCGCGCCCGATGCCCTCCAGCGCCGCCACGGCGAGGTCGCGCACCACGCAGCCCTTGGGGAACAGGGCCAGCGGCAGCGGGTCCTCGCGCTCGATGGGGGTGGAATCGACGACGGTGGAGCGCGGCGGCGCGACCCAGGCCACCGGCTCCCGCCGGACCAGCTCACCGCTGCGGCTGTCAGGGTGGCGGGTGACCAAAGCGAGGTCGTAGCGCCCCTTGTCGATCTCCGCCACCAGATCGGGGCTGTTGTCGCAGATCACCTCCACCGGCACGTCGGGGTAGGCGGCGGCGAAGCGGGCCAGCACGCCGGGCAGCAGCATGGTGGCGTAATCGTCCGGCGTGCCGATGCGCACGCTGGCGATCGAGGCGGGCCGGCGCATCAGGGCCAGAACCTCGTCGTTCAGGGTCAGCATCCGCCGGGCGTAGGTCAGCAGAAGCTCGCCCTCCTGGGTCAGGTGGACGCTCTTGGTGTCGCGCTGGAAGACGCGGGTGCCCACCACCTCCTCCAGCCGGCGGACCTGCTGGCTGACGGCGGCCTGGGTGCGGCCCAGCGTGTCGCCGGCACGGGTGAAGCTGCGCGCGTCGGCGACGGCGACGAAGGCGCGCAGAAGGTCGGTGTCGAGGTTGGCCGGCATGGTCACGCATTCAAACAGAGGGGGCGCGCGGGTTCAACGCGCGAAAGGACCATCACGATCTGTGATGATCCTCATAAAGCCTATTCGTTTCCAAGATTTTCCATGCGGGCGCAGGGTGCCCTCCAATCTTGGGAGGACGGAGCGATGGGCGTGTTCGACGCGATGACGACGGTGGTGCTGGAGGCCGGACGGCTCGACCGCGAGGAGGAGCGCCGCCCGATGACGGTGATGGTGGCAGCGCCGCCGCCGAGGCGCTTCCGGCTGCCCCGAATGCCGGCTCTGCCGGTGCTGCTGCTGACGATCCTGGTGGGGTGAGCGCGATTCAGGTGGCGGGCGTGCCGTCGGCGGGCTTGTCCGCCGGGGCCTCGGCGGCCGGCACCGGCTCGGGAGTCGGCGTCACAGGAGGTGGGGTGAGGCGGATGGGCGCCGGCCCGCCGCTGTCGGGAGTCGAGGCCGCCGGAGCCTCGGCAGGTGCCTCCGCGGGGGGCGGGGCGGGAAGCTCCTTCGCCTCGATCGCCTCGGCGGGCTTGGCGTCCTTTTGGGCGTCGTCCTTGGCCGCTTCCTTCACCGCGTCCTTGGGGGCGGGAGTGGGCTCCGGGTCCGTGGAATAGTCGGCGACGATGCGGGCTTGGCTGCCGGCGATGACCAGCACCTTCTGCCCAATCTCAATGGGCGTCTCTTCCCGCTGGGTGACCGACAGAAGCTCCCCGTCCGGCTTGCGGACGATGTATTCCCAACCCGTGGTGTCGCCGGTCACATGCTCGATGGAGGTGCCGAGCAGACTGCCGATGGCTGTTCCGCCGACCGCGCCCAGCGCCGAATTGATGCCGAAGGTGCCGGACTGCGAGCCCAGCACGCCGCCGGCGGCCCCGCCGGTGACCGCGCCGACGGTGCCGCTGGTGCTGATCTTGACCTGACGGAACCCGATGACGACCGCCCGCTCCACCTTGTTCGCCTGCTGGGTGGCGGTGGCGGCGTAGGTGTTGGGCGAGTAGTTCGGGGTGCAGCCTGCAAGGATGCCGACCACGATCGCGGCGGCGGGCAGGCCGAACATGACAGTGCGCGTCACGGGACATCATCCGTTTGGAAGCCTGACCGGGTGATAGGCGATTCCGCGTGGCGAGTCATTCGACTTTTTGTGGGCTCCGGGATGCGTGGACAAAAAGAAAGCGGGCCTTTTCGGACCCGCCTTCCGTCATGCCGCCGCGAAGCCGGCGCTTATTCGTCGCCCATCTTGAGGGCGGCGATGAAGGCGCTCTGCGGGATTTCGACCTGGCCGAACTGGCGCATGCGCTTCTTGCCTTCCTTCTGCTTGTCCAGCAGCTTGCGCTTGCGGCTGATGTCGCCGCCGTAGCACTTGGCCGTCACGTCCTTGCGCAGCGCGCCGATGCTCTCGCGGGCGATGATCTTGCCGCCGATGGCCGCCTGCACGGCGATCTTGAAGAGCTGGCGCGGGATCAGCTCCTTCAGCCGCTCGCAGAGCTGGCGGCCGCGCCGCTCCGACTGGGAGCGGTGGACGATCATCGACAGGGCGTCCACCGGCTCGGCATTCACCAGGATCGACATCTTCACGAGGTCGCCTTCCTCGTAGCTGTCCATCTGGTAGTCGAAGCTGGCGTAGCCGCGGCTGATCGACTTCAGCCGGTCGTAGAAGTCGAAGACCACCTCGTTCAGCGGCAGCCGGTAGACCAGCATGGCGCGGGCGCCGGCGTAGGTCAGCTCGATCTGCTGGCCGCGCCGCTCGGTGCAGAGCTGGAGGATGCCGCCCAGATACTCGTCGGGCAGCATGATGGTGGCCTTGATCCACGGCTCGTCGATGCGGTCGATCTTCATCACGTCCGGCATGTCCGCCGGGTTGTGCAGATCCATCACCGTGCCGTCGGTCATGTGGAGCTTGTAGACCACCGACGGCGCCGTGGTGATCAGGTCCAGGTTGAACTCACGCTCCAGCCGCTCCTGGATGATCTCCAGATGCAGCAGGCCGAGGAAGCCGCAGCGGAAGCCGAAGCCCAGCGCCGCCGACGTTTCGGCCTCGTAATGGAAGCTGGCGTCGTTCAGCTTCAGCTTGCCCAAGGAATCGCGCAGTCGCTCGAAGTCGGCGGCGTCGACCGGGAACAGGCCGCACCACACCACGGGGATGGAGGGCTTGAAGCCGGCCAGCGGCTCGGCCGCCGGGCGGCGGTCCTCGGTGATGGTGTCGCCGACCTTGGTCAGCGTGATGTCCTTGATGGCGGCGGTGATGAAGCCCATCTCGCCCGGCCCCAGCTCGCCGGTCAGCAGCGCCTTCGGGGTGAAGACGCCGACGCGGTCCACCTCGTGGGCGCTGCCGGTGGACATGAAGCGGACCTTCTGGTTCACCTTCAGCCGCCCGTCCACCACACGCACCAGGATGACCACGCCGAGATACGGGTCGTACCAGGAATCGACCAGCAGGGCCTTCAGCTCGGCGTCGGCGTTGCCCTTGGGCGCGGGCAGGCGCTGCACCACGGCTTCCAGCACGGCGTCGATGTTCAGGCCGGTCTTGGCCGAAATCTCCACGGCGTCGGTGGCGTCCAGGCCGATCACGTCCTCGATCTGCTGCTTCACGCGGTCGGGCTCCGCCGCCGGCAGGTCGATCTTGTTCAGGACCGGGATGATCTCGTGGTTGTTGTCGATCGCTTGGTAGACGTTGGCGAGCGTCTGCGCCTCAACGCCTTGGCTCGCGTCCACCACCAGGATCGAGCCCTCGCAGGCGGCGAGGCTGCGGCTGACCTCGTAGGCGAAGTCGACGTGGCCCGGCGTGTCCATCAGGTTCAGCGTGTACTGCTGCCCGTCCTTGGCCTTGTAGAGGAGGCGGACGGTCTGCGCCTTGATGGTGATGCCGCGCTCGCGCTCGATGTCCATGCTGTCGAGCACCTGTTCGCGCATCTCGCGCGAATCGAGGCCGCCGCACTGCTGGATCAGCCGGTCGGCAAGGGTCGACTTGCCGTGGTCGATGTGCGCGATGATCGAGAAATTGCGGATGTGCGAAAGGTCAGTCATCGGTGCCCGGAGCCCTGGTTTGGGGCGGAACATAGGGCGGACGGACGATGCGCGCAATGGCGGCGTGGACAAGCCCTATGGAATGGCCCTGTCCCCGTTCCACTCCTTTCGCGGGAAACGCGGGGATCGGCCCCGCGCTCTCCTACGCCACCAGAACCGGCGCCACCGTGCGGTACAGCTCCATGTACTCCTCCGCCGGGCTGTGCCAGCCGAAGTCGCGGGTCATCGCGTGCTGCTGCATGGCGTGCCAGCGCTCGGGCTTGCGGTAGAGGGCGGCGGCGCGGCGCAACGCCCAGGTCAGCTCCTGGACGGTGGCGTTGACGAACTGGAAGCCGGTGGCGCTGCCGTCGTTCACCGCCGCCGGGTTGGCGTCCACGATGGTGTCGGCGAGGCCCCCGGTGCGGCGGACCAGCGGCAGCGTGCCGTACTTCAGCGCGTACATCTGGGTCAGGCCGCAGGGCTCCGACCGCGAGGGCACCAGGAACAGGTCGGCGCCGGCCTGGATGCGGTGGGACAGCGCCTCGTCGTAGCCGATGCGCACGCCGACCGACTTCGGGAACCAGGTGGCGAGGTGGCGGAAGCCGGCCTCCAGCGCCGGTTCGCCGCTGCCGAGAACGGCGAGCTGGCCGCCCCAGGCGATCCATTGCGACGCCGCCTCCAGCACCAGATCCAGCCCCTTGTGGCCGGTCAGGCGGCTGACCACCGCAGCCAGCGGGGCGTCCGCCCGGCGGTCCAGGCCGAAGGCCGCCTGGAGGTCGGCCTTGCACAGGTCCTTGCCGCCGAGGTCCGCGGCGCCGTAGCGGGCGGCGATGTGCGGGTCGGTGGCGGGGTCCCAGATCTCATAGTCCACGCCGTTGAGGATGCCGGTCAGCGCCTCGGCCCGCGTGGCGAGCAGCCCTTCCAGGCCCGAACCGTGCTCCGCCGTCTGGATTTCGTGGGCGTAGGTCGGGCTGACCGTGGTCAGGCGGTCGGAGTAGAAGCAGCCGGCCTTGAGGAAGCCGACGCCGCCGTAATACTCCACCCCGTCGATCCGGAAGGCGGCGGACGGCAGGCCGAGGTCGCTCATCATCCAGGCGCCGAACAGGCCCTGATAGGCGATGTTGTGGATCGTCGTCACCGTGCCCGGCCGGAACGGCCCGGCGAAGCGGTCGGGGCGCAGCTCCAGATAGGCCGGGATCAGGCCGGTCTGCCAGTCGTGGCCGTGCAGCACGTCGGGACGCCACCAGGGATCGAGGCCGTCCTCCGCCGCGAAGCCCGCCGCGCACCAGGACAGGGCGGCGAAGCGTTCCGCGTTGTCCGGCCAGTCCTTGCCGTCCGGTCCCAGATAGGGGTTGCCAGGCCGGTCGTAGAGCGCCGGCGCGTCCAGCACATAGGCCAGCACCCCGTCGGGCATCCGTCCGATCCGCAGCGTCGCCGGGGCGCCGCCGGGCAGATCAGTGAGCGGCGTGCCGACCGGCTGCAGGTCGGCGAGCCCGTTCAGCACCGCCGGATAGCCGGGCAGCAGCAGGCGGACCTCGGCTCCGGCGCGGTTCAGGGCGGGGGGTAGGGCGGCGGAAACGTCGGCCAGCCCGCCGGTCTTCACCAGGGGGTAGCATTCCGGCGTGACGAACAGGACGCGCATGGAGGCGGGGTCTTTCGGTTTCTTCTTGGTTTTGCTCATCGCCCCCTCGCCCCAGGGGGGCGAAGGGGGATGGGAAGGGTCAGTCCTTGGGCAGGCGATCGATCATGTCCTGGGTGATCAGGCAGACGCCGCCCTCGCTGCGGTGGAAGCGCTTGGCGTCCAGCTCCGGGTCCTCGCCGACGACCAGCCCCTCGGGGATCACCACGCCGCGGTCGATCACCACCTTGGTCAGGCGGCAATGACGACCGATGTCGACATCCGGCAGCACCACCGCCTGATGCAGCTCGCTGAAGGAGTTGACGCGCACCTCGCTGAACAGCAGCGAGTTCTTCACCAGCGAGCCGGAAACGATGCAGCCGCCCGACACCAGGCTGTCCACCGCCATGCCGCGCCGGTTCTCGTCGTCGAAGACGAACTTCGCCGGCGGCAGCTGCTCCTGGTAGGTGAAGATCGGCCACTCGCGGTCGTACATGTTGAGCTGCGGCGTGACGTGGCAGAGGTCGAGGTTGGCCTCCCAATAGGCGTCGATGGTGCCGACGTCGCGCCAGTAGGGCTCGGACTCGTGGCCGTTCAGGATGGCCGAATCGGCGAAGTCGTGGGCCATCACCCGCGCCCCGCTGGTCACCAGATGGGGGATGATGTCCTTGCCAAAGTCGCGGGATGAGCCGGGATCGTTGAAGTCGCGCTCCAGCTGGTCGTAGAGGAACTGCGCGTTGAAGACGTAGATGCCCATGCTGGCCAGCGACTTGTCCGGGTTGCCCGGCATCGGCGGCGGGTCGGCGGGCTTCTCGACGAAGTCGATGACGCGCTGCGTCTCGTCCACATGCATGACGCCGAAGCCGGTCGCCTGGGCGCGCGGCACCTGGATGCAGGGGATCGTCACGTCGGCCTTCTTGGCGATGTGGTCGAGCAGCAGCGCGCCGTAATCCATCTTGTAGATGTGGTCGCCGGCCAGGATCAGGATGTATTCCGGCTCGTGGTCGCGCAGGATGTCCAGGTTCTGGTACACCGCGTCGGCGGTGCCCTGGTACCAGGCGGTCTCACTGATGCGCTGCTGCGCCGGCAGCAGGTCGCAGAACTCGTTCATCTCGCCGCGGAAGAAGTTCCAGCCGCGCTGCAGGTGGCGGAGCAGGCTGTGCGACTTGTACTGCGTCAGCACGCCGATGCGGCGGAAACCCGAATTGATGCAGTTCGACAGGGCGAAGTCGATGATCCGGAACTTGCCCCCGAAATAGGTGGCCGGCTTGGCGCGACGGTCGGTCAGCTGCTTCAGCCGGCTGCCCCGGCCGCCGGCCAGGACAAGTGCCACGGCGCGGCGCGGCGCCAGCCGCAGATCCCGTTTGTCGAGCATGTGTCTCCCCTTTCGGTTCTCTTTTTTGCTGTCGGCCATCCGGAAGCGTCCGGCGGACCCGTATGGGCGGAGGCCGCTTGTCCCCGGCCCCGTCCGGCTCCGCCGGTTGAGAGGGTGACCGTGCCACATTTCACGGGGGCGGGCCAATAGGCCGAGGGGAACAGGCCGGAAATAGAGGGGGGCTGCCCAACGGTTGTGCGGAATTCAGGCGCATCGCTGTGCATAAAAAACAGGCAAGCGCGTGGGAAACGGGCGCGCGGCGCCTCAACAGGGGGCAGGCAACCTGCAATCCATGGGCGAATCACGCTGCGGTGCAAGGCTTTGGGTGTTCCGATTTTCTGCTCAATTTCTGGGCAAGGTAGTCCGGCGACTCGGGTCCTATGCTGCTTTGCGGTCATCCGAAAGGCCGCAACCACCGCGATTCCTAGCCCTTTTGGGTTGGCACGCTTCTTGAAGAGAAATCGGCGTACACGGTCCCCTCCCGCCGCCCCGTCTGTACCGGGGACGGGGCGAAACGGGCCAGAAGCATTCGAATAAAGAGGAGCCTCGATGAGCCGTCTCTTCACCCTCGCCGCGCCGACGATGGCGGCGATTCTGGGCTTGGCCGGTCTGCCTGCCGCCGCCCTCGCCCAGGAAGCGGCCGCCGCCGCGGCCGAGCCGACCCTGAGCAGCGGCGACACGGCTTGGATGCTGGTCGCCACGGCGCTGGTTCTGTTCATGACCATCCCGGGTCTGGCCCTGTTCTACGGCGGCATGGTCCGCAAGATGAACGTGCTGTCGGTCGTGATGCAGAGCTTCGCGATCTGCTGTCTGGTCAGCATCCTGTGGTTCTTCGCCGGTTACAGCATCGCCTTCACCGAAGGCACCCCGTATTTCGGCAGCCTGTCCAAGTTCATGCTGGCCGGCATCACCAAGGACAGCCTGACGGGCGTCATTCCGGAGACGATCTTCGTCGTCTTCCAGATGACCTTCGCCATCATCACGCCGGCCCTGATCACCGGCGCCTTCGCCGACCGCATGAAGTTCTCCTCGATGCTGGTCTTCACGGGCCTGTGGTCGCTGATCGTCTACGCGCCGATCACCCACTGGGTCTGGGGTCCGGGCGGTTATCTGATGGGTGACGGCGTGCTCGACTACGCCGGCGGCACCGTCGTGCACATCAACGCGGGTGTGGCCGGTCTGGTCGCCGCCATCGTGCTGGGCAAGCGCAAGGGCTACCCGAACGAGAACTTCGCTCCGCACAACCTGGTGCTCAGCCTGATCGGCGCCTCGATGCTGTGGGTCGGCTGGTTCGGCTTCAACGCGGGTTCCGCCGTGGCCGCCGACGGCCGTGCGGGCATGGCCATGCTGGTCACGCAGATCGCCGCCGCCACCGCCGCCATGTCCTGGCTGCTGGTCGAGTGGGCCACCAAGGGCAAGCCCTCGGTCCTCGGCATCATCTCCGGCGCCATCGCCGGCTTGGTCGCCATCACCCCGGCCTCGGGCTTCGTCGGTCCGACCGGCGCCCTGGTCATCGGTCTGGCCGCCGGCGTGATCTGCTACTGGGGCGCCACCGGCCTGAAGCGCGCCCTCGGCTATGACGACTCGCTGGACGCCTTCGGCGTGCACGGCGTGGGCGGCATCGTCGGCGCCATCCTGACCGGTGTCTTCGCCCAGGAAGCCATCGGCGGCACCGCCGGCGCCCTGGAAGGCAACGTCGGCCAGATCTGGACGCAGGTTTACGGCATCCTGGCCACCATCGCCTACTCGGCGGTCGGCTCCTTCATCATCCTGAAGGTTATCGACGTGGTGATGGGTCTGCGCGTCGACGAGGACGTCGAGCGCGATGGCCTGGACCTCGCCCTGCACGGCGAGACCATCCACTAAGCACCCTTTGCAGCCTGGTTGTTTCCTCCATGAACTTCCGCCGCCGGGGGCTCCCGGCGGCGGATTTTTCATGTCGGAGTCCCGACGACAGAGGCCGTGACGCGCTCAGCGGCGCAGATACATCTTGCCGACGCCGTTCAGCGCCGTGAAAAGCTGCGCGAACTGCGCCAGGAAAGCGTCCCAGGCCAGCGGCCCGGCCTTCTCCGCCACCGCCTGGTGGATGGCCCCCAGGCTGGTCCGCCCGTCCACCCGCGCCAGGATCGGCCCGGCCAGACGGGGCAGGGGCAGGGGGATGACCGCGCCCATCAGTTCGGCCTCCAGCACGCCGCCGGGGGGCAGGCCCTTGGCCAACGCGGCGCCGTCGAGGTCGCGCAGAACCGGCACCACCTCCGGCCCGTCGGGGCGGGCGACGGCGCCCTCGGCGTCCTCGGGGCGGACAAGATAGGCGATGTGCTTGGTCATGCTGCCGGTGACCTGCTCGGCCCAGGCGGCGCGCTCCAGCCGGGACAGCCCGTCCAGCCGCTTCAGCACGCGGGGGTCCTTCACCCAGACGGCGGGGTCGTAGCGGTAAGGGTCCACCAGCGCAGCGATGGCCAGACCGCCCACCGCGGCCAGCTCCGCCAACTCCGGCACGGTGAAGGGCCGGTCGCAGGAATGCAGCAGCAGGTCGTAGAGGTCGGCGTCGGCCTGTTTGTGGTCGTTGATGAAGGGGTTGCGCAGCAGCCAGTTGGACGTCGGCAGGCGCTCGATCAGCCTGCGGGCCAGCGCCACCCGCTCCTTCGGCGGCAGGTCCGCCGCGATGGTGCGCAGCGCCGCCTGCATGGGATAGACGCCGGTGCGCCCGTAAGGCGCGTAGACCATCAGCCCGATCCCGCCGCCCGGCTTCAGCGCACCGGCCAGCGAGCGGATGCCCGCCGCCGGCTCGTCCAGATGGTGCAGCACGCCGCAGCAGTCGACGTAGTCGAACGGCCCCCCCTCCTCCAACAGCCCGCCGAGGTCGAGCAGCGAGCCGCGGCGGAAGTCGATGTTGGTCAGCCCGCGCGCCTTGGCCCGTGCCTCGGCGATGTCCCGCGCGGCGTCGGAGAGGTCGAGATAGGTGACGTGCCCCGGATTGCCGGCGTCGGCCAGTTGCTGGGCGATCATGATTGTCCCGTCGCCGGTCCCGCCGCCGGCCACCAGCACCTTGAGGGGCTTGGCGTGGTCGATGCGCCCGCCGAAGACGTTGTGGTTCACCTCGTCCAGATGGCTGGGCGACCCGGTGATCAGGCGCTTTTTCTCGTCGGCGGGGTTGCGCGCGGGATAGGGGAAGGCTTCGTACTGGGCGCGCAGGGTGTCGATGCTCATGGATCAGGCAACCGGTCAGGTGGACGGGTGCCGGACCATAGCATCAACGCGGGGGAGGGTGGGGGGAGTGGTTGCGCTGCTCCCCCCACCCAACACCTCCAACCTTACCCCGCGGCACCCTCTGCCGGGCGGACCACGCCGACCTCCAGGCCGTTGCGGTTGGTCACCGGCTGGTTGATGAGCTGAGCGGCCCGCGCCCATTGCTCGTCCGACAGGACCTTGGTGGCGCGGATCAGGGCGGCCAGGGCGACCTCGCGGGCGCGCGGGGTGCCGTCGTCGATCTTCAGGGCGATGCCCAGGCCCTGTTTGGGCAGGACGGCGCAGCCCACGCCCTCGGCCCCGCCCTTGACCAGCACCAGCCCGCCCGCCGCCTGCATCATGCCGGTGTCGAAGCTGTCCTTGCCGGCGATCAGGTGCGGGTGCGACCGCCAGGCGCGGCGGATGCGGGCCACCGCCTCGGCGCGGGAGTCGGGCAGGTCCTTGGGGTCGCCGATGCGGGCCATGGCGTAGGCGATGGCGCCCAGCGGGATGCCGATGGTCGGAATGGCGCAGCCGTCGACGCCCCAGGGGGCCTGCGACAGGTCCTGGCCGGTCATCTGCTCCATCACGCCCAGGATGCGCTGCTGCACCGGGTGGTCGAAGCGGACATAGCCCTTGGTCGGCTCGCCCTTGTGCAGGGCGGTGGTCAGGAAGCCGGCGTGCTTGCCGGAGCAGTTGTTGTGGAAGGCGGTCGGCGTCTCGCCGTGACGGATCATCTCGTGGGCGGTCTCGGTGTCGGTCGGCAGATGCGCCCCGCACTCGTAATCGCCCACCGTCAGGCCGATGCGCTTTATCCAGGCCTCCGCGATGCGGGTGTGGCGGATCTCCCCATGGTGGGAGGAGCAGGCCAGCGCCAGCTCCTGGTCGCCCAGCTCGTAGGCGTCCAGCGCGCCCGTCTCGACGAGCGGGATCGCCTGGATGGCCTTGATGGCGGAGCGCGGGTAGACCGGCGCCTGGATGTCGCCCCACTGGGCCAGCACACGACCGTCGGAATCGACGATGCAGGCGCGCCCGCGATGGACGGATTCCACCATGCCGCCGCGCGTCACCTCGACGAGGATCGGCGCCTCCGGCGGTCCGGACAGGTCGGCGTGGACCTCGGCGGGTGGGGGATGGTCGGCGTGGCCGTGGTGGTCACCGTGGCCGCCGCAGCAGGAGGAATGGTCGTGGCTCATGGGTGGAGAGCTTGCCTCTGTCCGGGGCGCGAGGCAAGGTGTCGCACCGTCGGACCCGCCGGATCATGGCCGATTCGCGGCCGATTCTCGGTGTGTGTGCGGGCCGAAACTACGAGTGATTGTGCAAGCCATGCGTGGATATTTCGCCATCGGGGTGGAGCGGATCAGCAAGCCGGGCAATGTCGGCAATCTGATGCGCTCCGCCCACGCCTTCGGCGCCTCCTTCTTCTTCGCCATCGACCCGGAGCCCGACCTGCACGAGGCCCACATCGTGGACACGTCCGGCGCGTCGGAGCATCTGCCGCTCTACGTCTACGACCGGGTGGCCGATCTGGCCCTGCCCAAGGACTGCCAACTCGTCGGGGTGGAACTGACCGAGGACGCGGTGGAGCTGCCCAGCTTCCGCCACCCGACCCGCGCCGCCTATGTGCTGGGGCCGGAGCGCGGCAGCCTGTCCGAACCGCTGCTGGAGCGCTGCGACTTCACGGTGAAGATCCCGATGAAGTTCTGCATCAACGTCGGGGTGGCCGGCGCCCTGGTGATGTACGACCGGATGATCAGCCTGGGCCGCTTCGCCGAACGCCCGGTGCGCGTCGGCGGCCCGACCGAGCCGCTGCGCGATCACCAGCACGGCCGCCAGATCATGCGCAACCCGGAGCGCCGCCGCCGCATGCGCGGCATCCAGAAGCCGGTGATCGTCCGTGACGATGACTGATTTCGTCCGTGACGATGACTGATTTCGTCCGCGACGACGAGTGATCCGGCTCAGAACTTCACGAACGGGTTGAGGATCAGCCCCAGCGCGCCGGTGAAACGAAGCGGCGCGTCGGTCACCGCCAGGCACAGGCAGCCCTCGTCGTCGGCCACCGGGCGGTGGCGCACGGAGTCGTCGGCGACGGACAGGTCGCCGCGGGCGAACTGGCCGAGATCGTCGGTGAAGCCGCCGTCGAGCACCAGCGTCAGCTCGATCCCGCAGTGGGTGTGGTGGGGCGGCCCGACGCCGCTCGCCAGCCGCATCAGCCGGGCCTTGCCGCGGCGTTCGGAATCACAGCCGAAGCCGGACCCCAGCGGGATGTCGTAGCAGTCCATGCCGCGCATAAGCCGCTTCCAGGGCAGGCGCGACAGGTCGTTGCCGATGTAGCGGCGCAGCGGCTCGGGCAGCAGCGGCACTTCGGCCGGCTGGCAAACCAGCTTCGGCCGGGGCGCGCGGGGCAGGGGCGGCAAGTCGTCCAGCCGGGCGAGAACCGTCTCCAGGCAGGCGGGGTCGACCTCCTCCGGCTCGATGCTCTCCAGCAGGGCGCCGCCGACCGCCTCCATCTCGGCGACGTTCAGGCGGCAGCAGGGGCACAGCGCCAGATGCGTCGCCACGATCAGCGACGCCGCCTCACCCAGAGCGCCGCCGGCATAGTCGATCAGCAGGGTGTCGCCGGGATGGTGGGTGGGCACGGTCATCGGGAGTCCCTCATGGCCTTGCGCAGCCGCTCCATGGCCAGACGCAGGCGCGACTTGACGGTGCCCAGCGGAATGCCCTGTTCGGCGGAGATCTGGCTGTGCGGCTTGTCCTCGAAATAGGCCAGCCGCAGCAGGTCGGCCTGTTCCGGCGGCAGGGTCTTCAGCGCCGCTTTCAGGCGTCCGGCGGTTTCGCGCGCCGCCATCCCGTCGTCGGCGCTTTCCACCGGGGCGGGCACCAGCGTGGGGTCGGCGGGGTCGATCTCGGGCCGCTGTTCCCGCCGCAGCGCGTCGATCCGCCGGTTGCGGGCGATGGTGAACACCCAGGTGGCGGCGGACGCCTGGGTCGGGTCATAGGTTTCCGCGCGGCGCCACACCAACAGCATCACGTCCTGCACCAACTCCTCCGCACCGCCCGCATCGCAGCCCTGGCGGCGCAGATAGGCCTTCAACCGCGGGGCGAAATGCCCGAACAGGGCCGCGAAGGCCGTGCGGTCGCGGTCCCGCCCGACCGCGGTCAGCAGTTCTTCGAAGGTCCGGTCGGCGCCGGCGGCTGAGGAACCAAGATCCTGCATCCACGTCTTCGGGCACGTCTTCGGGAGCGCCGTCTCTGCGCGCATGGGCTTTGCGCACAAGGGCAAGCCCCGCATCACATGGTGCGCGGGGCGCCCCGCTGCAAAGCGTGTTTGGCGCTCCTCCGCGTCGTGTGCACCGTCGAGTGGTCGGGCGGCCAGTGGTCTTATGGGTGTGCTGCGGCGTTCGGTCCAGCGTTCGATGGACCTTCTACGCGTCCTGTTCTCGGTCGGATCACCGGCTTTCGACGCGAAATCGAGCGATCGATTGCAGGACCGCCTCGTGGAACAACCCGTGACTTCGCCGCCGGGACGGGGCGGCGGCCCTGGAAAGCCTCACCGAATTGGGGTAGGGTCCGACCCACTCCCGAACCCGTCCGCAAAACCATTCGAGCCTTCGCCAACCGATGTTGCCCATTCGCACCATCCGTCGCACCGCCGGCGCCGCTCTGCTTCTGGCCGGTCCGATCCTCGCCGCAACCGTTACCACGGCCGGCGCCGCCGACCCGCGCCTGCTGGGGACCTTCAAGGACTGGAACGCCTTCGCCTTCGACGAAGGCGGGCACAAGGTCTGCTATCTGTCCAGCCAGCCCAAGAAGAAGGAGCCCGCCGCGGCCAAGCGCGGGGACATCTATGTGCTGGTCACCCACCGCCCGGCGGAAAAGGCGCTGGACGTCGTCAGCGTCGTCGTCGGCTACCCCCTCAAGAAGGACAGCGAGTCCACGTTGGACGTGGCCGGCAAGTCCTTCAAGCTGTTCACCGACGGCGAGACCGCCTGGGCGCGCGACGCCGACACCGACAAGGCCGTCACCGCCGCGATGCGCGACGCCAAGGGCAAGTCCATGGTGGTGAAGGGTGTTTCGGCCCGCGGCACGAAGACCACCGACACCTACGGCACCGACGGCTTCGCCCAGGCTTACGACGCGATCAACCAGGCCTGCGGCGTGAAGCGCTGAGCAGCGCTGCTCTTTTCACTTGGTCGCTCCTCGTTTCGTCTTTTGACTCCGGACGCTCGTGGCCCTATTTAGGGGGCCATGAGCGCCTCCAACCATGCTGCTGCCTTTGCCCTGCCGGCGACCGACGCTGACGGGCGCAAGAACCTTGTCGGCCTGTCCCGCGACGAGCTGGAAGCCGAAATGCTGTCCGTCGGCCTGGAGAAATTCCGGGCCCGCCAGCTCTGGCACTGGATCTACCACCGCGGAGCCACCGACTTCGCGGTGATGACCACGCTCGCCAAGCCGGTGCGCGAGAAGTTGGCGGAAAGCTACGCCGTGGCCCGCCCGACGGTCGTGCGCGACCTGAAGTCGGTGGACGGCACGCGCAAGTGGCTGCTGCGTATGCCCGACGGCCAGGAGGTGGAGAGCGTCCACATCCCTGAGGAGGACCGCGGCACGCTCTGCGTCTCCTCGCAGGTCGGCTGCACGCTGACCTGCCGCTTCTGCCACACCGGCACGCAGCGTCTGGTGCGCAACCTCGACGCCTCGGAGATCGTGGCGCAGGTCATGCTGGCCCGCGACGCGCTCGGCGAATGGCCGGCGCCGCCGGACGGGCGGATGATCTCCAACATCGTCATGATGGGGATGGGGGAGCCGCTCTTTAACTACGAGAACGTCGCCAAGGCGCTGAAGATCGTTATGGACGGCGACGGGATCTCGATCTCGAAGCGCCGCATCACGCTTTCGACCTCCGGCGTCGTCCCGGCCATGAAGCGCTGCGGCGAGGAGCTGAACGTCAACCTCGCCGTCAGCCTGCACGCCGTGACGGACGAGCTGCGCGACATCATCATGCCCATTAACCGGAAATATCCGCTGAAGGAGCTGATGGACGCCTGCCGCAATTACCCCGGCCTGAACAACGCGCGGCGCATCACCTTCGAATACGTGATGCTGAAGGGCATCAACGACAGCCCGGCGGACGCCCGCGCCCTGGTCAAGTTGCTGGAGGGCATCCCGTCGAAGATCAACCTGATCCCCTTCAACCCCTGGCCGGGCGCACCCTACGAGCGTTCGGCCGACCGGGCGATCCAGGTCTTCGGCGATATCGTCAACAACGCCGGCTACGCCAGCCCCGTCCGCACCACCCGCGGCGAGGACATCATGGCCGCCTGCGGCCAGTTGAAGAGCGCGTCCGTCCGCCTGTCCGCTGCCGACCGCGCCGCCATCGAGAAGGTGCTGGCCGAGAAGGACGCGGCGCTGGCCGGATAAGGCCGGAATTATCCCTGGGAGTGCTCCGTGCCTGAGTTCGCCGTCGATCCCGGCCTGATCCTGTTCCTGTTCAACGCGGCGGCGGTCTGGCCGCTGATGCGCATCTTCCGCCGGGCGGGCTTCTCGCCCTGGTGGGCGCTGGTGATCTTCGTGCCGGTGATCGGGCTGGTCGGCGTGCTGGGCCTGCTGACGGTGCGGCGCTGGCCGGCGCGGGTCCTGGTCGACGGGCCGGCGCGGCCGCGCAAGGCGCGGAGGGCCGCGTGATGGAGATGCTCGATTCCGTCGTGGCCCTGCTCAACGCCGTCTATTGGCAGCCCTGGGCGGCGATCATGTCCACCGACCCGTGGACGGCCAACCTCGTCATGGCGATCCTGCTGATGCTGAAGCTGATCTTCGGCGGTTGGGTGCTGGCCAAGGGCGGGCGCAGCCCGCTGTGGGCGCTGGTCCTGCTGATCAACGGGGCGGACATCCTGGCGATGTGGCTCTACGCCTACATCCGCTGGCCCTTCGTGGACCGGGCGCCCGCCCGCCCCGCCGCGGAGAGCACCGTTGCGGCCGACGCCGGAACGGATTGAGCGGGACCGATTGATTCGCTCCTGCCGTAGGGCTACTGTCCGGCACCGATATTTTTCCCCACCCGCGTGAGTAGTCCCATGAGCGGTGCGTCCGGCAAACAGATCAAGAAAGTGGTGCTCGCCTATTCGGGCGGCCTCGACACCTCGGTGATCCTGAAGTGGCTTCAGGAAACCTATCAATGCGAGGTGGTGACCTTCACCGCCGACCTCGGCCAGGGCGAGGAGCTGGAGCCGGCGCGCAAGAAGGCCGAGCTTCTGGGCATCAAGCCGGAAAACATCTTCATCGATGACCTGCGCGAGGAATTCGTGCGGGACTTCGTGTTCCCGATGTTCCGCGCCAACACCCTCTATGAGGGCACCTACCTGCTCGGCACCTCGATCGCGCGGCCGCTGATCGCCAAGCGCCAGATCGAGATCGCCAACCAGGTCGGCGCCGACGCCGTGGCCCACGGCGCCACCGGCAAGGGCAACGATCAGGTCCGCTTCGAGCTGGGCTACTACGCGCTCCGCCCGGACATCAAGATCATCGCCCCGTGGCGCGAGTGGGATCTGAACAGCCGGACCCGGCTGATCGACTACGCCGAGAAGAACCAGATCCCGATCGCCAAGGACAAGCGCGGCGAGGCCCCGTACTCGACCGACGCCAACCTCCTGCACATCTCCTACGAGGGGAAGGCGCTGGAGGACCCGTGGGTCGAGCCGTTCGAGGACATGTACACCCGCTCCGTCGCCCTGGAGAAGGCCCCGGACACCCCGACCTACGTCGAGGTCGAGTTCAAGCGCGGCGACGCCGTGGCCATCGACGGCAAGGCCCTGTCCCCGGCGGCCCTGCTGACCGAGCTGAACCGCCTGGGCGGCGAGAACGGCATCGGCCGCCTCGACCTCGTCGAGAACCGCTATGTCGGCATGAAGTCGCGCGGCGTGTACGAGACGCCGGGCGGCACCATCCTGCTGGCCGCTCACCGCGCGATGGAGAGCATCACGCTCGACCGCGGCGCCGGCCATCTGAAGGATGAGTTGATGCCGCGCTACGCCGAGCTGATCTACTGCGGCTACTGGTTCAGCCCGGAGCGTCTGGCGCTCCAGGCCCTGATCGACCAGACCCAGGAGCCGGTGAACGGCGTGGTCCGCCTGAAGCTGTTCAAGGGCAACGTCACGGTCGTCGGCCGCAAGTCGCCGAACAGCCTCTACCGCATGGACTATGTGACGTTCGAGGAAGACAGCGTCTACAACCAGAAGGACGCGGAAGGCTTCATCAAGCTGAACGCGCTCCGCCTGCGTCTGGGCGCCATGGCCCGCGCGAACGTCAAGTAAGCGCGAGACCCGTTGCGGATGTGGAACGAGGGGGCTTGGGCCCCCTCGTTTCGTTTTGGGAATGGCCGTGGGGCGGCGCTCACGCCGCCCGGATGTTGACGAGGAAGCGCTCGACCTCCAGGCGGAGCGTTTCCGCCTGCCGGCTGAGTTCCTCGGCGGACGACAGCACCTGGGAAGCGGCCGACCCGGTCTCCACCGCGGCCTGATGGACCTGGACGATGCTGCCCGACACCTCCGTCGTGCCGTGGGCGGCCTGCTGGACGTTGCGGGCGATCTCTCCCGTGGCCGCGCCCTGCTCCTCCACCGCGGCGGCGATGGTGGTGGCGATGCCGTTGATCTCGCCGATCGTCCCGCCGATGATCTTGATGGCGCGGACGGTTTCGGTGGTCACGCCCTGGATCGTCTGGATCTGGGTGGCGATCTCCTCGGTCGCCTTGGCCGTCTGGTTGGCCAGCGACTTGACCTCCGAGGCCACCACGGCGAAGCCCTTTCCGGCCTCCCCGGCGCGCGCGGCCTCGATGGTGGCGTTGAGCGCCAGCAGGTTGGTCTGGTCGGCGATGGCCTTGATGAGCCCGACCACCTCGCCGATCTTCTGACCGGCCTCCGCCAGCCCCTGGACCGTCCGGTCGGTGCGGGCGGCCTCCTCCACGGCGTTGCCGGCGATGGTGGTGGAGGTCGCGACGTGGCGGCCGATCTCGGTGATGGAGGCGGACAGCTCCTCGGTGGCCCCGGCGACCGCCTGGACGTTGGTGGTCGCCTGCTCCGACGCGGCAGCGACCGTCGACGCCTGCCGGCTGGTCTCCTCGGCGGTGGACGACATGGACTCCGCGGTGGCGCGCATCTCGGTGGCGGCGGAGGCCAGCATCTTCAGCGTCGCGTGAACTGTGTTGTCGAAGCCGACGATGTATGTCTCCACGAGCGTTTGCCGGGCTTCCTTGCGAGCCTGCTCCTGGCGCTGCTCCTCCTCCATCCGGCGGTTCGCGACGGCGGAGTCCTTGAACACCGCCAGCGAGCGGGCGAGCGTGCCGACCTCGTCCTTCCGGTCCGTGCCGTCGACGGTGATGCCGAGATCGCCCTTGGCGAGGCGCTGCATGAGTTCGGCCATGGCGCGCAGCGGGCCGACCACGCGGAACAGCGTCGTCGTCACGGCAAAGGCCGCGGCGATCACGCCGAACAGCACCGCGATCCCCAAGATCCAGCGGGAGGCGTCGTAAGCGGCGTTGGTCCGCCCATACTCGGCCTCGGCCTCCTTCAACTGCAGGTCGACCAGCTTGCCGACGGCCGCCGCCACCGGGTCGATGCTGGGGTAGAGCGTGGACACCGCGAAGGCGTCGAGCGCGGCCTGATCCCTGGCCTGCATCAGCGCGCGGGCGGTCGTCGCGGCGGCGCGCGCCTTGCCCATGTGGCGCTCGGCCTCGTTCGCCAGCTCCTTTTCGCGGGCGTTCATCGAAGTGGTCGTGAAGGCCGACCAGCGCGTCGCGATCTCGCCGAGCGCGGCATCGATGGATTTGAGACCGCCTTCCCACGTCTCGGCGCCGCCGCGCACCTTGTGCGTGGTGTCGACGATGTTGACGGCGAACATATCGGAGACGACCTTCAGGTCGCGCAGCGGGACGACGCGGTCCTTGAACACCGTCTCCATGCCCTGGTGCGACTGCCCAAGGGCCAGCCAGCCGGTGGCCGCAATCGCGAAAAGAAAGAAGCACAGAACAGAGAGGGCAACCAAAAGGCGTGCTTTGACCGTAGACATCGGCTGGTTCCACGATGCGTTGACGTTGCAGGTCATTGCATCGTGGATGGTACATATTAATATTGGTCTACATTTTAACGAAAATATATTTCGTCAAAAAGTAACATTCCTCGTTTTTGAACGACACCGTCATGGGTGTCATGACGGTGTCCTGCTCCGAACGGCGTCAGATGCCTCCACCGCATCTTCGATCAAAGATTGCAGATGGACGACGTGCCGCTTACCCTTCCAGCCTGAAGCTCCCGTCCTCGCCCAGCGCAGCGAAGGGGTTCCAGGCGACCTCCCAGGGATGGCCGTCCGGATCGGCGAAATAGCCGCTGTAGCCGCCCCAGAAGACCTCCTGCGCCGGCTTCAGGATGCGCCCGCCGGCCCGCTCGGCCTGGGCCATCACGGCGTCCACCTCGGCCTTGCTGCGCAGGTTGTGGGCCAGCGTGATGCCGCCGAAGCCCGAGGTCGGGCCGGACTCCGCCAGATGCGCGTCCTCGGCCAGCGCCTCCCGCCCGAACAGGGCGAGCGCCACGCCACCCAACTGGTAGAAGGTGATGGCATTCTGGCTGACCGGGGAGGGGGTCCAGCCCAGCCCCTCCTCGTAGAAGCGGCGGCTGCGAGCGAGGTCGGCAACGCCCAGAGTGATCAGGCTGACTCTTTGTTCCATTCAGCTGCCCTTCCGTTCCATGGCGGGCGGCATGGCGACGGGCAGCCCGGCCTCCTTCCAGCCCTTGAAGCCGCCTTCGAGGTGGCAGACGTTCTCCAGCCCCATCGACTGCACGGTGTCGGTGGCGAGCGCCGAGCGCCAGCCGCTGGCGCAGTAGAAGACGAAGCGCTTGCCCGACGCGAAGACCGGCTTGTGATAGGGGCTGTCCGGGTCCACCCAGAATTCCAGCATGCCGCGGGTGGCCGGGAAGGCGCCGGGAATCATGCCGTCGCGCGTCAGCTCGCGCGGGTCACGGATGTCGACGAAGACCACGTCGGGGTCACCGTGCAGCGACAGCGCCTCCTGTGGCGTGATCGCCTCGATGCGGGCGTTCGCTTCGGCCAGCAACTCCTTGTAGCCCTTCTTCATCGGCATGGCGGTTTCCTCCTTCTGACCCTTTGGCCGTAGTCGAACCCTTGGCGGGACCGTTGGCGCGTCTGCGCTGTTGTCACTCCACGCAACTGTGCAACAGGCCGCCCCGCCCGGTCCACCGGGAAGGGCGGCCGGTGCAGGGGGAGCCCAGGGAAAGCCATGCCGATCGCCACCGACGGACCCACCGAAGCCGCCGCCGCTTTGCCCACCGTCATTGATCCCGTCCGCGTGGAGCGGAACGAGCGCTACGTCCGCCGCCGCTTCTGGAACACGCTGCGCGCCAACCTGCACCGCGTTCCCTTCCTGGAGCAGGCGCTGGCCGCCTTCTTCTGCGCGACCGACCCGCAGACTCCCTTCAAGGCGAAGGCGATCCTGATGGCGGCGCTGGCCTATTTCGTGCTGCCCGCGGATTCGATCCCGGACTGGCTGATCGCGGTCGGTTTCGTGGACGACGCAGCGGTTCTGGCCACGGCCGTCCATGCGGTGCGGAGCAATCTGAAGCCCGAGCATGAGGATCGCGCACGCGCCGCCCTGCGCAAGGAACAGCAGATGAAGCCTGCCGCGGAGCATTGACGGCTCACGCCTTGGCCGCACTCCGCTCCGCGCGTGACTGCGCGGCGTCGCGGTGCGCGGTGTAGAGGGCGGAGGCGGCGATCACCCCGGCGCCGACCCAGCCCCACAGGTCCATGGCCTCCCCGAACAGCGGCCAGGCGAGCAGGGCGGTGAAGGGCAGGCGGGCGTAATCGTAGGGCATCATCGCCGAAGCCGGTGCCAGCTTGAAGGCGCGGGTCATCGCCAATTGCCCCAGCGTCAGGATGCCGCCCAGCAGGACGAGCCAGCCGAGTGCCGTCCAGCTCGGCCACTCCCACACGAACAGGGCCGGCACCAGCGCCATCGGGGTCAGGAACAGCCCCATGTAGGCGACCACCACCATCACCCCGTCGGAGGTCGCCAGCGCCCGCACCTGGAGCGTGGTGGCGGCGGCGGCGACGCAATGCAGAAGCATGACGAGGATCGCCGGGTCCAGGGTGGTGTCGCCGGGGCGGACGACGATCATCACCCCGGCCAGCCCGACCAGGACGGCGGCCCAGCGCCGCGCCCGCACCGTCTCGTTCAGGAACAGCGCGGCTCCGGCGGTGACGAAAAGGGGAATGGTGAAGCTGAGCGCCGTGGCGTCCGGCAACGGCATGTGGGTGACGCTGTAGAACCAGCACAGCATCGCCACCAGGCTGGTCGCCGAGCGTGAGGCGTACAGCCCCGCCCGCCCGGTGCGCAGCCGCCCCAGCCCCACCGCCGCGATCCAGGGCAGCATGAACATCAGGCTGAACAGGTTGCGGAAGAAGACGATCTCGAAGGGATGCAACTCGCCGCTGACGTGGCGGATCATCGCGTTGCCGATGGCGATGAACAGGGCGGCCCCCAGCATCCAGAAGGCCGCCTCCAGCGGCTTTCCCGCCATGCCGGGGCCGGTGGCGGGACCTTTGGCGGTGAGCGCGTGGGTGGGCAATCGGTCGCGTCCCTGGCGGATCGGCCTGCGGGTGGCGCTCCATTGCCGGAAACGCCACCCCAGCGTGCATCGCTATCCTGCTCTTCGGACCGGCCAGGGTGCAAGGGACATTCGGGAGAGGATCAGCCGCCGGCCTTCAGCGACTCGAGGCGGGCGCGAATCAGCGTGTACTCGGGCTCCTCCGGCTTGAACTGGGCCAGCAGGCGGGTCCAGAGATCGGTAGCCTCGGCGGTCTGGCCGACGCCGGCGGCGTTCAGGCCGAGCAGCCAGAGCGCGTCGCGGTTGTCGGGTTCGGCCGCCAGCGCCTGACGGAGCGAGGCGACGGCCTCCTCCGGCATCGGACCGGGCTTGCTGCTCCGCGGCTCCGCCGACAACAGGGCGGAGGCGTAGGCAACCAACACGTCGGGCCGCGTGGGCGCCCGCTCCCGCGCCTTGCGGGCGGCGTCGATGGCCTTCGCCGACTCGCCCATCACGCCGTAGGAGCGCGACAGCCGCAGCCAGCCGTCCACGTCGTCCGGGTTGGCCTCCAGCCGGGCGGCCAGCCCGTCGACCATGCCGCGGATCATCTGCTGCTGGTCCTCGCCCTCGGTCTGACCTTGCGCTTGGCCCTGACCCTGATTCTGGCCCTGGTTTTGGGCGACCGGCGGCTGTTGCTGGGCGGGCAGTGGCTCCGGCGTCACCTTGGCCGGGTCGAGGTTCAGCGCCTTGGCGGCCTCCGCGATCTGCGTCCGGACGACCGGCACCCAGGGGGCGTCGGCGTGGGACTCGGCGAGCAGGGCACTCCAGCGTTCCAGAGCGTCCTTGGTGTCGCCGGCCTGGAAGCGGGCCAGCGCGGCGTAGAAGCGGGCGCGCGGCTCCGTCGGGTCCTTCGCCAGCACACGGTCGAAGGTCTTGCGGGCCTCGTCCGGCACGGTGCCGCCGTTGGCCGAGATCAGGACCTCGCCGTAGCTGCCGAGAAGCTCCAGATCGTCGCCGGCCAGGGCCACGGCCTTGCCCAGCGCGTCGGCGGCTTCGGGCAGGCGGCCCATCTTGGCGTAGGCTTGGCCGAGGATGGCCCAGCCCTGCGGGTCGTCGGGGGTCTCGGCGAGTTGGGCCTTCAGCTTGTCCATCGCCGCCAGCACGTTCTTCGGCGGCCCGCCGCGCTCATGGTCAAGGTTGCGCGAGGCCAGCGGCTGGGCCGGCAGCTCCGGGCGGCCGAGCTTGCCGTAGACGGCCAGCGTGCCGAGCGGCAGCAGAACGGCCAGCAGGGCGGCCAGCGCCATCGCACTGCGCGGGGCGCGGGCGGCGGGCGCCTTGCCTTTCGCGCTGCCCTTCGCCGATCCCTTGCCGCGGTCGGCGATGGCCAGCATGCGGCGGCCGATCTCGGCGCGGGCGGCGGCGGCCTGCGCCTCGCTGATCAGACCGCGGCCCTGGTCGCGCTCCAGCTCGCCCAGCTGGTCGCGGTAGACCTCAAGGTCGTAGGCGGCGCGCTCCTCGGCGGCGCCCTCGGGCTTCCTCAGCAGCGGCGGCACGATCAGCAGCACCACGGCCGCTGTCAGGGCAGCGGCGACGATCCAGAACAGCATCAGGCTTTGTCCTTGCGGAGCAGGGCGTCCAGGCGCCGCCGCTCGTCCTCGGTCAGCGGGGCGGTGTCGCCGCCCGCAGCAACGGCAGCCCCTTTCCGCCCGCGCAGGTACAGGGCCGTGGCGACACCGCCGATGGCCAGGATCACGAAGGGACCGATCCACAGGAACAGCGTCGTCGCCTTGAAGGGCGGGCGCAGCAGCACATAGTCGCCGTAACGGTCGGTGACGAAGCTCAGCACCTGCTGGTTGCTGTCGCCGGCGGTCAGCCGCTCGCGGACCAGCACGCGCAGGTCGCGGGCGAGCGGGGCGTTGGAATCGTCGATCGACTGGTTCTGGCAGACGAGGCAGCGCAGATCCTTGCTGATCTCCCGCGCGCGGCCCTCCAGCGCCGGGTCCTTCAGCACCTCGTCGGGCTGGACGGCGGAGGCCGAGACGGGACTCAGGGCGAGCAGGGCGGCCGTCAGGGTCGCGGAAAGGAGGGCTCTCACGACGCGCTCCGCAGATGCTTGACCATGGGCAGGATCTGCTCCTCGACCACCTGCGGGGTCAGGGGGCCGACATGCTTGAAGCGGATGCGGCCCTGGCGGTCGAGCAGGAAGGTCTCCGGCACGCCGTAGACCCCCCAGTCGATGGACACGCGGCCGTCCAGGTCGACGCCGATGCTGGCGTAGGGATCGCCGTTGCGGTTCAGCCAGGCGATGGCGTCCTCCGCCTTGTCCTTGTGGTTGATGCCGCGCACCGTCACGCCCTGCTCGCGGGCCAGCCGGGTGATGATCGGGTGCTCGGCCTTACAGGGGATGCACCAGGAGGCGAAGACGTTCACCAGCGTGACGTCGCCCTTCAGCGTCGCGTTGGACAGCCCTTCCTTGTGGCCCGGCAGCGGCGGCAGCGAGAATTCCGGCGCCGGCTTGTCGATCAGGGCGGAGGGGATGTCGCGCGGGTCGCGGTCGAACCCGCGCAGGAAGGCCACGCCGACACCGACGAACAGCAGCAGCGGCAACAGATAGATCAGGCGGCGCATCGGAAGCGTGTCCTTACTCGGCGGGCTGAAGATTGCCCTTGGCGGCGCGGCGGCGCTCCGGGGCGCCGACGCGGAAGCGGCGGTCTGACAGGCTGACCAGCCCGCCCAGCATCATCCCCAGCGAGCCGATCCATATCCACGGCACCAGCGGGTGGTGGTACAGCCGCACGGTCCAGGCCGTGCCGTTCTGCGTCGGGTCGCCCAGCGCCACATAGACGTCGGACAGCCAGGTGGTGTGGATCGCCGCCTCGGTCGTCGTCATGCGGGTGACCGGGTAGCTGCGGCGCTGCGGCGTCAGGGTGGCGATGTGCTTGCCGTCGCGGGTGACGGTGAAGACGCCCTGCTCGGCGCTGTAGTTCGGCCCCTGCATCGTGCCGACGCGGTCGAAATGCACGGCGTAGGCGCCGACCGTGGCGTTGTCGCCCGGCTTCATCGCCTGGATGGTCTCGCTCTGCCAGGCCGAGGTGCCGGTCATGCCGGCGATGGCGATGCCCATGGAGGCGTGGGCGATGGTCATGCCCCAGGCGCTGCGCGGCAGGTTGACCGCGCGGTTCCAGCTGTCCTTCACCGGGATGCGGAACAGGCGGATGCGCTCCGCGAACTCGGCCAGCGAGCCGAAGAAGGCCCAGGCGGCGAGCGCGACCCCGACCAGCGCCAGCAGCGGCCCGCCGCCGTTGGTGACGTAGGCGGCGATGGCGACGCAGGCCACGGTCGCCACGCCCGCCGTCCACAGCCGGGTCAGGGCGCCCAGCAGGTCGGCGCGCTTCCAGGCCAGGAAGGGGCCGACCACCATGGCGATCACCATCGGGATGGCGACGGGGATGAAGGTGGCGTTGAAGAAGGGCGGGCCGACCGACACCTTGCCGAGGTCGAGCACGTCGAGGAACAGCGGGTAGAGCGTGCCGATGAAGACCGTCGCCGTCGCGGTGGACAGCAGCAGGTTGTTCAGCACCAGCGAGCCCTCACGGCTGACCGGGGCGAACAGGCCGCCGGTCTTCAGGCTGGGCGCCCGCACGGAGTAGAGCAGCAGCGAGCCGCCGGTGGCGATCGCCAGCAGGACCAGGATGAAGACGCCGCGCGCCGGGTCCACCGCGAAGGCGTGGACCGAGGTCAGGATGCCTGACCGCACCAGGAAGGTGCCCATCAGCGACAGCGAGAAGGTGATGATCGCCAGCAGGATGGTCCAGGTCTTCAGCGCGTCACGCTTCTCCACCACGATGGCGGAGTGCAGCAGCGCGGTGCCGGCCAGCCAGGGCATGAAGGAGGCGTTCTCGACCGGGTCCCAGTACCACCAGCCGCCCCAGCCCAACTCGTAATAGGCCCACCATGAGCCGAGCGCGATGCCGGCGGTCAGGGTCGACCAGGCGGCCAGCGTCCAGGGACGCACCCAGCGCGCCCAGGCCGGGTCCACCCGCCCTTCGATCAGGGCGGCGACCGCGAAGGAGAAGGCGATGGAGAAGCCGACATAGCCCGCGTAGAGGAAGGGCGGGTGGAAGGCGAGGCCGGGGTCCTGCAGCAGCGGGTTCAGGTCGTTGCCGTCGAGCGGCGCCGGAACCACGCGGATGAAGGGGTTGGAGGTGATCAGGATGAACAGCAGGAAGCCGACGCCGATCATGCCCTGGACGGAGATGACGCGGGCCTTCAGCGAGGGCGGCAGGTTGCGCCCGAAGATGCCGACCGCCGCGCCGAACGCGGTCAGCATGACGACCCACAGCATCATCGAGCCTTCGTGGTTCCCCCACACGCCCGACACCTTGTAGAGCATCGGCTTCATCGAGTGGCTGTTCTGGACCACGTTCGACACGCTGAAGTCCGACACCACATGCGCCCAGGTCAGGGCGCCGTAGGCGACCAGCACCAGCAGCAACTGCGCGACGGCGGCGGGGCGGGCGACGCCCATCCAGGCGGAGTTGCCGGTGGCGGCGCCGACCAGGGGGACGCCGGACTGCACCAGCGCCACGAACAGCGCCAGCACCAGCGCGTAATGGCCGAGTTCGGGAATCACGGGCCCGATGCTCCCTAAAAGAACGGAATGAGGAGGAGTGGAGAAGCCGCCAGCGTCACGAGCTGGGCTTCTGCTCCTTCGAGTTCGCCTTGAAGTGCTCCGCCTCCTTCAGCGCGGCGGCGACCTCCGGCGGCATGTAGTTCTCGTCGTGCTTGGCCAGCACCTCGCGCGCCTGGAAGACGCCGTTGATCATGCGGCCTTCCGTGATGACGCCCTGGCCCTCGCGGAACAGGTCGGGAAGCTGGCCGCGGTAGCTGACGGCCACGGTGTGCACCGTGTCGGTGACGCGGAACTGCGTCGTCACCCCGTCGGGCATCTTGCTCACGCTGCCTTCCTCGACGAGGCCGCCCAGGCGGAAGTTGCGGTCGCCGATGTCCTGGGTCTGCAACTGCGTCGGGCTGAAGAAGAAGACGATGTTGTCCTCGAACGCCGTCAGCGTCAGGGCGGTGGCTGCGCCAAGGCCCAGCAGGGCGAGGCCCAGCATGTAGAGGCGCCGTTTCTTGCGGGTCATCCTTCACCAACCTCCGCCGCGGGCGACGCCGCGGCTCCGTTGCGCGCCCGGCGCCGCCGTGGCGGGCGGCTGCCCTCCAGCGCCTTCAGGGTCGTCTCGGCGCCGCGCAGCGCCTTCAGCGTGGCGACCAGAAGGCCGACCATCACCAGCGCCGCCAGCGCGTAGGACGACCAGACATACGCGGCGTAGCCGCCCATCGCGAAAAACTCTGCCATCCTTGCCTCCGGCCCAGCCTGTTCCCGTGCCTCAGCCCTGCGCCTCGGTCAGGCGCATCGTCTGGATCTTGCGTTGCACGATCTCCGCCCGCAGGCGCAGCAGGACCACCGTGATGAAGTAGGCGGTGAAGCCCAGCGCCATGACCAGCAGCGGGACCAGCATGGACCCGTCGATGGTCGGTCCGCCCATGCGGATGACGCTGGCCGGTTGGTGCAGGGTGTTCCACCAGTCCACCGAGAATTTGATGATCGGCACGTTCACGATGCCGACAAGAAGCAGCACGTTGCCCGCCCGCGTCCCGCGCTGCGGGTCGTCGAAGGCGTTCACCAGCGCCATGTATCCCAGATAGAGGAAGAACAGGATCAGCACGCTGGTCAGCCGCGCGTCCCACACCCACCACGTCCCCCACATCGGCGCGCCCCACAGCGAGCCGGTGACGAGGCAGATGAAGGTGAAGCCGGCGCCGACCGGGGCGGCGGCCTTGGCGAACAGGTCGGCCAGCGGATGCTTCCACACCAGACCGCAGGCCGCGGCGATGGCCATGTTGACGTAGACGAACAGGCTCATCCAGGCGGCGGGGACATGGATGTACATGATCCGCACGGTGTCGCCCTGCTGATAGTCGCGGGGTGACCCGATCAGCGCGATGTAGAGCCCGACGATCAGCAGGATCACGGTCGCCCCCGCCGTCCAGGGCAGGATCGCCGCCGACAGGCGCTGGAAGCGGGCAGGATTTGCAAATCGATGCATAGGACCTATGGGCCTCTGGTCGTGCTGCGGACGATATAAGCTCAGTGATGCCCCAGCGCGAGGGGTTTCGCCTTGATCTTGGTCAGGAAACATGGCTGCACACCGTGGTGTTTTCAGGACGGTGCGGCGGCCTGCCGCACTGACGGTACGACGGGTTGACGCGGCCTTTCCATGCTACGTTGGTGTGGGATGGGCAAAAAAGTCCGAGGGGCTGCCATGGGCATGATCACCGTGCGCGACATCGACGATTCGGTTCTGAAGGCGCTGACCGACCGCGCCAGCGCCGCCGGCCGGTCGCTGGAGGAGGAGGTGCGCGAAACGCTGGCCCAATCCGTCCGCCGGAGCCATGAGGATTTCTGGGAGCGCATGCGTGCGCGCCGGGCTGCTTATGGCGGTCGGGTGTTTTCAGACAGCGCTGATATCCTGAGGGAGATGCGGGACGAGCGATCCGAGCGGCTGGGTGAATGATGCCCCCGCCCCCGAACATCGGCAGCGCGGTCATTCTCGATGCCAGCGTGGCCGTGAAATGGCTTGTGCCGGAAGCGGACAGTGCAGCTGCCGAAGCCGTTGCGGAAGGCCGAAACATCTTTGCGCCGGAACTTCTTCTGGTCGAGTGTGCCAACATCCTCTGGCGCCGCGTTCAAAAAGGGGAATTCCCCCGCTATGATGCCATTTCCGGGCTTGCCGACCTCAAATGAGCGCCGTTCGTCTTTCATCGCGATGCGGAGCTTGTGGACGATGCGCAGGTTCTGGCACTGGAATTCGGCCATCCTGTATATGATTGTCTGTATCTCGCCTTGGCAAGACGGCTCGGCATTCCTGTCGTGACGGCAGACCGGCGTTTCATTCAGCTTGCCGACCGCTTCCTATCTCTGCGCGGTCTGATCGTCGGGCTCGACACGGTGGGCTGACGGACCGGACCTACTCCACCGCTTGACGCAGGGCGGCGGCGCTGGCCCAGGGGGCGAGCGGCAGGGCGCCGGCCAGAAGGCCGCCCAGAAGCAGCAGATGCGGGCGTGGAGTCAGGCCGTTCAGTGCGGCGTCGATGGCCCCGGCCCCGAAGATCAGCACGGGGATGTAGAGCGGCAGGATCAGCAGCGACAGCAGCACGCCGCCGCGCCGGGCGCCCAGCGTCAGGGCGGCGCCGATGCTGCCGATCAGGCTGAGGATCGGCGTGCCGACCAGCAGGGTCAGCACCAGCACCCCGAAGCCCTCCGCGTCCATGTTCAGCAGAAGCGCCAGAAGCGGGGCGGCGGCGATCAGCGGCAGGCCGGTCACCAGCCAGTGGGCCAGCGTCTTGGCCAGCACCACCGCCTCCATCGGCAGGGTGGACAGCGACAGCAGCTCCAGCGAGCCGTCCTCGTAGTCGTTCTGGAACAGCCGCTCCAGCGACAGCAGCGAGGCGAGCAGGGCCGCCACCCAGATCACCCCGGCAGCGATGCGGGCAAGGATGTTCGGCTCCGGCCCGACGCCGAAGGGGAATAGCACCACGCACAGAACGAAGAACATCACGGCGATGCTGGCGTCCGACCCCTGGCGCAGCGCCAGCCGCAGGTCGCGCCCGATCAGGCGCAGGAAGCGGGTCACGCCGCGTCCTCCTCTTCCAAAACGTCGTCGTCCTCGCCCCCGTCGTCCTCGCCGTGGGGGACGGGGGTGAACTCGTCGAGGTGCAGTTCGCCGGCGCCGGGCATGGCGATGTCCACATGGGTGGAGACGGCGACCATGCCGCCGCCGGCCCGATGCTCCGCGATGATCTCCTCGAACAGGGCGATCGCCGCGCGGTCGAGCGCCACGGTCGGCTCGTCGAGCAGCCACAGGGCGGCGGGGGCGGCGATGATGCGGGCGAGGTTCAGGCGTCGCTTCTGCCCCGCCGACAGGTAGCGCCCCGGCACGTTGGCAATGTGCGGCACGCCCAGACGGTCCAGCGCCTTCAGCGCGTTGCCCCGCGGGTCGGCGGCGCCGCCCAGCGTGGCCCAGAAGGACAGATTCTCCACCGCGCTCAGCACCGGCTTCACCGCGTCGAGATGGCCGACATAGTGGATGCGGCCGCGGTGGGCGTCGGGATCGTCGGAGACCGGCACGCCGTCCCAGGACAGCTGGCCGCGGATCGGCTTCAGCAGCCCGGCCATGACGCGCAGCAGGCTGGACTTGCCGCTGCCGTTGGGGCCGAGCAGGAACAGCGCCTCCCCCGGCGCAATCCGGAAGTCCAGCCCAGTGAAGACCAGCCGGTCGCCACGGAGGCAGGTCAGCGCGGAACCGGCGAAAACGGGCATGGCAGCGGGCGGGCTCTTGCGGTGTACGGGGCGGGGGGAGCTATAGCACAGCCCGTCCGGGTGCCAAAAAGAAACGGCCTCACAAATGGTCGGGCCAAACAGAAACGGCCCCAAAAAGAAACGGCCATCGCAAGGGGGTTCTTGCGATGGCCGCCGATCCAGCCGGGGCCTGGCTGGGGGCGCCGGAGAACCGGAGCCCTGATCGTCGCTTAGGGGCCGGGCCGCAGGGGTTCACGGGTCCGGCCAGCCACTTGATGCCGTAAGGCTCCGTCCGGTTTAGGGCCAGAAAGTGGCGAAATTTTGATCCAATGAATGTCCCTTTCCATTCCAGGGCATTGCCCGGGCGAAGCGGAGCGGGCATTCATAGGCGCCTTCGCCCTTCGCGGCTCAACCGGACCGGGTGCCTGCCATGACCGTGCTGATCGACCTGTTCAACGGCCTTCCCGACATCGCCCGTATCATGCTGATGCTCAGCGTGGTGGCGGCGTCGGGGCTGGCGCTGGGGCAGATCAAGCTGCGCGGCGTGGGCTTGGGCATCGGCGGGGTGCTGTTCGCCGGCATCGCCGCGGGGCATGTCGCCAAGGCGCTGGGCCTGACCTTCGACCATCACGTCCTGCATTTCATGCGGGAGTTCGGCCTGATCCTGTTCGTCTACACCATCGGCGTGCAGGTCGGCCCCGGCTTCTTCGCCGCCCTGAAGAAGTCCGGCCTGACGCTGAACCTGCTGGCCGCCTCGCTGGTCGGTCTGGGGGTGCTGGTGGCGGTGGCGATCCACGAGATCGGCGGGGTGCCGCTGCCGGCGGTGCTGGGCATCTTCTCCGGTGCCGTGACCAACACGCCGTCGCTGGGTGCGGCACAGGAAATGCTGCGCGAGGTCGGGGCCTCGACGGCGGAGATCAACACGCCGAGCCTCGGCTACGCCGTCGCCTATCCCTTCGGCATCGTCGGCATCCTCATCACCATGGGGCTGATCCGCGTCGTCTTCCGCATCGACCCGGCGGCGGAGGCCGAAGCCTTCGAACGCAAGCGCCGCGCCCAGGTGGAGACGCTGGAGACGCTGGACGTCGCCGTGCGCAACCGGTCGGCCATGGGGCTGCCGCTGCGCGACATGGAGCTGTTCGGCGACCAGGGGGTGATGGTGTCCCGCCTGCTGCGCGAGGGGCGGCTCCAGGTGCCGCACCCGGACACCTGCCTGCGCGCCGGCGACGTCGTGCATCTGGTCGGGCCGCGGGTCAAGCTGGAGGCGACGAAGCGGCTGCTCGGCGAGGCCGCGGAGATCACCCTGACCACCAAGGGCACCGCCATGCGCTGGGACCGGCTGGTCGTCACCAACGAGCATGTGCTGGGCAAGGCCATCGGCCAGCTCGATCTCGCCGACGCCTACGACGTGGTGGTCAGCCGGGTCAACCGCGCGGGCGTGGAGCTGGTGCCGAGCCCGGCCCTGCACCTCCAGTTCGGCGACATCCTGACCGCCATCGGCAAGCCGTCCGACCTCCAGCGGGTGGCGGCGCTGATGGGCAACTCGGCGCGGCGACTCCAGCAGGTGGAGTTCGTGCCGGTCTTCATCGGCATCCTGCTCGGCGTGCTGCTCGGCTCCATCCCCTTCTACATTCCAGGGATGCCGGCGCCGCTGAAGCTGGGTCTGGCTGGCGGGCCGCTGGTGGCGGCGATCCTGCTGGCGCGCGTCGGCCACATCGGGCCGCTGGTCTGGTTCATGCCGCCCGCCGCCAACATGGCGTTGCGCGAGATCGGCATCGTCCTGTTCCTGGCGGTGGTCGGGCTGATGTCCGGCGACCGCTTCGTGGAGACGCTGGTGCACGGCGACGGGCTGCTGTGGATCGGCTGCGGCGTGCTGGTGACGCTGATCCCGCTGCTGGTCGTCGGCTTCATCGCGCGGGCCTTCGCCCGGCAGAACTATCTGACGATTTGCGGGCTGCTGTCCGGCAGCATGACGGACCCGCCCGCGCTCGCATTTGCAAACGCAATGAGCGCATCGGAGGCTCCCGCCCTCGCCTATGCCACTGTTTACCCTATGGTTATGTTTCTGCGTATCCTTGCGCCGCAGTTGATCGTCCTGTTCCTCTGGTAGCAGGGCGGTCTGTCCTCGCGTGAGGAGACGCGGCCATGCACGCGCTCATCGAACTCTTCCTGGCCATGCCGCCGATCGCGCGCGTGGTGTTCATGCTGGGCATCACCTCGGCCCTGGGGCTTGCGCTCGGGCACATACGGCTGCGCGGCGTGGGGCTGGGCATCGGCGGCGTGCTGTTCGCGGGCATCGCGGTCGGCCACTTCGCCAAGCAGGCGGGGGTGACACTGAACCCCGAGATGATGGAGTTCATCCGCGACTTCGGCCTGATCCTGTTCGTCTACACCATCGGCATCCAGGTCGGCCCCGGCTTCTTCGCGGCGCTGAAGAAGTCCGGGCTGGCGCTGAACGGGCTGGCGCTGCTGATGGTCGGGTCGAGCATCCTGCTGACCGCCCTCCTGGTGCTGTTCGACCTCGTGCCGCTGGGCTCCGGCCTCGGCGTCTTCGCGGGCGGGGTGACCAACGCCCCGGCGCTGGCCGCCTCGCAGCAGGTGCTGAAGGAGGTCGGGGCCGACGCCGCGGTGATGGCCCTGCCCGGTCTGGCCTTCGCCGTCACCTACCCCTTCGGCATCGCCGGCAACCTGCTGGCCATGGCGGTGGTGCGGATCGTCTTCCGCATCGACCCGCAGGAGGAGGCCAGGGCCTTCGAGGCCGCCCGGCGCGCCGAGGTTGCGGCGCTCGACACCATGGACATCGCCGTCACCAATCCGGCCCTGGGCGGGGTGCGGCTGGGCGACCTGACCCTGCTGCCGAGCCTGGGGGTCTGCGCGTCGCGGCTGCTGCGCGGCGGCCAGCTCCGCGTGCCCGGCGAGGACACCCGGCTGGAGGAGGGTGACGTGCTGCACGTGGTCGGCCCGCGCCCGAAGCTGGAGCAGGTCCGCCTGCTGATGGGGCGGGAGGCCGACGTCCGGCTGACCACCAAGGGCAGCGACCTGCGCTGGGAGCGCATCGTCGTCACCGCCAACCCGGTGCTGGGCAAGTCCATCGCCGCGCTGAACCTCAAGGGGGCGTGCGACGTGGTGGTCAGCCGCGTCAACCGCGCCGGGGTGGAACTGGTGCCCAACGCCGCGCTGAAGCTGCAGTTCGGCGACATCCTGACGGTGATCGGCAAGCCCGACGACCTCAAGGCGGCCGCCTGCATCATCGGCAACTCCGAACGGCGGCTGCAGACGGTGGAGATGATCCCGGTCTTCGTCGGCATCACGCTGGGGGCGCTGCTGGGCGCCATCCCGCTGTTCCTGCCGGGCATGCCGGCGCCCTTGCGGCTGGGCATGGCCGGCGGGCCGCTGATCGTCGCCATCGTGCTGGCACGCATCGGCCACATCGGGCCGCTGGTCTGGTTCATGCCGCCCGCCGCCAACCTCGCCCTGCGCGAGATCGGCATCGTCCTGTTCCTCGCCGTGCTGGGCATCGCGTCGGGCGACCGCTTCGTCGAGACGATGGCGAGCGGCGCCGGGCTGCCCTGGATGGCCTGGGGCGTCCTGGTCACGCTGGTGCCGCTGCTGCTGACCGGGCTGCTGGCGCGCGGCGTGATGAAGCTGAACTTCCTCAGCATCTGCGGCGTGCTGGCCGGGGCGCAGACCAACCCGCCGGGCCTCGCCTACGCCAACGCGGTGGTCGCGTCTGAGGCGCCGGCGCTGGCCTACGCCACCGTCTACCCGCTGGCCATGTGCCTGCGCATCCTGGCGCCGCAGCTTCTGGTGCTGATGCTGTGGTGAAAAACACATCAGCTTACCCCGTCGCGCGGTTGCCCCGGGGCCTGCAAAATCCGCGTTGCGGGAGTTTGTCCGGCGGTCTAGCCTAGCGGCACCGTCCATGGTTGGCCGGTCCAGACCGCTCCCCGCCGACAAGCCCCGCATGCACCGACACCCGCCCACGAATCCCCACGCCCCCGAAGCCGTCCTCGTCGAGAATGTCCACAAGCGCTTCGGCCCGCTGGAGGTGCTGAAGGGCGTCTCCCTGACCGCGCGCGAAGGCGACGTCATCACGCTGATCGGCTCCTCCGGCTCCGGCAAGAGCACGCTTCTGCGCTGCATCAACATGCTGGAGGTGCCGGACGAGGGGCGGATCGTCATCGGCGGCGAGGCCATCGGCCTGAAGAAGGCGCGCGGCGGCCAGACCGTCCCCGCCGATTCCCGGCAGGTGGACCGCATCCGCACCCGGCTGGGCATGGTTTTCCAGAGCTTCAACCTCTGGACCCACATGACCATCCTGGAGAACGTCATCGAGGCGCCGGTCCATGTGCTGGGCGTCCCGAAGGCGGAGGCGGTGGACCGCGCCCGCAAGCTGCTGGACAAGGTGGGCATCCTGGCCAAGGCCGAGTCCTACCCGGTGCAGCTCTCCGGCGGGCAGCAGCAGCGCGCCGCCATCGCCCGCGCGCTGGCCATGCAGCCCAAGGTGATGCTGTTCGACGAGCCGACCTCCGCGCTCGACCCCGAGCTGGTGGGCGAGGTGCTGCTGGTCATCCGCCAGCTCGCCGAGGAGGGCAACACCATGATTCTCGTGACGCACGAGATGGGCTTCGCCCGCGAGGTCGCGTCGGAGGTGGTGTTCCTCCACCAGGGCCGCATCGAGGAACGGGGGCCGCCCGACCGGGTTCTGGTCAATCCGGAAACGGACCGCGTGCGACAGTTCCTGTCGCGCCACCTGTCCGGCGGCGGCTGAATCGGTCGCGCGAAGTCGGCCCGCTCAATTCCCTTGACTGGCGTTGTAAAACCGTAAACCTCAGAGCCTGCCCGAGCATAAGAGCCATCCATAAGGGCATCAGAACAGAGGAGGTTTTCCCGTGAAGAAGATCGTTGCGGCCCTGGCGCTCGGCGCCATTGTGGCGGTCGCCGGCACCGCCGCCGAAGCCAAGGACTGGAAGAAGATCCGCATCGCCACCGAGGGCGCCTACGCCCCCTGGAACGCGACGGACCCGTCGGGCAAGCTGGTCGGCTTCGAGCCGGACCTCGCCCTGGAACTGTGCAAGCGGATCAAGGCCGAGTGCGAGATCGTCGCCCAGGATTGGGACGGCATGATCCCGGCCATCCAGCAGGGCAAGTACGACGCCATCATGGCGGCCATGTCGATCACCGACGAGCGTGAGAAGGTCATCGCCTTCGCCGGCCCCTACGGCACCGAGCCGTCGATGTTCGGCACCATGAAGAATTCGCCGCTCGCCAAGGCGACCTTCCCCGGCGAGCGTTACGACCTGTCCAAGGACGACCCGAAGGCCGCCATCGCCGCCCTGGCCGACGCGCTGAAGGGCAAGACGGTCGGCGTGCAGACCTCGACCATCCAGGCGAACTTCATGGAGAAGCTTCTGCCGCAGGTGGCGGTCCGCACCTACGACAAGCTGGACAACGCCGGCATCGACATGGCCGCCGGCCGCGTCGACGCCATCTTCGGCGACCGTTCGGCGGTGGACGCCATCCTCAAGGCCGACGCCGGCAACGGCATGACCCTGTTCGGCCCGGCCTTCGCGCGCGGCGTGCTGGGCAAGGGCGTGGGCGTGGGCCTGCGCAAGGCCGACGGCGACCTGAAGGAGCTGTTCAACAAGGCCATCGCCGAGGCCAACCAGGATGGCACCATCACGAAGCTGAGCACCCAGCACTTCGGCTACGACATCTCGATCAAGTAACTGGTCGATCAAGTAACCGGTCGATCAAGCAACCGGCCATCATGTGAAGGGATGTCCCCTCTCCCCGTCGCGGGGGGAGGGGAACCCGGTTCGGAGCCCTTTCGGAGCCCATTTCGGAGCGCATGTTCGAACTTCTCTCCTTCGGCCCGAACGGGTGGGGCGGCCAGCTTCTGGGCGGGGCCGCGATGACGGTCGCCGTGTCGGTGTCGGCCTTCGTCCTCGGCCTCGTCTTCGGCTCGCTCGGCGCGTCGGCGAAGCTCAGCCGCAACCTTGCCCTCACCGGCGTGGCGGAGGTCTACACCACCGTCGTCCGCGGCGTGCCCGAACTGCTGGTCATCTACCTGCTGTTCTTCGGCGGCAGCGGCGCGGTCATGGCCGTCGGCCGGGTCTTCGGCTACGAGGGCTACATCGAGCTGAACGCCTTCTCCATCGGCGTGCTGGCGGTCGGGCTGATCTCCGGCGCCTATTCAACGGAGGTGATCCGCGGCGCGGTCCAGGCGGTGCCCCACGGCCAGATCGAGGCGGCGCGCGCCTGCGGCATGTCGCGCTGGCTGATCCTGCGCCGCATCCTGGTGCCGCAGACCCTGCGCTACGCCCTGCCGGGGCTTGGCAACGTCTGGCAGCTCACCCTGAAGGACACGGCGCTGATCTCCGTGACGGCGCTGGCCGAGATCATGCGCGTGTCGCATGTGGCGGCGGGGTCGACCCGCCAGCCGTTCCTGTTCTACACCACCGCGGCGGTGCTCTACCTCCTGCTCACCACCGTCTCCACGGTGGCGTTCGAGCGGGCGGAGCGCTACGCCAATCGCGGCGTGCGGAGAGCCTGACCCATGAACTGGGAACTGATGTGGGACAGCGTGCCCACCCTCCTGCGCGGCGTGCCGGTGACCCTGCAACTGGTCGGGCTGGCGCTGCTGTTCGGCGCGGGCGTTGCCTTCGCGGTGGCGCTGCTGCGGCTGTACGGCAACCGCGTCACCGAGCGGCTGATGGCCGCCTACGTCTTCGTGTTCCGCGGCACGCCGCTGCTCGTGCAGATCTTCCTGATCTATTACGGCATGGGCCAGTTCGAGCTGGTGCGCAGCAGCTTCCTGTGGATCTACCTGCGCGAGCCCTTCTGGTGCGCGATCCTGGCGCTGACGCTGAACACCGGCGCCTACACCAGCGAGATCCTGCGCGGCGCCATCCTGTCGGTGCCGCAGGGCCAGATCGAGGCAGCGCGGGCCTGCGGCATGTCGCGCACGCTGCTGTTCCGCCGGATCGTGATGCCGGTGGCGATCCGCCAGATGCTGCCGGCGTATGGCAACGAGGTGATCCTGATGGTCAAGGCCAGTTCGCTCGCCAGCACCATCACGCTGTTGGAGATCACCGGCATCGCCCGCAAGATCATCGCGCAGAGCTTCGCGGTGTTCGAGGTGTTCATCGTGGCCGGCAGCATCTATCTGCTGCTGAACTTCATCGCCTCGCGCCTGATCCGCTACGCGGAGTGGCGCATGACCCCCTACCTGCGGGCGCGGAGTTAGCCTTCATCCCCTCCCCTGCGAAAGCGGGGGAGGGTTAGGGTGGGGGCAACGCTTCCCTCACTCAACAGGCGTGCGAGGCGCTCATGCTCCGAACCGGCGCGACGACCGCCATCCTGGCCGCGGTCCTCTTCGGCGTCAGCACGCCGCTGGCGAAGCTGCTGGTCCACGACCTGTCTCCCTGGATGCTGGCGGGCCTGCTGTATCTCGGCTCCGGCATCGGGCTGGGGCTGGTCCGGCTGGCCCGCGGGCTGACAAGGTCGCGAAAACGCAGCGAACGCGGCCTCCGCGGTGCCGAATGGCTGTGGCTGCTGGCCGCCGTCGCTGCCGGGGGTATTGCCGGGCCGGTGCTGCTGATGGCCGGCCTGACGGCGACGCCGGCATCCACCGCCTCGCTGCTGCTCAATCTGGAAGGGGTGTTCACCGCCCTGCTGGCGTGGTTCGTCTTCCGGGAGGGCGTCGACCGGCGGCTCGTCGCCGGCATGATCGCCATCGTGGCGGGGGCGGTCGTGCTGTCCTGGGGCGGAACGGTCAGCCTGGACGGCGGTTGGGGACCGGCCGCGGTCGCCGCCGCCTGTCTGATGTGGGCGGTGGACAACAACCTGACCCGCAAGGTGTCCCTGGCCGACCCGGTGGACATCGCCACGATCAAGGGGCTGGTGGCCGGCACCGTCAATGTCGGGATCGCCCTGGCGCTCGGCGACGGCCCGCCCGCGGCGCTGACCGCGGCGGCGGCGATGCTGGTCGGGTTGCTGGGCTACGGCGTCAGCCTCGTGCTGTTTGTGGTCGCCCTGCGCCACATCGGCGCCGCCCGCACCGGGGCCTATTTCTCGACGGCCCCCTTCGTCGGGGGCATCGCCTCCCTGGTGATCTTCGGAGAGCCGCTGACGGTCGGGCTGGCTGTGGCCTCGGCTCTGATGGGACTCGGCGTCTGGCTGCACCTGACCGAGGATCACGACCATGAGCATGACCACGAGGAGATGGAGCACGACCATCCGCACGTCCATGACGAGCACCACCGGCACCATCACGATGGCCCGGTGACCGAGCCGCACACCCACCGGCATCGTCACGTGCGCCTGCGGCACCGGCACGCCCACTTTCCGGATGCCCACCACGTGCACAGGCATTGAGGCTTGGACCGGATCGGCGAACGTTTAAAAAAATGGGGAAGAATCGGCCGACACCGCGTGCGACAGGGCGGTGTCACACCGCGGGGAATTCCGCCGCTTTCGGGCGAATTCCTGTGTCGCATCAATGTCTTGGGGGTGATTGGTGGAGCCGAGGAGGATCGAACTCCCGACCTACGCATTGCGAACGCGTCGCTCTCCCAGCTGAGCTACGGCCCCACACACCGTTACCGGCGTGCGGCGGATAATGGTGATGCGGAGGGAGCCTGTCAAGCCCTCTGAACGCGCCTGATTGCGGGCATCGGCGGTTGCGCGCAAGGGCATGGCCAAGGGGATGGTGGCGGCCCGCCGCGCGGCACTGGACAGCACTCGCCGCTTGTGCTTAGGGTGCCCCGCAAAATCGGACAATAAAGGGACGGGCCGGGCATGATTGCGCTCTACCTGCTGATCGACACCGTTCTCAGCCTCTATGTGTGGCTGCTCATCGCTTCGGCGGTGCTGAGCTGGCTGGTGGCCTTCAACGTCGTCAACACCCGCAACCGCGCGGTCTATGTCATCGGCGACTTCCTCTACCGCGTCACCGAACCGGTCCTGCGCCCGATCCGCCGCGTTCTGCCGAACATGGGCGGCCTGGACCTGTCGCCGATCGCGCTGATCCTGCTGATCTTCTTCATCCGCAACCTGATGGCGGAATACTGGCCGCGCTTCTGATGACGGGGCCTTTGGAAGCTGTTCCTTTCGAAGCCGTGGCGGACGGTGTCCGACTGGCGCTGCGGGTGACGCCCAAGGCGTCGCGCAACGCCATCGCCGGGCTGGCCGCCACGGCGTCCGGAGGAACGGCCCTGAAGGTGACCGTCACCGCCGTGCCGGAGAACGGCAAGGCGAACGAGGCGGTGGTGAAGCTGCTGGCCAAGGCGTGGAAACTGCCCAAGACCAGCCTGACGGTGGTGGCCGGCGCCACCGACCGGAACAAGATTGTCCATGTGGCCGGCGACCCGGCCGACCTGATGCGCCGGCTGACGGTGCTGGTGGAAACAGCAAAGCCTGATACGGGGAAGAGCGATGGCTGAGGCGAGGATCATCGACGGCAAGGCGTTCGCCGCGGGGCTGCGCGCCCGCGTGGCGGAGGGTGTGGCCGCGCTCAAGGCCAGCCACGGCGTCACCCCCGGCCTCGCCGTCGTGCTGGTGGGCGAGGACCCGGCGAGCCAGGTCTATGTCCGGTCCAAGGAAAAGGCTCTGGCCGATCTCGGCATGAACAGCTTCGACCATCATATGCCCGCCGATCTCGGCGAGGCGGAGCTGCTGGCCCTGATCGACCGGCTGAACGCCGACCCGGCGGTGCACGGCATCCTGGTCCAGCTTCCCCTGCCGAGCCACATCGACACCCAAAAGGTTCTGGCCCGCATCGTTCCGGAAAAGGATGCGGACGGCTTCCACGTCGTCAACGCCGGCCTGCTGGCGACCGGCAGCCCCGGCGCCATCGTGCCCTGCACGCCGCTGGGCAGCCTGCTGCTGCTCCGCGACACGCTGGGCGCCGACCTGAAGGGCAAGCGGGCGCTGGTGCTCGGCCGCTCCAACATCGTCGGCAAGCCGATGGCGCAACTGCTGCTCCAGCAGGACTGCACGGTCACCGTCGCCCATTCCCGCACCCAGGACCTGCCCGGCGAATGCCGGCGCGCCGACATCCTGGTCGCCGCGGTGGGCCGTCCGGAGATGGTGCGCGGCGACTGGATCAAGCCGGGCGCCGTGGTCATCGACGTCGGCATCAACCGCGTGCCACACCCGACCGAGCCGGGCAAGACCAGGCTGGTCGGCGACGTCGCCTACGACGAGGCGGTCAAGGTCGCCGGCGCCATCACCCCGGTGCCGGGCGGCGTCGGGCCGATGACCATCGCCTGCCTGATGCTGAACACGCTGGCCGCCGCCTGCCGCGCCGCCGGCGCCCCGGTCCCCGCCGAGGCCCTTGCATGATCACGGTCCACGCCCGGGTGGGCGGCCGCGTGGTCGAGCAGCCGCTCGCCCTCGGCGAGCCGCTGCCGCCCAACACGGTGTGGATCGATCTTCTCCGCCCCGACGAGGCGGAGCGCGCGCATGTCGGCGCCGTCACCGGCTGTGACCTGCCGACGCGCGAGGAAATGAAGGAAATCGAGGCGTCGAGCCAGCTCTACACCGAGGGGGAGGCCGTCTACCTGACCTCCTCGGTGATTGCGCGGGCCGATTCGCCGATGCCGGAGCAGGGCGAGGTCACCTTCGTCCTCACCCCCCGGCACATGATCACGGTGCGCTTCACCGAGCCGCGTTCCGTCGCCACCTTCGCCGCGCGGACCATCCGCCAGCCGGAGCTTCTGGCCAGCGCGGAGGACGCGCTGCTGGGCATCCTCGACGCGGTGATCGACCGGGTTGCCGACGTGCTGGAGTTGATCGGCGCCCGCATCGACGGGCTGTCCGCGCGCATCTTCACCGACTCGCTGAACAGCAAGGGGGTCGGAAGCTCCAAGAAGCCGGACGAGCTGCAGGACGTGCTGCGCGGCATCGGGCGGGCCGGTGACCTGACGCACAAGGTGCGCGACAGCCTCGCCGGGCTGGACCGGCTGGTCGCCTTCCTCTCCTCCGTCGCCGCCGGGCGGCTGACCAAGGAGCAGAAGGCCGCGCTGAAGACCCTGACGCGCGACCTGCGGTCCCTGAACGAGCACGCCGGCTTCCTGGCGCACGAGGCGAACTTTCTGCTCGACGCCACGCTCGGCCTGATCAACATCGAGCAGAACGCGATCATCAAGATCTTCTCGGTCGTCTCCGTGGCGCTGATGCCGCCGACCCTGATCGCGTCGGCCTACGGCATGAACTTCCGCCACATGCCCGAGCTGGACTGGGACTTCGGCTATCCCATGGCCATCGTGATGATGGTGCTCTCCGCCGTGGTGCCGCTCTGGTACTTCCGCCGCCGCGGGTGGCTTTAACAAGAAGAAGGGAACCGCCGATGATCGTCCTGTCCGATGCCGCGCTCGACGCGCTCCTCGCCCAGGACGTTCCCTACGGCGACCTGACCACCGACTCGCTGGGCATCGCCGCCGCCCCGGCGCGCATCCGGTTCACGGCGCGCGGCGCCATGGTGCTGGCCGGGACGGAGGAAGCCGCCCGCCTGATCGAGAAGGCCGGCGGCACGGTGACGTCCGTCCGACCCAGCGGCACGGCGGTTGAGGCCGGGGCGCCCTTCCTGGAGGGGCACGAACCGGCGGGCGCCCTGCACCGCGGCTGGAAGGTGGCGCAGACGCTGGTCGAATACGCCTCCGGCATCGCCTCCCGCGCCCGCCGCATCGTCGAGGCCGCCCCCGGGGTGACCGTCGCCTGCACCCGCAAGAATTTTCCCGGCGCCAAGGACCTGTCGGTCAAGGCGGTGCTGGCCGGCGGGGCGGTGATGCACCGGCTGGGCCTGTCGGAAACGATCCTGGTCTTCCCCGAACACCGCGCCTTCCTGTCCGGATCGCCGGAGTCCTGGATCGCCGATCTGCGCCGCCGGGCGCCGGAAAAGAAGATCGTGGTGGAGGTCGACACGGTGGCGGACGCCATTGCCTTCGCCCGGGCCGGGGCCGACGTGCTGCAACTGGAGAAGCGCACGCCGGAGGAGGCCCGCGCGGTGGTCGCGGCGACGCGCGGCCTGCCGCGTCCGCCGGTCGTCGCGGCGGCCGGCGGCGTGACGGAGGACAACGCGGCGGCCTACGCCGCCGCCGGCTGTCCGCTGCTGGTCACCACCGCCCCCTTCTTCGGGCGCCCGGCGGATGTGGAGGTGGTTCTGGAACCGGCGTGACGCGCTCCGGGCGTGCGACGATCAGCGGTCGCGGTTCGGAGCGATCTGGTCCACGCGGTGGGCGAAATCGACGTCGGCCTGGGTCAGGCCGTCGGCGCTGCGGGTGCACAGGATGATCTCCACCCGGCCCATGTCGTTGAACCATTCCGGATGGTGGTTCACCCGCTCCGCCAGCAGGGCGACCTGGCTCATGAAGCCCCAGGCGGCGGGGAAGTCGGGGAAATGGTAGGTCTTGCGGATCGCGTCGCGCTCCAGAACCTCCGCCCAGCCGTGCAGTTCCTTCAGCGCGGTCTGCCGCTTGGCGCCCACCAGCTTGTCCGACATTCCTTCCCCCGTTGTTGGTTGGCCTGTACTTCGTTGGTCTGTGCAAGGCGTAACGGACACGGATCGATTGTGGATCAAATCGGTGTTCCGGTCCGCCTTCCGGTTTAGCGCCGCTTGGCCTGGGCGGCAAGCGGCGCTACCTTCCCCCGTATGATGCGCAAACCGGCACACACCCACACCGTTCCCCCCTCCACCCCCGACCTCGAGCGGATGGCCGAGGACGCGTTGGAGACGATTCCGCGGGAACTCCTGGCCCCCATCGCCAATCTGTCGATCCATGTCGAGGATTTCCCCGACGAGGAGACCGAACGCGAGATGGAGCTGGAGAGCCCCTTCGACCTGCTCGGCCTCTATCGGGGCGTCGATATGACGCGGCAGAGCGTCGCCGACCTGCGCAGCGGGCCGGACATGATCTTCCTCTACCGCCGCCCGATCCTGGACTACTGGTGCGAGACGGGCGAGGACCTGTTCGCCATCGTCCGCCACGTCCTGATCCACGAGATCGGCCACCATTTCGGCCTGTCGGACGAGGACATGGAGCGCATCGAGGCCATGGAGGGGTGAGTCACCCGTCCAGAGCCTCGTCCACGCGGCGGCGCAGGGCAGGCACCAGCTCCGCGTCGAACCAGGGGTTCTTCTTCAGCCACGCGGTGTTGCGCCAGCTCGGGTGGGGCAGGGGCAGGAACTCCGGCAGGTAATCCCGCCACGCCGCCACCGTGTCGGTCATCGTGCGTCGGCGGCGGTTTCCCAGATAGTGGGCCTGCGCGTAGCTGCCGACCAGCAGGGTCAGCCGCACCCCGGTCAGGGCGGCGCGCAGAGGCGGGTGCCAGAGCGGCGCGCATTCCGGGCGCGGCGGGTAGTCGCCGCCCTTCGGCGCCGTGCCGGGGTAGCAGAGCCCCATGGGGACGATGGCGATCCGGCTCTCGTCGTAGAAGGCGTCACGGTCCATGGCCAGCCACTGGCGCAGCCGGTCGCCGGACGGGTCGTTCCAGGGAATGCCGCTGGCGTGCACCCGCGCGCCCGGCGCCTGCCCGACGATCAGCAGGCGGGCGGACGGGCTGCCGCGCAGCACCGGGCGGCAGCCGTGCGGCAACACTCCCGCGCACAGCCGGCAGGCGCGGGCCTGCTCGAACAGTTCCTTCAGGTCACCAGTCACCTTCAGGTCACCAGTCAAAGGCTCAGCAGCTCGGTCACGAAGGCCGGGACCAGCTCGGTCGCCGGGCCGTTGACGGAGTCCGCGAACAGGCTGGCGCCCGCCGACGGCTCCAGGTTCAGCTCCACCGTCAGGGCGCCGGCGTTGCGCGCCTCGGCCACGAAGCCGGCGGCGGGGTAGACGTTGCCGGAGGTGCCGATGGAGACGAACAGGTCACAGGCGCCCAGCGCGCGGTAGATCCGCTCCATCTGGTAGGGCATCTCGCCGAACCACACCACGTCGGGGCGCATGCCGCCCTTGCGGGTGCAGGACGGGCAGACGTCCTCCACCGACAGGTCGCCGGTCCAGTTTTCCACCTTGTTGTGGCAATGGCGGCAGAAGACGGCGTTCAGCTCCCCATGCATGTGGATCAGCGTTTGCGACCCGCCGCGCTCGTGCAAATCGTCGATGTTCTGGGTGACCAGCAGCAGGTCGCCTTTCCAGCGCCGCTCCAACTCGGCCAGCGCCCGATGGGCGGCGTTCGGCTGCACCGCGGGGTCGCGCAGGCCGCGCCGCCGGTCGTTGTAGAAGCGGTGCACCAGAACCGGGTCGCGGGCGAAGCCCTCCGGCGTGGCGACGTCCTCCAGATCGACCTTGGCCCAGATACCGTCGGCGCAGCGGAAGGTGTCCAGGCCGGATTCCTTGGAAATGCCGGCCCCGGTCAGGATGACGATGGAGTCGGTCGGCTTCAGATGATTGGCGATGGTCGTGATGGCGGCGGTCATATTGGCGATGGTCATGGCGCCCTGGCGGGTTCGGGGAACGGCTGCTAGATCTCGGACCGGGAAAGCAGAGAGGAGGAGGCCGGGATGGTCAAGGTCCTGTTCGTGTGCACGGGCAACATCTGTCGGTCGCCCACCGCGGAAGGTGTGTTCCGCGACCGGGTTCGGCAAGCCGGTTTGGCGGGCCGCATCGGCACCGATTCGGCGGGCACCCACAGCTATCATGTGGGAGAGGCGCCCGACCCGCGCAGCCAGCGCGCGGCCAAGGCTCGCGGGGTGGATCTGTCGGACCTGCGCGCCCGCAAGGTGACCGCGGCGGACTTCGTTGACTTCGACTACATCCTGGCGATGGACGGCGGGCATCTGGCGCAGTTGCGGCGCATGGCCCCGCCGGACAGCCGGGCGACGGTCGCCCTGTTCCTCGATTACGCCCCCGACGCACCGAAGCGCGAGGTGCCCGACCCCTATTACGGCGAGGGGCTGCATTTCACCGAGGTTCTGGACCTCTGCGAGGCCGGGGCCGAGGGGCTGTTGGAGGCGATCCGGCGGGACCGTCTGTAAACCGCGACCTTCACCGCCAGAGAGACTTCTGCGCCTCGGTGACGGCGTCGTAGCGGGTGATGCCGATGTCCCGCAGTTCATAGTCGGAGAGGGACAGCAGGGCGTCGCGCTGGCGGCGCTCCTCCCGGAAGCGGGCGATCCAGGCCAGCAGCGTGTGAAGGCGGTGTGCCGGTGACGGTGCGGTGCGGGGGAGGACGTGCAGGGTCATGGTGACCTCCGGGGGGTGCGATGGAAGCACCAGCATCGGGCTGTCCCCGCCGCTCCGGCAAACGGGACCTTTTCATCGTCGGGTGAGCGGATTTCACCCGAAGCGGGTCACCGCCCCTGAGCGAACTCCGCCCGCATCCAGGAGCGGAAGGCGGCGACCTCCGGGCGGCGCAGGCTGTCTTGGGCGGTGACCAGCCAATACGCGCTTTTCGCGCGCAGGCGCGGCCCCATCACCTCGACCAGCTGGCCGGACGCCAGCTCCGGGTCGATGGTCGGGCGCCGTCCGATGATGACGCCCAGCCCGCGCACCGCGGCGTCCACCGCCATATGGATCGCGTCCAGCCGCAACCCGCGCTTCAGCCCGTCGTCCAGCGCCGACGGCGGCAGGCCCGCCGCCTCGGCCCAGGCGGTCCAGTCCTCCGACACGTCGGCGACGTGGAGCAGCGGGACGGTGGCGAGGTCGGCGGGGCAGGCGATGCGCGCCGCCAGGGCGGGGGCGGCCACCGGGACGAGATCCTCCTCCATCAGCTTCAGCGCGGCCAGACCGGGCCAGTCGCCACGGCCCAGCCGGATGCCGGCGTCGATGCCGTCGCGGGGGAACTCGACCACCCGGTGGGCGGTGTCGAGCGCCACCGTGATCGCCGGGTGACGCTCCTGGAAGGCGGGAAGGCGGGGAATCAGCCAGCGCAGGGCGAAGGTCGGGGCGGCGCTGACCGACAGCCGCCCGTTGGGCTTGCGGCCCGGCACGCTTTCCGTCGCCAGCGCCAGCGACTGCAGCGCGTCGCGCACGCGGGGCAGATAGGCGTGGCCGGCGGGGGTCAGCGACAGGCTGCGGTTGCCGCGCAGGAACAGTTCCACCCCAAGCCAGTCCTCCAGCGTCTGGATGCCGTGGCTGACCGCGCTGGGGGTAAGATGCAGCTCTTCCGCCGCCGCCTTGAAGCTCTGGTGGCGGCCGGCGGCCTCGAACAGGCGCAGGGTGTTGAGGGGCGGCAGTCGGTAGGCCATGGTCCGCGCAGTCTCCGACAGGCCGCAAGGCCGCGCAAACAAAAAGCCCCGCCGGAGGGGCGGGGCTTTTCGATCGTCCGGGGACCGCTTGGCTCAGAGAGCCTCGTCGACCCACGTGAACAGGGCGGTCTTCGGCAGGGCGCCGATCTTGGTGGCGGCGACGTTGCCGTTCTTGAACAGCATCAGCGTCGGGATGCCGCGCACGCCGTACTTGGTCGGGGTGCCGGGGTTGTCGTCGATGTTCAGCTTGGCGACGGTGACCTTGCCGCCATACTCCTTGGCGAGGTCGTCGAGCGCGGGAGCAATCATCTTGCAGGGGCCGCACCACTCCGCCCAGAAATCGACCAGGACCGGACCGTCGGCCTTCAGCACGTCCTGCTCGAAGCTGTCGTCGGTGACCTTGATGGGATCGCTCATGTGACCTCTATGCCTGGGTTCAGGGGCACCGCCGCGCCGATTTTCCACCGGCGGCGGACCCATCCCTCATCGGTGGAATTTGGCAAAATGTATGACCGACCCCCCTCACCGGTCAAGCCGGGGCGCGAATGCGGTCTCGTCAACCCAATCCGCCGCCCCGTGCAACGCGGCCGGGGGTGAAAAGTTCCAAAGGCGGACTATCGCGCGCGCCTCACTCCGGAAGTTCCATCAGGGCCGGGGTGTCGGTCCACAGCAGGACGCAGCGCACGGCCTTGTCCGGGTAGATGGCGCGCAACGCCGCGCGGTAGGCCTCCATCTGGCGGACATAGACGGGCGGCACATCCTCCGCCCGGACGGGCGGCGGGCGGTTGGTCTTGTAGTCGACGATCCACACCGCGTCCTCCTCGATCACCAGCCGGTCGACCCGGCCCGACAGGGCGCGCCCGGTCACCAGACCGACCACCTCCACCTCGGCGCGGGAGTTGGGGCCGAACAGCCGGGCGAAGCGCGGATCGGTCAGGACGCGCATCGTTTCGGATGCGATTTCATCCTGGCGCTCCGCCGTCAGCTCATGCCCGGGGCGGGCGAGGTAGCGTCGGGCGGCAGCCTCCCGCGCGTCGGGCGGCAGGTCGGGCAGGGTCTGCATCAGCCGGTGGATCAGCAGGCCGCGCTTGAAGCGCGCCCCGTCGTCCTCGCCGAGCGGGGAGCGCATCGCCGGCTCGTCCCCGTCCGGACGGGAGGGGGTGAGGGGGCGCGACGGCTCCGGCTCCTCCGGGGCGGCGGCGGTCAGCCAGGGCGGGGCTTCCTGCGCCGCCAGCACGCGGCCGGCCCCGGCGCCGTCCGGCTTGGGCACGGCGGTCTGCGGGTCGGCCAGCCGCCAGCCCTCGCCGCTCCAGCCGTCCGGGCAGAGGGTGGAGAAGTCGAAGGGGTGCGGCACGCCGATCTCGCCCATCGCGGCCTCGACCAGCTTGTACCAGCAGGCCTCCGACGGCTCCTTCTTGCCCTGGTAGCCGCAGACGTACAGCCGGTCCTCGGCGCGGGTCAGGGCGACGTACAGCAGGCGCCTGTACTCCTGGTCGCGGCGGCGGTTGGCGCGGGCGCGCGCCTCGGCGCACAGCGCGTCCTCCTGCGAGCGGCGGGCGGCGAAGAGAGGGACGGTACAGCCCTCGTCGGGCCAGAGGATCGGCGGGCTCTGGGTCGGCGTGCCCAGCGTGTCGGGCAGGAAGACGATGGGCGCCTGGAGCCCTTTGGAGCCGTGCACCGTCATGATGCGTACGCGTCCGCCGCCCTGCTCCAGCTCGCGCTTGATCTCCGCCTCGCTGGCCGCCAGCCAAGCCAGGAAGTTCTGCAGCGAGGGCGGTTCGGTCTTCTCGAAGGCCAGGCATACGGCCAGGAATTCGTCCAGCGGGTCCTGGGCGTCGGGGCCGAGCCGCTTCAGGAGGGCGCGGCGGCCCGACCCGTCCGGATCGGCTGGGCAGGGGGCGGCCAGCAGCCCGGCAAACAGCTCGTAGGGCGCCAGAAAGTCGGTGCGGGCGAGCTGGCCGCCCAGATAGCGGCGGGCCGGGCGGTAGGCCGGGTCGTCCTCCGCCTTCGCCACCAGCGCCCGCCACAGCGTGCCGCGCCGCCCGTGGGCGAGGTCGAAGAGCTGGTCCTCGGTCAGGCCGATCAGCGGCCCCTTGAGGACGGTGGCCAGCGTCAGGTCGTCTTCCGGCAGCAGCAGGAACTCGCACAGCGCCATCAGGTCCATGACCGCCAGCTGCTCGGTCAGCACCATGCGGTCCACGCCGGCCACGGGAACGGCGCGGTCCTTCAGGGCGCGCACCAGCTCCGTCACGAAGGCGGTGCGGCGGCGGACCAGCACCATGACGTCGCCGGGCTGGATCGGCCGGCCGCGCGACTCGAGCGACTCGCCGCGCTGGGTCCAGTCGCGGATGGTGTCGGCGATGACCGCGGCCAGCCGGGCCGACGGCGAATCGGCGGCCTCGCGCTCCACCGGGGGCGCCCAGGCGGGCGGGTCGGCGGCCTCCGCCGGCTTCACCGGGGGCCACAGCTCGACCAGACCGGCATGGCCGCGGCGGAAGGCGCGGTGGCGGATCACCGGGTTCGTTTCGGACGCGACACCATCCTTGGCGCCGTCCAGCCGGAACACCGCATCCACGGTCTGCAGCACGGTGGCGGTGGAGCGGAAGGAGATGTCCAGTTCGACCGCGTGCCAGTCGCGCTCGGCCGCCTTGGCGCGGGTCTGGAAATGGCGGCGCATCCGGGCGAATTCGGCGGGATCGGCGCGCTGGAAGCTGAAGATCGACTGCTTTTCGTCGCCCACGGCGAAGACGGTGCGCGTCGTCTCGCCCCCGTCCCGGGCGCTGAGGCCGGCGAAGAACTCCTCGGCGATGGAGCCGACGACCTGCCATTGCTCCGGGTTGGTGTCCTGGGCTTCGTCGATCAGGATGTGGTCCAGCCCGCCGTCCAGCTTGAACAGCACCCAGGGCACGGCGGGCACGCCGTCCTTGCCGCGCAGCAGCGCGTTGGCCGACAGGATCAGGTCGTCGTAGTCGAGCAGCGCCTTGGCCTTCTTCTTCGCCTCGTAGGCGTGCAGAAGGGCCTCGGCCAGGGTCAGCAGGGCGGTGGTGGAGGCGGCGACACCGGCCGAGCGAACCCGTTTCATCAGCGAAACGAGCCGCTCCGCCTCACGCTCCAGCGCCGTCAGGGCGGCGGGGAAGGATGTGGCCGGCTTCTTGGTGATCAGGGTCTTGCGTGCACCGCCCTCCGCCGTCAAGAAATGGCGGGCGTAGATCTGGAAGGCGCGCACACGGTTTTCCGCGGCGTCGAGCCAGCTCTGGATGCCGACTCCGCGCTCCTCGTCGGTCTTGCTGCCGGTGGACAGCGCGCGGCAGGCGTCGCGCAGGCTCGTCCCGTCGAAGGCGTGGTCGGCGCAGGCCTCGCGCAGGATCGCCGCCTCGGTGATGCCGGGCGGCACGCCCAAAGCCTCGTGGACCGCGTCCACCGCGCCGTCCAGCCCGTGAAAGCTCTCGAACAGGCGCTGGATCCGCCCGCGCTCGCTGGCCAGCTCGGCCAGGATGTCGGCGAACTCCTCGGCGTTCAGCTCGGCGGTCAGGCGGGCCATCGCCTTGCCGAGCGGGCTGTCGGGGGCGGCGCGCCCGGCGTGCAGCACCTCGTCCCGCGCCTCGGTCAGCAGGCCGGCGGCGGTGCGCTCGTCCATCACCTCGAAATGCGGGGCGAGTCCGGCCTCCAGCGGGAAGCGGCGCAGCAGCGACTGGCAGAAGGCGTGGATGGTCTGGATCTTCATGCCGCCCGGACAATCCACCACCTGGGCGAACAGCCGCCGGGCGATGGTGCGGGTCTCCACGCTCGGCCGCTCGCCGCAGAGGTCGGCGAGCCGATCCTCCAGCCCCTCGTCGGGCAGGGTCGCCCAGATGCCCAGCGTGCGGTTGATGCGGATGGACATCTCCGCCGCCGCCGCCTTGGTGAAGGTCAGGCAGAGGATGCGCGCCGGCGCGGTGCCGGACAGCATCAGCCGCAGCACGCGGTCGGTCAGCACCTTCGTCTTGCCGGACCCGGCGGAGGCGCCCACCCAGACCGACGACAGCGGGTCGGAGGCGAGCCGCTGCGCGACGTTGGGGTCCAGCGGAAGCTCGCGGACGGGGAAGTCGAGGACGGTCATGGGCGGGTCGTCATGTGTGAGGCGTTGCCCCCACCCTCCCCATGCTGCGCATGGGTCCCCTCCCTCCCCCGCTGGGCAGGGGAGGGCCTTGATTCCCTCCCCTGCGAAAGCGGGGGAGGGTTAGGGTGGGGGTTAAGATGTGTGCTCATCACCCCTCACCCCCATCGCCACCCGCCGACCATTCCTGCACCCGCGCGAGGTGGGCGTAGTCGGTGTAGCGCGGGGCCATTGCCGGGCGGGGGCAGGAGCGGTAGGGGGTGGCAGGGTCGTCGAAATGGCGGATCAGTTCCTCCAGCCCGGCGCGGGCCTCGGTGGCGAGCGTCGCCGGGTCGCCCTTCACCGCCTTCTCCTCGCCCGGCGGGTCGCCGCCGGACAGGCGCCAGAAGGCCAGCTCGGCCACCCGGTTCTTCGCCACCCCGGCGAAGCCGCCGGCCTCGGCCATGGCGGCCTCCAGCGGGAGCTGCGGGGCGAAGCCCAGCTCGATCTCGCGGGTCGAGGGCGGGGTGCCGGTCTTGTAGTCGATCAGGACCAGCCCCTCGCCGCCCGAATCGATGCGGTCGGCCTTGGCGGTCAGCAGAAAGGGACCGGCGGGGCCGCTCAGCGCCAACTCGCCCGACACCTCGGTGGCGAGCGGCTTCAGGGTGCGGCGGCGGTCGCGCTCCTGCCCGACGAACCACTCGGCGATGCGCTCGAAGCGCGGCCACCAGAAGGCCCAGACGTCGGGATGGCTGTGCAGCAGCGGGCCGAAGGACTCGCGCCCCATCGCCAGCAGCCGGTGCAGTGCGCCGTCGGGCAACTGGCCGGGATAGGCCTTCACGAAGGCGTCCAGGGCCGCGTGGATGAACTGGCCGCGGTCGGCGGCTCCGGGGTCGGCGGCGATGGGGTCGAGCTTGCGCAGGCGCAGCACATGCTCGGCGTAGATGGCGTAGGGGTCGCGCATCCACTTCTCGATCTTGGTGACCGACAGCTTGCGCGGGCGGGCGGACACGGGCGGGCGCGGCTCCGGCGGGGCGACGGGGCGCACGGCGTCCGGCTCGTCCAGCCCGCGCGCCCAGGCCAGCCAGGGCTCCCCGGCCAGCTCGATCCGCCCGTCCAGACCCAGCGCGCGCAGCACCGTCTCCAGCCGCAGCAGCCAGCGCGACGGGACGGTGGGCGTGCCGTCCACCCGCTCCGCGCGGGTCAGCACGACCTCCTCGGCGCCGCAGGCGTGGGTGAAGTCGTGGGCGGATAGGCCGACCATGCGTTCCGGGCTGGGCAAGCCGAAGTCGCGGCGCATCGGGCGCGACATCCAGGGATCGGCGTCAGGGTCGGGCGGCCAAGTCCCCTCGTTCAGCCCGCCGAGGATCAGCAGATCGAAATGCTGGAGGCGCGCCTCCATGGGGCCGAGGATGTAGAGGCGCGGGTGCAGGCCGAAGCGCGGGCGCACCGGGCGCATCGCCATCAGCGCGTCGAGCAGCGCCGGATAGTCCTTGCCGGGAACGGCGGGGAAACCGTCCGCCGCCTCCAGCAGCTCATGGACGAAGGTCGCGGCCTCCTCGCCGTCGTCCTGCCGCCACAGGAACTCCGACCCCGGTGCGTCGGTGCGCGAGGCCAGCGCCTCCGCGAAGGCGACGTGCGCGCGGACGAGGTCGCTGAGCGGGGCGTCGCTGAACAGCACCTCCATGAAGGGGGTGGCGAGCGTTTCGAGATTTTCCAGCCAGCCGAGCAGGGTGGCCTGCTGGTCCGGGTGGTCGAAGCGGTCGGCGGCCTTCAGCGCGGCGATCAGCCCGGCGAAGCCCTCCGCCGGGCGGGGGCCGCGCAGCACGGTGCGCTCCAGCGCGCGGGCGGAGCGGCGGAACTCCGCCGGGTCGTGCCCGCCGGCGGCCAGCGGGTGCTTGGCGAGCGCCAGCAGGGCCAGCGGGTGGGCGCGGCTGGCGGCCAGCTCGGCGGTCAGGCGCAGATAGGTGCCGACCGCGGTGTGGACCAGCGGCTGGCCCGCCGAGTCGTTGACCGCGATGCCCCAGCGGGTCAGCGCCATGGCGACCCGGCGCGCGAGGTTGCGGTCGGGGGAGACCAGCGCCGCCGTTTTGCCCGGCGTCTCCAGCGCGTGACGGAGCAGGAGCGCGATGACCGACGCCTCCTCTTCCGCGGTCGGGGCGTCGATGCGGGTCAGCCCGTCCAGGGCCGCGGCGTCCAGCCCGTCCAGCTCCCGCCAGCTTTCCGTGGTGGCGGCGGGACGCATGGCCTCCGCCAGCAGGCGGGCGCGGGCGGCCCGCGGCTCCTCCGCGTCGTTCCAGCGGCGGACGGCGGCGCGGCCAACCGACAGCCGGTCGAGCAGGTGGGCGAGGCCGTGTTGCGGGTGCGCCTCGTCGGCGCGGATGGCGTCCCAGCTCGCCTCGTCGGCCTCCAGATCCAGGCCGGGCAGCACGACGGCCCCCTGCGGCAGGGCGGCGACCACCGCCAGCAGGTCGGCGGAGGCCGGGATGGAGCCGGTGGAGCCGGCGGCGATCACCAGCCCCTGCGGCGGCTCCGCCCGCCAGAGCGCGGCCTGGGTCTGAAGCACGAGGTTGCGGCGCTGCGCGGGATCGGTCAGTGCGCTGGCGCCGAGAATGGCCGGCCAGTGCTCCGTGACGATCTTCAGGAACTCCAGCGTCACCTGCCAGTGCTGGGCGTAATCCTCCGGCACCAGCGAGGCCAGCCGGTCGAAGGCGACGTTCTCCGTCCACACCGCGTCGATCAGCCGCCCCAGGTCGGCGCCCAGCCGCACCGCCTGCGCGGTGGTGGCCGACACGCCGGTCGCCTGGAGGATCAGCCGGGCCAGCATCATCTGGCGCTTCAGCCCGCTGATCGGGTCGGGCAACTCCAGCGGCACGCCGGGCAGCTCCTCCGCCGAGGTCAGGCTGAGCGAGGCGGCGTCCAGTTCGCCCAGCGGGCTCATCCGCGGCAGCAGCATCGGCTGCCCGCCGGAGCGGCGCAGGAAGGCCTCGCGCAGCGAGCGGCAGGAGCGGCGCGTCGGCAGCAGGACGGTCACCCCGGCCAGCGCCAGCGGGTCGTTCCCCACGCGGTCCAGGATGCCCGCGGCGAGCTGGTCCACGAAGGACACGCCGGTGGGAATCGAATAGACCTTGGGCTCCGCCCTGCCGCTCATGCCTGCCCCGGAAGCTGTATCGTCAGACGCGCGAGGATACTAGATGTGGGGCAATGAGACCACAAAGCGTCAAGGAATACAAAAATTCTCACAAAGGGACGGTTGGGTGGCCTGTCAGGTGGTGACCACCGACACGTCGCTCATCGACAGCATCTCCTCCGTCTCGGCCAGCGCGTCGGGGGTGCCGATGTGGAACCACAACCCGTCATGGGCGAGGCCGAAAAGACGCCCGGCCTCCTGCGCGCGGTCCCAGACGCGGTTGGTCGAGAAGGCGCCGTCGGGGGTGTCCTGCGCGAACAGTTCCGGCTTCACGATCTGGACGCCGGCGTAGACGAAGGGGGCGATCTCCATCTCGCCGCGCCGGGTCAGCCGGCCCAGCGGGTCCATGTGGTAATCGCCGCGCCCCTCGTAGCCCACCGCCTTGGTGGTCGCCATCAGCAGGAGGAGCGCGTCCATCTCGTCCGGATTCCAGTGGCGGGCCAGCCGCGCCAGGGTGGGGGAGGGGCCGTCGAGCCACAGGATGTCGGCGTTGACCACATAGACCGGGTCGGCGCCGAGCAGCGGCAGGGCCTTCTTCACGCCGCCGCCGGTCTCCAGCAGCGTGTCCTCCGGCGACAGGGTGATGGCCGGGGTGGTCCGCCCCGCCAGATGGGCGGCGATCATCTCGCCCTTGTAATGGCTGTTGACCACCGCGGAGGCCACGCCGGCCTCTTCCAGCCGGTCGAGCGCGTGGTCGAGCATCGGCTTGCCCATCACCGGGATCAGGGGCTTCGGGCGCTCCAGGGTCAGCGGGCGCATCCGCAGGCCCAGCCCGGCGGCCATCACCATGGCCTTATGGGGGACGGTCGCCACAGGCGGCGTCTTGGTACGGGTCTTCTTCGAGACAGGCGACATAATCAATCCGGCTCCGGAACGACAAGCTCCGCGCGGGTACCCGGCGGCAGATGACGGGCAAACCAGTCGGCGACCGGGGCCAGTTCGGGCTTGGCAAGCTGGCCTTCCAGAAGCCGCCAGACGCGCGGCAGGTGAAGGAGATAGCCGCGTCGGCGCTGCAACGCCAGACGCACGAAGATGGCGACGATGCGGGTGTGCCGGATCGCGCCCAGAACCGCGTAGGAGCGGCGGAAGGCGCCCCAGTCCCGATCCGGGAAGGCCGTCCGGTAGCGGTCGAGCAGAACGCCCTCCAGCCCGGCGGGCAGGTCGCGGCGGGCGTCCTCCAGCAGCGACACCAGATCGTAGGCGACGGGGCCGAGCCCGGCGCTCTGGTAATCGATCAGCCCGGCCGCCCGCAGGCCGGGCCGGGGCAGCCGCATGACGTTGTCGACATGGTAATCGCGCAGCAGCAGCGACTGCGGCCCGGCGCAAGCCTCCGGGACGACGGCGGCCCAGGCCGCGTCGAAGTCGGACCGGGCCTCGTCCGACAGGGGTTTTCCCGTCGCCGCGGGCAGGTAGACGTCGGCGAACAGCGCCACCTGCTGCGTGAACAGGGCCGCGTCGTAGAGCGGCAGGTTCAGGCAGGCCGCCTCCTCCACGGGGAAGCGGCGGTGCAGCTCGATCAGAACGTCGGTCGCCAGTTCGTAGAGCGGGCGCGGCTCCTCCCCCGCGTTCAGCAGGCGGGTCAAGGTGCCATCGCCGAAATCCTCCTGAATGGCGAGCCCCGCCTCGACCTCCGCCGCCAGGATGGCGGGGACGGAGAAGCCCAGCCGGTCCAGCGTCGCGCCGATGGCGATGAAGGGCACCAGATCCTCGGCCGGGACGGGGGTGTCGACCAGGATCAGCGTGTCGCCGTCCAGCGTGGTCAGGCGCTCGTAGCGGCGTGCCGAGGCGTCGCCGGCCAGCGGCTCGCGTTTGGCCCCCTCCAGCCCGTGGCGGGCGAGGAAGGCGGCGATCTGCGACGCACGGTCGGTCACGGCCCCTCCAGTCCGGAAAGGCCCAGTCCGGTGAGGTCGAGGGCGTGCAAGCGCGCTTCCCAGACGCCATGGCCGGTCAGGGTGGCGCGGCGCTCGGTCGGCCCGGCGAAGCTCATCGCGACGTCGAGACGGTCGGCGGGCAGCAGCGGACCCAGCCGGTCCGGCCATTCCACCAGCAGGACGGCCTCGGCGCGGGCCTCGTCCCAGCCCAGCTCGGTCACCTCGTCGGGGCCGGACAGGCGGTAGAGATCGAAATGCCAGACCGGGCCGATGTCGGTGTCGTAGGTCTGCACCAGCGTGAAGGTCGGGGACGGCACCTCCGCGTCCTCCTCCGTCACGGCGCGGATCAGGGCGCGGCACAGGGCGGACTTGCCGGCGCCCAGGTCGCCGCGCAAGGCGACGAGGTCGCCGGGAGCCAGCGCCGCGGCCAAACGGCGGGCCAGCGCGGCGGTCGCCTCCTCGCTCGGCAGCGTGACGGCGCGCGTGTGGGGGGAATCGGTCTGGGTCATGTCACGGGATGCGGTCAAATCAACGGCGGCAATCAACGTCGCGAGGCGGCCTTGCGCGGCACCGGGCCGGGGGAGGGGGAGGGGGCGGGCTCCGCCCCTTCGATGCGGTCCTCCACCAAGCGCGGGGGCTTCTTGAAGTTCATGGTGATCATCAGCGTCAGGGCGCCGTTGATCAGGTGGATCATCTTGTCGGATTCGACGGGCAGGGGGATCTTGCGCCCCATGCAATAGGACACCAGCGCCGCCGCGACCTCGGACTCGTGCAGGGTCATGCTGCGGTCGTCACCTTCGTCCCCGGTGACCTGGATCAGCGTCTCCACCCCGCCGCCGCCGGGTTGGCCGGGACGGTAGGTGACCTTGCCGACCGTGCCGTTGGGTAGCGGCTCGCGCATCCGGCGGCGGCGGTCGAGCACGGCCTTCACGACCTCCTGGTCGGTGAACACGAGGCAGCGCAGCTCCTTCATCGCCAGTCCTTCATCGCGGGCGCTCCGGCACGGGGAAAACGCGCAAATCCTACCCCACCGCAACCGCACTCCCAGAAGGAAATCGGCGGAACCGCACCCATTTTGCGCGCGCCGTTCGCTTACCCCGTGCAGGGCGGGGTTGACCGGGGGCGCGAAACCGGACAATTGAAGGCGTCATCGTTCCCCCCGTTTGCACAAGGCAGCGCGTCCCATGTCGCACACCGTCCATCGCACCGACGTCGTCATCGTCGGCGCCGGCCCCGTCGGTCTCTTCGCCGTGTTCGAATGCGGCATGCTGAAGATGCGATGCCATGTGGTGGACGCGCTGGACATGGTGGGCGGGCAGTGCACTGCGCTGTACCCGGAAAAGCCGATCTACGACATTCCGGCCCACCCGGCCATCGAGGCCGCCGACCTGATCGACAAGCTGGCGGAGCAGGCCGCCCCCTTCAACCCGACCTATCATCTCGGCCAGCAGGTCGAGAAGCTGACCCGGACGGACGAAGGACGTTGGCTGGTGGAGACCAGCATCGGCACCCGGATCGACACCCAGGCGGTGATCATCGCCGCCGGCTGCGGCGCCTTCGGCCCCAACCGCCCGCCGCTGGACGGGCTGGAGCAGTATGAGGGCACGTCGGTCTTCTACATGGTCCGCCGCAAGCAGGACTTCGCCGGCAAGCGCGTGGTGATCGCCGGCGGCGGCGACTCCGCCGTGGACTGGACGCTGTCGCTCGCCGACGTGGCGGAGAAGGTCTATGTCGTCCACCGCCGGCCCAAGTTCCGCGCCGCCCCGGAAAGCGTCGCCCGCATGGACGTCCTGGTCCGCGAGGGCAAGGTGGAGATGGTGGTGCCCTATCAGCTCTCCGGTCTGGTCGGCGGGAACGGCCAGCTCTCCGCCGTGCGCGTCGCCACGCTGGACGGCGAGGAGAAGGACCTGCCGGCCGACGCGCTGCTCGCCTTCTTCGGCCTGTCGATGAATCTGGGGCCGATCGCCGAGTGGGGCCTGAACCTGGAGCGCAGCCACATCGGCGTCAGCCTGCCCGGCTGCGCCACCAGCGCCCCCGGCGTCTACGCCATCGGCGACATCGCCACCTACCCCGGCAAGCTGAAGCTGATCCTCTGCGGCTTCTCCGAGGCCGCGCAGGCGGCCCACGCCATCCACCCGCTGGTCCATCCGGGCGAGGCGCTGCACTTCGAATACTCGACCTCCAAGGGCGTTCCCGGCGCTGAGTAAGAACGGAAACGGGCCGCCGGGGGTACCGGCGGCCCGCTCCGTCAGCGGCTGACGGGAGGCATGAGATCAGCCGCCGCGGGGGCCATTACCCGGACCCGGACCGCGGCCGGGGCCTTCGCCGTGCATCGGGCCGTGACCGTGGTGGCGCATGCCCGGACCACCCATGCCACCGCCCATCATGCCGTGCCCGGCGCGGTCGAGGAAGCGGTCGGCCTGCTTCTGCTGGTCCGGGGTAAGCTGGGCGTAGAGGTCGGTCAGCGCCGGGCGCACCTGCTGAAGCTGGGCGAGGCGGGCCGACATCATGGCCTCCATGCGCTCCAACCGGGCCGGGGCGGCGGCGGGCATCGGCTGGTCCTTGTACTTGGCGCAGAGGTCCTGGGTGGGCTTCTGGCTCGCGTTCGCGGCGTCGACGAACTTGGTCCAGGCGGCGCGCTGCTGGTCGGTGATGTTCAGCTTCTTCTCGGCGTAGGCCAGCATGCCGGCCAGCCGGGCGTCCTGATCCTCGCACATCCGGGAGAAATGCCGGCCGCCGTCCGGACCGGGGCCAGGGCCGGCGCCGGGACCCGGCTGCTGCTGGGCGAAGACCGGCACGGCGAGGCCGAGGCCGAGAACCAGCGCGGCGGTGGTCATCATAGCGCGTTTCATGGGGATGCTCCTTGTTATCGACGGGGTCTTGCGTTCCCGATGACCCCGATGATGGGCCGGCAACGTATCCGGTTGATGTCCGGCCTTCCGTGAATTGGTAACGCTGTGTAACAGCCAGCCTCCCCGTAACGTGGCGTTACACATTTCTTCTTCACCCCGGCGCCCGCGCGTCGGATCATGCGTTCCATGGACCGCACCCCTCACCTGCTGGTGGTCGACGACGACCGCGAAATCCGCACCCTCCTGTCGCAGTTCCTGACGCGGCACGGCTTCCGCGTCACCGGGGCCAAGGACGGGGTGGAGATGATGCGCACGCTGGACAGCGCGCGCGTGGACCTGATCGTGCTCGACCTGATGATGCCGGGGGAGGACGGGCTGAGCCTGTGCCGCCGCCTGCGCGCAGCCCCCGACACGGTGCAGACGCCGGTCATCATGCTGACCGCGATGGGCGAGGAGACGGACCGCATCGTCGGGCTGGAGATGGGCGCCGACGACTATTTGGCGAAACCCTTCAGCCCGCGCGAGCTTCTGGCCCGCGTCAAGGCCGTGCTGCGCCGCGCCTCCGGCCCGCCGGTGGCCGGCGGTGCGGCGGGCAAGACGCTGGGCTTCGAGGGCTGGACGCTCGACCTCGCCAAGCGGGAGCTGCGCTCGCCCGACGGGGTGCTGGTGCAGCTTTCCGCCGGGGAGTACGACCTGCTGGTCGCCTTCGTGGAGCATCCGCAGCGGGTGCTGACCCGCGACCAGCTGCTCGATCTGGCGCGCGGCCGCTCGGCGGTGCCCTTCGACCGCTCCATCGACGTGCAGGTCAGCCGCCTGCGCCGCAAGATCGAGCCCGATCCCGCCGATCCCACGATGATCAAGACGGTGCGCGGCGGCGGCTATCTGTTCACCCCGGCGGTGACGGGGGGCTGAGATGGAGACAGCCCGCAAGAGCCGCCTGCTGGTGGCCCGGCGCTGGCTGCCGGACAGCATCGCCTCGCGGCTGGTGCTGACCGTGGTGCTGGCGCTGCTGCTGACCCAGGCGGTCAGCGCGCTGGTCTATCTGACCGACCGCCCTCCGGGACCGCCGGCCCACAGCATGCGTGTCCTCGTCCAGCGCGTCACCGCCATCGTCCAGCTCGTGGAGAGCACCCCGCCGCAGGAGCGGCGGCGGCTGGTCAAAGCGATTGACGACCCCGTGCTGCGGGTGGACTGGAATCCCGAGACGCCGCGCTTCGCCAACCAGCGCGAGGGCTTTCCCTTCGACCGGCTGCGCCGCGCCATCCGTGGCGAACTGGACGATCCCGACCGCGCCGTGGTGGTCGAGGTCCGGCGGGAACGCCCGATGCCCGGCCCCTTCCCGGTGGACGAGCACCGTTGGGGCACCGATGTCCGGCTGTCGGTGGGGCTGAAGGACGGGTCCTGGCTGACCTTCGTCGGCGGCGACCCGCTGGAGGGGCCGTTCCGGCTGCTGCGCTTCGCGCTGTGGATGGCCGGCATCGTCGGGGCGGTGGCTCTGGTCTCGGTCTGGACGGCGCGCCGCATGACCGCCCCCATCGCGCGCTTCGCCGACGCGGCGGAGCGGCTGGGCGTGGACGGCGAGGCACCGCCCCTGCCCGAAGCCGGCCCCCAGGAGTTGCGCGCCGCCACCCGCGCCTTCAACCGGATGCAGGCGCGTCTGGCCCGCTTTGTCGCCGACCGCACGCAGATGGTGGCGGCGATGAGCCACGATCTGCGCACCCCGCTGACCCGCCTGCGCCTGCGCGCCGAACTGGTCGAGGACCCGGAGATGCAGCGCAAGATGCTCGCCGACCTCGACGAGATGGCGGCGATGATCAACGCCACGCTGGCCTTCGCCCGCGACGACGCCAAGCACGAGCCGCGCGGCCCACTCGACCTCGCCGACCTGTTGCAGAGTCTGTGTGACGACCGCGTGGACGCCGGTCACGAGGCGGCCTACGAGGGGCCGGCGCACGCGACGGTGGACGGGCGCCCGGTGGCTCTGCGCCGCGCCTTTGCCAACCTGATGGACAACGCCATCGCCTATGGCGGCGGCTTGACCGTGCGCTTGCGGCCCGCGGACGGGGAACTGCGGGTGGAGATCGAGGATAGCGGCCCCGGCATCCCGGAGGCCGAGTTCGAGAAGGTCTTCGCCCCCTTCTACCGGCTGGAGCGCTCGCGCTCCCGCGACACCGGCGGGGTGGGGCTGGGGCTGGCCACCGCCCGCACGGTGGTGCGCGGCCACGGCGGCGACATCGCGCTGGCGAACCGCCCGGAAGGCGGCCTGCGGGTGACGGTGACCCTGCCACGGTGAGCCTCATGGACCTCGCCTAGGCATAGGTCTCGGAAACGTTGCCCCCACCCTAGCCCTCCCCCGCTCTCGGCGGACCGAAGGTCCGCCTGTCGCGTCAGCGCAAACCTGTGGTTTGCGCGAGAGCTGCGCAGGGGAGGGGACTGCCGCCGCTTCGCGATCCCCTCCCTCCCCTGCGAAGCGGGGGAGGGCCGGGGTGGAGGCAACGGTGGTCTATGTTTAGGTTCCGGAATGCACCGCAACATCGGCGGGGCATCGCTGGTTATCGGTGCAGGATCGTCTTGACCGGAGACCATCGCCGTGCCGCAGATCGACCGCACCCCCTCGCCCGTGGACAGCCGCCCCCATGTCGTGATCGTCGGCGCGGGGTTCGGCGGACTGGCCTGTGCGGAGGCCCTGGGGGGGACGAACATCCGCGTCACCATCATCGACCGGAACAACTATCACCTGTTCGTGCCGCTGCTTTATCAGGTGGCGACCGCCGCCCTGTCGCCCGCCGACATCGCCGAGCCGATCCGCCGCATCGTCAGCCGGCACCCCAACATCGACGTGGTGATGGGCGAGGTGACCGGTGTCGACCGCGCGGCCAAGCGGGTGGAGCTGGCCGACGGCAGCTTCGTCCCCTACGACCGGCTGGTGCTGGCCACCGGCTCCTCCTACAGCTATTTCGGGCACGACGACTGGGCGGAGATCGCCCCCGGCCTGAAGACCATCGAGAACGCCCGGCGGATCCGCGCCCGGCTGCTGATGAATTTCGAGCAGGCCGAGATGTGCGAGGACCCGACCCGGCAGAAGGCGCTGATGACCACCATCGTGGTCGGCGGCGGCCCCACCGGCGTGGAGATGGCCGGGGCGGTGGCCGAGCTGGCCCGCTTCACGCTGGCCCGCGACTTCCGCCGCATCGACCCGCGCACCGCCCGCGTCCTGCTGGTCGAGGCCGGGCCGCGCATCCTGTCCACCTTCCCCGACGACCTCGGCCAGTACGCCCGCCGCAAGCTTGAGGAGCTGGGCGTCGTCGTGCTGACCGGGCAGGCGGTGGAGAGCATCACGCCGGAGGGCGCCACGGTCGGCGGGCGCTTCATCCCGGCGGGGGCCATCGTGTGGGGCGCCGGGGTCAAGGCATCGCCCGCCGGCTCCTGGCTGGGGGTGGAGACCGACCGCAGCGGGCGCATCCCGGTCAACGCCGACATGTCGGTGCCGGGCGTGCCGGACGTCTACGCGCTGGGCGACACGGCGGCGCTGGCTGGCGACGATGGCACGCCGCTGCCCGGTCTGGCCCAGGTCGCCAAGCAGCAGGGCGAGCATCTCGGCGGCGGGCTGGAGGCCAGCCTGCTGCGCGGCCAGCCGCTGGAGCCCTTCCGCTTCCGCAACCGCGGCAACACCGCCATCGTCGGGCGCAGCGCCGCCGTTTTCGATTTCGGGACGCGCAAGCTGAAGGGCTGGTTCGCCTGGGTGCTGTGGGCGATCGTCCATGTCTATCTGCTGGTGAACTTCCACAAGCGGATGCTGGTCACCATGCAGTGGCTGTGGCGCTGGGCCACCTACCAGCGCGGCGCGCGGCTGATCACCACCGACCGTCCGGTGTCGGCGGCCGAGTCCGTCACCTCGCCGCATGGCGGGAGCGCCGAGCCCTTCCGGGACGTGAGGCGCGGCCAGGGCTGACGGCTTCGGATCAGGAGAGCTTTGGATCGGAGGTGGGCGGAAGCGGCAGGACGCAACGGAAGCGGGTGCCGTGGCCCGGCCACTCCTCGACCTCCAGCCGCCCGCCGTGCAGCTCCATGACGTTGCGGACCAGCGACAGGCCGAGCGCCGCGGCCCCGCGCGGGTCGTTGCGGTCGTAGCGCGAGGGCAGGGCGGCCTCGCCCGGCCCGGCGCCGCTGCCCACGGTCAGCACGAGGGCGCCGGCGGTCCGCTCCCCCGACAGCTGGATGCGGCGGTCCGTCGGCGGGTGGCGGATGGCGCCGACGACCAGGGTGAAGAGCGCCTGCTTCAGCCGCCGCTCGTCGCCCTCCACCTCGCCCAGCGCCGACGGGGCGGTGAGGTCGAGGCGCAGCCCCTCGCGCCGCGCCCATTCGCGCGTCAGCTCGCCCACCGTCTCCAGCAGGTCGGGCACGTCCACGGTGCCGCGGTCCAGCGTGGTCACCCCGGCCCCCAGGCTGGTCATGTCGACCACGTCGTCGATCAGCTCCAGCAGCCGCTCGCCCGCGTTCAGCACGCCCTTCACATACTCGATCTGGCGCGGGTTCAGTTCCCCGAAATACTGGTTCGCCAGCACCTCGGCGAAGCCGATGATGCCGTTCAGCGGGTTGCGCAGATGGTGCGAGACGTTGGCGATGAACTCGCTCTTCAGCTGGTCGGCCGCCTCCAGCGCGGCGTTGGAGGCGCGCAGCGCCTGCTCCAGCCGGGCGCTGTCGGTGACGTCCAGATAGCTGTTCAGCACCGCCCCGTCGGGCAGCGGCAGGGTGGAGAACTCCACCACCGACCCGTCCGCCCGCTCCAGACGGCCCGAGCGCACGGCGCGCTCCAGGGTCGCGCCGATCATCTCGTCCTTCAGGCTGTCCCAGTCGCCGCCGTTCTCCAGAAAGGGCCGCATCCGCTCGAACAGGCCAGAGATGTGCGGCTCGCCCAGCAGGTCCTCGTCGTCGAGGTCCCAGACGCGCGCGAAGGCCGGGTTGGACAGCTTCAGCCGCCCGTCGCCGCCGAACACCGCGATGCCTTCGGCCAGATTGTCCAGCGTCTCCTGCTGCACGGCAATCAGCGTGTTGTAGGAGGATTCCAGGGCCAGCGTGTTGGTCACGTCCTCCAGGATCTGCATCAGCCCGCCCAGCGGGTGGGGGGCGGCGAGGCTGCGCAGAGTCGTGCCGTCCGGCAGGTGCATCAGCTCCTCGACCGGCTCCAGCAGGCGGGTGTAGCGGCTCAGCCGCTCGCGCTTGTAGCTCTGGTAGTCGGCGTATTCGGGCAGGCGGCGGCGGGTGCGCAGCTCCTCCAGGATCTCGCCGTGGGTGGGCTGGCTGCGCAGCCAGGACTCCTCCAGGTCCCACAGCCGGGCGTAGGCTTGGTTGAAGAAGGTCAGCCGCGTGTCGGCACCGAAGATGGCGATGGCCGCACCCAGCCGCTCCAGCACCTCGCCATGGGCGGCGAGATGGCGGCTCAGTTCGCCGCGCATCTCCTCCACCGCCGTGACGTCCAGCGCGTAGCCGACGACCAGCGTGCCGCCGCCGTCGGGGGCGGGCAGGGGGGCCTCGGTGACCTCCAGCAGGCGACGCTCGGTGCCGATGACGGTGGAGACCCGCTCCGACTGGGCGACCCCGCTGCGAAGCGCGCGTTGCGCCAGGGAGCGCCCGGCGTCGCTCAGCTCCTTGCCGCTTTCCGGCACGGCGGCGGGGTCGGAATCCACGGCACGGGCGTAGGAGCGGTTGCACCAGGACAGCGTCTGCCCGGCGCCGCGCAGCCACACCGGCAACGGCAGGGCGTCCACCGCCGCGCGCAGCTCGGCCAGCGCCGATTCGGCGTCGCGCTGTTCGCGGGTGAGCGTCTCCCGCTCGGTGCAACGGTCGGTGATGTCCTCCAGCCAGACGACGTTCTGGTGTCCGGCGTCCCGGTGCCCGGCGCCTTCCGTTCCTTCGGACAGCCCGCCGGCCCGCCGCCCGCTCAGCAGCAGGCGCCGCCCGCCACGGGTCGTGGCCTCGATTCGGAAGCCCTCGCCCCCGCCGCGCAGGCGGCGGATGGCCTCAGCGACCCGAGGGGCGTCGGTGTCGGCGAAGGCGCCCGCGATGTCCTGGCCGAGCGCGGCACCGAGCAGCCCGGCGCAGCCCGGCGCCGCGCTGACGGCGCCATCGGCGCTCCAGGCGCACCAGGGGTGGGGGGAGGCGGCCAGCAGGGCCTCCAGGCGCGCCACATCGGCCGCCAGCCGGTCGCTGCGGCGGCGCTCCCTGCCGGTCCAGAACAGTCCGCCGAACCCGGCGGCGCCGAGGACGCCGGCAAAGCCCAGCACGGCGGGCGAGCCGGAGGGCCCGGCCATCAGGCCGACTCCCACCGCCAGCCCCAGCGCGGCGAAGGCGTATGATCGGGTCAGGACACTCACGCGGGTGAGACTAGTCCACGCCTCCCGGCGGAGCAAGGCGGGCCGGCGGTGGTGCCACTTTCGGGGTGGTGCGGTCCTTTCTCCCGGCTAAACCGCTTCTCCGATCCGCAGGGCGCGGATCGCCGCTTCGACCGCCGGGTAGGCGGCGCACACCGCGGCCAGGGCGTGCCCGGCCCCGTCCGGGTCGCCGCAATGGGCGGCGAGTTCCAGGGCGGACGCGGCACGGCCCAGCCGGTTGGCCCCCGCCGTGCGCGCCGCCCCGGCCAGCGTGTGGGCGGTGCCGCGGACGGCCTCCAGGTCGCACCGTTGCAGGGCGGCGGCGGCCTCGTCCAGCAGGGGGCGGGTGGTTTCCAGGAAGAAATCCAGCATGTCCAGCGACGCCGCGTCGAAACCGCCGAAGGTGGTGCGGACATGGTCGAGGTCCAGCGTCTGCTCCGCCGTCGCGGCGGGTTCCGCCGCGGGCGGCTCGTCGGGGGCGGCGGCGCTGCCCTCGCCCAGCGCCCGGTTCAGGGCGGCGGCGAGCTGCCTCAGGGTCACCGGCTTGGCGATGTAGTCGTCCATCCCCGCGGCGGTGCAGCGCTCCATCTCGCCGGCCAGGGCGTTGGCGGTCATGGCGATGATGGCGGTGCGCGGGCGGGGAGCGGCCACCGGACCGGATGCCGATTCGGGGTCGGGAGCCGCCTCGGCGCTGCGGATCTGGCGCGACAGCTCGTAGCCGTCCATGCGCGGCATGTGGCAATCGGTGATCAGCAGCCGGTAGGGCCGCGTCCGCCAGGCGGTCAGCGCCTCCAGCCCGTCGCCGCTCAGATCGGCCTCGAAGCCGAGCTGGCGGAGCTGGCGCAGGATCACCTGCTGGTTCGTCGGATGGTCCTCCGCCACCAGGATTATCGGCGGAGCCGCCGCCGGGTTGATCGCCGGGTTGATGGCCGCCGGACCACCATCCGTCACGGCAAGCGGGGAATCGGCGTGGCGATCCGGGGGAACGGCGCGCCCGGCGAGAGCGGCCAGACGGCGGAACAGGGCGTCGCGGCGGATCGGGCGGCCGAGATGGTCGTGGCGCGGCGGCTGTCCGGCGGACGGCGCGCCGTCCTCGTCGGTATCCGACGGGCAGTCGCCGGCCTGCTCCCGCCCGTCCACCAGATGCAGCGTGGGCGGCGGGCGGACCCCGGCGGCGACGACGCGGGCCAGCACCGCCGGCGCCGACAGCCGCGGGTTGGGCGCGCCGGGCGCGTCGTCGGGATGGTGCTCCAGCAGGCCGTCGGAGAGGACCAGCAGGTCGGCGTCGGCCATCGTCAGCAACTCCACCGCCTCGTCCGCCGTCGTGGCGTCGGCGACGGCGGCGCGCTTGTCCTCCAGCGCGCGGATCAGAACGGCGCGCTGCACCGGGTCCGGGTCCGCCACGATGATGGACAGGCCGGTCAGGTCGGTGTCGTCGCCGGGGACCGTGCGCGGGTCCCCCGGGGCCAGATCGACCGTGAACCAGAAGGTGGCGCCGCAGCCCGGCGCCGACTCCACACCGATGCGCCCGCCCATCATCTCCACCAGACGGGCGCAGATGGCCAGCCCCAGCCCGGTGCCGCCGAAGCGGCGGGTGGTCGAGCTGTCGGCCTGGCTGAAGGGCTGGAACAGTCGGGCCTGGCCGGCGCCGCTGATGCCGATGCCGGTGTCCTCCACCGAGAAGCGCAGGCGCAGCCGGTCCGACCCGGCGTCGGACGGCTCCAGCCGGGTGCGCAGGACGACCCGGCCGGCGTCGGTGAACTTGATGGCGTTGCCCGTCAGGTTGAACAGGATCTGGCGCAGCCGTCCGGGATCGCCGCGCACCGCCGTGGGCACCTTGCGGTCGAGGTCGCAGACGAGAAGCAGCGCCTTCTGGTGGGCCTGCGGGGCCAGCAGCTCCGCCACCCCCTCCACCAGCTCGCGCGGGTCGAGGTCCATCTCGTCGAGGTCGAGCTTGCCCGCCTCGATCTTGGACAGGTCCAGGATGTCGTCGATGATCCGCAGAAGCGCCGTCGCGCTGTCGCGCACGGTGGTGACGAGTTCGGTCTGCTCGGCGTCCAGCGGGGTCAGGGCGATCAGCTCCAGCATGCCCAGCACGCCGTTCATCGGGGTGCGGATCTCGTGGCTCATGGTCGCCAGGAATTCCGATTTGGAGCGGGCGGCGACCTCCGCCTGCTCCTTGGCGTGGCGCAGATCCTCCTCGGCGCGCTTGCGGCCGGTGATGTCGTAGCTCCAGGCGAGGATCGCCGGCTCCCCCTCGAACTCCGTGCGCTGCAGCGTCTGGAGCGCCCAGACGCGGCTGCCGTCGGGCCGGTCCACCGCCACCTCGACGTCGCGGGCGACCAGTCCGGGGCCGTCCTGCGGCAGGGCGCGTCCCTGCAGGGTGGCGCCGGGCAGGGCCAGCGCGTGGCGGCGCCCGACGAAGGCGTCCGGCGGCAGCCCGGCCAGCTCCGCCGCGCGGGCGTTGGCGAAGGCCACCGAGCCGTCGGGCCGCCCGATCGACACGCCGACCGGGCTCTGCTCCAGGATCGCGCGCAGGCGGCGCTCGCTGTCCGACAGGGCGTGCTCGCGCGAGCGGATGGTGGCGACGAAATAGTGCAGGGCGCGCGCCATGTCTGCGATCTCGTCCTGCCCGTGGATGGGGATGGCGACGGACCGCCCGGCGGCCGACGCGGCCATGGCCGTCTGCAGGCCGCGCAGCCGCCGCACCACGTTGCGGTGGATGTAGAGGAAGATGCCGAGGGCCCCGAGGATGGAGACCACGGCCATCGCCAGGATGGCGTTCTTGCCGTCGCGGATCACCCGCTCGAACTCGCCGGAGCGGGCGGCGATGTCCTGCTCGATGGCCAGGAAATGATCGGACACCGCGCCGACCAGCTGGTCGGAGACGTTCTGGTTGCGCGCGATGGAGCCCTTGATGGCGCGGGCCAGCCCGATTTCCGTCAGGCGGCTGTTGAACAGGTTGTGTTCCCCGAGCCCCAGCGCCTCCAGCTCCCGGTACAGCGGCTCCAGGTCGAAGGCGGCGCCGGGGGGCAGGGCGGCCACGACCTCCGCCGCGCGGTCCATGGCGGCGCGGTAGTCCTGCCGCAGCCGGTCCACCCGCGCCTCGTGGTCGGCGCGGGAGGCGGCGAGCATCAGCAGGACGGCGTGCTGCGCCTCCGCCGTCCACAGGTCGATCCGCCGTTCGACGCCCCGGGCCTCCTCCCACTCCTCCAGGGTCCGGGGGACGGTGGCCTTGTCCCGCAGCGCTTCCTCGGCGTTGCGGATGCGTTCGGCCAGCTGCATCAGGCGGCCGACCAGCCCGCCCGTCTCCGCCGCGGCGGCGAGTTGGCGCTCCACCTGGGTGTTCAGGGTCATCAGGTTGGCGATCAGCTCGTTCTTGCGGCGCTGCAGCTCGGCCACGTCGGCCACGTCGGTGCCGCGGTCGCGCAGCCGGTTCATCAGGTCTTCCAGCAGGGCGATCTGGTCGCTCAGCCGGGCCATCACCGATTCGCGCACCGACTGGCTCTGCACCGCCACCAGGGCCGGGGCGTTGGCGGCCAGGGTGCCGCTCTGCTGGGCCAGCTGCGAGGCGTTGACGAGGCCCGGCACCTTGGCCGTGGCGATCTGTTCGAACCCCTCATGGAAGCGGCCGAAGAGGGAGACGGCCACCACGCCGGTGGCGGCGGTCAGGCCGGCGATCACGGTCAGACCCGCCAGGATGCGAAACGCCACGCCCAGCCGGGGAAGCCGCATGCCCGTCCCTCGATTCTTGTCGTCCGCTTGAGATAACACGGGCAATCGACCGGGCGCAATTCACACCCCCGCGTCGCAATCGCACACTGGGCAATGGGGCGCTGGGCAAGGGAGCGCCGGGCGGGCTTGACCCGCGCCGGTTGCCGGACCAAAGCTGATCCGTGGGCGGCAAAGAGGGATGGTCGATGGGCTTGGTCCGGTCTTTCGCGCGCGCCGCGGTGGTCGCCGCGGTTCTGGCGGCGGTGTCCGCGCCATCCGGCGGTCCGCGGGCCGAAACCATGGAGGACGTGCGGGAGCGTGGGCTGCTGCGCTGCGGCGTGTCGTCCAGCGGCGCCGGTCTGGCGGCGGTGGACGACAGCGGCAACTGGCGCGGCTTCTTCGTGGACATGTGCCGGGCGCTGGCCGCCGCCATCGCCGGCAAGGCCGACCGGGTGGAGTTCGTCGAGACCAACTCCGAGAACCGCTTTGCCATCCTGCGCAACGGCGAGGTGGACGTGGTGATGGAGGGGACGACCTGGACCCTGCAGCGCGACGCCACCTTCGGCATCGACTTCCCGGCGGTCTACCTGTTCGACGGCCAGGGATTCATCGCGCACCGCGCCCAAGGCGTGGCCCGCCTGTCCGATCTGCCGCCCGGCGCTTCCGTCTGCGTGATCGAGCAGACCACCACCCTGCGCAACCTGGAGGACTGGATGGCCCGCACCGGCGTGCGCTTCCGCCTGAAGCCGGTGCGCTCGACCGAGGGGGCGCTGTCAGCCTTCTTCAACCATCACTGCGACCTCTACACCAGCGACCGCATCGGGCTGCACGCCCAGCGCCTGCTGAAGGCCCCCGAGCGCGACGACTACGTCATCCTGCCGGAGACGATCTCCAAGGAGCCGCTGGGCCCGATGGTCCGCCCGGACGAGCGGCGGTGGTTCGACGTCGTGCGCTGGGTGTTCCTGGCCACCGTCCTGGCCGAGGAGAAGGGGATCACCGCCGCCAACGCCCCGCGTCTGAAGGAGGAGGCCGAGGATCCGGAGGTGCGGCGCCTCCTCGGGGCCACCACCGGGGTCGGCTGGGGGCTGGGGCTGGACGACGACTGGGCCTTCCGCGTGGTCACGCAGGTCGGGAACTATGGCGAGATTTTCGACCGCCATCTGGGCGCCGCCTCGCCGCTGGGCATCGACCGCGGGATGAACGGGCTGTGGATGAACGGCGGCCTGCACTACGCCCCGCCGCTTGGGGGATGAGGGCGGGTGAGGCGGGCGGCGGGCGGCGGCGCTCCGCCATGCCGCTTGGCCGGCCATGCCGCATTGCCTCATTGCCTTCGCCGCGGCTTTTCCCATGTTGTGGGCATGTTCGGCGAAAGGTTCGGCGAACGCTTCAAATCCGGGCGATCCGCCGCTATGGTGGCGCCTTCCGGGCGCCGCGCGGCCCGCTTCAGGCAGTTTCCCAGGCCATGACCAGACCCAACACCTACCGTTCCGGTCCCGACGAGCGCGGGCATTTCGGCATCTATGGCGGACGCTTCGTCGCCGAGACGCTGATGCCCCTGATCCTTGAGGTTGAGAAAGCCTACCGCGAGGCCCGGGCCGATCCCGCCTTCGAGGGCGCGATCCGCGAGCAGCTCAAGCAGTATGTCGGCCGCCCGAACCCGCTCTACTACGCCGAACGCCTGACGGAGAAGCTCGGCGGCGCGAAGATCTACTTCAAGCGCGAGGAGCTGAACCACACCGGCGCGCACAAGATCAACAACTGCATCGGCCAGATCCTGCTCGCCCGCCGCATGGGCAAGAAGCGGATCATCGCCGAGACGGGCGCCGGCCAGCATGGTGTCGCGACCGCCACGGTCTGCGCGCTGTTCGACATGCCCTGCGTCATCTACATGGGCGAGACCGACATCGCCCGCCAGCAGCCCAACGTCTTCCGCATGAAGCTGCTGGGGGCCGAGGTGGTTCCGGTGACCTCCGGCGCGCGGACGCTGAAGGACGCGATGAACGAGGCGCTGCGCGACTGGGTCACCAACGTCGCCGACACCTACTACCTGATCGGCACCGCCGCCGGCCCGCACCCGTATCCCGCCATGGTCCGCGACTTCCAGTCGGTGATCGGCGACGAGGTGCGCGTCCAGATGCAGGAGCTGGAGGGCCGCCTTCCGGACAGCCTCGTCGCCTGCGTCGGCGGCGGGTCCAACGCCATCGGCCTGTTCCATCCCTTCCTCGACGACCCGTCGGTGCAGATGGTCGCGGTCGAGGCCGCCGGCCACGGCATCGACAAGGGACCGCTTGCCCACGCCGCTTCGATCACCGGCGGGCGCCCCGGCGTTCTGCATGGCAACCGCACCTACCTGCTGCAGGACGAGGACGGGCAGATCCTGGAAGGCCACTCCATCTCCGCCGGCCTGGATTATCCGGGTGTCGGGCCGGAGCACAGCTGGCTGCACGACATTGGGCGCGTCGAGTATGTCTCGGCCACCGACCAGGAGACGCTGGACGCCTTCCAGCTCTGCGCCCGCACCGAGGGCATCATCCCCGCGCTGGAATCGGCGCACGCGCTGGCGGAGATCGTGAAGCGCGCCCCGAAACTGCCCAAGGACCACCTGATGGTGCTCTGCCTGTCGGGCCGCGGCGACAAGGACATCTTCTCCGTCGCCCAGCATCTGGGAGTGAAGCTGTGAGTGTCGCTGTTGACAATGGCCGCATCGCCCGGCGGTTCGCCGCGCTGAAGGCGGAGGGCCGCGCCGGCCTCGTCACCTTCATCACCGCGGGCGACCCGGATCTGGAGACCTGCCGCGCCGTCCTGCACGGCCTGCCCGCCGCCGGCGCCGACCTGATCGAGCTGGGGCTGCCCTTCTCCGACCCGATGGCCGATGGCCCGGCGATCCAGGCGGCCAGCCTGCGCGCGCTCCACGCCGGGACGACGGCGCGCAAGACGCTGGACCTCGTGCGCGGCTTCCGCGCGACGGATGCCGACACGCCGGTGATCCTGATGGGCTATTACAACCCGATCCACGCCTATGGGGTGGACCGCTTCCTGGCCGACGCCATCGAGGCCGGGGTGGACGGGCTGATCGTCGTCGACCTGCCGCCCGAAGAGGATGAGGAGCTGTGCATTCCGGCGCTGAAGGCCGGGGTGAACTTCATCCGGCTGGCGACGCCGACCACCGACGACAAGCGCCTGCCGGCGGTTCTCCAGAACACCTCGGGCTTCGTCTATTACGTGTCGATCGCCGGCATCACCGGCGCGGCCAGCGCCGACAACGCCGCGGTGGGTGCCGCGGTGGAGCGTCTGAAGCGTCACACCGACCTGCCGGTGGCGGTCGGCTTCGGCATCAAGACGCCGGAGCAGGCGGCCGATGTCGCCCGCGTCGCCGACGCGGCGGTGGTCGGCTCGGCCATCGTCACGCGGCTGGCCGGCGGGCTGGACGCGGACGGCAAGGCCCGTCCGGGTCTGGCCGAGGATGTGCTGGGCTTCGTCCGGGAACTGGCCGGCGGCGTGCGCGGCGCGCGCGTCTGAGTGCGTCGGCCGAGCGGGATATCAGGAAGAATTCGATGAACTGGCTTACCAACTACGTCCGTCCCAAGATCCGCGCCCTCTATGCCCGCAAGGAGGTTCCCGACAACCTCTGGCACAAGTGCCCGAGCTGCGAGGCGATGCTCTTCCACCGCGATCTGGAGGAGAACCTCAACGTCTGCCAGCATTGCGGCTTCCACATGCGGCTGGACCCGATCAAGCGGCTGGCCTCGATGTTCGACGAGGGCGACTACCAGTCGGTGGAGCTGCCGAAGTCGGTGGTCGATCCGCTGAAGTTCCGCGACCAGAAGCGCTACACCGACCGCCTCAAGGAGGCCCAGACCAAGACGGGCCGCCATGACGCCATCGTCGTCGGCTCCGGCCTGATCGGCGGGCAACCGGCGGTCGTCGCGGCCTTCGACTTCGGCTTCATGGGCGGTTCCATGGGCATCGCGGTGGGCGAGGGCATCCTGGCCGCCGCCCGCACCGCCATCGCCCAGAAGGCGGCGCTGATCGTCGTCCCGGCCTCGGGCGGGGCGCGCATGCAGGAAGGCATCTTGTCGCTGATGCAGATGCCACGCACCACCATCGCGGTGGAGATGGTCAAGGAAGCCGGCCTGCCCTACATCGTGGTGCTGACCGACCCGACGACCGGCGGCGTCACCGCCTCCTTCGCGATGATCGGCGACATCCACATCGCCGAGAAGGGCGCGCAGATCGGCTTCGCCGGCGCCCGCGTGATCGAGAGCACGATCCGCGAGACCCTGCCGGAGGGCTTCCAGCGCTCCGAATACCTCCAGGAGCACGGCATGGTGGACATGGTCGTCCATCGCCGCGACCTGCGCCCGACCCTGTCGCGCGTTCTGACCCTGCTGATGCAGCCGGTCCTGGCCGTCGCGACGGAAGCGCTGCCGGTCGCGGCCGTCCAGGCGGAGGAGCCGCGCAGCCAGGCCGAGGCCGCCGACGAGACGCCGACCCAGGCCGGCGCCGAAAGGGCCGGCGCCGAGAGGACCGGCTCCGAGCAGCCGGCCTGATCCCGCGATGTCGCTCGCCGATCCGGTTCTCGACCGGCTGAAGAGCCTGCATCCCAAGGTCATCGACCTGTCGCTGGACCGCGTGCACCGGCTGCTCGCCGCGCTGGACCATCCGGAGCGGCGCCTGCCGCCGGTGGTCCATGTGGCGGGCACCAACGGCAAGGGCTCCACGCTCGCCTTTCTGCGGGCAATGCTGGAGGCCGCCGGGCTGCGGGTGCATGTCTACACCTCGCCGCACCTCGTGCGCTTCCACGAACGCATCCGGCTGGCCGGCACGCTGATCGACGACGACCGGCTGGCCGCCCTGCTGGAGGAATGCGAGGCCGCCAACGGCGGCGGGCCCATCACCTTCTTCGAGGTGACGACGGTCGCCGCCCTGCTCGCCTTCGCGCGGGAACCGGCGGACGTGGTGCTGCTGGAAACCGGGCTGGGCGGGCGGCTGGACGCCACCAACGTGGTGGACCGCCCGGCGGTCACCGCCATCACGCGCATCTCCTACGACCACCGCCAGTTCCTCGGCGACACGCTGGAGGCCATCGCGGGCGAGAAGGCAGGCATCTTCAAGCCGGGCGTCCCCGCCGTGATCTTCCCGCAGCCCGCGGAGGAGGCCGCCCGCACCCTGGCCATCCGGGCCGAGACGGTGGGCGCGCCGGTTGCCGGCTGGTCGGTCACCCCGACCGAGGGCGGCTTCCGCTTCGAGAGCGCCCGCCGCCGCATCGATCTGCCGCTGCCGGGGCTGGCCGGGGCGCACCAGATCATCAACGCCGGGGTGGCGCTGGCCTGCCTGGACCATCTGCCGGCCGTGGTGGCCGAGGCAGTGGATGACGCGGCGGTGCGCCGCGGCCTTGCCGCCGTGGAATGGCCCGCCCGTCTGCAACGGCTGACCCGCGGCCCGCTGGCCGACCACCTGCCCGCCGGCTGGGAGCTGTGGCTGGACGGCGGCCACAACGACTCGGCGGGTGAGGTTCTGGCGATCCAGGCCGCGCGCTGGGCGGAGGAGGAGCCGCAACGGCCGCTGCTGCTGGTCTACGGCATGCTGGCGAGCAAGGAGCCGCGGGAGTTCCTGGGTCCGCTGGCGCCCTTCGTCACCGCCGCCCGCACCGTCGCCATCCCCGGCGAGGAGGCGTCGCTGACGGCGGAGGACACCGCTGCGGCCACGCGCGCCTGCGGCATCGCCGACAGCGCGGCGGCGGCGGATGTCAGCGGTGCCTTGGAGGATTTGAAGGGACGGGTCGAAGGGCCGGCCCGCGTGCTGATCTGCGGCTCGCTCTATCTGGCGGGCACGGTCCTGGCGGAAAACGGCTGATTCGAAGGGCCGGGCAAGCGGGGGGCTCAGCGCCCCTGCTTGCCGTCCAGTTCCAGCATGTTGCGCAGCGCGGCGAGGGTCTTGCCGAGCGTGCCCGAATCGTCCTTGGCGGTTCTCTTGCCGGACTCGTTGCCTTCCGCCGGCCTGATGGAGTCGGGCTTGGGCTTTTGCGGCGCGTTCTTGGGGACCGGCTCAACGAGGTCCAGAGGCTCGTCGGCATCGTCCGCCTCCGCTTCCGGCTCCGCCGCGCGGCGCGGCAGCGGCTTGAAGCCGGGCAAGGCGTCCGCGTCGGGGCGGGTGGGCGCCTCGCTTTTCCAGGCCGGGTGGGGCGGGTCGTCCAGATCGCTTTCCGCTTCGACGAGCGCGCGCAGGGCGCGCAACGCCTCTTCCATCTCCTGTTCCTGGGCGGACTTGCGCAGCACAGGGGCGCCGTCCTCGTCGGGTTCGTTGTCCCTATCCGCTGTATCCGCGCCCTTGCGGTTCCAAAAGGCATCGTCGGCGTCGGCCTTCTGGTCCTCCGCTTCGTCGTCCTCCGGACCGTCGTCATCACGATCAACATCGACGTCGTCGGCCGGCTTGCCCGACCGGCCGAACAGCGGAGTCACCACGCCGCTGTCGCGGTCGTCCTCGTCCTCATCACGGTCGGCGGCGGCCTTCTGGACCATGCTGCGCAGGGCGGCGATGGTGCGGTCCAGCGGTTCGCTGCCGGTGGGCGCGGGGTCGCGCTCCCGGGGGCGCTCCCACGGCGGCGGGGCCTTGTCCGGATCACGGATGGCGAAGCCCAGGATGTCATCGTTGGACGGCTCCGCGTCGTCGTCGTCATCGTCCGGATCGGCCTTCCGGGCATTGGTTCTGCCGGCGTCGTCCTCGATCGAAAAGGCTGGCGGTGGGGACGCAACATCCACAGCCGGAGCACCGTCGCCGCGGCCATCTAGAATGCTGCGCAGCGCCGCGATGGTGCGGTCGAAGGAGCGGGAGGCCTCGCCGTCCGCATCGTCCTCGACCGCCGGGTGGTTCTGCCGGGCGGGCGGAGCCGGCGGCAGGCCCTCGACCCGATCCGCTTCGTCGCCCTCGCCCTCACCGTCATCCTCGTCCGCATCTTGGTCCACGAGTGTCCAGCGGCGCGGGCTCCAGTCCTCGTCGTCGTCCCACTCCGTCCCGTCGGCGTCCCGCTCGGCGGTGTCCGCCGTGTCATCCTCGTGGCCGGCGAGATCGGCGAGCGACACCGGTTCCCACAACGGGCGCCGGCCCGACTCGGGAGCGGCATCACCGTCCGCGGCCAACCGTTCCAGTTCCAGATCCGTTGCCAGAGTGTCGGGTTCGGGCTGAGCGGCGGGGAAGGGGATCGGCGCCCGCATGGCCGGGGCCGCGTCCTCCGCCTCCGGCTCGCCCATCGCGTCGCCGCGGGTCCGCACCGCGTCGAGCAGCCCTTGCAGGGCGGCCAGCGGCGCGGCGAAGGACGGGGCGTCCTCCTCCATGGTCATCGCCGTCACCGGCGTTGCGAAGGGCGGAGGCGCCGGGCGGCTTTCGGTGTCGCGGGAATTGCAGCGCGAGCAGCGGTAATGGGGGGCGATGGACAGGACCGGGTAGTTGGGTCCGAAGCGCCGGTTCATGTCCGCGCGCGGCAACACGCCCTCGTGGCCGCAGGCGCGGCAACGGACGTGCACATCGACCTCGATGTCGCGCAGGTAAAGCATGCGTGCCATGGGCGCAGTATACGCAGCGGCGTGCCCAAGCCCAGCGGATTCGCCGCCCGCGCCACGTGCCGCGCCGGTGCCGGCGGTGACCTTTTCGGTCGGCCGTCCCGACGGGCCGTCCCGAGACGGACGGTTGGCAAGTCGCGGCGGAGCCGCTATGTTCAGCGCCGTGGCCCCGTAGCTCATCTGGATAGAGCGACGGTTTCCTAAACCGTAGGCAGCTGGTTCGAGTCCAGCCGGGGTCACCACCTCCTTCCGCGACCGGTTCCGCAGCCTGCTGGCCCCGCAATCTGATGGAAGGCCTTCCCATGATCGCATCCCTGTTGCAGGACGCCGTTCTCGTCACCGGCGCGGGTCGCCGCGTCGGTCTGCATCTGGCCGAGCGGATGATGGCGCTGGGGCACCCCGTCGTCGCCCATTACCGCACGCCTACCGACGGTGTGGAGCGGCTGCGCGCGGCCGGGGCGGTCTGTCTGCAAGGCGATCTGGCCGATCCGGACGGCGGGCCGCGGCTGGCCGATGCCGTGCGGGGCGTGGCGGCCAGCCTGCGGGCGGTGATCCACAACGCCTCGTCCTTCGAGGTGACGGCGGCGGACACCGCGGACGCGCTGCGGCAGCTCGATGTCTTCCACGCCGTTCATGTCCGCGCGCCCTTCGCGCTGAACCGCGAACTGGCGCCGCTGCTGGACGCCGGTTCGGCGCGAAGGGCCGACATCGTCCACATCACCGACATCTATGCCGACAACCCCAACCCGGCCTTCGACGCCTATTGCGCCAGCAAGGCCGGGCTACAGAACCTCGCGCTGTCCTTCGCCAAACGGCTGGCGCCCAAGGTGAAGGTCAACGTCGTCCAGCCGGGGCCGATCCTGTTCAAGGAGTGGCACGGCCCCGAGGCGCGGGCGCGCGTGCTGTCAGAGACTCTGCTCGGCGAGGAGGGCGGGGTGGAGGCCATCGGCATGGCGGTGGAGGCCATCCTCCGGAACCACTATCAGACCGGCGCCGTCGTCGCGGTGGACGGTGGCCGGCGTCTCGCCTAACCGGGGGGAGCCGTCGCGGCAACCCGGCAGAACGGCGGCGCACAACTCGCCCTGCGGTGGCGGAACGGGGCGCCCGGCGAGCAGAGCGGCGATCTCCGCGAAGGGGACGGCCAGATAGGCGTCCGGGCGCAGGGCCGCCAAGCTGTCCACCGGAAAGGAGCGGTTCACCCGCCCGATCAGGTCGATGTCGGCAGGGCGGTCGCGCGTCTTGCAGCAGGGGTGGGCGCGGTCGCGGCCCAGCGCCAGTTCGACACCCACGCACAGCCCCTTGCAGCAGGAGGGGTCCAGCGCGCTCGGCACATAGGCGCAGTAATTGACGAAGGGGTGGGCGCTCGTCATGCCGACCGGAGCCGTGCGGTAGAAGCGGCTGACCAGGACGGAACCGAACAGGTCGGCCAGACGGGCCGCGATCCGTGCCGCGTTCCGATCGGGTTCCACGTTCGTTCCGATTCCCAGAATGTAGCCGTCCAGCGGCAGCGGGGCGGCCGAAACCGGAATCAATGCGTCCATAAGCGTTCCGTCGGGCGGGATGTGCATGGAGAAGATGTGAAAATCCAGGCGGAAACAATGATGCCGGATCGTTGCGGGTTGATCATTTCACGGGACAAATATGAACGAATTTCGATACACCTTTCCGTATGTGAAAATTCGGCGGCTGATTTTTACAGAATTTTCGTTGGATCGTTCGTAGAATGCAATCATGATAAAGGTTGCATGGCCGAATAGCGGACGGTTAGCCGATATGGTGGATAGAGTTGTTTGCCGTCTTGTCGCCCTGACGTTGTTTGTACTTGCCGGCGCGGCCAGCGCCGGGACGCTGCCGGAACCGACGGAAAAGCCGATTCTGGTCGTGTCGGGGCAGATTGGGGCGACCAACCGCGACGGTGCGGCGGTCTTCGACCGTCCCATGCTGGAAGCGCTGGGCATGGTGTCCTTCACCACCGCCACCCCCTGGTACAAGGAGCCGGTGACCTTCGAAGGCGTGCCGCTCGCCCGCCTGATGGAGCGTGTGGAGGCGCGCGGCGAAACGCTGACCGCGACGGCGCTGAACGACTACACCGGCGAAATCCCCATGGACGACGTGCGGAACCGCAAGGTGATCCTGGCGCTGAAGCGCGACGGGGCCTACATGCCGGTCAGCGACAAGGGGCCGCTGTTCATCGTCTATGATTTCGACCATGATCCGGAAGCGAACCGGCAGAAATATTTCGCACGCTCGGTCTGGCAGGTCGCCCGGCTGACCGTGAAGTGAAGGCAGCCCTTGTGAGTCCGCCGACCGAGACCGCGCCGAAAGGAAGCTCGCGGCTGTCCCGCCTGCTGGGCTGGGCGTCGGAGGACCGTACGCGCCGCATTGGGCTCTGGCTGGCGATCCTGACCGGCGCGTTCGGCCTAGCGGCCGCCTATCTGTCGCTGCTGGTGGTGAATTACGGCGAGGCGTTGCGGGGCGCCGCGCCCTACAACTTCGCCTGGGCCGCCAGCCAGACGGTGGGGGAGGTGACGCGGCTGGAGCAGCGCATCCTGGCCAGTGCGCTTCCCGGGGCCAAGGTCGACGCGGACGAGGTGCAGCTCCGCCTGGACATCGTCCGCAACCGCATCGCCGTGCTGGGGCGGGGACAGGCCTCCCTCTTCATGGACCGCTACCCGCAGCATCGCCGCACGGTGGCCCGGCTGGAGGAGGCGCTGAACAGCGTCGGCACGATCCTGGCCGGGCCGCTGCCGCCGGCGGACAAGGCGCTGGCCGCCCTGGCGGTTCTGGAGCCCGTCGACCGCGAACTGAACGCCTTCGCCTCCGTCGCCTCCCAGTTCGGCGGGGAGCTGGTGGACGAGGGGCACGACCATCTGCTCTATCTGCATGGGCTGTTCTCCATGCTGTCGGCCGGTCTGGCGGTCTGCGGCGTTCTGTTCATCACGGTGCTGCTGATCCAGAACCGGGCCATCCGGAAGGCGCATGACCGGATGGAGGCGATGGCCGGCGCCCTGCGAACGGCCATCGCCCAGGCGGAGGAGGCCAGCCAGGCCAAGACCCGCTTCCTGGCGACCATGAGCCACGAGCTGCGCACCCCATTGAACGCGATCATCGGCTTTTCCGAGTTGATCCGCGAAGACGGCGACATCGGCGGCGGCGGCCGCGCCACCGCCGTCCCGTCCGGCAGCACGAAGGAAACCACCCGCCGGGAGAACGCCCAGCGGGAGCACGCCCAGTATGCGGGCTACATCCTGACCAGCGCCCGGCACATGCTGGGTCTGGTTATCGACATCCTGACGGTCGCCCAGATGGAGTCGGGCCACGCCAACCTGACCTTCGATTCGGTGGACCCGCGCAAGGTGGTCGGCACCGCCATCGCCACGGTGCTGGGCACCCAGGCCGGGCGGGGCCGGACGATCCGGACGGCGGCGGGGGCGGTCTGGCCGGTGCTTCAGGCCGACGAGCGGGCGGTGCGGCAGATGATGCTGAACCTGCTGTCCAACGCGGTGAAGTTCAGCACTGCCCCGTCGGCGATCGAGGTGCAGGCGTGGCTGGACCCGCAGGGCGGCTTCGTCATCGCCGTGCAGGACCAGGGCATCGGCATGACGCCGGAGCAGATTGGAAAGGCCGCGCAGCCGTTCTATCAGGCGGAGGACGGCGCGACCCGCCGTTTCCAGGGATCGGGGCTGGGGCTCAGCATCGTGAAGAGCCTGATGGAGGCGCATGGCGGCCGGTTGCTGCTGGAAGGCGCGGCGGGGGCCGGCCTGCGGGCCTCCCTCCATTTTCCGGCGGAACGGGTCGGCGTGCCGGCGCCGCGTCCGGACCCGGCAAGCCAGGTTTGAGCAAGCCAGGTTTGAGATCGAGCGGCGTCGGACTTGCCGGAAATAAGCAAAGCAAAGAAGGGATCGGGTTTTATGACGGTGCAGGCAAATGTTCTCGCCCTCGTGCAGGAGGCGATGGAGGCGCGCCGCTCGAACGAGGCGCTCGACACGCCGCTGGACGCCGCGGGCGAGGCGGCCATGATCGACGCCGCGGCGCGGAAGGTCGAAGAACTGCTCGACGTGCTGCGGATCGACCACCGCAACGACCACAACACCCGCGACACGCCGCGCCGCGTCGCCAAGATGCTGGTGCGCGAGCTTCTCAAGGGCCGTTTCACGGCGGCGCCCGAACTGACCGAATTCCGGAACGCCGAGGAATTCGACCATCTGATCGTCACTGGTCCGATCGCCGTGCGTTCCACCTGCGCGCACCATCTGATGCCGATCTACGGCACGGCCTTTATCGGCATCCTGCCGGCCAAGGGCGGGAACATCCTGGGCCTGTCCAAGTACGACCGGATCGTCGACCATTTCGCAGCCCGCTTCCAGATCCAGGAGGAACTGGTCAAGCAGATCGGCAACTTCATCGTCGAGGCCACCCGGCCACGCGGGCTGGCCGTGCGCATCAGCGCCGTTCACATGTGCAAGACCCACCGCGGCGTGCGCGCCGGCCATGACAGCCGCATGGTCAACAGCTCCTTCCACGGCGAGATGCTGGAATCGCGCGAGCTGCGTGAGGAGTTCCTGAGGGAGTGCGCGACGCTTGAACGTTCCGCCCGCTGAGCGGACTGTTCTGCCCGCCCCGACGGGTGCGAAGTGCCTGACTGTCTTCGCGGGCGTGGAAAGGCGGTTCGGCATCGCGGGGGCGGCGCTGCTGATGGCGGCGTCGCTCGCCCTGGTGCTGACCGCCGGGGCGCTGGCCCGCGAACTCGGCGCCCGCTACGGCGCGGCGGAGGTTCTCTTCCTGCGCTTCCTGCTGTCGCTGCCGGTGGTCGCCGTGGCGGCTTTTGCGATGGCCGGGCGGCGTGCCCTGTCCGTCACCCGGCCCGGCGGCCACGCGGTGCGGGCGCTGAGCGGCGTCGGCGCCGCGCTGATCTTCTACGCGGCGACCCAGCATCTGCCCTTCGCCGATCTGGTCGCCCTGTCCTACGCGGCGCCCCTGTTCGTGGTGCTGCTGTCCGGCCCGGCCATCGGGGAACGGGTGGGGGCGGCCTCCGCCGTCTGCGTCGCGCTGGGGATGGCCGGGGTCTTCCTGATCGCCCCGCCGACGCGGTTGGAGCCGTGGAGCCTCGCCATGCTCGTCATGGCCTTCCTCAACGCGGTCTGCATCCTGGCGACCCGGCGGACGGCCCAGGCCGACGGGCCGGCGGCCACCGGGCTGGTCTTCGTGCTGGCTGGGTGCCTGCTGACCGCCCCGGCGGCCCTGCTGACCGGCTTCCGGATGCCCGAGCCGGCGGATCTGCCGGTCTTCCTGCTGCTGGGTTTCGCCGCGGGGGCGGCCATTCTGCTGAACGCCGCCGCCTTCCGCCGAGCGCCGGCGGCGCTGCTGGCGCCCATCGACTATCTGGGGATTGCGGCCTCGGCGGCCATCGGCTTCCTATGGTGGGGCGAAAGCCCGTCGTCCGCGGTGTTGCTGGGCGGGGGGCTGATCGCTGCCGCCGGGCTGGGAACCCTGTGGACCGGCGCCCGGCGCTGACGGCTTCCGCCTGTTTCGCCTACTGCACCACGATCCGTCGCACCACGGCCTTGGTGGCGCGGGCCAGATCCGCCGGGGCCAGGGCGATCTGCAGGCCGCGCCGCCCGCCGTTGACGACCATTTCCGGCAGGGTCTCGGCGCTGGAATCGATGAAGGTGGGAAGGGCCTTGCGCTGGCCCAGCGGGCTGATGCCGCCGACCATGTAGCCGGTGGTGCGCTCCGCCAGGGCGGGGTCGGCGAGATCGGCCTTCTTGGCCCCGGCGGCGGCGGCCAGCGCCTTCAGGTCCAGCTTCGCCGCGACGGGGATGACGACGCAGGCCAGCGCCTTCGGCTCCAGCTGGACGATCAGCGTCTTGTAGACCACCGCCGGGTCCAGCCCCATGGCCGCCGCGGCGTGCAGGCCGATGGCGTCCGCCGAGGGGTCGTACTCATACTCCATCAGGCGGTGGGCCATCCCTGCCGCCTTCGCCGCGTTCACCGCCGGTGTGACCTTCGCCGCCATCTCGACCTTGCTCCCCAGGCGCGGATTCGCCCTTTCATGCCGGGAGCTTAGCAGACCGCCCCAGCGAGGGGGAGAGGGGGACGGAGGGGAGGGCGCAACGCCGCGGTGCACCCCTTTCGACGACGCAATTTTGCCCAAATTGCGCCGGTGTTCATGCCAACGCGCCTTGGACAGACGGGGCGCCTGCCGCGATTCTGACCGCCGGCCCGTTCCCCGGTCGGAGAGTTGGAGAATCATGGTCCCACGCACGCTGCTTGTCGTCGATGACGATCCCACCCTGGAGGTTCGGGTCCAGGACGCCTTGCCGGTGTGCCGGATCGTGGCCGCGGGCGGCGTGGCGGACGCGCTGGAGGCGGTGCGGGCGCACCGGCCCCCGGTGGTCGCCCTGTCGGTCGATCTGGCGCGGCTCGACGAGTCGCCGCGCGAAGGCGGCGACGGTCTGGACGTCCTGTCGCTGATCCTTGGGGAGGCGCCGTCGATCAAGGTCATCGCGCTCGCCCCGCGCGACCAACGGGTGCTGGCGGTGCGCGCGGTGGCCCGCGGCGCCCACGAGGTGTGCGGCAAGCCGATCGACGCGCAGGAGCTGGCCGGGGTGGTGCAGCGCGCCTTCCAGCGCGCCGACCTGGAGCTGGAAGGGCGCCGGCTGGCCACAGGGGACGCCCCGCCGACCCTGCGCGTCCTGCGTGACGAGACGGAGCGGCGCGCCCTGCTCGACACGCTGGCCCGCTCCGGCGGCAACCTGTCGGCGACGGCCCGCCTGCTCGGGGTCAGCCGCCCGACGCTCTACAGCCTGCTGCGCCAGCACGGCATCCGCGCCGATTGACGCAGCGACGCGTCATTCGGCGCGCGAGCCGGGATTGCCGATCATCGACAGGAACTCCCGTCGGGTGGACGGGTCGCTGCGGAAGGCGCCCAGCATCCGGCTGGTCACCATGGTGACGCCGGTCTTGTGCACGCCGCGGGTGGTCATGCACTGGTGCTGCGCCTCGATCACCACGGCGACGCCTTCGGGCTGAAGCACCTGATCGATGGCGTTGGCGATCTGCGCCGTCATCTTCTCCTGGATTTGCAGGCGCTTGGCATAGGCCTCGACGAGCCGCGCCAGCTTGGAGATGCCGACGACCCGTTGCCGGGGCAGGTAGGCGACGTGCGCCTTGCCGATGATCGGCACCATGTGGTGCTCGCAGTAGGACTCCAGACGGATGTCGCGCAGGACGACCATCTCGTCGTAGCCGTCGGTCTCCTCGAAGGTGCGCGCGAGGATTTCCTCCGGGTCGATGGCGTAACCGGCGAAGAACTCCTCGTAGGAGCGGACCACCCGGTCCGGCGTACCCACCAGACCCTCACGCGCCGGATCGTCGCCGGCCCAGCGGATCAGTGTGCGGACGGCATCCTCGGCCTCGGCACGGGTGGGGCGCGCGATCTCGCCATGGCCGGTGCCGGCGGGGTGGCCGGGGCCGCGGAGGACATTGTCGGCGTGCGGAGTCTTGGAAGCCGTCACGGGGCGAAGCCTTTCGATTCCTGGTCAAACAGGTTCTGATCACATGCGGGCCGTCGCCGCGGCACACAATGCCGGAGCCGGCAAGTCAGGTATGAATACGGCCCACTGCTCGCCCGGATCACCGGGATTTTCGAGAAAGCCGGCAGGCCGCAGGGCGGAGTATGGCGCAAGTGGGTTCGATGGCCCCACAGTCAAGGCGCCGGGCGCAGCCTTTCAGCGCGTGCTGCGGCGATTGGTTGCACGCGCCCGGTGGTTTTTCAATGCCGGCCGTCGGGCGCCTGTCATGCGCCCGGCGTCAGTTCAGTTGGCGGGGCTGGTGCGGGCTGTCGAGCGAGAAGGCGGGGACCGCCACGTCGAAGGCCTCGCCGCCGCCCGTTTCGAAGCGGTAGGAGCCGACCATGATCCCGGATGGCGTGGGAAGCGGCGTTCCGCTGGTGTATTCGAAGCTGCCGCCGGGTTCCAGCACCGGCTGTTCGCCCACCACGCCCGGCCCGCGAACCTCCTGCACGCGCCCCAGCGCGTCGGTGATGTGCCAATAGCGTGTGCGCAGCCGGACGGTTTCCTGGCCTTCGTTCTCGATCCGGACGTGATAGGCCCAGACATAGCGGCTTTCGGCGGGCATGGACTGCTCGTCGAGAAAGACCGGCTGGACGGTGACGCGGATCGCGCGGGTGACTTTCGTGTACATGGCGGCACTCCCAGTCCTGAGAATAGGGGTGGGGGAAAGCGCCTGTCCAGTGGTGGAGCGGGGGACACCCCCTCCGGATGCCCCGAAGCAGCGGGGCGGGGCCGCGGCGATGCATGCAGGACACACCGGGAAGCCATGCGCAACGGGCCGCTTCCGGCCCTTTCACGATCGCTTGAACCCCCTGTCGGCTGGTGTTATATGCGAGGTCCCTGCAACGGCCGAAGAGCCTTGCCCATGTCTCGTCCGCACAGCATCAGCATCCGACGACGACGCCACGCCGCGCTGCGCGCGGTTGCGGCCGTCTTTGGGTCGCGTGCGGACGCTTCGGGTCTCCGCCGGCACTGATCCGGCGCTCCCCCGGCGCGGCGGCGCGATCCGCCTCCGACCACAGTCTTTCTGCCGGGAAGCCCCCTTGACATGATGATCTCCCTGGAAGAGCCGCGGCACGACGCGGCGATCGAAGCCCTGCTCGACCGGTCCTTCGGCCCGGATCGTTTCAAGAAGACCGCCTACAAGCTGCGGGAGGGCGTCGCCCCGATCCCGGAGCTCGGCTTCGTCGCCATCGAGCATGACGAACTGGGCAACGAGATTCTGGAGGGCACGATCCGCTACTGGCCGGTGACCGTCGGCGGAACGGTGCCGGCGCTCCTGCTCGGCCCGATCGCGGTGTCGGACCGGCTGCAGGGCGGCGGGCTTGGCAGCAAACTGATCCGGATGAGCTTGAACAAGGCGGCGGCGCTGGGTCACCGGGCGGTGATCCTGGTCGGTGACGCGCCCTATTACGCACGGTTCGGCTTCACGCGGGAGCTGACGCTGGACATGGCGCTGCCGGGTCCGGTGGATCTCGACCGTTTCCTCGGCCTGGAACTGGTCCCCGGCGCCTTGGCCGGTGCTGCCGGCATGGTGGCCGCCCCGACGGTGGACGAGGGCTACGGGGTGCCCGCGAACGAGGACGTTCGGCAGGAGGCCGGCGGCACCGCCTTGTTTCCGCGACTGATCTCGCCGCTGGTGTCGGTTTTCGCCGCTTCCTCGCGGGAACTTGCCGAATCCCGCCTGTGGCATGCTCGAACCGCTTGAAAGCGGCGAAAGCGTCGCCTATAAACATGCGGCGCGCGGGTGTAGCTCAATGGTAGAGCAGAAGCTTCCCAAGCTTACGACGAGGGTTCGATTCCCTTCACCCGCTCCAACACCTTCCCTAAGAAATCAGAAGTCTGCTAAAGCCCTGACATTGAGGGCGCGCAGGCGTGTGGGGTGGCCGCGGACACTGGTCCGGCGGCCTGATCCCCGTTGTGAAACCGGTGTTTACCGGTGCTTGCCGTTGTTGGAGGTCAGGGCTCCCACCGCGGCGCCGGCCGCGCCACCGATCACACCGCCCATCACGGCGCTGCCCCCCGTCAGGGCGCCGACCGCGGCACCGCCCGCGGCGCCGATGGCGCCGCCCGACAGCGTGCGCTGTTCGCGGTGGCTGAGGTTTGAGCAGCCCGTCAGAACAAGGCCGCCAACCACGATCACTGCCAGTTTCTTCACCATGATCCTACCCGTTTTTTTTCCCTGCATTCTTGGGTGCCGCCAGCCTCGGGAGCCAGCGGCCAAGCCTGCGCTTGCGTCGCATGCTTACGGAATGAACACACGTCTGCGTGTGACTATTCCGGGACGAAAGGCATAAAAACCATCCCTAATAGGGTGATTTCGCCTTCTTTCCCTCTCTCTAAGATAGGTGTGCGGGGTCGTTCAGCAAAGCTAATGGGAACAGCATGCAGGCTCCAATGAAAAACTTTAATAATTTTCTGGTTATTGCTTGTTTACCATCATGCCGCGTTGAAACGTTGCACTGATTTGGGCGCGTTTCCTCTTTACATCACCAAAGTTGCATGGAAAGTTCAGTCTTCTAACGATCTGCGTCACATGGTAGGCGCAGGCTCATCGGAAACGTCCCAGGATGCCCCCCATGCTGCATCTTTCCAGGCTGCAGGCCCTTGCCGTTCCCCCGGCGAGCCGTCCGAGTGATCGCCGCGAACGGCATCCGCTGCAGCCGGTCCGTGTCCATCCTTGCGCGCCGGCCTTTGAACGTTCGGATGCGGCGATTCATCCAGCTGTTCCGGCGGCGGTTCCGGCGGTTGCCCAATCCACGTCCCAGCCCCGCCCAGTCTCCGGCGGGGAGCCGTTGGCCCGCGTCATCCATATGGCGACCACCGGCGTGTGGGTGGTGAAGCGCCAGGGCCGGATGCTCGAAATCGAAGGACGGATGCATTGGAGCTGTCAGCGCTCCCTCGCGTCGGACGCGGAGCGCGCCGGCGTCGCCCTGTCCGATCTGGTTGTGAACACCGGTCGCCAGCTCTGATCCGGTGGTGAGAAAACGAAAGAGCGGCGCCCGCAAGCGCCGCTCTTTTGCATGTTCCGGTCCGGAAGGGTGCCGCGTCAGCGCTCCATCGTCACGGCCTTGATGGTCTCGACACGGATCTCCTCGGTCAGCCGTTCCTTGTAGGCGGCGAACTCCGGGGTGGTCTTGACCTTGTAGGACCGGGGGTGCGGCAGTTCGATGGGGATGTCGCACTTGATGCGGCCGGGGCGGGCCGACATCACCACGACGCGGCTGGCCATGAAGATGGCCTCGTCGATGTCGTGGGTGACGAACATCACCGTCTTGCGGTCGGCCTCCCAGATGCCCAGCAGCAGCTCCTGCATCAGCTCGCGCGTCTGGTGGTCCAGCGCGCCGAAGGGCTCGTCGAGCAGCAGCATCTTCGGATCATTCGCCAGCGCGCGGGCCAGCGCCGTGCGCTGCTGCATGCCGCCGGACAGCTGGGCCGGGTGGTGGTTCTCGAATCCCTTCAGCCCGACCTGGGCCAGGAAGCGGTCGGCGATCGCCAACTGCTCTGCCCGCGGCAGGCCGCGCTCGCGCAGGCCGAAGCAGACGTTGTCGCGCACGGTCAGCCAGGGGAACAGCGTGTAGGACTGGAACACCATGCCGCGGTCCGGGCCGGGGCCGGACACCGCCTTGCCCTCCAGCAGCACCTCGCCGGCGCTCGGTGTCTCCAGACCGGCGACGATGCGCAGCAGCGTGGACTTGCCGCAGCCCGATGGCCCCAGGATGGTGATGAAGTCGTTGTCGGCGACCTCCAGGCTCGTCGGCATCAGCGCGCGGGTCGGCGCCGTGCTGTTGCGGCTGGGAAAGGTCTTCTCGACGTTGCGGATGGACAGCTTGCTCATGGCCGGCGCTTATCGTCCTTTGGCCCACGGGAAGAGACGGGCGTTGAGCGCCCGGAACAGCAGGTCGGTGATCAGGCCGATCACGCCGATGATGAAGATGCCGAAGATCATCTGCCCGGTGTCGAGGAAGCGCTGGGCGTCGATGATCATGTGGCCGATGCCGCGCGACGCGCCCACCAACTCCGCCACGATCACGTAGGTCCATGCCCAGCCGAGCACGAGGCGCAGCGCCTCGAAGATCTGCGGCGAGGCGGCGGGCAGCAGGACGCGCAGCACCACGCCGTCGCGCTTGGCGCCCAGCGTGTAGGCGGCCTCCACCAGATCGCTGCGGATGCCCGACACGATGACCGTCACCATGATGATGAGCTGGAAGACAGAGCCGATGAAGATGACGAGGATCTTCTGCAGCTCCCCCACACCCGCCCACAGGATCAGCAGCGGGATGAAGGCCGAGGCCGGCAGGTAGCGGGCGAAGGACACGAAGGCCTCGAAGAAGGCCTCCACCGGCTTGAAGGCCCCCATCAGGATGCCCAGCGGCACCGCCAGGGCGGCGGCCATGACGAAGCCGGCGAAGACGCGCCAGACCGTGACGGCGATGTCCTCGGCGAAGCCGAACTCCCGGAACAGCGCGATGCCCGCCGTCAGCGTGTCGCCGGGCGAGGCCAGGAACAGCGGCTTCACGAAGCCGCCGTAGGTGGCGATACCCCAGCCCAGGAAGAACAGCACGAAGCAGGCGATGCCCAGCACCGTGCGCAGCGCCGGAGCGACCGGCTTCAGCGGAGTGAAGAGGGGGGACATGGGATTGGTGGACCGTTGTCGGAATCTTATGAAAACACGGGCCCCCACCCTAACCCTCCCCCGCTGCGCAGGGGAGGGGATAGCTCCCTCCCTTGCCGAAGGCGGGGGAGGGCTGGGGTGGGGGCAAGACTTTACTTCACGAAGGACGTGTCGGTCATGCTGTCCAGGCTCGGCGGCGCCTTGCGGATCAGCTTGGCCTCCAGCATCACGTCCTGGACCTCCTTGATGAAGGTCGGCATGGTCTTGGTCAGATACTCGACGTTGCCGGCCTTGTCGTACCACAGCACGGTCTTCGCGGAGGAGGCGAACTGCTCCGGCGTCTGGTTGACGTCGCGGGCCATGATCTCGAAGGCCTTCTTCTCGTCCTGCTTGATCGCGTCCAGCGCCTCGAACCAGCTGTCGACGAAGGCCTTCACGACCTTCGGGTTCTTCTGGATGTAGTCGGGCTGGAAGGCCAGCGTGTCGATGATGACGCCCGGCGTCTGGTCCGACGTGACGATGATCTTGCCGTTGGCCTCGCGCACCTTGGACAGGTACGGCTCGTAGGTCACGGCGGCGTCGAACTGGCCGGCGACGAAGGCGTTGGCGGCGTCGGACGGCTGGAGGTTGACGGTCTGCACGTCACCGATCGACAACCCGTTCTTCTTCAGCACATAGGCCAGCCAGAACTGCGGCACGCCGCCATACTGCACGGCCACCTGCTTGCCCTTCAGGTCGGCGAGGCCGTTGATCGCGTCGCGCACGACGATGCCGTCGCCGCCGTGCGAGCTGTCGAGCACCAGGACCTGCGTCACGTCCACGCCGGAGGAGGCGTAGAGCAGGTGCGTGTCCACCGTGGTGGTGATCGCCTGCACCTCGCCCGCCGCCATCGCCTGGTGGCGGTTGGAGGTCGGCATCTTCTTGATCTCGACCTCGATGCCGTTCTTCTTGAAGATGCCGGTCTCCTTGGCCAGCGTGATCGGCGCGAAGCCGGTCCAGCCACTCATCGCCACGGTCACCTTGGTCTGCGCCGAGGCCGAAACCGCGCACAGCCCGGCGACGGCCGCCGCAAGGGCTCCGGCCATCCACGACGTCTTCCTCATGATCCCCCGCTCCCGGTTCTGAAGGTGTCTTTTGATCGCGCCGGGCGGCGGCCCGCCGCCCACGCATCCGTGTGCCGCATTGTGCACGCCTGTGGGGTGGGTGGGAAGGGATGGGCACCACCTTGGCCGCAGACCTGACCTTCGTCGGATGGTGCGAATGGAAGCCCTTGCAACCAAAGGCTTATTGGGATGCTTGCGTGCCCAATCCATATACCAACTGAACAAACCGCGACGGGTGTATGCCGTTCTTTTGGGCACCACAGAGGGGAGGCCGGACAGGATGCGCTCCATGGACCCGATGAACCCGCCGATGAACGCGATGGACCGCCAGCGGACGCTGGACTATTTCGAACGACTCGGCCGGGACAAGGTGCGGCTGTACAGCGCCATCGACTGCGACCGTTACCTGGGCGGCTGGCAGGTGCGCGAACTGGCCGACCAGTGGCTGGCGGAGAAGGCCGAGGAGGAGCGCCCGGTGCCGCTGTGGCGGCGGATCGTCCGGCGGCGCTGACGCCGCACGTCTTTCGGCCGTTTACGCCGCTCCGGCGTTGGCCATCATCTTGCGCAGGTCGTTGGGGAAGACCGGCTTGTGCAGGATGCTGAAGCCGTTGCGGCGGGCCTCGTCCAGCCGTTCCGGGGCGGTGTCGCCGGTCAGGATGATGCCCGGCACGTCCTTGCCGACCAGACCCTGCACCGCGGCCAGCGCTTCCGGACCGGTCCGCCCCTGCTGGAGTTGATAGTCGGCCAGCACGATCTGCGGACGGCGCCCGTCGGCGCGCAACCGTTCCAGCGCTTGATCGCCCGACCGCGCGGTCAGCACGCTGTAGCCCCAGCCCTCCAGCATCGCCTTCAGGCCGAGCAGGATGATCGCCTCGTCGTCGATGACCAGCACCATGCCCTTGGTCGCGCAGTCGTTGGCGGCCTGCCGGAAGAGGTCCATGGCGGGCGGCGGGACGGCGGCGCGGGGCCTCTCCACGACGACGCGCGGCATCTCCACCGAGAAGACGGAGCCGATCCCCTCCTTCGAGCGCACGCGCACGCGGTGGTCGAGCAGCTTCGACAGGCGCTTGACGATGGCGAGGCCGAGGCCCAGCCCGCGGTCGCCGCTGCCCTGGATCTGGGTGAACTCCTCGAAGATGTCCTCCAGCCGGTCGGCGGGAATGCCGACGCCGCTGTCCCACACCTCGACGCGCAGCCGGTCGGGGCCGCTGCGGCGGCAGCCGATCAGGATGCGGCCCTGGCGGGTGTAACGCAGCGCGTTCTCGATCAGGTTGCGCAGGATGCGCTCCAGATGCGACGGGTCGGTGCGCACCCAGGCCCGCGTCGGGACGGCGCGCAGCTCCAGCCCCTTCTGGGCGGCGCGCGGCGCGTATTCGGCGACCAGACGGCCCAGGACCTGACCCAGCCGGACCTCCGCCGGGTTGGCGGCGATCTTGCCGGATTCCAGCCGCGACATGTCGAGCAGGCCGTCCAGCAGGCCCTTCAGCGTGTCCAGCGCCTGGCGCATGTTGTCGAGCAGCGGCAGGCTGGGGTGGCCCTGCAGGCGGTCGCCCAGCGCGGCGGCGAAGAGGTAGAGCGACTGCACGGGCTGGCGCAGGTCGTGGCTGGCCACGGCCAGGAACTTCGACTTGCCGGCGGCGGCCTGCTCCGCCTCCTCCCGCGCGCGGCGCAGGTCGGCCTCGGCCTGCTTGCGGCCGGTCACATCGACGGCGGCGCAGGTGATGCCGGCCAGCGCGCCGTCAGGGCCGCGCAGCGGGTCGATGGTCATGTCGTAGAAATGGTCCTGCCCGGCGTGGCGGATGCGGACCTCCTCGCGCACGCCCTCGCCGGTGTCCAGCGCGCGGCGCTTGATGGCGGTCAGGGCTTCGGCGTCGGCGGCGTCCTCGAACACCTCGAAGTCGGTCTTGCCGACGACGCGTTCCGCCGTGTAGCCGAGCGCCGGGTTGTGCATCCAGGTGTAGCGCAGGGCGCAATCCTGGTTGAACACCACGACGCCGGAGTTGCGCAGCGCCGTGCGGAAGCGCTCGTTGGCGACGCGCAGCGCCTCCTCGGTGGACTTGCGCTCGGTGATGTCGATGCCCGAGACAATCAGGTGGGTGATCCGCCCCTCGGCTCCGCGCATCGGGGTAACCCGCATCTCCATGATCGCCGCGCGGTCTCCGGCGATGCGCACCGGCGCGTCGAAGCGCGCGGAGTCGCCGTGGGCGGCGCGCTCCACCGCCGTGCGCAGGCGGTCGCCCGCGGCCCCGGCGAAGGCGCGCCCGCAGGCCTCGTGGAAGGGGTGGCCGACGATCTGCTCGACCGGCAGGCCGGACGCCTGGACGGCGGTCTGGTTGACCTGAAGCACGTCGCCCGTCGGGCTCAGCACTCCGACGAAGGTCGGCAGGGCGTCCAGGACGGCGCGCAGATGCTCCTCCGAACCGCGCAGCGCGCGCTCGCGGGCCTCCAGCGTCTCGGCCATGGCGTCGAAGGCGCGGCCGAGCTGGCCGATCTCCGACTTGCGGTCCACCAGACCGGCCCGCGCGCTGGAGTTGCCGGCGCTCCACCCCTGGGTGGCGCGGATCAGCGCCTCGACCGGGCGGCGGATGAACAGGGTGCCGCCGATCCAGGCGGCCAGGATGGCGACCAGCAGCCCGGTCAGCGTCATCAGCAGGCCCTGGCGGGTGGCACGGTCGATGGTGCCGGCCACGGCGGTGTGGTCGAGTCCGACGCTGATGAACAGGTCGCGCGTGCCCTGGCGGGACGGCGAATAGGCGAGCACCCGCGCCACCCCGTCCATTCCCGGCAGGGTGATGACGCCGCCGCGCGGTTCGCCCAGCAGATTCATATAGGGCTGCGGCACGCGCTCGCCGCGCTGGGCGATGCCGTTGGGCAGCTTGACCAGGATGGTGCCGTTGCGGTCGGTGACCAGCAGGCTGGCGTTCTCGGGCAGGGGGCGCGCCGCGAAGTTGGTGGCCAGCCAGGGCAGGTCGAGGCCGAGCGTCACTACCCCGGCGACCGTGCCGGCCTCGTCGCGGAAGGGAACGGCGAAGGGCAGCATGGCGGTGCCGGGCTCCGCCGCCGGGCCGGGAGTCGTCCATTCGCCGACGACGAAGCGGCCTTCCTCCAACGCGCGGCGGACGTAGGGAAGGTCGACGGCGGCGGGGGCGCTGCTGGGGATGGCGCTGCACAGAACGGCGCCGTCGCGGTCCAGGACGGTCAGGTTGCGGTATTCGGGGGCGCGTTGGGCCAACCGGATCAGATGGGCCTGGCATTGGGCATAGTCGCCGGACCGCAGAGCGGCCGATTCCGCGATGGAGGTGACCATCAGTCGCGCGCCGTCGACGATCCGCGCCTGCTCTCCCTCGACCAGATGCAGCAGCCGTTGGGCCTGGGCCGCGACTTCCTCGGCGCGTTCCGCACGGAACTGGAACACGCTGTAGGCCTGGATGCCCAGGGCCGGCAGGACGGCCAGAAGCACCAGGAGGAAAAGGCGGGCCAGCAAGGTCATCGTGTCACAGGCTCCCATCGGGCGGGAAAGCAGCCGGAACCAAAAGTCCGCTATCGTTTCGCCTGTGTTCCGAATAACCTTTGCATGGTTAAATCGCAGTTAATGAGCAGGATTTATTTTCTTTCAGGCCGGCAACTTACAGGGTTCCTGCGGGCAATAAAGGGGTAGTTTGGATCGTGGCGTTGAAGATTTACTTCTGAAGTTCTCCTAAAATTTTTGGAATTCTGTTATCGAAGGAGGTAATCACCAGTCCTTTCGATGGGGGAGCCGACGCAGGTCGGCACCGGGTGTCTCCAAGACAAGGCACCCGGTGCGTCGTGGCGGATCAGGCCAGCGTGTCCACGCCCTGCGAACCGCGCGGCGCCAGGGATGAAAAAGCCTTCTGCGCGCCGGACAGATCACCCGACTGAAGCGCGCCGCTCATGCTTTGCAGGGCTGTCTTGAACAGGTCGGCCACCGACGAGGAGGAGGATGACGAGGAGGACGCGTTGTCGTCCGACGTCTCCTGCAGGAAGGAAAGCAGCGACGAGACGGACTCCTGCGCGGCCGACAGGTCGCCGGATTGCAGAGCCTGCGACAGACTGCCCATGGCGTCCTTCATCGCGTCCGGCGGCCCATCCGCGCCGCCCGGCGGCGGACCGGGAGGCGGACCGCCAGCACCGCCGGGGCCGCCCTGTCCCTTGGCGCCCTTCGGACCGTTCGCCTCGAAGGCCTGCTGGACCTGCGAGACGTCTCCGGTCTGCAGCGCGTCGCCCACGGCGGTCAGCATCTTGTTGAGGGGGGAGTTGGCGTCGGACGCCGAACCGCTCTGGCTTTGCAGTTTGGACAGCGAATCATAAGCGCTCTGGATCGAATCGAGGTCACCGGATTTTACGGCGTCCTTCAACTGATGCATGCCGTCGCGGATGTCCTTGCCCGGTCCGGCGGCCCGCTGCTGGGCGATGCCGGACATGGCCGATGACGTCACGCTTGAGATGGACATGGCGTTCTCCTTCGTCCTGTGCCGGACTCCGCCGTGCGGACGGAGTTCGGTCTGGACGGGGCGGGTTGCGGATGCCGGATTGGACGCGCGTCCGCCGCGATTCCTGCGCGGCGTCCAGGAAATATTTCTCTGCAACTCTTTGGCGAAGCGTTACCTTGGGTGGATGTGCGTGTCTGCCACAACCCATGGTGAATGCGGAAAGCATGCCGCCGCTGAACCGGATCACCCACTTCCAGAGGAGCAGGGGCGTGCTACAGTGCACACCTCGCCGCTCCGGAAGACCCGCTTGCCCTTGAAGTCCCATCATCGTCCGCTGGTTCTTCTGGTGCTGGCCGCGCTGCTGCCGCTGGTTGTCCTGTCCGCGGTTCTCGGCGGCGCCTGGCTGCGCGGGCAGCAGAGCGCGATGGAAGCCAACGCCGTCGCCCTTGTGGACCGCCTGTCGGCCCTTGTGGACCGCGAGTTGTCCGCGCAGACGGACGCGCTGAAGGCGGTGGCGGCGTCGCCCCTGCTGGACGGTCTGGCCGCGGGCCGCGAACTCGACGCCGTGACCTTCTTCGAATACGCCGAGCGGGTGCAGAGCGCGCTTCCCCTGTGGTCGACCATCGTCCTCAGCGATGTCGAGGGCAACCGGCTGGTCGACGCTCCCTTCCTGGTGGGCGGTGTCCGGGGCAGGGTGCTGGAGATGGACAGCCATCGGCGCGTGGTGGAGACGGGCAAGCCGGCGGTCGGTACGATCCTGCGCGGCCCGCGCGGCGGCTACGCCTTCCCCATCCGCGTTCCGGTGACGCGCAACGGCGCGCCGGTCGCCGTCCTCTCGGCGGTGGTGATGCCGGAGGCATTCCAGAGCCTGCTGTTCGGTAACAGCCTGCCGACGGGCTGGATCGCTGCGGTCATAGACGCTGAAGGGCGTCTGGTGGCACGGGCCGGCGGCGACGCGGACATGATCGGGCGCCACGCCAGCGAAAACGCGCTCCGCGCCCGCCGCGCCGCCGGCAGCGGCGTCTATGAGGGAATGAGCCTGGAGGGCGCGCCGACGGTGGTCGCCTTCCGCTCGCTGCCCGACTACGGGTGGTCGGTTCACTTCGCCATCCCCCAGGACGCCTATCGGGCACCGGTCTCCAACGCGCTGTGGCTGGCCGGGGCGGGGACGTTGGCCAGCCTGTTGATGGCCGGCGCCTTCCTGTTGCTCCTCGCCCGCGAGTTGCGGCTGCGCCGCCGCCAGGAGGCGGCGCGGGAGGAAAGTCTGCGGCTGGAGGCCCTGGGCCGCATGACCGGCGGCGTCGCCCATGACATCGCCAATCTGCTGACCGTGGTGATGAGCGGCATCGCCGCCATCCGCAGCCGTCCCGACGATCCGGAGCGCATCGCCCGCGTGCTGCCCGAGATCGAGGGTGCCGTGGCGCGCGGGCAGGCGCTGATGCGGCAGATGGCCGCCTTCGGCCGGCGCAGCGTCTATGAGCCGGTGCCCTTCCGCCTTCAGAGCCGCAAGGCGTCTTTGGAGGCCCTGCTGGCGCGCTCCGCCGGCAGCGCGGTGGGCACCGTCCTGATCGTTCCGGACGACCTCTGGCCGATCATCGCCGATCCGGACGCCATGGAGGTGGCGCTGCTCAATCTGGCGGTGAACGCGCGCGACGCCATGCCGGAGGGTGGCGCGCTGACCGTCATGGCGGAAAACCGCGCCCTGTCGGGGCGGCGGAGCGACGACACCGGCCTGACCGGCGATTTCGTGGCGCTGGCCGTCCGCGACACCGGAACCGGCATCCCGCCGGAGCATCTGCGCCGCATCTTCGAACCCTTCTTCACCACCAAGCCAGATGGCAAGGGGACCGGGCTGGGGCTCAGCCAGGTCTTCGGCTTCGCCCGGCAGTCGGGCGGGACGGTCACGGTGACCAGCACGGTCGGGGCCGGCACCACCGTCACGCTCTATCTGCCGCGGGCGGCGACGGACGACGGTGCCGGCCGACCCGGGCCGCAGCCGGAATAGTGATGAGGGCGGCGGGGAACCGCCATGCCGCGCGCCGTGTTGAACGGGCGCCATGGACACCGCATTCCGCACGCCCCCCCATTCCACCACGACGGACGGCGCCCCGCGCACGGTCGGCGTGGAGGTCGAATTCGCCAACCTTGACGCCCCGTCCGCGGCGGCGGTGGTGCGCGGCCTTTACGGCGGCGCGCTGGAGCCGGAGAGTCCGCACCGCTGCCGGGTGACCGGCACGCGGCTGGGCGATTTCGCGGTGGAGCTGGACATGCGCTCCGCGCATCCGGGCAAGCCGGAGGCCGGCAATGCGGAAGACGGCGACGCCGGTCCGCTGGGAAAAGCGGTGGGCAAGGCGGTGGATGGCGTGGTGGAGGCGCTGCGGCCCTGGTGGGGCAACATCGGCAGCCTCGTCATGCCCTTCGAGATCGCCGCCCCGCCCATTCCCATCGCCCGGCTGGCCGAACTGGAACCGCTGTTCACCGCCCTGAGCGCCCAGGGGGCCGCCGGCACGGACGCCAGCCCGCTGTTCGCCTTCGGCCTGCACCTGAACCCGCAGGTGGCGCGCACCGACGGCGCGTATGTGCTGGACCATCTGAAGGCCTTTCTGCTGCTGGCCCCCTGGCTGCGCCGCGAGATCCGCGTGGACCCGACCCGGCGCCTGACCGGTTTCATCGCCGCCTTCCCGACGGACTACGCGGTGAAGGTGGTCGATCCCGCCTACCGTCCCGACCTCGACGGGCTGATCGGCGACTATCTGGAGGCCAATCCAACCCGCAACCGCGAGCTGGACCTGTTTCCGCTGTTCGCCCATCTCGCCCCGGAGACGATGGCGGCCAAGCTGAACGACCCGCATGTGCGGCCCCGCCCGACCTTCCATTACCGTCTGCCGAACGCCCGGCTGGGCGACCCGGACTGGAGTCTGGCCCAGGATTGGAACCGCTGGGTCGCGGTGGAGGACCTGGCGGCGGACCGCGACCGGCTCGACGCTCTGGGGGCTGACTTCCGCGCCTTCGCCGTGCGCAAGGCGCTGGACGGCTGGGCCGCCGAGGCGGGCCGGCGGCTTGCCGTCTGACGGGGGCGACATGGCCGCCTTCATCGCAAGGGGACGCCCCCTGATCGGAGTCACCGCGTCGGTGCACGGCAGCCGCATCGCCTGGTGGGCGAACCGTCTGGCGCTGCGCCGCGCCGGGGCGCGGGCGGTGCGCATCACGGCGCGCGACCCCTTTCCCATCGAGCGGCTGGACGGCCTGGTGGTCGGCGGCGGCGACGACATCGATGCCGCCCTCTACGGCGAGACCGCCCTCCCGAAGATGCGCATCGATCCGGAGCGCGACCGGTTGGAGCTGTGCGCGCTGGACGGCGCGGCGGCGCGGCGGCTTCCCGTGCTGGGCATCTGCCGGGGCTCGCAGATGATCAACGTGCACCGCGGCGGCTCGCTGCTCACCGACATCCACGAAGTGTACGAGGAGGCGCCGCGCCTGCGCACCGTCCTGCCGCGCAAGCGCATCCGCATCGACCCGCGCAGCCATCTCTACCGCATCCTGGGCATCGCCGAATGCCGGGTCAACGCCCTGCACCATCAGGCGGTGGACCGGCTGGGCGACGGCCTGCGCGTGGTGGCGCGCGAGACGGTGGGGATCGTCCAGGGGATTGAGGCGATCCACCACCCCTTCCTGATCGGGGTGCAGTGGCATCCCGAATATCTGGTCGCCGACCAACGCCAGCAGGCGCTGTTCCGCACCCTGGCCGCCACCGCCGCCGGTGCGGCCAGCCTGGAGGACGCCGCGGCCTTGTGATCGCTCCTTCTGTGCAACCGCTCCTTAACTGTTCGTTGTGCCACCATTTCCCTCGCGCGCGGAAGCGGTTATCCTAACGATCGGGCCTAACGATCGGGCCGCCGCAACGGCGGAGGGGCAAGGGCGTGACGGAGAAACAGACGGGCCGGCGGCTTCGGCTGCACACGGTGACGATGATCACCGCGCTGGCCACGGCGTTTCTGATGGCCGGGCTGACGCTCGGGGTGGGCGGCGCCTTCGTCCGGGTGCTCGACCTCGCGGAGGAGGCGGACCGCGCCATCGTTCCCCAGATCGCCCGCCAGCACCAATACGCCGTCTTCGCCGCCCGCATGGGCCAGCTCGCCGAGGCCGTCCTGCGCTCCCGCTCGCCGGAGGAGCGTGCCGGCGCTCTGGCCGAGGTGGAGGGCGTGTCGCAACGCTTCGCGGCGGACGCGGCGGCCCCGGAACTGCTGCAACGGCTCGAGCAGGCCATCCAGGCGGTCCGCCGCACCGCGGAGCGGGCCGACGCCATCGACGCCCTGGCGGCCCGGGCCGTCGCTCTGCAGCGCAAGGGGGACGAGGCGTTCCTCAGCCTGCTGCGCTCCGGCGCGCCCCTGGCGGTGCAGGAGCCCTACCACCGCGCGCTGGAGGCGCTGGCCGCCGGCCTGATCGCGACGGACACGGAACAGCTCGCCGGTGAGGTCGCCCGCTTCCACGAGCACGCCGCCGCGGTGGTGAACGCGCTGATCCCGCTGGAGCCGGGGGACCGGGCGCCGCTGGCCCGCACGGCGCGCGACCTTGACGGGCTGGGCGAGCTGTTCACCCTGCGCCGGACCATCCTGTCGGAGGCGGGGCTGATGGGGCTGGAGACGGAAATCGCCCACGGCGTGCTGAACGACCTCAGCGGCAGCCTGACCGACGCCGCCGCGACCAACACGCGGCGCATCGCCGACACCTTGACCGATCAGGCGCGCAGCGGCCTGTGGATCGTGCTGGTCGGGCTGGGCATCGCCTCGGCGGTGCAGACGGTGCTCTACGTGCTGCTGCGCGTTCATGTGGTTCGCCCGATCCGCCGCGCCTCGCAGGCGTTGGCCATGGTGCAGAAGGAGCGCCGGACCGTCCGCCTGCCGCCGGCCCTCTTCGCCGAGCTTCAGGCCATCTCCACCAGCGTGGAGCGGTTCGGCACGGCGCTGGTGGAAACCCACGCCTATGCCGAGGCGCTGAAGGCGGGGGAGGAGCGGATGCGTGCGATCCTGGCGGCCTCGCCCTTTCCCATCGTGATCGCGCGGCGGTCGGACGACGCCGTCCTGTTCGCCAACCCGCAGGCCGAGGCGCTGTTCGGGACCGGGGGGCCGCGGCTGGCGCTGACGCGCAACGCGCGCTTCTTCGTCCGCCCGTCCGACGCCGCCCGACTGTCCCGTCTGGTGGCCGAGCAGGGGGCGGCGAGCGATCTGGAGATGGAGATGCGCACCGCCGGGGGGCGGCCCTTCTGGGCGATGATCTCCGCGGTGGAGATCCACGACGTGGACGAGCCGGCCATCCTCATCGCCGTCAACGACATCACCCTGCGCAAGCGGTCGGAGGAGGAGACGGAGGCCGCCAAGCAGCGCGCCGAGAGCGCCCTGGCCGACCTGCGCGACACCCAGGCCCACCTGATCCAGGCGGAGAAGATGGCCTCGCTCGGCGGGATGGTGGCGGGGGTGGCGCATGAGGTGAACACGCCGGTGGGCATCGCCCTGACCGGCATCACCCACTTGGCCGACCAGACCCGGAAGGTGGTCCGCGGGGTCGAGGCCAACACGCTGCGCCGCGCCGACTTCACCGGCTACCTGACCACAGCAGGGGAGGCCTGCCGGCTGATCGAGAGCAACCTGAACCGCGCCGCCGAGCTGATCCAGAGCTTCAAGCAGACCGCCGTGGACCAGACCAGCGAGGAGCGGCGCCGCGTCGATCTGGCCGCCTACCTGGACGACGTGCTGACCAGCCTACGCCCGCGGCTGAAGCAGACTCCCCACCGCGTGGTGATCGACTGTCCGGCGGGCCTGTGGGTGGACAGCTATCCCGGCGCTCTGTTCCAGGTCCTGACCAACCTGACCATGAACGCGGTGGTCCACGCCTATCCGGACGGGCGGGCCGGCACGCTGACCGTCGCCGTGACCCGCCCCACCCCGCAGGAGGTCGAGCTGCGCTTTTGCGACGACGGTTGCGGCATTCCCGCCGCGCATCTGGGGCGCGTCTTCGACCCCTTCTTCACGACGCGGCGTGGCGAGGGGGGAAGCGGGCTCGGCCTGCACATCGTCTACAACATCATGACCACCCGCCTGCGCGGCAGCATCCGGGTGGAAAGCCGGGAGTGCGGCCAGGAGAGCGCCCAGAAGAGTGGAGGCACCTGCTTCGTCCTGCGCTTCCCCATCGAGGCCCCTCCCGTGGTTGATGCCGGCGAACCGGCTGCGATCAGGCCGGAGCCCGCAATCTGAAACGAAAAAAGGCGCGCCGGAGGTCCCGGCGCGCCCTTCGCTGCAAAGCTTGAAGGCCGTTACTTGCTGCCGTCCGGGCCGCAATTCGGGGTGCCCGGCGGGCAGTGGGTGCCGGTCGCGGTCTGGTTGTCGCGGGCCGGGTTGCTGCTGGTGGCGCTGCCCAGGCCCGACGGCGCGGTGGTCTGGCCCTGCCAGGTGCCGCCCGACGAGCCGCTGCCCATGGTGCCGTTGCCCATGGTGCTGCCCGACGAACCGGGCACGGTGGTCCCCGGGGTGTTCATGGTGCCGGTCGAGCCGGCGGTGCCCGGCGTGGTGACGCTGCCCGGGGTGGAGCCGGGGCCGGAGGTGCTCAGGCCGGTGGACGGCGATGTGGTGGTGCTGGGAACGGTCGGGCTCACGGCGGTGCCGCCCGACTGGGCGACGGCGGAGCCGGCCATCAGGGCGAGGGCCGACGCGGCGGCGATCAACAGGGTACGCATCCTCATCTCTCCATCTGGTGGCGGCGCCCTTTGGCCGGGCGCCTTCCTGGCGGGGGTTTCAGTCCGGCGCCCTGCGGCGCGCCCGTCCCCCATTCGCCCATCCCCAACAGAAGGCCCGGCGCATCGTTGCGGAGAAACCGGACGGTCATCCAATCTTTTGGTCCGATCTTTTGGCGGGCCGCCCGCCGTCCGGGCGTTCCGTCCGCCCCCACCCGGATGCGGATGCCGGGCGATTCCGGAGCAGCCGGTCGCCTTGCGGAACAGGCCGCCGCCGGAAGAGTTGACGCAAGCACCGCTACGGCACGTCGAGGCAGGAATGAGCGAACATCGGGATGCGGCGGACCTTGCCGGGGCGCGGCCCATCCTCCGCCCCGGCGCCACCTGCTGGCGGACCGAGCGGGCGGACCGGGTGGCCGTGCTGGTCGACGGCGCCGCCTTCTTCGCGGCGGTGCGCGCCGCCTTGCTGCGGGCGCGGCGGTCGGTGATCCTGCTCGGCTGGGACATCGATCCGCGGATGCGCCTCGACCCCCACGACCCGGAAACGCTGGGCGATTTCCTTGCCCGCCTGATCCATCACCGCCCGTCGCTGCAGATCCACGCGCTGAAGTGGGACATGCCGTTCCCCATTTCGCTGGAGCATCCCCACGGACCGCTGGAGCGGCTGAATCGGCGCACTGGCCCGCGGCTGACACTGGAACTGGACGACGCCCTGCCGGTGGGCGCGGCGCAGCACCAGAAGCTGGTGGTGGTCGACGACGCGCTGGCCTTCTGCGGCGGCATCGATCTGGCCGGCGACCGCTGGGACACGCCCGAGCATCGCGACAACGACCCGCGCCGCCGCTGGCCGACCGGGGAGCTTCACGCCCCGCGCCACGACGTGATGATGGCGGTGGACGGCCCCGCCGCCCGCGCGCTGGGGCTGATGGCGCGCGAGCGCTGGAGCCACGCCACGGGGCAGGCGCTGCCGCCCCCGCCGCCGGACGTTGTTTCGGATTGGGGCGCCGATCCCTGGCCGGAGGGGCTGCACCCGCTGATCACCGACGCGGATGTGGGCATTGCCCGCACGCTTCCCGACTGTCTGGTCGGCCGTCCGGTCCGCGAGAACGAGGCGCTGACCTTCGCCGCCATCGCCGAGGCGCGCCACAGCATCTACTTGGAGAACCAATATTTCGCCTCCTTCCGCGTGGCCGAGGCGCTGGCCCGGCGGCTGCACGAGCCGGACGGGCCGGAGGTGGTCGTCGTCGTCCCCATGGAAAGCCCGAGCTGGTTCGACCGCATGGCCATGGACACGCCGCGCGGCGTGGTGCTTCAGGAGCTGCGCGCCGCCGACCGTCATGGGCGGCTGCGCGCCATGACCCCGCTGACCGAGGGCGGCAACGGCATCGTCGTGCATTCCAAGCTGATGGTGGTGGACGACCGGCTGCTGCGCATCGGGTCGAGCAACCTGAACAACCGCTCCATGGGCTACGACACGGAATGCGATCTGGCGGTGGAGGCGCCGCCCGGCGACCGCAGCACCGCCAGCGCCATCGGCGCGGTGCGCAACCGCCTGCTGGCCGAGCATATGGGCGTGGACCCGTCGGAGATGACCGCCGCCGTCCGCGCCACCGGCCGTCTGGTGGCCGCCATCGACCGGTTGAACAAACCGTCCGGACGCCGTCTGGCGCCGCTGCCCGACACCGACCCCGGCCTGACCGAGCAGGCCTTCGCCGCCCTGCGCATCGCCGATCCCGATCGTCCGGAGGAAGCCTGGGCCGTGTGGAAGCGCATGCCTCCGGCCCCGGCGCCGGCCCGCTCCCTGACCCGCGCGGTGGGGGCGGCCCTGTTCACCGCCGGGGCGATCGCCGGGGTCTACGCCGTCGCGCGGGCGATGGTCGAGACCGAGCGCGGCGACCGCTGAGCGGCGCGGCGCACAGGTCGGTCAGGCGGCGCGCTTCCGGATGGCGGACAGGCCGCGCAGATCCTCCTCCAGCCCGTTCAGCCGGGCCAGCCCGCCGCTGATCGCGTCCAGCTCCCGCCGCAGCCCCTCGGGAACGCGCAGGTCCCCGGCGAAACCGGCCAGCGTGTCGGCCAGGGAGTCGCCCAGCCGGTCCAACTCGCCCATCAGCCGCCGCTCGTGCCCGGCGACGTCCTGCTGGCCGGCGCTGAGGCTTTGCAGGCGGTCGGCCAGATCGGACAGCAGCGCGTGCTCGGCGGCCACCTTCGCCTGGGCGTCCTGCCCGGCGATCTGTTGGGCGATCGCCTGCTGCATGCGGTCGATGCCCTTCTGGATCACCTGGATGGCCTCGTTCGACTGGCGGGCCAGATCGCGCACCTCGTTCGCCACCACGCGGAAGCCGTGGCCGTACTCCCCGGCCCGCGTCGCCTCGATGGCGGCGTTCAACGCCAGCATGTTGGTGGCGGACATGATGCGGGTGATGGCGTTGACCGAATCCTCCAGCGCGCGGGACTCCGCGACGATCTGCTCGAACCGCGTCAGGTCGGAGGTCGCCTCCGCCCGGCGGCGGTCCAGATGCTCCTGGAGGTTGGCGAGAAGCGCGTGGTTTTCCGTCGCGCAACGCTGGGCGTCGTCGTGGCGGCCGGCGATCTGCACCCCGCTGTCGCGGATGAAGCCGACCAGGGCGGCCACCGCGTCCTGCGTGTCGGACAGACGGGCGCACAGGGCCTGCACCTCCCGCTCCGCCTGATCGAGCGCCCCGCCGACGCGGACCTTGGCCAGTTCGACCGCCTGCGGCACCTCGGCGATGGCGCGCTCCGCCTCCGGTGGAATGCCCTGGGGGCGGCGCGCGAAGGCCAGCCGGGCCGCGCACAGGCTGCCGAACTCGTCCAGCGGGCCGTCCATGCCGTTGTCGCGCAGCAGGCGGCGCCAGTCCTCCGAATCCCGGTGCAGGGTGACGAACAGGCGGTTGGCCTCGTCCGTCGTCAGCGTCTCGCCGTCGAAGGTCAGATGTTCGTGCGGAATGAAGTTGAACAGCGACGTGACCATCGTCCGCCGCGTTTCCAGAACCCAATATTGCACGACCATCACCACCATGATGGTGACGATCATGCCGAGCGCCGCCGCCGGCCCCTCCGGCACGCCGAAACGGTGCAGCGTGGCGTTCCACAGCGGGTTGAGGAGAACCACCACCACGATCACCGGAAGGCCGATGATGAGGAGAAGCAGAGCCTGCGCCTTCAAAAATCCCCTGCTGAGCATCGCTCCCTCGTCACCCTGTCCAGTGGTCATTCCGAATCCCCGCGCAATCAAAAGGACGCTGTGGTCACTCATGTTCGCGCATCGTAAAACCACATACCGTAAAAGGTAAAGAAGCATTGATTTTGCTCTGCATTCGAGACAATTTTTCCGAATGACCGCGCTTCCGGCGCAATGGTGATGCGGGACGGGAAAGTCGGAACGGGAAAAACGACCGAAATCAGGCCGGAATAGAAGCGGGCGAGCCGTTTCCGGCCCGCCCGTTCTTGTTCAAGCGCAATGTGCGTCAAATCGCAGCATGGCCCGTCAGGAGCGCGTCTCCGCCACCGAGCCCGGCTCGGAGATCACGATGTCCACCCGCCGGTTCTGCTGGCGTCCCGACTCCGTGCTGTTGGATGCGACCGGCTGGGCCGACCCCAGGCCCTGGGCGGCGATGCGGCTGGGGTTGACGCCGCGCGCGGTGAGCGCGTCGCGCACCGCCATGGCCCGCTCCTCCGACAGGCGCAGGTTGGTGGCCGACGAGCCGGTGGTGTCGGTGTAGCCCTCGATCCGGACGGTCCGTTCCGGGTTGCGCTGGAGGAAGTTGGCGAGTTCCCCCAGCCGCGCGTCGGCGCCGGAGGTCAGCCGCGCGCTGCCGGTGGCGAACAGCACGTCGCCCAGCGACATCACCAGCCCGCGCTCCGTCCGCTCCGCCTGAAGGGCGCGGATCTGGTCCTGGAGGCGGTAGGTCTCGGCGTTGGCGACGACCTGCTGCGCGCCCTTCATCGCCGCCACATCCTGGGCGATCTGGAGCTGCCGGTTGGCGAGATAGGCCTGATGGTCCATCTCCGCGGTGTTGCCGTCGCTGCGCGCCCGCTCGCCGCGCTGCAGCGCCTCTTCGGCGCGGCGCAGCTCCAGCGTGGCGTTGCTCGCCAGCTGCGGGTTGGCGGCGGCGCCGGAATAGGACTGGCGCGCCTGGGCCAGGGCCGGGGTGTCGTCCGGGGTGGCGCAGGCGCCGAGCGACAGGGCGACGACGCCGAGCGACGCCAGAACCAGGCTTTTCCTCACCGTTTGGGACTTCCTTGTGGTGTGCATCACGGCGTGCCCTCCAGCGTGCGCGGGGAGTCCCAAGTCGAGGTTCCGCTCATGCCCGACGGGGCCAGGGGAGCGGTGGCGGAGGCGGCGGGCGCCCGGCCCGGAACCGAAGCGCCCGGCATACCAGTGTTGGGCAGGCCGGCGTTGGGGTTGGCGAGTGTGCGCACCGCGCTGGCGGCCTGCTGCGCCGTCGCGCGCTGCGAGCGCACGGTGGCGAGTTCGGCGTCGGCCTGCGCCTGTTCGGCGAGGCGGCGGGCCTGGGTCCGCTCGTCCTCGCGCATGGCGGCGTCGGCGGCGGCCAGCTTCTCGCGGGCGGACTGGAACTCCGCGGGGGCGTGCTGGAGGGCGCCGGCCCGTTCGGCCTGCTGGATGGCCTGCGCCGAGGCGCCGAGCTGGGCGGTCGGCGGTGGCACGCTGCCGGCGCAGGCGGCCAGACCGACCGACGCCGACAGGATGACGGCGGCCCTCCATCCCACCCTGGGCCATCCGAATGTCGAAGTGCTGTTGCGGTTCATGCTGCGGCTTCCCGAATGACCGCGGCGCACGGCCGCGGGAGAGTGAACGCCGCTCCAACGCGCCGCCGGGTGGAAGGTTCCTTGTCCGCACATCCGCGCCGGGAAACGCCCCGCTTGCGCACAAAAAAGACGGCCGGGGGAGTGCCCCGGCCGCAGGTCTGCCTGGATGGGAGGGGGGATGAGGAGGAACTTACTTCTGGATGCCGATGACCTGCTGCTGGGCCTTGTTGCCGATGCCGGCGGCGAGGTTGGAGACGGTGCCGAGGTTCTGGTTGAACAGGGCGCCCGGCGCGCCGAACTGCATGGCCTTGACCTGCTGCTGGGCGGTGTTGCCGATGCCGACCGCGCTGTTGCTGACGTTGCCGGCGTTGCTGTTGAAGCCGCCCAGAGCGAAGGGCGTCTTCACCCCGCCGCCCATCCCGCCCGTCTGGACGCCGAAGACCTGCTGCTTGGCCTTGTTGCCGACGCCGGCGGCGAGGTTGGAGACGTTGCCCAGGTTGGAGGCGGTGCCGAAGGGCCCGGCCAGCCCGCCACCGGCCTGCACGCCGAAGACCTGCTGCTGCGCCTTGTTCTGGATGCCCGCGGCGGTGTTGGAGATGACGCCCAGGTTGCTGGTGCTGCCCATCGGGATGCCGCCGGTCATCAGGTCGCCGGCGAAGGCCGGGGCGGAGCACAGGACGGCGACGGCGGCGGCGATCAGGGTGATGCGGCGCATGGTGTGGTTTCCTTCCGGTGTCTGGGGGAGTTGGCTTCTGGAGGATTTGACTGCCGGTTCCGTCTGCGTCGGGGCCCGGCCTGTTCGATGACCAGACAGTACGCCCCGCCGCCCATCCCCGCTGTGGCCTGCGCCACACCCGGACGCGGTTTGCTTTCGGTGCCGTATGCTTGACGTTCATCAAGACTCCGTCCGGCAAAGCGGTGTTTCCTTGCGGCCCATGACCACCGACCTTCTCCTCGCCGCCCTGTTCCTGTTCGCCACCCACGCCGTGCCGTCCTGGCCGGGGGTGCGGCCGTGGCTGATCGCCCGGATGGGACGGGGCGGGTTCGTCGCCCTGCATTCGCTTGGCTCGCTGCTGGCGCTCGGCCTGTTCGTCTGGGCCTACCGCGAGGCCGGGGGCGGAGAGCCGCTGTTCCTTCCCGCCGGATGGGCGCCGCCGCTCGTCGTCGCGCTGATGCCGCTGTCCTTCCTGCTGATCGCCGCCCGCGTCACCAGCAAGGCCGGCGAGCCCGACGCCCCCAACCCGCCGCGCGGCATCTACCGGATCACCCGCTTTCCCGGCAGCATGGGGCTGTTGCTGTGGGCGCTGCTGCATCTGCAAGCCACCGGGGACGGGCGGCGGGTCGTGCTGTTCGTCGCGATGGCGGCCATCGCCCTGTTCGCCATGGTCAAGAACGACTGGCTGCTGCGCCGCGGTGCTGCCGGGCGGGCCTACCGGGCAGAGACCTCCGCGCTTCCCTTCGCCGCCATCCTGGCCGGACGCCAAAGCTTCCGTCCCGGAGAGATCGGCTGGGACCGTGTTCTGGGCGCGCTCGCCGCCTATGCCGCGATGATCGCCGTGCATCCCTGGCTGTTCGGAGTCAGCCCGCTCTATTGGCTGTAGCGGGAAGGTTTGCGGCACGCCGCGCCGCTCCGCCTGTTGACGGTCATGAATGCAGACCGCCGAGGAGGGACAGCGCCATGGAGCATCACACCGGCCCCGACGACCCCCGCGTCCGCGAGCGCGCTCATGCCATCTGGGAGCGGGAGGGCCGTCCCGAGGGGCGCCACATCGAGCATTGGCAGCAGGCCGCCCGCGAGATCGCCGAGGAGGACGCCGTCCCCGGTCCGGAGGCCGGGCTGCAAACCCCCGACAGCGCCAGCGAGCGCGCTCTGCACGAGGCCGCCGAGCATCTGCGCGGCGTGGACGCGCACAGCCACCACCGCCAGTCGTCGACGGCGGAAGGCTGATCGGGCGGAAGGCTGATCGTCAGTCCTCGTCGTCCAGGGACAGCTGACGGACTTCCAGTCGCGGATCGGGCTGCGGCAGCGGGCGCGGCTCCGCCGCCCGGCCCGCGGCGGGAGGCGCGGCGGCGCGCGGCGGGCGCAGCGGCTTGTTCACCGTGCCCCGCGGCCCGATGCTCTGCTCGTCGCCGAAGTCGGGCAGGGGCGGGCAGCGGTCCATCACCGCGCGCATCAGCACGGCGACGCGGTCCGTCTGCTTGCGCAGGCCCTGCCCACGCTCCCCGTCGTAGAGCGGGTCGTCGAGGAACTTGCGGATCTCCATCAGCGCGCGGAACTCCACCCCCACCGTCTCATGGGTGCCGATGGGCAGTGCCTTGACCCGTGCGAAGGTGTTGAAGAAGCCCAGGCTCTCCTCCACGAACAGGATCACCATGCGGGCGTGCAGGCGTTCCAGCGCGGTGGTCATCGGGCCGATCAGCTCCTCCATCTCCGACGGGGCGGCGTCCAGCCGTTCCTGGGTCACCGCCGCCAGCGAGAAGAAGTCGCGCACCTTGCGGGAGAATTTGCGGTAGCGGCCCATCCCGCCGACCGACACCCGCTCCCGCGCCGCCGCCGCCAGATCCGCGCACTTTTTCAGCATGTCGTCGAGCCGCATCAGCATGCGGGCGACCTCGCGCTGGCGCTGGGCCGCGCTGACCATGGGGGCGGGCGGTGCCTGCCGGCGGGGAGGGGAGGGGCGGCCGATCATCAGGAACTGGTTATCATGCTCTGGCGCGCCGGGTCTAATTCCCCGTGCGAACGTTGAGGACCCGCTCGCTGCCGCCGCGCAGGACGGTCACCTGAAGCGGCGTGCCGACCCGCACCAGCCCCATGCGGTTGCGGAAGTCGGTGGCGCTGCGCACCGGGCGTCCGTTCACCGCGGTCACCACGTCGCCACTGCGGAAACCGGCGCGGTCGGCGGCGGACCCGCGCTCCACCTGGGCGATGACCGCCCCGGCGTCGCCGGCCAGATTCATGCTGTCCGCCAGATCGGGGGTCAGGTCCTGGATGGAGACACCCAGCCGGCCGCGCCGCACTTCGCCATACTCGACCAACTGCTCCATCACCGAGCGGACGATGCTGACCGGGACGGCGAAGCCGATGCCGACCGACCCGCCCGCCGGGCCGATGATGGCAGTGTTGATGCCGACCAGCTCCCCGTTGAAGTTCACCAGCGCGCCGCCGGAATTGCCGGGGTTGATGGAGGCGTCGGTCTGGATGAAGTCCTCGTATCCCTCGATCTTCAGACCGCTGCGGCCGAGCGCCGAGACGATGCCGGAGGTCACCGTCTGGCCCAGCCCGAAGGGGTTGCCGATGGCGACCAGGAAATCGCCGACCTTGAGCTGGTCCGAATCGCCCCAGGGCAGGGCGGTCAGCTTCTCCGCCTCGATCTTCAGCAGCGCGATGTCGGTCGCCGCGTCCCGCCCGACCAACTTGGCGCGCAGGCGGCGGCGGTCCTTCAGGGTGACGGCAATCTCCTGCGCGTTCTCCACCACATGGGCGTTGGTGATGACGTAGCCGCGCCGCGCGTCCACGATCACGCCCGACCCGGCGCTGACCTGCGGGCGGGCCTGCTGCTCTGGAACGTTGAAGAAGCGGCGGAAGAAGGGGTCGCGGAGCAGCGGGTTCTCGGCCTGCGGCGCCCGCGACAGGACGGCGATGTTGACGACGGCGGGGGTTACCTGTTCCAGCATCGGCGCGATGGTCGTCACCCCGGTGACCCCGGCGGGCAGGGCCGCGGCGGCGGGGGCCAGACCCGCGCCCGGAACGCCGATCCCCAAAAGCCCGGCCATGCACGCCGCCCCCGCAAACCGAAGCGCCGCGAACCGAAGCGTCGTCCTCATCGGCATCTTGTCCCCGTTCCTGTTGTTCCGAACCGTGCTCAAGCGGCTGTGCCTGTCCGAGCCTGGCATGCCGGGCTTGGCGCGGCTGATGTGGGCGAAGGGCGCTGGCGGATCAAGCCTGCGCCCCCTTTGCCCCACCGCGCACCGCGACGGGGCGGAGGAGTATAGGGCAGCGGCGGCGGCGGGAGAATCCTTGATGCCGTGGTGCGGCCTCCGTTCCCGGCCTCATCCCTTGATTGGCTCCCATGCGTGTTCTCCATGATTGGTTGCATGATGGCGGGGTGCGGCATCGAGGCACCGCCCATGACTTCATTAAGACTTTGTTCAGCGGGATCTGCGAGGCAGAGATGTGCAGGATTTGTCTGAAATCCAGGCCATGTCTGGTGTAACCTCAGTTTTCCTAAGACGTGCTTTCCTCCATGGCGGATTCTCAACAGCGGCCCGCCGACGGTGACGACGATGAGCGACGTTCCTCTGATGGAACTGACCGAGCATGACTACCTCCAGATGGAGGAGGCGCTGTCGCAGACCGCGCGCGGCCGCGCGTTCCTGCGCATGCGCGACCGACGATCCCGCGTGGTCGCGGTGGACGAGTTCCACCGGCTGACCGGCGCGCTGGAGCAGCAGGTCAACCGGCTGCGCGGGGTGGACCCCGGCGCCTTGCCCCGTCCGGTGCCGGGTGGCGGGGTGGGGCAAGGCTTGGGGGATGGCCTGCAGCTTCAGCAGGAGTTGATGTCGATCACCCAGGTGGTGCGCGAGACGCGCAGCGACATCGCCGCACTGCGCCCCGCCGACACCGGCTCGAACCGCATCGAGGCGGCGACCGGCGAGCTGGACGAGATCGTCGCAGCGACCGAGCGCGCCACCACCGACATCCTGAACGCCACCGAGAAGATCCAGGAGATCACCCAGGGCATCCCGCGCACCGATCCCGACATCGCGGAGATGGTCGACGCCATCGACGCCTGGAGCATCGAGATCATGACCGCCTGCGCCTTCCAGGACATCACCGGTCAGCGCACCACCAAGGTGGTCAACACGCTGCGCTACATCGAGCAGCGCGTGAACACGATGATCGAGATCTGGGGCGTCGACCGCATCGCCACCGCCTCGGAAACCGCGTCCATGGGCGAGGGAGCGTCCCACCGTAAGCTGGGCGACACCCGGCCCGACGCGCATCTGCTGAACGGCCCGCAGCTCGGCGGGCCGGAGGTCAGCCAGGACGACATCGACGCCCTGTTCGACACGCTGGCCACCCAGATCCCCCAGGTGCTGGAACGGGCGGAACCGGCCGAGGCGCCAGCACCGCCCCCTCCACCTCCGTCTCCGCCTCCCGCCGCTGCGAAGCCGGCCCCGCGACCCGCCGCCCCGGCGCCCGAACCGTCGGGCGGCGGCAGCGAGATTTCGCAGGCCGACATCGACGCGCTGTTCGCCTGAGGCGCCGATGGCGAACGACGGCTCCCACAAGTCCCGGATACGCTTGAGCCAGGAGCAGCTGGACCGGGTGTGCGAGCGCCATGTCCGCTTCACCGAGGGGCGGCCCAACGGCGCCCGCGCCAACCTGCCCTTCTTCGACCTGACCGGGCTCGACCTGTCGGGCCGCAACCTGACCGGCGCGCATCTGTCCGGCGCCATCCTGCGCGACGCCCGGATGCAGGGAACGATCCTGGACCACGCCGACCTCTACGGCGCGGACCTGCGCGGCGCCGACCTGACGGAGGCGCGGCTCTACCGCACCGACATGCGCGGCGCCAACGTACGCGGCGCCATCCTGGACGGCGCGGTGATGGTGGAGGTCGACCTGCGCGACGGCAGCGTCGCCAACCGCAGCGCGTCCGGCGAGCTGAAGGTGGTCGGGTTCGAGCCGGGACCGGCGGACATGGCCTCGGCCAAGCTGACCAACGCCGACATGGCGCGGGCCAAGCTGTCGGGCAGCTTCGCGCGGGCGGCCGACTTCACCAACTCCCGCCTGTCGGGGGCGCGGCTCCAGCGCACCGACCTGCGCGACTGCAACTTCTCCGGCGCCGACCTCCAGGGGGCCGACCTGAACGGCGCCGACCTGCGCGGCGCCATCCTGGACGGTGCCAAGGTGTCGGAGCTGGACCTCGTCACCTCCATCCGCACCGACGAGGAAGCGGCGGTGGCGGCCCAGATGCCCCAGCCGATTCCGGAGCCGGACGAGGACCCGGCGGCGGAGCCCGCCCATCCGGCAATCCCGGCGGCGGACATCGAGATCCTGCTGCACCAGCACCTGTTGTGGCTCGGCACCAGCGGCCAGAAGGGGCGCCAGCTCGACCTGACCGGCCTGAACCTCGACGGAGCGGACCTGTCGGGCAAGGTGCTGACGCTCGCCAAGGGCTCCGGCGTTCGGCTGCGCCACGCCCGGCTGAACGGCGCGCAGCTCCAGGCGGCCCAGTTCGACGGCGCCGATCTGCGCTCCGCCGACCTGCGCGGCGCCGACCTGCGCGGCGCGAAGCTGGACCGCGCGATCCTCATCGACGGGTGTCTGGACGGGGCCAACCTGGGGATGCTGCTGATCAGCGCCGGGGCGAAGGTGATGCGCGCTTCGCTGGTGCGCGCCCGCATGGCCGGCGCCTCGCTCAGCGCGACGAACATGAAGGGCTGCGACCTGACGCTGGCCGACCTGACCGGCTGCGACCGCAGCAGCGCGATCTTCGACGAGGCCATTCTGGACGGCGCCCGGCTGGGCAATGCGTAGGGTTCGGGGCCGATTCGCCACAGAGGCGCGGAGGCCCCTTCCTGCGGTCCCTCGCGCCTTCGGGTCTTCGCGGTGAAAAAGACGACGCCCCTCAGCGTCCCTCTTCGCGGAACGGCCGCGACAGCAGCCCGTCGATCGTCGCGTCCAGCCCGGCGCCGTGGTTCAGGATGGCGTCCACGGCGGCGCACAGCGGCATGTCGACGCCCTTCTCCCCGGCCAGCCCGACCACCGCGGCGGCGGTGTAGACGCCCTCGGCGACGGAGCGGCGCTCCGCCAGCACCTCGGCCAGCGTCCGGCCGGCGCCCAGGGCGGCGCCCAGCGACATGTTGCGCGATTGCAGGCTGGAGCAGGTCAGCGTCAGATCGCCCAGCCCGGACAGCCCCATCAGCGTCTCCGGCCGTCCGCCGAGCGCCAGGGCCAGCCGCGTGATCTCCGCCAGCCCGCGCGTGATCAGCGCCGCCCTTGCGTTGTCGCCCAGCTTGCGGCCCTCCACCACGCCGCAGGCGATGGCCAGCACGTTCTTCACCGCCCCGCCGATCTGCGAGCCCACCACGTCGTCGGACAGGTAGGGGCGGAAGGTGCGGCTGCCCAGCGCCTCGACCAGCCGGGCGCCCAGCGCGGCGTCGGCGCAGGCGAGCGTCACCGCGGTCGGCAGGCCGCGCGCCACCTCCGCCGCGAAGGTCGGACCGGACAGCACGGCCAGCGGGGTGCCCACCGGCAGCGCGGCGGCGGCGGCCTCGCTCATCAGCGCGTGGCTGTCCAGCTCGATCCCCTTGGCGCAGATGACCAGCGGGGTGCCCGGCCGCAGATGCGTTGCGAGGCCGGCGCAGGCGCTGCGCAGATGCTGGGCAGGGGTGACGAGCAGGATGGCGTCGCAGGCGGCAACCTCGGCCAAGTCGCCGGTTGCGCGCAACTCGGCGGGCAGGGTCACGCCCGGCAGATAGTCGCGGTTCTCCCGTGCGGCGTTGACCGACTCGACCACCGCCGGCTCGCGCGCCCACAGCAGGGCCTCCCGCCCGGCGCGCAGGGCGGCCAGAGCCAGCGCCGTGCCCCAGGCCCCGCCGCCGATCACGCCGATGCGCCGGAAGTCCGTTGCCGCCATGAATGCCCCCGATTGTAAGATGTGCCTTGTAAGGTTTTGCCCGCCTGTTTAGGCGGAGCGTCCCCCGTCCGCAACCCGGACGGTCAAGCCTCCGGCGTCAGCAGAAGCTTCATCCCGACATGGCTCGCCCGGAAGCCCAGCCGCTCGTAGAAGCGGTGGGCGTCGGTGCGCCGGGTCTGGCTGGTCAGTTGCACCATCACGCAGCCCTCGGCGCGGGCCAGCGCGATGGCGTGCCGCATCATGGCGCTGCCGATGCCCTGGCCGCGCAGCGCGCTGTCCACCTTCACCGCCTCCACCGTCGCCCCGCGCCGCCCCCCGGCGGGCCAGCCCGTGGGTGACGGTGAACTGGAAGCAGCCGACGATCCGCCCGTCCCGCTCCGCCAGCACGATGGCATTGCCCGGCTGCGCCGCCATGCGGTCGAAGGCGTCCCAATAGAGCGGGTCCAGCGGCTCGCCGTAGACGTCGCCACCCGTGGACAGGGCGTCGTCGGCGGTCAGCCGGACGATCGCCGGCACGTCGTCGCGCCCGGCGGTGCGGAAGGTCAGGGCCATGCCGAAATCATCCTCACGCCTTCACGCCGGAGCCGACCCCGGCCTTGCCGATGGCCGGCTTCGCGGTCGGATCGAGCGGCCAGCGCGGGCGCGGCGCGAAGTCCAGCGGGTCGGTCTGGCCCAGCCGCAATCGCTCGATCCCCGCCCAGGCGATCATCGCCGCATTGTCGGTGCACAGCCGCAGCGGGCGGCGCCACGAAGGGCATGCCCTCGCGGTCGGCCAGCTTTTGCAGGCGGGCGCGCAGCGTCTTGTTGGCCGCCACGCCGCCGGCCACCACCAGGGCGCCGCTCTGCGGGTGCATCTCCTTGAACTGGCGCATGGCGCGGGCGCAGCGGTCGGCCATCACCTCGGCCACCGTGGTCTGGAAGGCGGCGGCGAGGTCGGCCTGATCCTCCCCGGACAGGGGCATCCCCAGCTCCTCGACATGGCGCCGCACCGCGGTCTTCAGGCCGGAGAAGGAGAAGTCGCAGCCGGGGCGCCCGACCATCGGGCGCGGCAGGTCGAAGCGGCCCGGATTCGTCGCCAGCGCCGCCGCCTTCTCCAGCAGCGGCCCGCCGGGATAGCCGAGGCCGAGCAGCTTGGCCGTCTTGTCGAACGCCTCCCCCACCGCGTCGTCGATGGTGGTGCCGAGCCGCCGGTACCGGCCCACCCCCTCGACCACCAGAAGCTGGCAGTGCCCGCCGGACACCAGAAGCAGCAGGTAGGGGAAGGGCACGTCGTCGGTCAGCCGGGCGGTCAGCGCGTGGCCTTCCAGATGGTTCACCGCGACGAAGGGCAGTCCGCGCGCCGCGGCGATGGCCTTGGCGGTCATCACTCCGACGATCACCCCGCCGATCAGCCCCGGCCCGCCGGTCGCCGCCACGGCGTCGATGTCGGCGAAGCCCAGCCCGGAGTCGGCCATGGCGCGGCGGATCAGCCCGTCCAGATGCTCCAGATGGGCGCGCGCGGCGATTTCCGGCACCACCCCGCCATAGGGCGTGTGGTCGTCCAGCTGCGACAGCACCACGTCGGCGCGGATCTCCCGCGCGTCGGTCACGATGGCCGCCGCCGTCTCGTCGCAGCTCGTTTCGATTCCAAGAACGATCATGGCCGCCAAACTAGCCGTCTCCACCGCTCTGGTATAGGGTCTTGACCCGGATTCCTCAGGGTTTCGACCTTCATGAACAAAGACGTCCCCGACGACGACGCCAGCATCGTCTATTACGACGGCGACTATCCGTCGCTGGAGATCGGGGAGGCGCGGGCGGAGCACGCCGCGACGCTCGCCCGGCTCGGCATGCTGGGCGACGTGCCCTTCTACAAGGAGCGCGCGGCGGAGACCGGCGGCCCGGTCCTTGAGATCGGCTGCGGCACCGGGCGCCTGACCATCCCGCTGGCCCGCACCGGGCACGAGGTGTGGGCGGTGGACGTTTCCGCCGCCATGCTCGACCAGCTCCGCGCCAAGCTGGCGCGCGAGGCGCCGGAGGTGCAGGCCCGCGTCCATCCGGTGCGGCAGGACGCCACGGCGCTCGATCTGCCGGTGCGGGACTTCCGGCTCGCCGTCATTCCCTTCAACGTGCTGATGCTGATCCCGGAACTGGCGGCGGAGCGCCGCGCGCTGGCCGCCGCCGCCGCCCATCTGGCGCCGGGCGGCACGCTGGCGCTGGACGTGATGAATCCGCTGACGCTGCCGATGGACGCCGAGACGAAGCCCAGCCCGTCGGAGCCGCGGCGTAGCCCGCGCAACGGCAACAGCTACATCCGCAACACGATGGCCTCCCGCCTCGACGAGGAGCAGTGCCAGCGCATCCACGGCTGGTACGACGAGCTGTTGCCGGACGGCAAGATCGTGGTGACCGAATACGGCTTCACCTGGCGGATGATCTTCCGCTACGAGCTGGAGCTGATGCTGGAAAGCGCCGGATTCGCGATCGAACGGCTGGCCGGCGATTTCGAAGACGCCGCCTGGACGGTGGACAGCCGCCGCATGATCGTCACGGCGCGGCGCGCATCCTGAGACGCGCAGCAAAGTGTTTCACCAAAGAGTAGCACGCCCGTCACCAGGGCTTGCAAACCGCGGTGGATCGCCTAGAACACTGGCCTCATGACCCAACCGCTCCGCATCGGCACGCGCGGCAGCCCGCTGGCGCTGGCGCAGGCCCACGAGACCCGCGACCGGCTGATCGCGGCGCACCCGCATCTGGCCGCCCCCGGCGCCATCGAGATCGTCGTCTTCAAGACGACCGGCGACCGCATCCTGGACCGCACGCTGGCCGAGGCCGGCGGCAAGGGCCTGTTCACCAAGGAACTGGAGGACGCGCTGCTGGAAGGCAGCGCCGACCTCGCCGTCCATTCGATGAAGGACGTGCCGACCTGGATGCCGGAGGGGCTGGAGATCGCCACGCTCCTGCCGCGCGAGGACACACGCGACGCCTTCTTCTCGCGCGGCGGACACACGGTGGACACGCTGCCCGCCGGCTCCGTCGTCGGCACCGCCGGGTTGCGCCGTCAGGCCCAGATCCTGGAGCGGCGCCCCGACCTCAAGGTCGTGCCCTTCCGCGGCAACGTGCAGACGCGCCTCGCCAAGCTGGAGGCCGGGGAGGTCGATGCCACCCTGCTGGCGCTCGCCGGGCTGCGCCGTCTCGGCCTGACCGACCGCATCACCGCCGTGCTGGAGCATGACGAAATGCTTCCCGCCGTCGCCCAGGGCGCCATCGGCATCGAGATCCGCAGCGCCGACGACGCCACCCGCGCCTTGCTCGCCCCGCTGAACTGCGCCGCCACCGCGGCCCGCGTGACGGCGGAGCGCGCCTTGCTCGCCATGCTCGACGGCTCCTGCCGCACCCCCATCGCCGCTCTGTCCACGCTGGACGGCGACCGGCTGCACCTGAAGGCCAAGGTGCTGTCCAACGACGGGCGGCAGGTCTTCCGGGCCGAGCGCAGCGGCAACGCAAGCGATGCCGCCGCCATCGGCGCCGACGCCGGTGCGGAGATCAAGGCGGTCCTGCCGCCCGACTTCTTCAAGAGCTGACGGGCGGCCGGCGATGGCGGGCCCCCACCTCCTGGTCACCCGTCCGGCGGAGGATTCCGAGCCGCTGGCGGCCCGTCTGCGCGCGCTGGGATTCGCCGTGTCGGTGGAACCGATGCTGGACATCCGCTGGCTGGACGGGCCGGAGCCGGACATGGGGAACGTACAGGCCCTCCTCTTCACCAGCGCAAACGGCGTACGGGGCTACACCAGACGTACGAACCGGCTTGACCGTCCGGTCTATGCGGTCGGCGACGCCACCGCGACCGCCGCCCGCGCGGCCGGTTTCACGCGGGTGGAAAGCGCGTCCGGCGACGTGTACGCGCTGGCCGATCTGGTGCGCCGACGCTGCAGCGCAGCGGCGGGACCGCTACTTCATGTCGCAGGAACCAAGCTTGCCGGCGACCTGTCGGCGCTGCTGGGCGAGGCCGGATTTTCCATCCTGCGGGAAACGCTGTACGACGCCGTTCCGAGCGTGCGGCTGTCGGACGGCACGGCGGCGCTGTTGCGTACGGGAACACTGGACGCCGTGTTGTTTTTCTCTCCCCGTACCGCCCGTTCGTTTGTTAGGCTTGTCGCCGAGGCCGGGCTCATCGACCGCTGTCGTACAGTGGACGCGCTCTGCCTCAGCCCCGCGGTCGCGGAGGCTGCCCGCGCGTACGGTGAGCTGGGAGTGACACCGTGGCAGAACGTACGGGTGGCGCCACGGCCGGAGCAGGACTCTCTGCTCGGCCTGCTGCCGGAAGCATCCGGCGGCACGGGCCGGGCTTGAGCGCATCCGCTTGGGGGCTTGTGTGGCGTTCGTTGAGAACAACTGCGACCAGAAGGCACCCAATGACCTCTCGCCCAGGCTCCGAACACGAGGCTGACCCGAACGGCCACACGCCGTCCGACCAGAACCAGACGCCCCAGAACCAGATGGCCGACCAGAATCAAGTGGGCGGCGGCCCCGCCGTCGAGCGCATCATCGAACGCTTCGGCGGCATCCGCCCCATGGCCCACAAGCTGGACATCCCGGTCACCACGGTGCAGGGCTGGAAGAAGCGCGGCGCCATTCCGCTGGCCCGCCACGCCGATCTCCGCGCCTCCGCCGCCAAGCACCGGATCAAGCTGAGCGAAGCCGACCTGGAAGCCGCCACGCCGAGCGAGGACCGCAACGCTCCCGACGCCGCCGGGTCGGTGATCCCGCTGCCGCCGGACGCCCCTGTCATCGCGTCGACCGCTCCCCTCTCCGAAAGCGCCGAGCCCGTCAAGGCCGAGGACACCCTGCCGGGCGCCGACACGCTGCCGGGCGGTGGCCCGGTGCCGGCCACGGACCTGCCGCCCTCCATCCTGCCGCCCGCCGCGGACACTCTGCCGCCCTCCACTTTGTCGGGCGCCGACACGCTGCCCAGCGACGGCGTGAAGGCCGAGACGATCAAGGGCGAGGAGATCCGCTCCGAAGAGGTCAAGGTCGAGGAGACCCGGATCGAGGAGGCCAAGGCCGATCCCTTCAAGCCGGAAGAGGTCAAGAGCGAGACACCGCCGCCGGTGGAACCCCCCGCCCCCGCCTACACCTCCTCCTATGAGCCGCCGCGCTACGAGGCGCCGCGCGAGGAGCGCAAGTCCGGCGCCGGCTTCGCCACCGCCGTCTCGCTGATCGCCCTGCTGGTTGGCGCCGCCGCCCTCTCGCAGCCCTGGTGGGGTCCGCGCGTCCCCGGCTGGCCCACCGCCGGCGGTCCCGCCGCTCCGGTTGCCACGGCGCCAGCGCCGCAGCCCGACCCGGCCCTGCGCAACCAGATCCAGCAGCTGTCCGAACGCCTCGCCAAGCTGGAGCAGCGCTCCGCCGCCCCGGCCGAGGGCAACGCCGCCGCCGGCATCGACCAGCAGACGCTGGACAACGCCGTCGGCCAGCTCACCGCCCGCATCCAGCAGCTTGAGGAGCGTCCGCAGGCCGCCGCCGCCTCCGCCCCCGCCGAGCCCGACCCGCGTGTGGCCCAGCTGACCGAGCAGCTCGGCCAAGTCCAGCAGCGCGTCGAGGCCGTGGGCAGCGAGGCCCAGGCCGCCGGGCAGATCCGCCAGGAGGTGGACGCGCTGAAGCAGGAGCTGGCCGCCGTCAACCAGGCGGTGGAGACCCGCCGCGACGCCGCCACCGCCGCCCAGGCGCTGGTGCTCGCCGCCGGGCAGCTCCGCTCCGCCCTGGCCGCCGGGCAACCGTTCCAGCAGGAACTCCAGGCCGTCCGCGCCGTGGCGTCGGGCGATGCGCAGGTGACGCAGCCGCTGGAGGCCGTCACCGGCTACGCCGCCAAGGGCGTGCCGACGCAGCCGCAGCTCACCGACCGTTTCACCGCCATGGCCTCCGACATCGTGCGCGCCGACAACCAGGGCGAGGGCAACGACTGGGTGGAGCAGGTCACCGGCAAGATCGCCACGCTGGTCACCGTCCGCCGCTCGGGCGGCGACGCGGTCGGCGACGGCGTCTCGGCGGTGGTCGCCCGTGCCGAAGCCGCCCTGCAGGCCGGCAACCTCGGCGGCGCGGTCAAGGAGCTGGCGGCCCTGAAGGGTCCGGCGGCGCAGGTCGCCGCCCCGTGGATCGCCGACGCCAAGGCCCGTCTGGCCGCCAACGAGGCCGGCCAGCAGCTCACCAACCGCGCCATCGGCCTGCTGTCGCAGTCCGCCGGTGTCAAGGGGGCGGCCCAATGACACGCGCCATCTGGTTCATCATCAAGGTCGCCATCGTCGTCGCGATCGCGGTCTGGCTGGCCAACCACCCCGGCACCGTCGCCATCAACTGGCAGGGCTACGTCGTCGAGACCGGCTTCGGCATCGCCATCCTGATCGGCATCGCCGCCCTGGCGGCGGGCATCGTCCTCTACCGGCTGGGCCGCGCCATCCTCGGCGCGCCGCGCAACTTCGGCCGCTACCGCCGGTCGCGGCGGCGCGAGCGCGGCTATCAGGCGCTGACCCGCGGCATGGTCGCCGTCGCCGCCGGCGACGCCACGACCGCCCGCAAGATGGCGCGCAAGGCCGACGGGCTGCTCAACGAGCCGCCGCTGACCATGCTGCTGTCGGCCCAGGCCGCCCAGCTCCAGGGCGACGACCGCGCGGCGAAGGAATACTTCACCGCCATGCTCGACCGGCCGGAGACCGCCTTCCTCGGCCTGCGCGGCCTGCTGACGCAGTCGCTGAAGGCCGGTGACCGGGTGGAGGCGCTGCAGCTCGCCCGCCGTGCCCAGTCGCTCCAGCCCAACACACCCTGGCTGCTCGGCACGCTGTACGACCTGGAAGCCCGCTCGGGCGAATGGGCAGCGGCGGAAGGCACGCTGCAGCAGGCCGTGCAGGCCGGCGCCATCAACCCCGATGACGGCCGCCGCCACCGCGCCACCCTGCTTCTGGAGCGCAGCTTCGAGGCGGAGCGCCGCGGCCGGTCCGACTCGGCCCTCTCGCACGCCCAGGCGGCGCACGACCTGCTGTCCGGCTTCGTCCCGGCGGCGGCCCGCGCGGCCCGGCTGCAGATGGCTATCGGCAAACACAAGAACGCCGCCAAGACCCTCGAGCGCTGCTGGCGCGTCAACCCGCACCCGGATCTGACCTCGGCCTACCGGGAGGTGGTTTCCAGCTACGACCCGATGACCCGGGTGAAGATGTTCGAGAAGCTGCGCAACCACGCCCCCAACGACGTCGAGTCGCTGCTCGCCGTGGCCCGCGCCGCCCTCGACGCCCAGCTGTGGGGCGAGGCCCGCGCCCATCTGACCAAGGCGCTGGAGATGCGGCCCTCCCGCCGCGTCTTCCAACTCCTGGCCGAGCTGGAGCGGGCGGAGCGGCAGGACGAGGAGGCGGCGCGCGCCTGGCTGGCTCAGGCGGCCAACGCCCCGGCGGACGCGGCCTGGACCTGCACCGCCTGCAACGCGGTCAGCCCGAGCTGGGGCGGCCTGTGCGGCCATTGCGGCGCCTTCGACAGCCTGGAATGGAAGACCCCGACCGTCAGCATGTCGCTGATGAGCCCGGAGTCCGCTCCGACGGCCATCGCCCACCATGCGACGGAGCCGGTCACCGGCCAGCCGGGCGTCGCGCCCGGAGGCCAGATCGCTCCCCAGGGAGCGACCTGAAGCGGGGCGTGCTTCGCTTCGGACCGCGACGGCGGTCCCGGTCGCATCAGCAGAAAGCCCCTTCCCGGTCCGCCGGGAAGGGGCTTTTTCTTTGCCGGGACGGTGAGCCACGGAGACGGACGCACGGGGAGCCGTCCGGTGGCGCTTCGCTTTCCGGGAAATCATGAGCAAGTCTGTAATTATTGCAACATCGGATATAATGTGAAAGACTTCGGCCTAGCCGCAATCGGAGTCCGTTTCATGTTCGCCCCACCGCACCCGCTCGCCCTGCTGGCGCTCCGCGCCGCCGCACTGCTGAAGGCCGGGCGGATGACCGCCGCGGGGCGGAGCGTGGACGGGCGAAAACAGCGCGAGGCCTGAACGAAACCGCTGCAAAGGCGGTCCGGAACGTCTCGGCCGTCCGCCGCCGCTGCGCGCGCCTTTCCTCTGGCTGCATCGCTGACACCACCGCCAGCGGATAGGCCGCGCGTCGCGGCACCTTCCGCGGCGGTCGCGGCTGCGCTAGGCTCCCGCCCAACCGAACGGGAGACCCAAGCCATGCTCTACATGTTCCATTGCACCGACAAGGCCGGCGCCGCCCAGGTGCGGACCGACAACCGCCCCGCCCATCTGGCCTATCTGGAAGCGCACGCCGACCGCCTGTTCGCCGCCGGCCCGCTGCTGTCCGACGATGGCCAGGGCATGGCCGGCAGCCTGCTGATCGTGGAGTGCGCCGACGAGGCCGCCGCGAAGGACTTCGCCGCCAACGACCCCTACGCCCAGGCCGGGCTGTTCGAGAGCGTGGAGATCCGGGCGTGGCGCCGGGTCTACCCGAAGTCCTGACCGGGGGCGGACGGCGATGGCCCGCTGGCTTCTGAAGTCGGAGCCCTTCAAATATTCGTGGGAGCGCATGGTCGCCGACGGCTCCACCCATTGGGACGGCGTGCGCAACCATCAGGCGTCGAACAACCTGAAGGCCATGAAGGTCGGCGACCGGGCCTTCTTCTACCACTCGAACGAGGGGCTGGAGGTGGTCGGCGTCGTCGAGGTCGCGCGGGAGTACTACCCGGACCCGAGCGACGAGGCGGGGCGCTTCGGCATGGTCGACGTGCGGGCGCTGCTGCCCGTGAAGACGCCGGTCACGCTGAAGACGATGAAGGCCGACCCGCTTCTTCAGGGCATGGCCCTGGTCAAGCAGTCGCGCCTGTCGGTCTGCCCGGTGTCGGACGCCGAATGGGCGCATGTCTGCGCGCTGGCCGGGATCGAGGCCTGACGGTTCCCTGGATCTATCAAGAACGCGGCCGTCTGCGGCGGCGGATCAGTCCGCCGGTTCGCAGATGGCCGCCTGGAAATCCTGCGTGGCCTGAAGCATCCGGCGGGCCAGCGCCTGCATCTCCGCCGCGGCTCCGGCGAAGCCCGCGTCTTCGCCGAACGGGGCCAGGGCGGCCGAACCGGACGCCTCCAACTCGGCCAGCGACGCCGTGCGCAGGGCAGCGTCGATCACCATCAGGCTGGTGCGGCTGCCCATCTCCGACAGGCGCCCGGCCAGTTCCATGCCCGGTTCCATGCCCTGTCCGGCGCCGCCACCAGTCGTGCCGTTTCCGGTGGTGCCGTCCGCGTTGGTCGTGCTGGCCATGCCGGTGCCCTGCTGTTGGGTGAACAGCATGCACGCTAACGATGAGGCGGTTAAGACCGGGTTAAGCGGCCCTCCGCGGGGCGTTCTCATGCTTTCGTGCTATGCGCGACAAATAGTCGCGCTGTCGTGTCGCCGCGGAAGCCGGTGAATTCAAAAGAACGGGCGGTGCGCTGCAACAAAGTGGAACGGAAAGCCCCGATGGAGGGGGCGGACAATCAGCCGTTCTGCTTGTGGTGACGGGAACTTGTGTGGATAATGTCCCGCAACAGGGGCGGCCGGAAACCGCTCCCCAACAGCCCTTCAGGGCGTAACCAGAAGCACTACGGGGGAATCGCGAGCCAATGTCCGACAATTCGTTTTTTCCTGTTAAGCAGGAAATCGCCAAGACCGCTTACGTGGACGAAGCCGCCTACGCCCGCCTGTACGAGCAATCGATCAACGATCCGGAAGCCTTTTGGGGCGAGCAGGGCAAGCGCATCGACTGGATCAAGCCCTACAGCAAGGTGAAGGACGTCAGCTATACCGGCGATGTCCACATCAAGTGGTTCTACGACGGCACGCTGAACGTGTCCGCCAACTGCGTCGACCGCCACCTCGCGACGCGCGGCGACCAGACCGCCATCATCTTCGAAGGCGACGATCCGGGCGTTTCCAAGCACATCACCTACAAGGAACTGCACGAGCAGGTTTGCCGCCTCGCCAACGTCCTGAAGAAGAACGGCGTCAAGAAGGGCGACCGCGTCACCATCTACCTGCCGATGATCCCCGAGGCCGCCTACGCCATGCTGGCCTGCGCGCGCGTCGGCGCCATCCACTCCATCGTGTTCGGCGGCTTCTCGCCGGACAGCCTGAAGGACCGCATCGTCGACTGCGACAGCCACTTCGTCATCACCTCCGACGAGGGTCTGCGCGGCGGCCGCAAGGTTCCGCTGAAGGCGAACGCCGACAAGGCCGTCGCCGCGGCGCCGGGCGTCAAGCATGTGCTGGTCGTCAAGCACACCGGCGGCAACGTCGCCTGGACCGATGGCCGCGACCTCTGGTACCACGAGGAGATCGCGTCGGTCTCCGCCGACTGCCCGCCGGAGGAGATGAGCGCGGAGGACCCGCTGTTCATCCTCTACACCTCGGGCTCGACCGGCAAGCCGAAGGGTGTGCTGCACACCACCGGCGGCTATCTCGTCTACGCGTCGATGACGCACCAGTACGTCTTCGACTACAAGGACGGCGAGGTCTACTGGTGCACCGCCGACGTGGGCTGGGTCACCGGCCACAGCTACATCGTCTACGGCCCGCTGGCCAACGGCGCCACCACGCTGATGTTCGAAGGCGTGCCGACCTATCCGGACATCTCCCGCTTCTGGCAGGTGGTGGACAAGCACAAGGTCAACATCTTCTACACCGCCCCGACCGCCATCCGCTCGCTGATGCGCGAGGGTGAGGGTCCGGTAAAGAAGACGTCCCGTTCCTCGCTGCGCATCCTCGGTTCGGTGGGCGAGCCGATCAATCCGGAAGCCTGGCTGTGGTACTACAACGTCGTCGGCGATGGCCGTTGCCCGATCGTCGACACCTGGTGGCAGACCGAGACCGGCGGCATCCTGATCACCCCGCTGCCGGGCGCCATCGGCCAGAAGCCGGGTTCGGCGACCAAGCCCTTCTTCGGCGTCAAGCCGGTCGTCGTGGACAACGACGGCAAGGAACTGGAGGGCGAGACGGAAGGCAACCTGTGCATCGCCGACAGCTGGCCGGGCCAGATGCGGACGGTGTTCGGCGACCACGAGCGCTTCGTCCAGACCTACTTCTCGACCTTCGCGGGCTACTACTTCACCGGTGACGGCTGCCGCCGCGACGCGGACGGCTATTATTGGATCACCGGCCGCGTGGACGACGTGATCAACGTGTCGGGCCACCGCATGGGCACGGCGGAAGTGGAAAGCGCGCTGGTCGCCCACCCGAAGGTGGCCGAGGCCGCCGTCGTCGGCTACCCGCACGATCTCAAGGGCCAGGGCATCTATGCCTACGTCACGCTCAACGCCGGGGAAAGCCCGACGGAGGAGCTGCGCAAGGAACTGGTGGCCTGGGTGCGCAAGGAGATCGGCCCGATCGCCTCTCCGGACCTGATCCAGTGGTCGCCGGGCCTGCCGAAGACCCGTTCGGGCAAGATCATGCGCCGCATCCTGCGCAAGATCGCGGCGAACGAGCACGACAGCCTGGGCGACACCTCAACGCTGGCCGATCCGACCGTCGTGACCGACCTGATCGAGAACCGCATGAACAACGCCTGATCGCGGCGTTCATCGGGGTTTGTCTACGGACCGGGGGCCTTCGTGGCCCCCGGTTTCGTTTTGGGGCCGTTATCTGGGAGCGGTGTCCGATCCGCCGGACGCGCCGCTGCCGGATTGGGTCTTCACGGCTTCGGCGGTGCCGGGCTTCAGGCCGGACTCGCCGCTCGCCGCGTCGGGGACGGAGCCGATGCGGCCCTGCGCGCGGGTCTCCGCCGCGTTCTTCTGCTTCTCGGTGCGGCGCTCGCCCAGAGTCGGGTCCTGGGCGCCGGTCGATTCCATCCAGGCTTCGCCCTGGGACGGCGGGGCGGCACCGAGACCGCCCTCCATCGTCTTGGCGTCCTGCGCCACGACGGCTCCGGACAGGGCGAGGCTGGCGGCCAGCAAGGCGATGGCGCCGGGGACGTAAGACGAGGCCTGGGTCGTCATGGTTCGCTCTCCTCCTTGGTGGGAGGGGCAACAGCGGAGCGAGACGGCGGGTTCCCGAATCATCCTTTGGTGGAGCCGGGTTAGCCCATGCCCGTCCCGTCGCACCAGGGTTGGCGCCGGTCGCCGTGATAGCGACGGGCGAGCCCCGCTTCGATCAGCGCGGCCGATAGGTCGGTGCCTCCGCCGGTCAGCACGCGGGCGCGCACCCGCCCGCCATATTTGTCAGGCTGGACGTCGAGCAGCCGCACCGGGGCGGCTCCGATCAGGCGGCGCGCGTGGTCGCGGGCGGTCTCCGCCAGTTCGCGCTCACGGGGGCAGCGGGCGCGCATCTCCGGCGCGTCCAGCCCGTCCATCCGGACATGGGTTTCCACCACCTGACCCAGCCAGATGGTGGCGCGCACCAGCAGCGTGTCGCCATCCAGAACCTCCAACACCTCCGCTGGGATCGGGCCGGGCAGGGCGGGCGGAGCGGCCTGGACGGTGCCGGCCAGCAATGCGGAGAGAAACGCCAGCCATAACCGGGTGGAGCGGGGCGGGCATGGGGTGATGAACTTGGGCGATCCCATGGCGCGACCTCACCGGGCACCGGTTCGCGAAAGGGCGAACCGGTCACAGAGTAGCGCGCGAACCAGAACACATCAAGCACAATCTAGGTATTATGTCCTGAATGCGTATGTATTCAATTCTCGAACGGGAATGCGAAGGCAATTGATCCTAAGGGTGTCGGCTTAGAAGTCCGAGCAGCGGCCCTTGAACTCCCAATCGCCGAAGCGGGTCGGCTCCGGTCCCTGGGGACCGCCGATTTCGCCGGGCATCTGCTCGGGTCCCTTGGCGCCGGTCTCGGGGGTCGTTTCGGCGTCGGGCTTCGGGGTGTCGGGCTTCGGGGTGTCCTGTGGTGCCGGGCTGGTGGTCTTCGTCTCGGTCATGGCCGTCCTCTGGGGTCGGGTGCGGTGCCGGGCCATCTTGAACGATGCCTTCCGCCAAGCCCATATCACCAGACAGGCCCGGCGGAAAGCCCCGCCGGGGCCATCTCGTCCAACCAACAGTGAAACCGTCCAGAAGATCGCCCGGAACATCGCCATGACCAGCTACGTGAAGACCACCATCCTCCTCGCCGGCCTGACCGCCCTGTTCATGGGCATCGGCTATCTGATCGGCGGCAAGGGCGGCATGATGATCGCCTTCGTCATGGCGCTGGGCATGAACCTGTTCAGCTACTGGAACTCCGGCGACATGGTGCTGTCCATGTACGGCGCGCGGGAGGTCGACGCCTACACCGCTCCCGAATATTACGGCATCGTCCAGCAGCTGGCCGAGCGCGCCGGCCTGCCGATGCCGCGCGTCTACATCATGGAGAACGACCAGCCCAACGCCTTCGCCACCGGGCGCAACCCGGAGAACGCCGCGGTCGCCGCCACCACCGGCCTGCTGCGCCTGCTGAGCCCGGAGGAGATCGCCGGCGTCATGGCGCATGAGCTGGCCCATGTGAAGAACCGCGACACGCTGATCATGACGATCACCGCGACCATCGCGGGCGCCATCTCCATGCTCGCCAACTTCGGCATGTTCTTCGGCGCGTCGCAGAGCAACAGCCAGAACGGGCAGGGCGGCAACCCGCTGGGGCTGATCGGCGGCATCCTGGTTGCCATCCTGGCCCCCTTCGCCGCGATGATCGTGCAGATGGCGATCAGCCGCACCCGCGAGTACGAGGCCGACCGCATCGGCGCGGAGATCTGCGGGCGTCCGCTGTGGCTGGCCGACGCGCTGACCCGCATCCACAACTACGCCCACCAGATCCCCAATTACGCGGCGGAATCCAACCCGGCCACGGCACACCTGTTCATCGCCAACCCGCTGCACGGGCGCAGCCTCGACAGCCTGTTCTCCACCCATCCGAACATGGAGGAGCGGGTGCGCCGCCTGCGCGGCATGGCCGGTCCCTCCTTCATGCCGCGCAGCCCCTGGGGGTGAGCGGAGACGGCTCGGTTCGCGGTTGCGTGACGAAAGGCGTAAGACTACTTTCCCCCTGCTTGCCGATTGTGGGGCGATCAGGGGGAACCGCATGTCCGACGTCACGAAATACCGCCTCGTCACCCGGTCCGACTTCGACGGGCTGGTTTGCGCCGTGCTCCTAAAGGAGTTGGGCATTCTCGACGAGATCAAGTTCGTGCATCCCAAGGACATGCAGGACGGCAAGGTCGAGATTTCCGACCGCGACATCACCACCAATCTGCCCTATGTGCCCGGCGTCCATCTCGCCTTCGACCACCATCTGTCGGAGACGATCCGCGTCGGCAAGCGCGACAACCACATCATTGAGGCCGACGCCCCCTCCGCCGCTCGCGTCGTCTACAATTACTACGGCGGCAAGGAGCGCTTCCCGACCATCTCCAACGCGATGATGGCCGCGGTCGATCAGGCCGACTCCGCCCAGTACGGCATCGAGGACATCCTGAAGCCGCAGGGCTGGGCCCTGCTGAACTTCATCATGGACGCGCGCACGGGCCTCGGCCGCTTCCGCGATTTCCGCATCTCCAACTATCAGCTGATGATGGAGCTGATCGACTATTGCCGCAGCCACGGCATCGACGAGATCCTCGCCCTGCCCGACGTGAAGGAGCGGGTGGACCTCTACACCGAGCATGAGGCGAAGTTCTCCGACCAGCTCGCCCGCTGCAGCACGATCCGCGGCAATGTCGTGGTCATCGACCTGCGGCGGGAGGAGACCATCTACGCAGGCAACCGCTTCATGATCTACGCCATGTACCCGGAAGCGAACGTGTCGATCCACGTGCTGTGGGGTCTGAAGCAGCAGAACACGGTGCTGGCCTGCGGCAAGTCGATCATCAACCGCAGCTCCAAGACCAACATCGGCCCGCTGATGCTGGAATACGGCGGCGGCGGCCACGAGGCCGCGGGCACCTGCCAAGTGGACAACGACAAGGCCGAGGCGGTGCTGGAGGAGATCGTCGGGCGCATGCGCGCCGACGGCTGACGGGGATCGTGCCGGATCTGTTTCTCGACAAGACCGCGCTGTTCGATGCGGGCTGGCTGAGCGTTTCCACCGCCACCAGCCGGGATGACGTGCTCCTCCGCATCGCCGAGGCCGAACGCCGTGCCGAGGCGGCGGTGGAGCAACTCGGACAGACGCTGAGCCAGGGCGGAATTCCGGCTTCCGGTGCGGCGGCGGAGCGCGACCGGCGCATCGACGCCTTGCTGGCGCTGGAGACGCGCGGCATCCCCGCTTCCGGCGCCGCGGCGGACGGGGCGGTGGAGCGTGTCATGATGGAGGTCGGCTTCCGCAAGCGCGACCTGATGCCCCGCTTCCACGAGCTGGCCGAGCATTGCCGCGCCGTCCACCGCCGCGCCCTGGCCATGGCGCGGGACGCGCGCTGGGCGCTGATGCTGGAGCGCGCCGCCGCCGACCCCGGCGGGCCGTCCAGCCCCATCCAGGGAACCGGGACCCGCTACGTCAAGAGCGACCGCTACGACGCCCGCGCCGCGCGCAGCCTGCCGCCGGACGACCGCGTGCGCGCCGACCGTTTCCTCAAGCGGCTGGGCGAGGACCCGGTGCCGCCAGAGCTGGAGCTGACCGCGTTGGAGGGAACAGGTCTGGAAGGGGCGGGGCTGTGGGCGATGAAGGCGGGCAACGGCAACCGTTTCATCCTGCGCCGGGGTGAGCTGCGGGGTGTCGCCTGCTTCTTCGTCGAGGACGTCGGCCCCTATCCCGACCACGAAGGCGGACGGCGGGGCGCCCTGGCCCGCTGAGGCCCTTGCCGAGAAGAGTCCGAATCCGCTCGGCCCCGCGCTGCGGCTACTCGACACCCGCGGCCCGGCGCGCTACATCCAGCGGCATGTCCGACGCCTCCCTTGCCGCGCGCTCCGCCGCGCTTGATCTTCTGCGCGATGTGCTGCGCAAGTCCATCCCCTTCGACGATGCGTTCGAGGCGCATCCGGAGTTGCGTGGGCTCGACCCGCGCGACCGCGGCTTCGTGCGGCTTCTGACCGCCACCGTGCTGCGCCGGCTCGGCCAGATCGACGCGCTGATCCAGGGCAGCCTCGCCAAGCCGGGTCTGCCCAAGGCCACCGTGCACGACATCCTGCGGCTGGGCGCGGCCCAACTCGTCTTCCTCGGCACGCCCGCCCACGCCGCCGTCGACACGGCGGTGGAATTGGCCGCGGCCCGGGGAGCCGAACCCTACAAGGGCCTGATCAACGCCGTCCTGCGCCGCATCGGGCGCGAGGGGACGGAGTTGGCCGCCCAGCAGGACGCCGGGCGCCTGAACACGCCGGACTGGCTGTGGCTGGCCTGGCGGCAGGCCTACGGCATCGGCCGCACCCGCGGCATCGTCGAGGCGCACCTGCACGAGGCGCCGCTGGACATCACCGTCAAGGCCGATCCCGCGGTGTGGGCGGAGCGGCTGGAGGCCCGGCTGCTGCCCACCGGCACGTTGCGCCGCGCCGCCGGCGGCAACCTGACGGAGCTGCCGGGCTTCGCCGAGGGCGCGTGGTGGGTGCAGGACCTCGCCGCCTCGCTGCCGGCCAAGCTGTTCGGCGATCTGGCGGGCAAGCGCGTCTACGACCTGTGCGCGGCGCCCGGCGGCAAGACCGCGCAACTCGTCGCACAGGGTGCAGAGGTGACGGCGGTCGACCGCTCCGCCAAGCGGCTGGAGCGGGTGCGGGAGAATCTAGCCCGCCTCAACCTGTCGGCGGAGGTGCTGGCGACCGACGCCGCCACCTGGACCCCCGACCAGCCCGCCGACGCGGTGCTGCTCGATGCTCCCTGCTCGGCCACCGGGGCGATCCGCCGCCATCCCGACATCCTGCGGGTCAAGTCGCCGGAGGACATCGCCAAGCTGGCCAAGGCGCAGAGCCGCCTGCTGGCCCACGCCGTCGATCTGGTGAAGCCGGGCGGAACGCTGATCTACTGCACCTGCCATCCAGCCGGAGGAGGGCGAGGCGCAGATCGACCGCATCCTAGCCCGCGACAAGCGGGTCGAGCGCCTGCCCATCACGCCGGCCGATCTGGGTGGCGGCCATGCGGGGGATGGCAATTTGGCCGAGTTGATCAACGAGCGCGGTGAGGTACGATCCCTGCCGGGCATGCTCGGGGACCTCGGCGGCATCGACGGGTTCTTCGTGGCAAGGCTGCGACGGTTGCACGATTAGGGCACCACCGGCTTGCGGGGGTCGAGGCGAATTTGATACGACAACAGGATGCATCCCCCCGATCGCCCGAATGCCTTCAGCGAAGCGCCGGTCATCGCCTTCCCCTGCCGTGTGACGGGGTGAGCCGATGAGCGCCGGGCCGTGGGAAAATGGGCCGCTTGCGGGACGGCGTCGCGCAGATCGCCTTCGGCAACCCGATCTACAAGCTGACCTTGGGCGGCCGCGCGCCGACCGCCCTGTCCGCCGTGCCGCCGGACCCCTGGCCGGGCGACGCCGGGGACGGCTCGGCGATCCTGGCCGGCGTCTTCCGCTTCGGCGGGCAAGCCGCGGCGGCCGACGCCCACGGCGCGCCGAACTGGCGGGCCGGCAGCGCCGTTTGGCAGGACGCCCTGCACGGCTTCGAATGGCTGCGCGATCTGCGCGCGGTCGGCGGCGACACGGCGCGGCGGCGCGCCCGCGCGCTGGTGCTGTCCTGGCTGGACCATAACGGCGGCTGGAACGCCCAGACGTGGGCGCCAGAGGTGCTGGGCGCCCGCATCGCCGCCTGGATCGGTCTGCACGACTTCTACTGCGCCTCCGCCGACGACGAATTCCGCGCCGCGGTCTTCGACAGCCTCGCCCGTCAGGTCAAGCATCTGACCCGCGTGGTGCCCGGCGCGCTGGACGGCAAGGCGCTGGTCACCGCGGCCAAGGGCCTCGTCTATGGCGGCTTCTGCCTGCCGGAGCATGAGCGGATCGGCCAGGACGCGCTGAAGCTGCTGGAGCGGGAACTGCCGCGCCAGATCCTGCCGGACGGCGGCCATGTCGAACGCTGCCCCTCGGTGCAGCTGCGCATCCTGCGCGACCTGATCGACATGCGGTCGGTCCTGCGCACCGCCCGCGCCGACGTGCCGGAGGCGCTGCAGCACGCCATCGACCGCATGACCCCGGCCCTGCGCTTCTTCCGCCACGGCGACGGCGGGCTTGCCCTGTTCAACGGCGGGCGGGAGGAGGACGCGGCGCTGGTCGACACGGTGCTGGCCCAGGCCGACGCCCGCGGGCGCCCGCTGAAGAGCGCGCCGCACACCGGCTTCGAGCGGCTGATCGCCGGGCGGACCATGGTGCTGATGGACACCGGCGTGCCGCCGGTCACCGGGCTGGACGCCACCGCCCACGCCGGCACCCTGTCGCTGGAGATGTCGGTCGGCAAGGAGCGGCTGATCGTCAATTGCGGCGCCCATCCGGTGAAGACCGGTCCCTGGCGCGCCGCGCTGGCCGGCACCGCCGCCCATTCCACCGTCGTGCTGGCCGAGACCAACTCGTCGGAGGTGATCGAGGAGGGCGGGCTGGGCCGCCGCCCCTCCCATGTCGGCTGCGAGCGGCAGGAGAACGACGGGGCGGTGCTGGTCGTCGCCACCCACAACGGCTACAGCCGCAACTTCGGCTATCTGCACCGCCGCCGCGTCTATCTGGCGGAGAACGGCGAGGACCTGCGCGGCGAGGACATGCTGGAGCCGGTGATCGGCGCCACGCCTGAGCCGCGGCCCTTTACCATCCGCTTCCACCTGCACCCCGCGGTCCAGGCGACCCTCGTCCAGGGCGGGCAGGTGCAGTTGAAGCTGCCGAGCGGGGCCGCTTGGCGGCTGCGCGCCTCGGGCGGCACGCTGGAGCTGGAGGAGAGCATTTATCTGGGCAGCGGCGACGAGCCGCGGCGGACCACCCAGATCGCCGTCTCCGGACATACCGGCTCCGCCATCAAGACGGTGAAATGGGCCTTGCGCCGCGAGCGCAAGGGGGGGTAAACCGCGCGCATCCGCGGCGGACAGGCCGTGGGAATACGGATCGGTGCCTGTTTCGAGAGTCTGTGGAGTGTTCGCCCTGCGACCGTAACCCTCGCCCGGGCGGGGGGGACGAAGCGGGGTGTTTCGCTTTTCCGGATCGGTCAGGTCCCCGACGGCTCAGGTCCCGTCTTCCCATGCCCGGTCCGCCGCAGCCGGTTCCATGACAGCCAGGATGCCCCGATGAGCCCGCCGAACGTCGCCCACTCGCCCGCCCCCGATCTCGTCCGCATCACGCGCGCGCTGATCTCCGTGTCCGACAAGACGGGCCTCGTCGCGCTCGGTCAGGCGCTGGCGGCCAAGGGCGTGGAGATCCTGTCCACCGGCGGCTCCGCCCAGCGGCTGGCCGAGGCCGGCATCCCGGTGAAGGAGGTCTCCGACCACACCGGCTTCCCGGAGATCATGGACGGGCGCGTCAAGACGCTGCACCCGCGCGTGCACGGCGGCATCCTGGCCCGCCGCGACATCCACGCCGAGGCGATGACCACCCACGACATCCCGCCGATCGACCTCGTGGTGGTGAACCTCTACCCGTTCGAGGCGACGGTGTCGAAGGGCGCCGACTACGCCAACTGCGTGGAGAACATCGACATCGGCGGCCCGGCGATGATCCGCGCCGCGGCCAAGAACCATGACTTCGTCACCGTCGTCACCGACCCCGAGGATTACGAGGCGGTGCTGGACGAACTGGCGACCCACGACGGCGCGGTCACGCTGAAGCTCCGCCGCATGCTGGCCCAGCGCGCCTACGCCCGCACGGCGTCCTACGACGCGGCCATCTCCTCCTGGCTGGCCGGCCAGCTCGGCGAGACCTTCCCGCCGCGCACCACCCTGTCGGGCAAGCTCAGCCAGACCCTGCGCTACGGCGAGAACCCGCACCAGCAGGCGGCCTTCTACGTCACCGGCGAGCAGCGTCCGGGTGTGGCGACGGCGATCCAGCTCCAGGGCAAGGAGCTGTCCTACAACAACCTGAACGACACCGACGCCGCCTTCGAGCTGGTCGCCGAGTTCGAGCGTCCGGCCGTCGCCATCATCAAGCACGCCAACCCCTGCGGCGTGGCCGAGGGGGCGAACCTGCTCGACGCCTACAAGCAGGCCCTGCTGTGCGATCCGGTCAGCGCCTTCGGCGGCATCATTGCCGTCAACCGTCCGCTGGACGCCGCCACGGCGGAGGAGATCGCCAAGCTGTTCGCCGAGGTGGTGATCGCCCCGGACGCCGACGACGCGGCCCGCGCCCTGCTCGCCACCAAGAAGAACCTGCGCGTCCTGCTGACCAAGGACGTGCCGAACCCGGCCGAGCCGGGGATGATGGTGAAGCAGCTCTCCGGCGGCTTCCTGCTGCAGAACCGCGACAACGGCCGCATTTCCCTTGACGATCTGAAGGTGGTGACCAAGCGCGCCCCGACCGAGCAGGAGCTGGCCGACCTACTCTTCGCCTTCCGCGTCGCCAAGCATGTGAAGTCGAACGCCATCGTCTACGCGAAGAACGGCGCCACGGTGGGCGTCGGCGCCGGCCAGATGAGCCGCGTCGACTCGGCCCGCATCGCCGCCATCAAGTCGGCGGAGGCTGCCAAGGCCGCCGGCCTGAGCGAGCCGCTGACCAAGGGTTCGGTGGTCGCGTCGGACGCCTTCTTCCCCTTCGCGGACGGCCTGCTGGCCGCAGCGGAAGCCGGCGTGACGGCGGTGATCCAGCCCGGCGGCTCGATCCGCGACAACGACGTTATCGCTGCCGCCGATGAGAAGGGTCTGGCGATGGTGCTGACGGGGATGCGCCACTTCCGGCACTGAGCCGTTCGATTACCCCCACCCTGACCCTCCCCCGCTGGGCGGGGGAGGGGAATTTGGGGGAGCTGTTCCCTCCCCCACCCAGCGGGGGAGGGCCGGGGTGGGGGCGTTACGCCGACACCCCCAGTGCGCTTACGACCCCCGCCGCGCCCCCATCAGCCGCGCCAGCAGGGCGGCTTCGGTCTGCGGCGTTTTTCCGTCCGCACCGTCTTCCGGCTTCAGGCGCCCGGTCGCCGCCATGGCGATCAGCATCGCCGGATGCATCGCTGGATGATGCCCCGACGGACGCCCTGTCGACTCGTCTTCCCCACGCGCCGCGGCGTGGTCGCGGGCCAGCGCCTCGTTGATGTGCGCGAAGGCCTCGATGTCCTTGATGTGCAACATGTCCGTTCCGCCCTCCGCGCAAAGTTCGTTGTGCGTCGCAGCAAAAGGCAAGTTAGCAGCTTCCGCTGGGTGAATCCGCCGTCATGCCGCGGCGGACTGTCGCACCGTATTCGCATCGCCCGGTGCCGGCTCCCGAACCGTCAGCATAAGCCCAAAACCGATGACGAAGAAAGCCACAACGCTCGCCATGCCGGCCCGCTGGCTCTCGAACAGCGCGGTGGCCAGCCCGAAGGCGAGCGGCCCGACGAAGCCGGCCATGCGGCCGGTCAGGCTGTAGAGCCCGAACATCTCGCCCACCATGCCCGGCGGGGCCAGCCGCGCCATCATCGACCGCCCGGCCGCCTGGGCCGGCCCGAAGAAGGCGCCCAGCCCCAGGGCCAGCACCCAGAACCACGCCTTTTCCGTCGCCAGCAGCAGCGGCACGCCGAAGGCGGTCAGGCCGACCAGGCTGACCAGGATGGTCGGCTTGGCCCCCATCCGATCGTCCACCCAGGCGAAGCCGATGGCCCCGACGCCGGCCACCACGTTCAGCGCGATGGCGAAGAGCAGGATCTCCTCGAAACTCATGCCGAAGGCGTGAGCAGCGAAGATTCCGCCGAAGGCGGTGATGGTGTTGATGCCGTCGCGGTAGATCGTGCTGGCGATCAGGAAGCGCAGCGTGTTGCGGTACTTGCGCGTCTCCGCCAGCGTCCGGCGCAGCGTCGCCATGCCCTCCCGCGCCGCCTGCCGGATGCCGAGGCCGGTCGCCGGCACGTCCGGAACGAACAGGAAGAAGGGCAGGGCGAACAGCCCGTACCAGGCGGCGGCCAGCAGGGCGGTGGCGCGCACCGGCGCCTGCTCCGCGGTGTCGAGCAGGCCGAACAGCGGGGTGGGCGACTTCACGAAGACGAACAGGGCGACCACCAGACAGGCCAGCCCTCCAAAATAGCCGATGCCCCAGCCCCAGCCGGAGATCCGCCCGAGCATCCGCGGCGGCGCCAGCGCGGTCAGGCTGGCGTTGTAGAAGACGTTCGCCAGTTCGAAGGCGATGGTGCCAACGACCACGCAGACCAGGGCGAACAGCGCGTGGGACGGGTCGGGCTTCACCCACCAGAGCGCGGCGCAGAAGACCACGGTCAGGCTGGTGAACAGCGCCATCCACGGCTTGCGCCGCCCCGTCCGGTCGGCAACCGCGCCCAGCACGGGGCTGAGCAGGGCGATCAGCAGCCCGGCGACGGTCAGCGCCGCGCTCCAGCGCGAGGCCCCGGCCACCTCGTCCCCGACCACGCCGCGGGCGAAATAGACCGAGAAGATGAAGGTTGTGATGATGGTGTTGTACGACGAGTTCGCCCAGTCGTAGAGGCACCAGGACGCGATGGCACGGCGGCTCGGCGCCTCGGCGGTGTGGGGCATGCTGAAGGATCGGCCATCTGTTGTCCGGGATGGCCCACTCTAGGCAAAGCGGCCGGGATTGCCAACCGCAGGGGGCTGCGTCGGCCCCATGCCTTAGTCTCTGGCGAGAGGGTCGTCGAAGGCCTGCGCCGCCGCCCGCCGCGTCGCCCATTCGGTCGAACTCTTCTCCTCCGTGCTGACGGCGTCCAGGAAGGCGAGATTCGCCTTGCGCCGCGCGGCCTCGTCGCCGCGGAACGGATCGGTGAAGCTGGCCTCCTGGCTGATCGGACCGTTGTAGAGGCCCATGGCCAGCCCCTCCTGCTGCGCCATGATCGATTGGGCGATGTCCTGCTCCTGCTTGGAGAATTGGCCGCCGGCGTTGCTGCGGACCGCCTCCAGCGTGCGGCGGTCGAGATCGCCCATCAGGGAGTACCAGTCCCGGCCCTCGAAGCTGTCGAAGTCGAAGGGCTTGCCGCTGGACTTCATGGCCTCGTACTGCGCATCCATGCGGGCGCGGGCGTCCTTGGCGAGGGCCGGCCCGCTCAGCCCCGCCGAGCTGGACACCGCCCCCGGGTCGGACACCGCCTTCGCCAGCGCCGTGGCGGGCTTGCCGTCGCGCGTCGGGAAATAGGCGGCGTAAGGGCCCGCCGCCGCGCTGGTCGCGGTCTTGCCGGCCTTGGACGCGGTGGTGGTCGCCATGAAGGCCTGGGCCTCGACGGACAGGGTGACGAAGACGGCGGAACCGCCGGCGGCGGCCGGTTGGCCGGCGGGCGTGGTCGTGGAGCTTCCCTTGTCGGCACCCCTCAGCACGGTCAAGGCCGCCTTGAGGCTGAAACCCGCGAGGCTGAAACCGGACGCTTGTGCGTTTGGCGTCGTGATCGACATGAGAAGCCCTCCCGACCATCCAGGCGGGCGTTTCTGCCGTTGCCGCCATTCATTGATGGCAGCGTATCGTGTTCAGGCTGAAGTTGTCAAAAGGGCTGCTTTTTATTCCTTATGGCGAATGGCCGTGGGTGGGTTCGGCGGCAAGGACTCGTCGAGGCGAACCGGAACGGCGTCGATGGTGGGGCGTTGCTCGTCCAGGCGTGTGTCGATCCGCGCGCGCAAGTCCATCATCTGTGCCTGGATCGCCTCGATCTCCGCCTTCTGCCGCTCCAGGTCGGACAGGTCGGGCAAGGGGGCAGCGAGGGCGGTGGCGATGCGGTCGGGTGTCTTGTCGGTGCTCATGCGGCCTCTCCGGTTCGTCGTCGATCGGCTGGCTTCGGCCCGCGGGAAAACCCGAAGGCTCGGGTCCTCTCAGCCGCCCACGCCGAACGAAATCTGGTTGTTGTCGTAGCGGGCGACGATGGTCAGCCGGTCGCCGGGGCGCACGCGGATCGGCGTCTCCAGATAGGTCATCGCCTGCTTCCAGTGGTTCGTCCGCGCCCGGCTTTCGGAGCGGTAGACGACCTCCTCGTCCATGTGCAGGTCGAACCAGAAGGCCACGCCGTGGCAGGTGCCCTCCGCCGTGATCTCCACGGCGATCTCGCGTGCGCCCTCCTCGGGCATGTTGCGGGTGAAGTCGAAATCGAGCGCGGTGAAGGCGGCCGACAGCGGCGTGTGGGTTTCGGCGCCGAGGTCGATCTGCTGGTAGCCGGGGGAGCGGAACACGTCGAACGTCGACATGTCGAAGCCGCCGATGGTCTTCACCGGGTTGATGCGGGCCAGCTCCGGCGTCTCCACCAGCATGGCGTAGACGGTCGAGGCGCGCGGGATGATCGCGCCGCCGGGCTTCACCAGATGGGTGCGCGCGTGCTGCAGCACCGACAGCATGCGCGGCGCCAGCATGCCGATGTTGATGAGCTCCGACACGAAGACGTCGGCCTTCTCCGGCAGGTCGCCGCCCTCGCCCACCGACAGGCGGGTGGACAGCTTCGGCACCACGTCGATGCGGTCGGCGTAGCCGTTGTTGGCGACGGTCTCGCGGGCGATGCGGGCGAGGATCGGGTTCACCTCGCAGGTCACCACCTTCCGCGCCCCGGCGCGCGCCGCCATCATGGCGACGATGCCGGAGCCGGTGCCGATCTCCAGGACCAGCGAGTCCGGGGTCACCGCGCGCTTCAGCGCCGCCTCGTAGGCGTCGTTGCGCTCGAAATCGTTGATCATCGGCAGATGCCAGCCGGGGACGGCGTTGGAATAGATCAGCCGGCGGGTGAACTGCACCAGCGGGTGGTCGGGCGCGATGGCGCGGGCGGCCTCGATGGCCTCCACCGCCTCGTTGGCGCGGTCGAGGCTCTGCAGCGTGTGGGCGAGGCCGACATGGGCGGGGACGAAGCGGGGCGCCGCCGCGATCACCACGCGGAACGCCTCCTCCGCCTCCTCCAGGGCGCCGCGGGTGCTCAGCGCCTCGGCGAGGTTGTAGCGGGCCTCCAGATACTCCGGCGCCCGTTCCAGAGCGGCGCGGAAGGCGGCCTCCGCCTCGTCCAGCCGGCCCAGCTCGCGCAGGGTGGTGCCGAGGAAATTGTGCATCTCCGGCGCGTCGCCGCGCAGAGCCAGGGCGGCGCGGAAGGCGCCCTCGGCGTCCTCCAGCCGACCCAGTGCCTTCAGAGCGTTGCCCAGGTTGCCGTGAAGCTCCGGCAGGCGGTCGTTGAGGGCGATGCCGGCGCGGAACGCCGCCTCCGCCTCCGCCGCGCGGCCGAGCTGGAAGAGCAGGCTGCCGCGGCTGTTGTGGAAGGAGGGGTCCTTGCCGTCCTCGGCGATGGCGTGCGTGAAGAGGTCGAGTGCGCCGTCGGGATGGCCGGTGTGGGCGGCGACGACGCCCAGCAGGTGCAGGGCCTGCGCGTTGTGCGGGTCGGTCGCCAGGATCGCCCGGCAGGCTGCCTCCGCCCCGCCCAGATCGTTCGTCCGCAGCAGGCGGATGGCGTCGTTCAGGGTCGGCTGGGGGTCGGTCATCGCGGCGGCTCCGGTTGGGCGGACATTCCTTGGAATGGCCGCACCATAGCCGGAAAGCGGGCGGGACGCATGGGAAACCCTCGTCCGGACCCGCCCGAAGGGGGCCGGACGAGGGGTTTTCAAGCCATTTACCCCGCCGTCAGGCCGCGGAGCTGCCGGTTCGCCACCGCCAGCATCGACAGGTCAACGTTGGGCTGGGTACGCAACTCGGACAGGAGCTGCTCCACCCGCTCCACCACCGGGCGGCGGTGGGCGATCCAGGTCTCCACGGGGGCTTCCGCGGGAAGCTGGTCCACCGCCTCCAGAACGCGGGTGGTCAGCGCGGTCTGGTGGGCGAACAGGTCGTCCACCAGGGCGGCCACCGCCTGCTTCTGCCAATGGTTCTCCGTCTTCGCCGCGGCGGCCTTGTCGCGCAGCCATTCCAGGCCGAAGCGGCGGCCCAGCATGAAGTAGACCGCCGCGACGTCCGCGACTCCGCGCCCGGTGCGCCCGGCGATGCGGACGAGGTCGGGGGCGGCGGCCAGCACCGGCAGCGCCGCCATGCGGCGGGCCAACTCGGCGGGGACGCCCTGCTCCTGGTAGGAGGCGACGCGGGCGGTCAGGCGGGCCGTCTCCTCGGCGTCCAGCACGTTGTCCAGACCGGCCAGGAGCGTTTCGATGCCGGGCCGGAAGGCCTCCGTCTCGCGGGCGATGTCCAGCGGCTGCGGGCAACTCGCCAGGAACCAGGCGGCGGCGCGCTCCATGTGGCGGACCGTCTCCAGGATCATGCCGGTCTGTAGCGCGGCCGGGACGACGGTGTCGAGGTCCTCGATCCCCGTCCACAGCGAGCGCAGGCCGAAGGCGTCGCGCACGATGGTGTAGGCGCGGGCGACGTCCGCCGGACCCATGCCGGTCTTTTCCATCATCTCCTTGACGAAGGTCGGGCCGGTGCGGTTGACGAGGCTGTTGGTGACGCTGGTCGCGATGATCTCCCGCCGCAGCCGGTGCCGCCCCACCGCCTCCGCATGGGCCTTGCGCAGCGGCTTGGGGAAGTAGCGGGTGAGGTCGTCGGCCATGAAGGGATCGTCCGGCAGGTCCGACGCCAGCAGATCGTCGTAGAGCGTGATCTTGGCGTAGGCCAGCAGCACCGCCAGCTCGGGCCGGGTCAGCCCCTCGCGGTTGGCCATGCGGGCGGACAGCTCCTCCTCGTCGGGAAGATACTCGATGGCGCGGTTCAGCCGCCCCGCCTTCTCCAGCGACCGGATCAGCCGGGCCTGCGCCTCCAGCGCGTCGGGACCCAGCGCGCGGGCGACGGTCAGCGCCTGGCTCTGCAGATAGTTGTCGGCCAGCACCAGACCGGCCACCTCGTCGGTCATGGCGGCCAGCAGCTGGTCGCGCTGCTTCAGCGTCATGTCGCCGCGGACGACCACGTCGTTCAGCAGGATCTTGATGTTCACCTCATGGTCGGAGGTGTCCACGCCCGCCGAATTGTCGATGGCATCGGTGTTCAGCCGCACCCCGTGCTGCGCCGCCTCGATGCGGCCGCGCTGGGTGACGCCCAGGTTGGCGCCCTCGCCGATCACCTTGGCCCGCACGTCGCGCCCGTCGATGCGCAGCGCGTCGTTGGCCTTGTCGCCAACCTCGGCGTTGGTCTCCTCCGCCGCCTTCAGGTAGGTGCCGATGCCGCCGAACCACAGCAGGTCCACCTCGGCCTTCAGCAGGGTCTGCATCAGCTCCAGCGGGGTGACGTGGTCCTTGGCGATGCCGAAGCGCTGGCGGATCTCCGGCGTCAGCTCCAGCGACTTGGCGGAGCGGTCGAAGATACGTCCGCCCGCGGACAGCAGCGCCGCGTCGTAGTCCGCCCAGGAGGAGCGGGGCAGGTCGAACAGGCGCTGCCGCTCCTCCCAGCTCCGCGCGGCGTCGGGGTCGGGATCGATGAAGATGTGCCGGTGGTCGAAGGCGGCGAGCAGGCGGATGTGCTTCGACAGCAGCATGCCGTTGCCGAACACGTCGCCCGACATGTCGCCGACGCCGACGACGGTGAAGTCCTGCGTCTGGGTGTCGTGTCCCAGCTCGCGGAAATGGCGCTTCACCGATTCCCAGGCGCCGCGGGCGGTGATGCCCATCTTCTTGTGGTCGTAGCCGGCGGAGCCGCCCGACGCGAAGGCGTCGCCCAGCCAGAAGCCGTGGTCCACCGACACCGAGTTGGCGATGTCGGAGAAGGTCGCCGTGCCCTTGTCGGCGGCGACCACCAGATAGGGATCGTCCTCATCGTGGCGGACCACCTCGGGCGGCGGCACCACCGCGCCCTCGGCATCGAGGTTGTCGGTGATGTCCAGCAGGCCGCGCATCAGCGTCTTGTAGCACTCGATGCCCTCGGCCAGCGCCGCCTCGCGCCCGGCGGACGGCGGCGGCGGACGCTTGACCACGAAGCCACCCTTGGAGCCGACCGGCACGATGACGGTGTTCTTGACCATCTGGGCCTTCATCAGGCCGAGGATCTCCGTGCGGAAATCCTCGCGCCGGTCGGACCAGCGGATGCCGCCGCGCGCCACCTTGCCGCCGCGCAGATGGACGCCCTCCATCCGCGGGCTGTAGACGAACACCTCGACCATCGGGCGGGGAAGCGGCAGGTCGTCGATGTGGCGGCTGTCGATCTTGAAGGAGAGGTAGGTCTTGGGCCGCCCGTCCGCCCCGTTCTGATAGGCGTTGGTGCGCAGCGTGTTGCACAGCAGGTTGAGGAAGCGCCGCAGGATGCGGTCCTCGTCCAGATTCTTCACCCCGTCGAGCGCGCGTTCGATTTCCGCGGCCAGCCCCGGATCGTTCTGCGAACGGCGGGCCGGGTCGAAGCGGCTGTGGAACAGGGCGACCAGCTTGCGCGCGATGGCCGGATGGCCGGCCAGCGTGCTTTCCACCACGTCCTGCCCATAGGGGATGCGGGCTTGGCGCAGATACTTGGCGTAGGCGCGCAGCACCGTCACCTCCCGCGCGGTCAGGCCGGCGCGAAGGACGAGGCGGTTGAAGCCGTCATCCTCCATCCGGCCGTCCCAGACGGCGGCGAAGGCGTCCTGGAACTTCTCCTTCACCATCGCGCAGTCGATGGGCAGCCCGTTCTGCGACCGCGCGGTGAAGTCGTGAATCCACACCGGGGCGGCGTGGCCGGCGATGGCGATCTCGAAGGGGGCCTCGGTGATCACCTTCAGGTCCATGTGCTCCAGCATGGGCAGCACGTCGGACAGCGGCACCGGGCGGCCTTCGTGGTAGATCTTGACGTGCAGCTCGTCCCCTTCGGCCTCCAGCGGGCGGTAGAGGTTGATGCCCAGCGTGCCCTGGGCCGTCGCCTTCTCGATGCGGTCGATGTCGAAGACGGCGGCCTCCGCGTTGAACTCCTCGCGGTAGGCGGTGGGGAAGGCGTCGGCGTAGCGGCGGAACAGGGTGCGTCCCTGCTCCTCGCCATGGGCCTCGACCAGCGCGTCGCGCAGATGGTCGTCCCAGCCGCGCGACGCCTGGACCAGCCGCGCCTCCAGATCGGTGGCATCGACGGCGGGCACGCGGCCCGGCTCGGTCCGGATGATGAAATGCAGGCGGGCCAGCACGCTTTCGGTCAGCTGCGTGGTGAAGCCGGTGCAGGTGCCGTCGTAGGCGGCCTCCAGGATGGACTGGATGCGCCGGCGCAGCGTCGTGTCGTAGCGGTCGCGCGGCACGTAGACGAGGCAGGAGGCGAAGCGCTCGAACGGGTCCTTGCGCACGAACAGGGCCAGCCGCTGCCGCTCCTGCAGGTGCAGGATGCCGACCGCGATGTCGAGCAGCTCCGGCACCTGGATCTGGAACAGCTCGTCGCGCGGGTAGGTCTCCAGGATGTGCAGAAGCGCCTTGCCGTCATGGCCCTGCGGGTCGAAGCCGGCCAGCTCCATCACCTCCGCGACCTTGCGGCGGAGGTAGGGGATCTCGCGCGGGCTGCGGTTGTAGGCGACGGAGGTGAAGAGGCCGGCGACCAGCCGCTCGCCGACGATCCGCCCCTCGGCATTGAAGCGCTTGACGAGGATGGCGTCCATCGGGACGGAACGGTGCACGGGGGAGGGGCGGTTGCCCTTGGTCACCATGAGGACGCGCGGGTTGCGCAGGAAGTCGCGCACGTCGGGCGGCAGGGTGGCGTAGTTGCGCAGCCCGTCGAAGACGGTGACGGAGTCGTCGCGCAGGATGCCCAGACCGCTGCCGGCGACCAGACCCAGCGAGGAGTCCGCCCCGTCGGCACCGCTCTCGAAGCGGTATTCGCGGTAGCCGAGGAAGGTGAAATGGTCGTCGTCGGCCCAGGACAGGAAGGCCTTGGCCTCGTCCACCTCGTCGTCCGGGATGAGGGCCGGGACGGCGGCGCGGGCGCAGTCGGCCTCCACGATGGCGGCGCGCACCTGCTGGCGCATGGCCCGCCAATCGGCGACGGCGGCGCGCACGTCGGCCAGCACGCGCTCCAGCCCGTCGCGGGCCTGGTCCAGCGCGGCGGCGCCGGTGACCGCGCCGACCTCGACATGCATGAAGGATTCGGGGGCCGCGTCGGTGGGGGCCGCCGCCGGCTCGTACAGCTCCACGAGCTGGCCGTCGGCGTCGCGCTTGACCCGCACCACGGGGTGGATGACCAGATGGACGGTCAGCCCCTGGCGGTTCAGCTCCGCGGTCACCGAGTCGACGAGGAACGGCATGTCGTCGTTGACGATCTCCACCACCGTGCGGTGGGATTGCCAGCCATGCTCCTCGACGCGGGGATTGTAGACGCGGACCTTGGCGCGGTCCGTCGCCTCGCGCTGCTGGCCCCACTGCCACATGGCGAGGGCGGCGCCGTAGAGCTGCTCCGCCGGAGCCTGGATGATGTCGTCGGGCGGGACGTTGTCGTAGAACTGCCGTACGAAGCGCTCCGCCGGTGCCGCGCGGCTGCGGCCCAGCCGCTCGCGTACCTGCCGCACGACCTCTTCGGTCAGCTCGTCCTTGAGCTGTTCGGCCCTGAGAGCCATCGCTCCAATCCTTCCCTGATTTTTTGCGGCGGTTTGCCGCCGTTGTAGGCAAAGGGTAGCCGATTTGCCGCGACAGGCAACAGGCGGAGGGGCGTAACCGGAAGAGGCGGTTATTACGGAGAAGCCCTTCGTGTCCAAACCGATGAAAGTTGAATGAATCAGGAAGTGGGCGTATTTTTTGTGCAGGCGCGCGCACCGCGCGCAACCATCGAGACGGTTATGCCCAACGACGACGCCCGCCCGCCGGAGGCCACCCCGGTTCCGCCCGCCAAGCCCCGCCTGCACGTCCTCGTGGTCGATCCCGACCCGGCGCTGGCCGGGCTGACGCGCGCCGCGCTCGACGGCTTCGCGCTGGATGGGGCGCCGGTGACGGTGCTGACCGCCGCCACCGCCGCCGAGGCGCGCGAGGCGCTGTACCGCAACCCCGGCACCGCCGCCGTCCTGCTGGAGCCGGTGCTGGACCCCGCGGCAGAAGGGGTGCCGGAAGGGCTCGGCCTCATCGACCACATCCGCAAGGATCTAGGGAACAGCCGCGTCCGCATCCTGGTCTGCACCGGCCATCCCGAGCGGGCGCCGGAAGAGGAGGTGGTGGAGGGGCACGACGTCAGCGACTACCGCCTGAAGGGCGGGCTGACGGCGCGCACGCTGCGCACCGCCGTCGTCCCGCGGCTGCGCGCCTTCGCCAACCTGCAGACCCAGGCGGCCGGGCGCAAGGCGCTGGCCCGCATGCTGGTGGCGACCACCGGCCTGCTGGAGATGCGCACCCCGGACGTGCTGTTCCCCAACATCCTGCCGCGCGCCGTCGGGCTGCTGGGCATCGGGCGGCACGCCCTGCTGTGCATCCAGGGCGACACGCTGCCGCGCGACCGGCGCATCCGCGTGCGCGCCTCCACCGGGCGCTTCGCCAAGTGGAAGGACGTGGACGTCGCCGAGCTGGGCGAGCCCAACGTGGCCGCCGCGCTGGAGCGGCTGAGCCCGAGTTCCGAAACCATCGTGGAGCCGGGCTACTGCGCCCTGCGGCTGCGCGCCCATGGCGGGATCATCGGCATGATCTACGTCGAGGGCCACAACAACGAAGGCACCGCGCGCGAGTGGCAGCTGCTGGAGCTGTTCCGCAACAAATGCTCCATCGCCTTCGAGAACGCCCTGCTGTTCGAGGAGCTGAACACCGCCCAGAAGGCCACCGTCCTGGCCATGGGGTCGCTCGCCGAATACAAGGACAACGCCGCCGCCGGCCATCTCCAGCGCATCGAGCGGCTGGTCGGCGACATCGCGCGCGAACTGCGCGTCCACGGCCGCTTCGCCGACGAGCTGGACGAGGAACTGGTGGAGAAGGTCGGGCTGGCCGCCCTGCTGCACGACGTCGGCATGCTGAGCGTGTCGGACGAGACGCTGGGCATTCCGGGCGAGCTGGCGAACAACGACATGGCCGCCATCCAACGCCACACCGTGATCGGCCACCGTATCCTCAGCGAGGCGGCGCTGCCCCTGCGCGGGCGCAGCCTGCTGTCGATCGCCGCGGAGATCGCCCGCTACCACCACGAGCGCTACGACGGGTCGGGCTACATGGAAGGGCTGCGCGGCGGGGCCATTCCGGTGTCGGCGCGGATCATGGCCGTGGCCGACGTGTTCGACGCCCTCATCACCGACCGCCAGTACCGCAAGGCGTGGGGGGTGGAGCACGCCATCGCCTGGATCGCCGAGCGGGCGGGCAAGGACTTCGACCCGCTGGTGGTCGAGGCGTTCCTGACGGTGGTCCGCCGCATCCAGACCGAGGAGCCGGACTGGTTCCCCAAGCCGGAGGGTGGCAACCAGGGCATGCTGGTGGCGGCCATCGGGCGCAAGCTGCGCGCCCTGTTCGGCAACCGCGCCGAACCGATCAACTGATTTCCGTTGCCGCGTGACGGAACGGGACTGAACGGCCTTTCCCAGGTGGAAAGGCCGTTTTGCCGTCGCCTTTCGGTGACGATGGGCGGCGCGGCAATGTGTCCGTTTCTCTCACTCTGGTTGCGCCTTAAATACTATTGTGTACAAAAAATCGTGTTACTATGAATTGCGCAACCGATACCACAGAGGCGTTCCTTGGTGGCGCTCCCGTGTGGTGATCTTGCGGCAGCATTTGGCGGAGCCGACCATGAAAGCCAGACGTTTCTTTTCCAGCCTCCTGACCTCCTGTGCCCTGCTGTTGGGCGCGACGGCGGCCCAGGCCGCCTACCCGGAGAAGCCGATCACCATGATCGTCGCCTACGGGGCGGGCGGATCGACCGACGTGACCGCGCGCATGCTGGCGCCCTTTATCGAGAAATACCTGGGCGGCGGCGCGCGGATCGTGGTGATGAACCGCGGCGGCGCCGGGGGGGAGATCGGCTTCGCGGCCATCGCCGACGCCACGCCGGACGGCTACACCATCGGCTTCATCAACACGCCGAACGTCGTCACCATCCCGATCGAGCGCAACGCCCGCTTCACGCTCGACCGGCTGGACCCGCTGGTGAACATCGTCGACGACCCAGGGATCATGACCGTCCACGGCGACAGCCCCTATAAGACGGTGGAGGATCTGGTCGCCCAAGCCAAGGCCAACCCGAACACCATCACGCTGGGCTCCACCGGCGTCGGCTCGGACGACCATCTGGGCATGCTGCTGCTCCAGCGGCAGGCGAATGTCCGCTTCACCCACGTGCCGTTTCCGGGCAGCGCGGAGAACTACCGCTCCATGCTCGGCCGCCACACCCAGATCTGCGGCCAGAATCTGGGCGAGGGGCTGCGCGGCAAAGCCGGCGGCGACAACATCCGCATCCTGGGCGTGATGAGCACGCAGCGTTGGGACATGGCGCCCGACCTGCCGACCTTCAAGGAACTGGGCTACAACATCACCATGGCGTCGCTGCGCGGCGTCGGCGCGCCGAAGGGCCTGCCGCCGGAGATCCGCACCAAGCTGGTCGAGGCGGTGACCAAGGCCGCCAACGATCCGGAGTTCCAGAGCAAGGCCCGCGACACCTACCAGCCGCTGCGCATCCTCGATTCGGAAGCCTTCTCCGCGGAGCTGAAGGAGCTGGACGGCGATTTTCGCAACCTCTGGCGCGAGTTCCCCTGGCTGAAGTGATCGGGTGAGGCGAACGGGACAGGCCGCATAGGAAAGGCCCCTCTTCCACGTGGAAGAGGGGCCTTTTTCATGGGCGGTGCCGGAGGACGCCACGGCGTCCCCCCGCATCGGGCCAAGTCAGGCCGCGGTGATTCGGGTGATGAAGGCTTCGATCTCGTTGTCCAGCCGGTTGAAGCTGCGCGACAGCTCCTCGGTCGTGGTCTGGACGGCGCCGGCGGAATGGCCGGTGGTTTCCGCCGCCTGCTGCACCAGCCGCATCTCCTGGAGCACGGCCACCGTGTCGGTGGCGGCGCGCTGGGAGCGCTCGCTGATGTCGCGGGTGGCGGCGTCCTGCTCCTCCACCGCCGCGGCGACGGTACTGAGCGATTCGTCCACCTGCCGGATGGTGTTGACAATGGCGCGGATGGCGTTGACAGCCGCGGTGGTCGCCGCCTGCACCGCCGCGATTTCCGCGCCGATCTCGTCGGTGGCCTTGGCGGTCTGGTTGGCGAGGCTCTTGACCTCCTGCGCCACCACGGCGAAGCCCTTGCCGGCCTCGCCCGCGCGCGCCGCTTCGATGGTGGCGTTCAGCGCCAGCAGGTTGGTCTGGCCGGCGATGTTGTTGATGAGGCCGACCACCTCCTCGATCTTCCGGCTGGCCTCGCTGAGGCCCTGGACGATCGAGTCGGTCCGCCCGGCCTCGTCCACCGCGCCGCGGGCGAGCTGGGTCGACTGGGTGATGGACCGGGTGATTTCGTCGATGGAGGCGCGGAGCTGCTCGGCGCCGGCGGCCACGCTCTCCACCTCGCTCGTCGCCTCCTGCACGGCGTGGGCGACCGAATCGCTGTGGTGGCTGGTCTGACGGGCGTTCTCAAGCATGACGTTGGCCTCGCCGCGCATGGATGTGGCGGACCGCACCACCTCGCCCATCATCGCCTTGACCGACGCCTCCAGGTCGGCGGCGAGGCTGTTCATGGCCCGGCGCTGCTCCTCCATGGCGCGGGCGCGCATGGCCTCCTGCTCGCGCGCCATCTCCTGGACGCGCAGAGCGTTCTCCTTGAAGACGCGGACGGTGCGGGCCATCTGGCCGATCTCGTCGCCGCGCTCGGCGGCGGGCACCTCGTCCTCCAGCCGGCCCTGGGCCAGCCGTTCCATGACCGTGGTCAGGCGGACCACCGGACGGACGATGTTGAAGCCGATGAACAGCGCGACGCCCACCGTGATCAGCAGGGCGACGATCGCCGAGGCGACGAAGGCCTGGGTGGTCGCGTCGACCGACGCGTTCACGTTGGCGTAGGCGTCGGCCGACTGCTGGCGCTGGTAGGTCAGGTAGTCGCGGGCGGTGCCGTTCAGGCGTCCGTAGGCCGCCTGGACCTCCTGCAGGAAGTCGAGCGGATCGACGCCCATCTTCAGCAGGTCGAGGAAGCTGGTCACCTTCGCCTGATAGGCCGCGGTGTCGGAGCCGAAGCGCTGGAGGATCTGCCCCTCCTCCTCGGTCGCGGCGGACTGGCCCTTCATCTTGTCCGCCTGGGTCTTCAGCTTGGTGATCTGTTCGGTCAGGGCCTTCGATTCATCTTCGACCGCCTTGGGGGAGGCATTGGCGGTGCTGAGGATCACCGTCCGGTAGAGGCCGGCGTGGGCGACGGTCAGCGTGTCGGTCAACGCCTGGACATCCGCTTCCCGCGTGAAGGAGCGGTTGAACAGCGTGTCCAGCAGGCGTGACTGTTCCGTGATGGCGGAGCCGCCGAGCAACGCGATGGCAAGCATGCCCAGGATCGCTGTCGCCGCCGGGATTCCCATTTTGGTGGGAATGTGGAGGTGATTGAGGAAAGTCATGGAGCACCTGCTTCAACCATTGGCCGGTCCGTTGGCGCCGGATGGTCAGGGGGGCTTGAACCGCACCCGACGCAGGCCGGGCGGCCGGCGGCGGGTGGTTTCGCGGATGGGCCGGACCCGGACGGACCAGCCCGCCCGGGTCGCGTCAGCCCCGGATCACTTCAGCCAGGGCGACGACTGCCACAGCGACTTCAGTTCGGTGTCGAGCTGCTTCAGCTCCGCCGCGAATGCGTCGGGGCCGAGGACGCGGAGCGGCTGGAAGGTCTCCTTGGCCTCGGCCTTCGCCACGAACTCCGGATCGGTCGCGGCCTTGGTGACGGCGTCCACCAGCTTGGCGCGGACGTCGGCGGGCAGGCCCTTCGGCGCGCAGACGCCGCGCAGCGAGGCCATCAGCACCGGGTAGCCCTGCTCCGCGAAGGTCGGGATGTCCGGGGCGGCCTTCCAGCGCTCCTTGCTCATCACGCCCAGCACGCGGATCTGGTCGGAGGCCTGACCGCGCAGCCCCTCGCCGAGGTTCTGGCCGCTGATCTGGATCTTCTTGGCGAGCATCGCCTTGTAGTTGGCGGCGGAGCCGGAGAAGGGCACATGGGTGAACTGCACGCCCGCCTGGCGCTGCACCAGCAGCATGGCAAGCTGGTCGTCCGAGCCCACGCCGGTGGTACCGACGGTGACGGTGTTCGGGTTGGCCTTGGCGTGCTCCACGACGTCCTTCAGCGTCTTGAAGGCGCTGTCGCCGGGAACGCTCCACACGCCGGGATCGTCGACGACGTTGACCAGCGCGTCCAGCCGGTCCGCCGAGAAGCGGGCCTGACGCTCGATCGGGATCGACACCATGTTCGGCGTGTTGCAGAAGCCGATGGAGTAGCCGTCCGGCGCGGCGTCGGCGATGGCCGCGAAGCCGATCTCGCCGCCGGCCCCCGGCTTGTTCACCACTTCGATCCGGGTGCCGCCCAGATGCTTCTCGATGAAGGGAGCCAGCAGGCGCGCGGTCACGTCGGTCGAACCGCCGGCGTCGTAGGCGACGACCACGGTGATCGGCTTCTCGGGATAGGCGGCCCGGGCCGTCGACAGCGCGGTCGTCGACATGGCCAGCGCCAGGGTCCCGGTCGCCAGCGCCAGGAACTTGCTGCGAATGATCATCTGGATGCCCTTCTTTCCTGCGTTATTGCGGAAGACCCCCTTGGCCGCGGACGCGGTGGGATCCCGGGAGATCCCGCCCGTCCCGATGCGGACACAGGCTGGGCCTCCTTTTCTGAAATTCTCGTAAAGATCGTCGGTCATTGATTTTGGCAGCATTGAAATGTTGGATCATGAACGACACGAAGATCCGTCATCACCTTGATTTTGATGAGCGCATACTTCGGTATGTCTATCTTCGTGGATGGCCGATCCCATTGCCGGCACAGCGGCGGAGTTTGGTCGCCATTCTCGCGAAAAGGAGCGGTTCATAGGCCCAGCGCTGTCAAATCGACCCGATGGAAGCGACTTTGACGCTTCAAAGTGGAAGATACAGAGTCTCTATTCGTGTATCAATCGTGCTGACCGGATCGGATATCCGGAAATCACAGAGATTTTCGACGAATGCTTTCTATCTGGCGTGGTTTCTTGGAGTTCCGCGCGTTCAGGCGTGCGCGGCAAGCGTCAAATGGACGCATAATGAAAATTGCCTGCGTCGAAATGACCGCGTCAGCCCATCGCCACCATGAAGGCGACGGAAATCGAGATCGGGGACATCAGGGTGGACAGCAGCAGTGACATCGACACCAGTTCCCGCCCCGTCTGATAGCGCTCGGCGAAGGCGTAGACGTTGACGCCGATGGGCAGCGCCGCGGCGGTCACGGCGGGGGCCAGCCAGTCCGGCGGCAGGTGGAAGACCTCCACCGCCAGCACCCAGGTCAGCACCGGGTGCAGGACCGTCTTCATCATCGCCAGGACCAGCGCCTGGCCGAACTTGCCCGACAGCTTCCCGAAGGAGAGCGAGGTGCCCAGCGTGAAGCAGGCGCAGGGCAGAACGGTGGCCGCGGCGTAGTCCGCGGCCTTCATGACGGCGTCCGGCACATGGACGCCGCTCAGGTTGAAGCCCATGCCGACGACGATCGACAGGATCATCGGGCTGAGCAGGGTCGCCTTGACGGCGTTGACCGCGGCGGCGACCGGCCGCCCGCCCGCCGTCCGCTGCGCCTCGGCGATCATCGTCGCGGTGGTGAAGAGCAGCGGCGACTGGAACAGGATCAGCAGCATCACCGGGATGGCCACCGACGATCCGTAGGCGTCCATCAGGATCGGCGCGCCGAGCAGGCCGATGGAGGAGAAGGAGGGGGCGAAGCCGCCGATCGCCGCCTCGTCCCGCCGCCGGATCGACAGCATCCAGGCGGCTCCCAGTGCGAAGATGATGAAGGCTGCGACGAAGAAGGACGCCACGAAGCCCCATTCGATGGGATCGGGGATCTTTGCTTTGGCCATCGCCGCGAACAGCAGGGCCGGCAGGGCGTAGATGCCGAGAAAGCGCGACAGCCCCTGAGCCGCCGTGTTGCTGAAATTGCCCGATTTCCCGGCGTAGAAGCCGAGCGCGACCAGGACGAACATCGGCAGCACGATTTGAAAGATGAGCGTCATGGCGGCGGAAACCGGTCTCGGGGCGGCTCGAAGGGCTGTGAGGTTCGCCGGCTCGCGTGGTCCGGCGGATGCCGGGGATCAGCGCAGGGTGGGCGTCTCGACGATTTCCGGTTCCGGCACGCCCAGCACCTCCATCAGCGACTTGCCGGCGTCGAGCTGCTGCGACCACACCTTCTCCTTGGCCATCAGCTCCAGGCAGCGCCGCAGCACCTCGTCCATCACGGCCAGTGGCACCACGGTCACGCCGTCATCGTCGCCGATGATCAGGTCGCCCGGGTTGACCACCATGCCGCCGACGCCGGCCGGGACATCCATTTTGCCGCCGAAGGCCTTGTGCGGGCCGCGCGGGACCGAGCCCTTGGCGAAGACCGGAAAACCGATGGTCCGGATTTCCTGAAGGTCGCGGACGGAGCCGTCGATCACCAGACCGCCCAGGCCGCGCGACTTGCAGCCGCGGACCACCCATTCGCCGGCCAGCGCCACCTCTTCAAGGCCGGCGCCGGCGACCACCACCACCTCGCCCGGCTCGGCCAGGCTGCAGGCGGTCAGCAGCATGCTGTTGTCGCCCGGCATCGACACGGCGGTGCGGGCCTGCCCGCAGATGCGCATGCCCGGGGCACAGGGCTTGATCCGGGCGTCCATGCTCTGGCAGCGGTTCTGCACGTCGGACGCGATGCTGCTGGGGACCGTCTTCCAGATTTCCAGCATGTCCGGGGACAGGCGCGGAAAATTCACGATGTAGCGTTGCATAGCCATGGGAAGGACCTCTTGTCGTCTGGGCGGATTGCCGTCTGGGCTGTACGAAGCGGGGCTTGGAAGCGCGACCAGCGGCACCGCCGGTCGCAGTGCGACGACAGCGGAGCCGATGACGATCAGGCGGGGGAGGGCCGGTGTTGCCGGAGCGGCGGACGCCGGCCGGACAGGAGCGTCCTGTCCGGGAAAATCACGGGCTCAGCCCGTCCGACGCCACCAGACCATCCATGGTGCATACAACCCTAACCGGATAGAAGTTCTATTTGTTTCGTATTTGAAGCATAGTCTTTCGGGCGGTCATACGCAAGTAGGTTGCCGAGAAGTAAATTTATTCACGCGATCATATGGGGTATGTGCGCCGGGAATGACCTACAAAAGCATGCTGTTCGCTAGGATTAACGCCTTATGGTTGCGAATTTCGACGTTGCCCGCCCTGTATGGCTGCGCTGGTTCGAGGTTGGGAACGTCGGGGCCAAGGCGTCGGTTGCAGGCGGCGGAGCGCCGCGGCGCAGACTCGGCGTCGGAAGCGATGGCGTCGGTTGCGGAATCGCAACGCGCGGGGAAGTGATGCGGCCGAGAGGGAAAAAACGAAAAAGGCCGGCACCCGAAGGTCCAGCCTTTCCATCAACCGTCCTGTTTCCCTCCGAAGGACCACCGCCTCCGTCGGGAGAATGGAGCGGGCGAAGGGATTCGAACCCTCGACCCCAACCTTGGCAAGGTTGTGCTCTACCCCTGAGCTACGCCCGCGCTCCGTTTCGCTGCCGTTAGGACCGTTGTTCGGTGCCGTCCGGCGGCGTGCGGCGGACTATACTCATGGATCGGCGCAATGCAAGCGTCATGTTTCACTTTTCTAGGGCGCCCGGACAGATTTTCCCGGACGAATGTTGCCGGCGCCGCTAAAGATGGCTCCATGGACACCCGCGACACCCCCGAGGGCAGGGCCGAGGAGCCGCTGCCGACGAGCCCGGAGCAGCTCCTGGAGCATCTCGCGGCGCTCGGCATCCGCACCGTGACCCACCGCCACCCGCCGCTGCACACGGTGGAGGAGAGCAAGGCGCTGCGCGGCGCGCTGCCCGGCGGCCACTGCAAGAACCTGTTCCTGAAGGACAAGAAGGAGCAGCACTGGCTGGTCGTCGCGCTGGAGGACGCGCGGGTGGAGCTGAACCGCTTCGACAAGGTGATCGGGTCGGCGCGGCTGTCCTTCGCTTCCGCCGACCGGCTGTGGCGGCATCTCGGCGTGCGGCCCGGCTCGGTCACGCCATTCGCGCTGTTCAACGACCGCGAGCGGCGGGTGAGGGTGGTGCTGCAGGAGCAGATGCTGGCCCACGACCCGCTGAACTACCACCCGCTGCTGAACGACCGCACCACGGCCATCGCCGCTGCGGACCTGCTGCGCTTCCTGCGGGCCGGCGGGCACGAGCCGCTGATCGTGCCCTTCGGCGAGGAGCCGCCGGACTCTCAGCCGACGCTTGCTTAACGCGCCCCGTGCGCTCATCTATCACGCGAGATCGCAAAGGGATACGTGACCGCCATGTTCTCCATTCCGCCCGCCAACAAGCCCGTCGCCGCCGGTGCCGCCCCCGCCGCCGCCCCTGCCGCCGGTGACCTGATCAAGGACAGCAGCGACCGCGCCTTCATGGCCGACGTCATCGAGGCGTCGCAGTCCGTGCCGGTGATCGTCGATTTCTGGGCGCCCTGGTGCGGCCCGTGCAAGCAGCTCGGCCCGATCCTGGAAAAGACGGTTCTGGCCGCGAAGGGCAAGGTGCGGCTGGTCAAGATCGACACCGACAAGGACCCGATGATCGCCTCGCAGCTCCGCGTGCAGTCGATCCCGGCGGTCTACGCCTTCTTCCAGGGGCGTCCGGTGGACGGCTTCATGGGCGCCCTGCCGGAGTCGCAGGTGAAGGCCTTCGTGGAGAAGCTGGTGAAGCTGGCCGGCGCCGCGGGCGGTGGCGAGGGCGACATCCTGGAGGAGGCGCTGGCCCAGGCCAAGGAGGCGCTGGAGGCCGGCGACACCCAGACCGCGTCGGAGATCTACGGCGAGATCCTGCAGGCCGATCCGGAGAACCTGAACGCCGTGGCCTACGCCGGGCTGGTCCGCTGCCTGATCGTCAACGACGAGCTGGCCCGCGCCAAGCAGATGCTCGACAAGGTGCCGGAGCAGATCGCCAAGGACAAGGAGATCGCCGCGGTGCGCAGCGCGCTGGAGGTCGCCGAGCAGGCCGCCAACGCCGGCCCGATCCCGGAGCTGACGGAAAAGGTCGCCCGCAACGAGGACGACCACGAGGCCCGCTTCGACCTCGCGCTCGCGCTGTTCGCCGCCGGCCAGCGCGAGGCCGCAGTGGACGAGCTTCTGGAACTGGTGCGCCGCGATCGCGCCTGGAACGACGAGGCCGCCCGTAAGCAGCTCGTCAAGTTCTTCGAGGCCTTCGGTCCGACCGACCCGCTGACGGTGCAGAGCCGCCGCAAGCTGTCGTCGATCCTGTTCCGCTGATCACGGGGCCTCGCGGCCCGGGGGCGACTCCGGGCCGCGAGTCTGTTTCGTTCGAGTCTGTTTTGTTGGAGGCCGCTTCGTTCGCGGTCGCTCTGTTCGCCGTGTCCGGGGGTTCTATATTCGTCGCATGAGCCGGAACCCCATCGACCCGTCACTGGACCGCTTCCCGCGGCAGCTCCCGATCTTCCCGCTCGCGGGGGTCCTGCTGCTGCCGCGCGGGCGTCTGCCGCTGAACATCTTCGAGCCGCGCTACCTCGCGATGGTCGAGGACGCTCTGGCCGGCGACCGCATGATCGGCATGGTCCAGCCGACCGATCCGGCCTGCCGCCTGCGCGAGCCGGCGGTCTACGGCACCGGCTGCGCCGGACGCATCACCAGCTTCGCCGAGACCGAGGACGGCCGCTACCTGATCACCCTGACCGGGGTCAGCCGCTTCGCCATCATGCGGGAGCTGGAGGGCCAGCGCGGCTACCGCCGGGTCGCCGCGGACTGGGACCGCTTCACCGGCGATCTGATCGACCCGCTGGAGCGCGCCGGGAACTTGAGCGACGGCTGCGGGCTGGACCGCCCACGGCTTTTGGCCGGGCTGAAGGGCTATTTCAAGATGCAGGGCCTGTCGGTGGACTGGAAGGCCATCGACGGCACGCCGGACGAGCGGCTGGTTACCTCGCTGGCGATGATCTGCCCCTTCTCGCCCAGCGAAAAGCAGGCCCTTCTGGAGACGCCGGACCTGCCGGAGCGCGCGAAGCTCTTGATCGCCCTGGTCGAGATGGCCATTCTCGACGGCCATGAGGGCGACGGCGGCGCGCTGCGTCACTGACCGTTTCCTTCGACACTGCACTTTCCGACTGCGAGGCCCGATCCATGAGCGCCCACCCCCACGACGACACGCCCGCCGACGGCAAGACGCAGGCGCGCGTCGATCCGAAGTTTCTGGAGATCCTCGTCTGCCCGCTGACCAAGGGGCCGCTGCGCTACGACGCCGAGCGCGCCGAGCTGATCAGCGACCGCGCCGGGCTGGCCTATCCGATCCGCGACGGCATTCCGATCATGCTGATCGACGAGGCCCGCAGCCTCGACGGGAAGCCGGGGGCGGCCTGATGTCCGACGAGCAATTCGCGTCGGACGCCTTCGGCACCAAGCACTGGCCGGTGGAAGTCCGGCTGAAGAAGGAGGAGAAGCGGCTGGAGGTCGATTTCGACAATGGCCAAACCTTCTCCTACCCGGCGGAGTTCCTGCGCGTCCACAGCCCGAGTGCCGAGGTGCAGGGCCACGGTCCCGGCCAGAAGCAGACCGTCTCGGCCCGCCGCCATGTCGGCATCATGAGCCTGGAGGCCATCGGCCATTATGCTCTGCGGATCGTCTTCGACGACCTGCACGACAGCGGCATCTACTCCTGGAAGCTGCTGTACGAGCTGGGCGAGGACCAGGATCGCCTGTGGGCGGAGTATCTGGCGGAGCTGGAGGCCAAGGGCCTGAGCCGCGATCCGCGCGGCCGGCGCTGAGGCGGTGGAGGCGGGGTGCGGCATTCCGCCGCCGCCCCGCTTGTTTCCCCCCGCTTGTTTCCATGTGGCCTTTCCGGGTGTTCGGGCGCGGCGTGTTGCGCTTTCATGAAAAGGGCGTAGATAACGGCTCATCGACCGTTCCTCCGCCGCAGGATGACCGCCGTGACCGCGACCGACCCGCCCGGCGCGACCGCCAGCCAAACCGCCGCGCCCAACACCGGTTCGCCGCCTGCGGACGGCGCCGGACTGCCTGTTCCCGCCACGCCCGCACCGAATGATCCGTCCGATGATATGCCGCCCGTGGAGCGTGGCTGGGGTGGGTGGACGCGCGGCTATGGGCGGCGCGGCAGCGCGTTGCGGCAGAAGCTGGCCGCCCATCTGGCGGCCCGGCGCCGCAAACGGCGGGCCTGGGCGCGTGATATCGCGCGGTTCGTCCTGGTGGTGTCGATCATGGCGCTGTGCCTGCTGGCCGTGGAGATCGGGCGCAAGGCGGTGGTCGTGCTGAACCGCGCCGACCTGGGCATCGTCCACCTGTTCGGGGAGCCCGGCTGAAGCGCTTGGTGTTCCCTCTCCCCTCTGGGGAGAGGGTTAGGGTGAGGGGGTTGTGCTTGTGCCGGACGCACCGTCACGCGCATCCCCCTCACCGGCCCTCCGGGCCACCCTCTCCCCAGAGGGGAGAGGGCTAAGGATGGCGTGATCTCCTCAGGGAAGGATAACCACGTAGCGTTTCGTCGTGGTCTCCAGCACCTCCCACACGCCGTCGAAGCCGGGTTCCAGCGTGAAGCGGTCGCCGGGGCCGACGGTCCAGCGGCGTCCGTCGGCGTGGCTGATGGTGCTGGTGCCCTCCAGGATCTCGCAATACTCCCACTCGTCGTAGACGATCCGCCAGGAGCCGGGGGTGGAGCGCCAGACCCCGGCGTAGCGTTTGCCGTCCGCCGACTCGTACTCGTTCCAGGTGGTGAAGACCGGTGCGCCGGACAGGACGCGGTCGGGGGACGGGCTGCCGGTTTCGGGTTCCACGGTGGGGCGGGCGGGATCGGTCAGCAGGGCGAAGCTCATCACGCGGTCTCCCATTCACCAGATTCTGTTCACCAGGCGGCGAGCAGCGGCGGCAGGCCGTGCAGGCTGTCGATGCGGCGGTAATTCTCGGTGGGCGGCTCGGCCACCTCGTGCGCCCAGGTGACGTGGTAGGGCACATGGACGGCGTGGCCGCCGACGGCCAGCACCGGCAGGATGTCCGACCGCACGGAATTGCCCACCATGACGAAGCGCGCCGGGTCCACCCCATGGCGGTCGAGCAGGCGGCGGTAGGTGGCCGGGTCCTTCTCGCTGACGATCTCGATGGCGTCGAATCGTTCGGCGAGGCCGGAGCGGGCGATCTTGCTTTCCTGGTCGAACAGGTCGCCCTTGGTGACGAGCAGCAGCCGGTAGCGCCCGGACAGCCCCTCCACCACCTCCTGCACCCCGTCGAGCAGATCGACCGGGTGTTCCAGCATCGCCTTGCCGAACTCGACGAGGCTCTGGATGTCCCGCCCGCCGATGCGCCCGTCGGTCAGGTCCACCGCCGTCTCGATCATCGACAGGACGAAGCCCTTGATGCCGTAGCCGTAGACGCGGAGGTTCTCGCGCTCGGCCTGCAGCAGCCGCCGGTCGATGTCCGCGGGATCGGCCAGATGGTTGGCGAGCAGCGCGCGGAAGCGGTCCTGCGTCATCGAGAACAGGGATTCGTTGTGCCACAGCGTGTCGTCGCCGTCGAAGGCGATGGTATCGATCATGGGAAGAACTCGGTATCGGACGACGGTCGGGATCACAGGTAGGACGCCCCGCGGCGGCTGTCCAGCGTTCCGTTTCAAACACTGTTTGTTGGTGAACTGCACAATTTGTGGCGCCCAAAAGCTGTGCATTCGTCCATTATTCTTGCATCGGTGATATTCCTACGACAGCTATCGAGAAAGCTCACGGCTCGCATACCCACATGGCGGTGGCGGGTTTGCGCGGGATGAGCAATATTCTTTCTCACAAAGCGAGGGCGCGGCGGCCACTTCCGGCAGGCCCCCTCGGGACCTTCAAAGATAGGATGACCACCATGGCAATCGCTCTGCGCACGGCCCCCGCCGGCCGTACCCTGCGCCCTGCTCCGGTGGCGTATGTGCTGGACAGCGTTCTGGACACGTTCGCCCTGTGGCGGCAGCGCACCATCACCCGCCGCGAGCTGGCTCGGCTGGACGACCGGATGCTGCACGACATCGGCATCTCCCAGATCGACGTCGAAGGCGAGATCAGCAAGCCGTTCTGGAAGGCGTAATGCCGCCGTCACGGCTGCGGGAGACCGCAAGGAAAAGGGCCGCCCCTGTGTAAGGGAGCGGCCCTTTTCGCATCCGGGTCTTGGGGTTTTCCGCAAGCGGTCAAAAGAAAAGGCCACTCTTCCCGAAGGAAGAGTGGCCTTTTTCTTAGCCGAAACGCCGCTCGATCAGATGCAGATCTGCTGGAGCGGGGCGAAGCCGTTGAAGCAGACCGCCGAGTAGGTGGTCGTGTAGGCGCCCGTGGCGTGGATGCGCACGCGGTCGCCAGCCTTCAGGTCCATCGGCAGCTTGTACTCGGCGCGCTCGTAGAGCACGTCGGCGCTGTCGCAGGTCGGGCCGGCCAGCACGACCGCCTCGGTGTCGCCCTCGCCGCCCTCGCCTTCAGGGGCGCCCATCACCTGGATCGGGTACTGGATCGCCTCGTCCATCGTCTCGGCGAGACCGCTGAACTTGCCGATGTCCAGATAGACCCAGCGCTTCACGTCGTTGGCCGACTTGCGGGAGACGAGGACGACCTCGCTCTCGATGATGCCGGCGTTGCCGACCATGCTGCGGCCCGGCTCCACGATGGCTTCCGGCAGGCGGTTGCCGAAGTGGGTGCGCAGGGACTCGAAGATGGCCTGGCCGTAGGCGGTGGTTTCCGGCACGTCGGTGCGGTAGCGGGTGGGGAAGCCGCCGCCCAGGTTGATCATGCCGAGGTCGACGCCCAGCACCTCAAGCTCGCGGAACAGCTGCGCCACCTGGAAGATGGCGTGGTCCCACTGCATCAGGTCCTTCTGCTGCGAGCCGACGTGGAAGGACACGCCGTAGGGAACGACGTTCATGCCCTTGGCCTTCAGCAGCAGCTCCCGCGCCATGGCGAGGTCGCAGCCGAACTTGCGCGACAGCGGCCACTCGGCGCCCTCGCCGGAGGTCAGGATGCGGCAGAAGACGCGGGCGCCGGGGGCGGCGCGGGCGATCTTCTCGAGCTCCGCCTCGCTGTCGAAGGCGAACAGGCGTACGCCCAGCTCGAAGGCGCGGCGGATGTCCGCTTCCTTCTTGATGGTGTTGCCGTAGGAGATGCGCTCCGGCGCGCAGCCGGCGGCCAGCACCATCTGGATTTCCGGGACGCTGGCGGTGTCGAAGGCGGAGCCCAGACGGGTCAGCAGGCCGAGGATCTCCGGCGCCGGATTGGCCTTCACGGCGTAGAAGATCCGGGCGTCCGGGAGCGCTTCCTCCAGGTCGTGGTAGTTCGCTTCCACGACGTCCAGATCGACGACGAGGCACGGGGTCTGCGGGCGCTGCTCTTCGAAAAAGCGCGCAATCTTATCGGTCATCTCAGTCTCCCGGACGCAAGATGAAGGTGTCGGACGAATTGTGAAAAAGCAGGGGCGGAGCGGCCGCGCGCTGCTGACCGGTCAAAAAGAAAAGACGGTCAGGCGCTCAGGCCGCCCATACTGGACTGCCGTGTTGCCTTGCGGGGAAGGACCGGACTGGACAGAACCGGAAAGAGTCGGAGACGGGTGAGCCGGCGCCCACCCACAACAACATGAACCATCGTAACCTCCAAGACGCCGCCTTGCTTAAGGGACGGTCGGGGATCACGCGTTACGTCGTTGCATAACCACATCTCGAAAAGGACGAGGGGCGGGCCAGCGGCACGTGCGCTTGCGAGTTGCGGTTACATAGATCGAACGGGCCGCCTTTTAAAGTGAAAAATGCGACCGGGCGCAAAAAAGTAGCAAGCGTTACGCAAAGGTAAAAATAAGGAGGAATAACATGGACTTGAGTACGGCCATTCCGGTCTGGGACATGGCGGCCCGGCTGGCTGCGGCGGCGGTTTGCGGCGCGGCGCTGGGACTCGACCGCGAGGTCCGGGGCAAGGCGGCGGGGCTGCGCACCCACACGTTGGTGGCCATCAGCGCGGCGGTGACGACCCTGGTTGCGCTGGAGCTTTACTGGGGCATGGCCGGGAAGGGGACCGGCGGGGGCGACATGGACCCCACCCGCGTCATCCAGGGCATCGCCCAGGCCATCGGCTTCATCAGCGCCGGGGTGATGTTCCGCGCCGGGACGACGGTGCGCGGAGCGACCACCGCGGCGGTGATCTGGATGGCCGGCGCGCTGGGCATCGCCTGCGGAGCCGGATTCTACGTGCTGGCGGGGATGGCGCTGGCGCTCTGCCTGGCCGTGACGATCGTCTTCTCCTACGCCCTGCGCTGGATACCTGAGTCCGTCAAGTCCGAGGACTGACCAGAAGCCGGTGCGCCAGCGCACCGCCGAGCGCGACCAGCCCGATCGCCGTCATCATGGGAAGCTGGCTGTCCGCGTGGCTGTGTCCGAGGGCCACGCCGATCAGCGCCGCCACGGTCATCTGCACGAAGCCGACCAGCGAGGAGGCCAGCCCGGCCATCATCGGATAGGGGGCGACCGCCCCGGCCATGGCGTTGGGCAGGGTCAGCCCGGCGCCCAGCATGAAAAGGAAGACGGGACCCACCACCGCCGCCAGATGCAGCACCCCGCCCAGCGCCAGCCCCACCCCGAGCAGCCCGCCGGCCAGCGAGACCGCCGTGCCGGTGCGGATCATCCGCGGCCCGCCCAGCCGCGCGCTCAGCCGCCCGGCGAGGAAGGACCCCACCGCGTAACCCAGCACCACCGCGCCGAAGCTCGCCCCGAACTGCGCGGGCGTCAGGTGCAGCCGCCCGATCAGGACGAAGCTGGACCCGGAAATGAAGGCGAAGATGCCGCTGTAGGCGAAGGCCACCGTCAGCATCTGCCCAACGAAGCCGCGGTCGCGCAGCAGCAGCGCGTAGTTGGCGAACAACCGGCCTGGTTGCAGTGCCGTCTCGTCGCGGTTGGCGTTGGTTTCCGCCATCAGAGCCCAGGTGGCGGCCAGGATCAGGGCGGCGAAGCCGGTCAGCAGCAGGAAGTTGCTCCGCCAGCCGAACCACTCCGTCAGGACGCCGCCCAGGATGGGGCCGGCGGCGGGGGCCAGCGTCATGGCCATCGCCATGTAGGCCAGCACGGTGGCGGCCCGGTCGCGTCCGAAGACGTCGCGCACCACGGCCCGCGCCACCACCGGGCCGCAGCAGGCGCCCAGCGCCTGGAAGAAGCGCGCGACGATCAGCGTTTCGATGTCGTCGGTCAGCGCGCAGGCGGCACTCGCCACCAGATAGATGAGAATGCCGCCGAGCAGGGCGGGCCGCCGTCCGAACCGGTCCGACACCGGCCCGTAGACGAGCTGCGACACCGCGAAGCCGGCGAGGAAGACCGACAGGGTGAGCTGCACCGTGGCCATGTCTGTGCCGAACACGGTGACCAAGGTGGGCAGGGAGGGCAGGTAGAGGTCGGTGGACAGCGGGCCGAAGGCGACGAGCGCCGTCAGCAGCACGCGGACGGTCAGGGAATCGGGACGGGGCATGGAGGGAGTCGGGCCGGGAACGATGGGGGAGGCGCACTCTAGCAGAGGCTCGGCGCGACTCCGTCACGGCGTTTCGGCATGACCGTCATTTGCAGGTGAAACCATTTCCGTCCCCTCGCCGCTGCCCTCGCCATAACGAAGCAGCCGCGTGCCGTTGGCCTTCAGCCAGAGGCGGGGCGTGCGCACGTCGCCGGTCAGCTGCGCACACAGCGTCCAGAACCGCTGGGAGTGGTTCATCTCGCGCAGATGCGCCACCTCGTGCCCCACCACGTAATCCAGCACGGACTCCGGCGTCAGGATCAGCCGCCATGAGAAGGAGAGGCGTCCGGTGGCCGAGCAGCTTCCCCAACGACTCTTGGTGTCGCGCACGGTGACGGCAGCGACCCGCGCGCCGATCAGCGCGGCCTTGGTGCGCGACCGCTCGGCCAGCTCGCGCCGCGCCTCCGCCATCAGGAAGTCGCGCACCCGGCGGGCGACATGCTCCGCCCGGCCGCCGACCAGGATCGCGCCGTCCTCGCGCCGGGTCGCCCCGCGCAGGTCCGGGCTGTGCCGGATGATGTGGTCGACCCCCAGATAGGGCACCACCGCCCCGTCGGCGAAGGGAAGCTGCGGCGGCAGGGCGGCCAGCCGCGCCCGGACCCAGCCGTCGTGCCGCCCGACGAAGCGCAGCGCCTCGGCTTCCGGGACGCCCACCGGGATCACCACTTGGATCAGCCCGCGTCCGGCGTCCACCCGCAGGGTCATCCGGCGGGCGCGGGCGCTTTCCCGCAACTCCAGCGGCACGGGCAGGCCGGCGACCGCCAGGGCGCGCGGGGCCTTGGGGCGTGGAGCCTGGGTTTTGGCCTGGGTTTTGGAGGGGTGGGATTTGCGGCGGAAAAGCATACCTGACTTATAGCCCGCGCGGCCGGCTTGGGCCAATGGGGGCGTTGTCCTTCACATTCAAACGGAATTTGTCCCAAGTGAGTTTTGCATGTGATATTTGACTCCGATGCCCAAGTGGCCGGATAAGTGTGCTGTAATCTCAGTTTTTGCGGTGAAGTTGTGGTCGAGTATACCAGAAAGAGCTCAACCGAAGGTCATATGACGGATCGTGCGATCTGGCTTGAGGCTCTGGTCTCCGCCAATGGCGCCGCTCACGCTCTGCTTGGGCTGGACGCGCGGCTTCTCGTGGTCAACCAGGCTTTCGCCGCGGCTTTCGGCCGCTTGCCGGAGGAGGCGGACGGCAAGGATCTGACCGAACTGGGCGTTCCGACGGCCATCGTGTCCCAGGTGGAGGCGCAGGTCCGCCGTGTCGTCCTCACCAGGACCCCGGTGTCGGCCTTCGGCCTGCTGCCCCGTGGCGAAATGGTGCTGAGCCCGGTGCGCGACGCGGACGGGGTCGTGACCGCGGTCGCCGCTATCGCCGACACCAACGCCGCTGCTCTGGCTGCCGCCCGCGCCGAAGCCGAGCGCGCGAAGACCGAGACCGAGCGGGTCCGCCAGGAAGCCGAGACGGGACGCACCGCCATCGGGCGCTTCCTGTCGGCGGCCAGCCACGACCTGCGCCAGCCCTTCCAGGCCATGCACCTGTTCCACCATCTGCTGATGGGCCGCCTGACCGATCCCGGCGCGCGCGATCTGGGCGAGAAGCTGGAAATGTCGATCGAGGCGGCGGAAGCGCTCCTGCGCGCCCTGCTGGACGTGTCGAAGCTGGAGGCCGGGCTGGTCCGGATGCAGGTTCAGACCTTCCCCATCGACGAGACGCTGGGCCGCCTGCTCAACGAGTTCGCGCCGGAGGCCGACGCCAAGGCCCTGCGCTTCAACGTCCGCCCCGCGGATGCGGAGGTGAGCACCGACCCGGTGCTGCTGGAGCAGCTTCTGCGCCCGATCCTGTCCAACGCCCTGCGCTTCACCGAGTCGGGTGGCGTGCTGCTGGCGGCGCGGCGGCGCGGCGGCGCGTTGCGCATCGAGGTGTGGGACACCGGCCTCGGTATCGCCCCCGCCGACCAGTCGGCGATCTTCGACGACTTCCGCCAACTCGGCAACCCGAACCGCGACCGCCGGCACGGGCTGGGGCTCGGCCTCGCCATCGTGCGGCGTCTGGCGACGCTGCTGGGCCTGCCGGTCTCGTTGCGCTCGGTGCCAGGCAAGGGCTCCGTCTTTGCGGTGGACGTCCCGCTGGCGGCGGCGAGCGCCGCGGAACTGCCGGTCGAGAGCAGCAGCGCGGCGTGACAGGGCGGGGGACGCGTTTCCTCCCTCCCACCGAACGAACAGAGAGCGCCGTCCTCGCTTGCGCTTGCCGACCCGTCCATCGGCGCCGCGCCGGGCGTCGATGGAGCGCGCATACTTCCTCCGAAGGCCGGCGCCGTTCACGGCTCGCCGGCCCTGGCGTCATGGTCTGGGTGCGCCATGGGCGCGGCCTGGGATCGGAGGGAAGCATGCATCGCAAAGCAGGGTGCCGGCTGGCCGGTTGTCTGGCGGGGATGACGATGGCCGCCTTCGTCGTCCTGCCCGCCGCCGCGCAGACGACGAGCCTGGACTGGGACCAGCGCGGCTGCGTCTTCGGTCCCCGGGCCGGCCTGGACCGGCTGGTACCCGGCTACAACCCCGGTGCGCAGCCCTATTACTGCCCGCCGCCCGCCGCGCTGTATCCCGCGCCGCCGGTCGCGGCCCCGGCGGCGTCGCACTATCTGTCGGCGCCGAGCCGGTCCTACTGCCTGTTGCGCTCCTCCGGCCTGATGGGGGACAGCCTGTCACAACTGGCCGGGTCGCTGTGCCGCGACGACGCCGCATTGTGGGCGCTCGCCCAAACATGGCACCCCGAGAGATGACGTAAGGGTGATAGTCCGTACTGATACGTACGGCTGATTGACAGCCTCCCCCTCTATCCTTAAGGCTTGCAAAAAAGAAACACACATGGGGGGAGGAAAACCATTGATGCCGGCGCAGCATCCATCACCGACTTAAGTCCCGTTCCATGCCTTACGCAGGACCGACGTTGCAACCGCGCGGAGCGGATGCGGCGCGCCCCTGCGCGCGTGTTCCGGACACGTCACCAAATCTTCACAAGACCGTCGCGGGACCGCAACCCGCGCCCTGCATGTCAGCACATCACGCAATCGATTGCTTCCAGGGAGAGACCACCATGCTGACCCGCCGCAAGCTCGCCGTCTCGACGGCCGCCTTCGCGCTCGCCGCCGGTTTCACCGGCGCCGCCTACGCCCAGCAGAAGACTGTCGTCGAATTCTGGCACGGCCTGCCCCAGCCGCTCGGCGGCCAGCTCGAGCAGGTGGTGAAGGGCTTCAACGACAGCCAGGACAAGGTCCAGGTCAACCCGACCTTCAAGGGCAGCTATCCAGAGACGATGCAGGCGGCCATCGCCGCCTTCCGCGCCGGCAACGCCCCGCACATCGTGCAGATGTTCGAGGTCGGCACCGCCACCATGCTGTCCGCCGGCCCGGCCATCAAGCCGGTGCACCAGCTGATGAGCGAGACGGGGTCGGGGCTCGACGCTGCGGCCTACATCCCGGCGGTCCGGGGCTATTACAGCTCCAAGGACGGCAAGATGATGGCCCTGCCGTTCAACAGCTCCACCACCATCACCTTCTACAACAAGGACGCCTTCCAGAAGGCCGGGCTCGACCCCAACAAGCCGCCGGCGACTTGGCCGGAGGTGGCCGACGCGGCGCGCAAGCTGAAGGCGGCGGGCGTGACCTGCCCGATGACCTTCTCCTGGCCGACCTGGACGCAGTTCGAGCAGGTCGGCGCGCTCCACGACAAGCCCTTCGCGTCGGAGGCCAACGGCTTCGGCGGGCTGAACGCCACGCTGAAGATCAACGACCCGTTCTTCGTGAAGCATCTCCAGACGCTGATCGACCTGCAGAAGGAAGGCGCGCTGCGCTACGGCGGCCGCGACAACGCCGCGGACTCGCTGTTCCCGTCGGGCGAATGCGCGATGATCCAGGCCTCGTCCGGCCTGCGCGGGCGCATCGTCAAGGAGGCCAAGTTCAATTGGGGTGCCGCGCCGCTGCCCTACTGGCCGGACGCCATCTCCTCGCCGAAGAACTCGATCATCGGCGGCGCCGCCTTCTGGGTGATGACCTCGCCCAAGCGCACCGCCGACGAGTACAAGGCCGTCGCCGCCTTCTTCAGCTACCTCGCCCGCCCGGAGGTGGACGCCAAGTGGCACATGGACACCGGCTACGTCCCGGTGACGCTGCAGGGCTTCGAGTTGGCGAAGAAAGAGGGCTTCTACGACAAGAACCCCGGCGCCGAGGTGCCGGCGGAGCAGTTGACCCGGACCGCCACCACGGAGAACACCATGGGGCTGCGGCTGGGCAACCTGCCGGAGATCCGCAACATCATCCAGGAGGAGATGGAGCGGGCGTTCCAGGGCCAGCAGACCGCCCAGCAGGCGCTGGACAACGCGGTGAAGCGCGGCGACACGGTCCTGCGCAACTTCGAGCGCGCCAACAAGAACTGAGCAAGGCTTATGGGCTGTTCCCTCTCCCGTCCCGGGAGAGGGTGGCCCGAAGGGCCTCTCGCACTGGCCGAAGGCCAGCGCTGACGGCGTCAGGCGGATGCCGATGGCATCCGCTGAGAGCCGGGTGAGGGTCGACCGAGGATCGGAGAGCTGATCCTTGGCCGTACCCTCACCCTTCCCACGCTTCGCGCGGGTCCCTTCCCTCTCCCGGGGCGGGAGACGGCAGAAAGAACCGGGAGCAACCGAAGGATTCCATGCAACGTCGCGTGATTTTCGACAACAGGGCGTTGCCCTACCTGCTGCTGGCGCCGCAGGTGGCGGTGACGCTGATCTTCTTCATCTGGCCGGCGGCGCAGGCGCTGTGGCAGTCGGTGCATCTCCAGGACGCCTTCGGCCTGCGCAGCCAGTTCGTCGGGCTGGAGAATTTCCAGGCGGTGCTGAGCGACCCGAACTATCTGGAGACGGTCAAGACCACCATCGTCTTCAGCGCGTCGGTGACCTTCCTGTCGCTGGTCTCCGCGCTGGGGCTGGCGGTGCTGGCCGATGCGAAGATCCGGGCGGCGGCGGCCTACAAGACGCTGCTGATCTGGCCCTACGCGCTGGCGCCCGCGGTGGCGGCGGTGCTGTGGATGTTCATCTTCAACCCGGACATCGGCATCCTGGGCCGCGCGCTGAACAACCTCGGCTACGCCTGGGACTACCGGCTGAACGACGGGCAGGCGCTGACGATGGTCATCCTGGCGGCGAGCTGGAAACAGGTCTCCTACAACTTCATCTTCTTCCTGGCCGGGCTGCAGGCCATCCCGCGCTCCGTCCTCGAGGCGGCGAGCATCGACGGGGCGGGGGCGGTGCGCCGCTTCTGGACGATCACCTTCCCGCTGCTGTCGCCGACCACCTTCTTCCTGCTGGTGGTGAACATCGTCTATGCCTTCTTCGAGACCTTCGGCACGATCCACGCCCTGACCCACGGCGGGCCGGGCAAGGCCACGGAGACGCTGATCTTCCGCGTCTACCAGGACGGCGTGGTCAACCACGACCTGGGCGGTTCCTCGGCGCAGTCGGTGATCCTGATGGTCATCGTCATCGCGCTGACCGCCATACAGTTCCGCTTCGTCGAGCGCAAGGTGCATTACTCATGAACCGCGACCGCGACAACCCGCGCTCCGGCGGGCGCCTGATGGACATGGTCCCGCACCTGATCCTGATGCTGGGCGTCTTGATCTTCGCCTTTCCGATCTACGTGACGGTCATCGGCTCGACCTGGGACGCCGCCACCATCGGGCGCGGCAACCTGCCGCTGACGCCCGGCGGCGAGATGCTGAACAACTACGCCTCGGCCTGGAGCGAATCGCAGGGCAACCGCGTCATGCACACGCCCGTGCGCATCATGATGTGGAACAGCCTCGTCATGGCGCTGGTCATCGCGCTGGGCAAGATCGCCATCTCGATCATCTCGGCCTATGCGGTGGCCTTCTTCCGCTTCCCGCTGCGCATGGTCTTCTTCTGGATGATCTTCATCACGCTGATGCTGCCGGTTGAGGTGCGAATCATCCCGACCTACGAGGTGGTGGCCAACCTTGGGCTGATCGACAGCTACGCCGGGCTGACCATCCCGCTGATCGCCTCGGCCACGGCGACGCTGCTGTTCCGGCAATTCTTCCTGACCATCCCGGACGAGCTGGTGGAGGCCGCGAAGATCGACGGGGCGGGGGCGCTGCGCTTCTTTGTGGACGTGGTGCTGCCCCTGTCGCGCACCAACATTGCGGCGCTGTTCGTCATCCTCTTCATCTACGGCTGGAACCAGTATCTCTGGCCGCTGCTGATCACCAACAGCGCGGAGATGGAGACGGTGGTCATCGGCATCACCAAGATGATCGGCAACGGCGAGGCCGCGACCGACTGGAACCTCATCATGGCGACGACGGTGCTGGCCATGCTGCCGCCGGTGGCGGTGGTCGTGCTGATGCAGCGTTGGTTCGTCAAAGGCCTTGTGGACAGCGAGAAATAAGAAATGGCAACGGTCGATCTGAATCGGGTCCGCAAGTCCTACGGCGCCGTCGAAGCTATCAAGGGCATCGACATCAGCGTCGCGGATGGGGAGTTCCTCGTGTTGCTCGGCCCCTCGGGCTGCGGCAAGTCCACGCTGCTGCGCATGGTCGCCGGGCTGGAAAGCATCACCGGCGGCGAGATCGCCATCGGCGGGCGGGTGGTCAACGGGCTGGAGCCCAAGGACCGCGACATTGCCATGGTGTTCCAGAACTACGCGCTCTACCCGCACATGAGCGTGTTCGACAACATGGCCTACGGGCTGAAGATCCGCGGCCTGCCCAAGGCGGAGATCCAGACGCGCGTCGCCAAGGCCGCGGAGATCCTGGAACTTGGCCGCTTCCTCGACCGCCGACCCAGCCAGCTCTCCGGCGGGCAGCGCCAGCGCGTCGCCATGGGCCGCGCCATCGTGCGCGAGCCCGCCGCCTTCCTGTTCGACGAGCCGCTGTCGAACCTGGACGCCAAGCTGCGCACCCAGATGCGCGTCGAGATCAAGCGGCTCCAGGACCGGCTGGGCATCACCAGCCTCTATGTGACGCACGATCAGGTCGAGGCGATGACGCTGGCCGACCGCATCCTGGTGATGAATCACGGGGTGGCCGAGCAGGTCGGCACGCCGCTGGAGGTCTACCAGCGCCCGGCCAGCCTGTTCGTGGCCGGCTTCATCGGGTCGCCACCGATGAACGTGCTGGACGCGCGCTTCGACGCCGCCGGGCAGGGGGTGGCGCTGCCCGGCGGCACAGCCTTCCTTCTGCCGCGCCCGCGGCCCGACATGGCCGGGCGGCCGATCAAGCTGGGCGTGCGGCCGGAGCATCTGGCCGTCACGTCCGGTGACGGGCCGCTGATCGTCACGGTCGATCTGGTGGAGGCTCTGGGCGCCGATACAGTAGTCTATGGCCGCCTGCCGGACGGCGAGGGAATGGTGGTCCGAGTCGCCGGCCTGCCGTTCTGCCGCGAGGGCGAGACCCTGCGCGTCGGCGCGCCGCCCGACGCCCTGCATCTGTTCGATGCCGAGACGGGACGGCGTTTGCCGGATTGAGTTGGTTAGTCAATCACCAGCAGGGAGGGGGCGAAGACCCCGACGAGCATGAGCGCAACCGACCGCAAACCCGTTCCGCCCTTCCACCTCGCCTTCCCCGTCCGCGACAAGGAGGAGGCGCGCGCCTTCTACGCCGGCCTGCTGGGCTGCGGTGTGGGGCGGGAATCCGACCGCTGGATCGACTTCGACCTCTACGGCCATCAGGTGGTGGCTCATGTGACGGAGGAGGCCGGGACCCGCGCCACCAACCCGGTCGATGGCGAGGACGTGCCGGCCAGCCATTTCGGCGTGATCCTGGATTGGGACGACTGGCACGCGCTGGCCGACAAGCTGAAGGCCGAAGGCGTGCGCTTCCTCATCGAGCCGCAGATCCGCTTCAAGGGTCAGGCAGGCGAGCAGGCCACCATGTTCTTCTTCGACCCGAGCGGAAACGCTCTGGAGTTCAAGAGCTTCCAGGACATGGGGCAGATTTTCGCGCGGTGATGGACGCGTAGGGACGGTTTGTCTTTCAACGGAACATCGGCCCTCCTCCCCACCGGGTGGAGGGCCTTTTCCTGTCGATCCGCAGACTCTCCCTGTTCTGTTCGTATATCAATAGAAACACAGATAAAGGGTGCAGGGCTGAGTGTAACTTTTGTCGTGCCTGTTTCTGTTTTGTTTTTGATTAGATAGATAAGTAATGAAGTTAGTGCTTTCGTGTGTAATTTATGGTTGTTGACTGTTTTCTTTTCTCATGACAGATCTCGTTTTGAGAGCATTTCAGGACTTGTGCTCAACCACATGCTGTTGTGTGCATGAGCGAGCGCAGCTGAAGAGCCTCTGTTCGGAAACCATGATCGACCGATCCGGTGAACGCTGCACGGTCGGCCAAACAAGCAAACTTTCCGAACATTCATTCGACGATGCATAAAATAAGTGGGGATTCGACATGAGCGTCATCAATGGAACGTCCGCGTCCGAAGTGATCGATCTGCGGGGATTGGTCCCCGGACCGTACGAGACCGCCAACGGCTCCGCGGCGGGTGCCGGCAACGACACCGTGTATGGCAGCAGCTATCCCGATCTGATCCAGGGCGGGAGCGGAAACGATCTCCTCTACGGTTTCAATGGAAACGACATTCTGGTCGGCGACGACGGCAACGACACGCTGTATGGCGGCAACGGGAGCGACAGCCTTCTGGCCAGTTCGGGGAACGATCACCTGCTGGGCGAAGCCGGTGACGACACGCTGTATGGCGGGGCGGGCAACGACGTCTATTATCATTCGGCGAATGGCGGCGTTGATCTCATCAACGATGACAAGTCGGAAGCCGGAATGCCGGGCTATGGCGGCGGAACGTCCGACGTCGTGTACTTCACCGATGTAACGATGGCGAACCTCGCCTTCTTCCGTCCGATGGGAAGCAACGACCTGTGGATCTCCAGCGTGGCCGATTTCAGCGATGGCTATCTGAATGATGGCGTGATCATCCAGGACTTCTATCTGGGTGGCAACAACACCATCGAGTATCTGTACAGCTCCGACTCTTACGCAGTCAATCTGACGACGCTGCTCTGAGTGGTCCATCATCACCAAACGGCAAAGCCGCCGCGGCCATCGCGGCGGCTTTTCTTTGATGGGCAAGGAAATGGTTCGACGCCATCGGCATTTCTTTCACCCTCGCTGGGAAAATTCGGCTCTGCGCATCCGGTTCCACCGTCCCTTCCGCCCCCCTTCCGCTCTGGCGGATGCCTGCGGTCAGGCGCTGCCGGTGATGGCATGGAAACTGCTAAGGGGAAGGTTGCCGAGGGGGAGTCAACGATCAACCAAGGGGTGTTTCATGAGCAGCCTGTCCGTCTCCGCGCCGGGATATGGCCCGTCAGGCGCGTACGCACTGAACGGTGGCGGGGTCACCCGCTTTTCGACGGTGACCAAGGCCACGCCGGAGATGATGGCGCGGGTCGGGGTCGGCGATTCCGCCTTTCAGCAGCAGATGAGGATTGCCGGTGATCCCAACGCCGTGGACCCGGCGGTCGCGGCGCGCAGCCGCGCCGTGCAGGCCCACACCGTGTTCCGGCAGGGCGGTCAGGTCGTCGCCGCCGTTTGGCGGGACGGCCAGACGCAGATGAGCGACGGGCTTGCGTCGCGGCTCGACTGGACCGCGCTGGAGCGGCAGACCGCCGCGCTGTCCGAAGCGCAGCGGCGGGACGTGATCGCCGCGGCCATCGCCAAACAGCTCGGCGGGAGCGCCCAGGTCCAGCGCTACGGCGACAGCGGCGCGGCGCCGACCCGTGGCGCGGTGATCGACGAGCAGGCCACGGCAAATCGGGCGGCGCGCGGCGGGCGGTGATCCCGCCGCGCGCCCAACAGGCACAGGCTGTTTAGACTCAGGCTGCGGACCGCTTGTTCCCGCCCGGCTGGCCGCCGTGCGGGGCGGGGCGGCGGTTGTGGCGGTTCTGCTGGTTGGCCGACACCTTGGCCTTCAGCGGCTGGTCGCCGGTGGCGCCGGCAACCCGCGCGCCCTGCTGCGGCTGCGGCTTCGCGCCCTGGGCCTTCGGCGCCTGAGCCCTCTGGCCCTGCGGCTTGCCGCCGCCCGGCTGCTGGTGGGGCTGGCCGCGGCCCGGACGGGGCTGCTTGGGCGCCGGCTTCGGCGGCTTGGCCGAGGAGGCATGGATCGCCGCCACCACCGACGCGTGGTAGGGATGGTCGTGGTCGGCCGGGACCGGCTGGCGGATGGTCTTCTCGATGGCCTTCAGATAAGCCACCTCCTCCGCGTCGCAGAAGGACACCGCGCTGCCGTCGGTGCCGGCGCGGGCGGTGCGGCCGATGCGGTGGACGTAGCTTTCCGGCTCGTTCGGCAGGTCGAAATTGATGACGTGCGTGATGCCGTCGATGTCGATGCCGCGCGCTGCGATGTCGGTCGCCACCAGCGCCTTCAGGTCGCCGCTGCGGAAGGACTCCAGCGCGCGCACGCGGGCCGACTGCGACTTGTCGCCGTGGATCGCGTCGGCCGGGACGCCGGCCTTCTTCAGATGGTCGGCGATGCGGTCGGCGCCGTGCTTGGTGCGGGCGAAGACGATCGTCCGCTCCATGGCACCCTCCTGGAGGAGGTCGGCGAGCAGGCGGCGCTTGTCGGCGCGGTCCACGAACAGCACGCGCTGGGCGATGCGCTCCACCGTGGTGGACTGCGGCGCCACCTCGATCCGCTCGGCATCGGTCAGGATGCTGTGCGCCAGCTCGACCACGGCTTCCGGCATGGTGGCGGAGAACAGCAGGGTCTGGCGCTGCTTCGGCAGGACCGCGACGACTTTCCGCACGTCGCGGATGAAGCCCATGTCGAGCATGCGGTCGGCCTCGTCCAGGACGAAGATCTCGATTTGGTCGAGCATGCACTGCTTCTGGGCCATCAGGTCGAGCAGGCGGCCCGGAGTCGCCACCAGCACGTCGGTGCCGCGGGCCAGAGCGGCGACCTGCGGGCTCTGCCCGACGCCGCCGTGGATCACCGTGCGGCGGATCGGCAGGTGCCGGCCGTAGGTGCGGAAGCTCTCGCCGATCTGCAGCGCCAGCTCGCGCGTCGGCGTCAGGATCAGCGTGCGCGGCGCCTTGGCCTGCACGCGCTTCTTGTTCTGGAACAGCCGCTGCAGGATCGGCAGGGTGAAGGCGGCGGTCTTGCCGGTGCCGGTCTGGGCGAGGCCGAGCACGTCGCGGCCCTCCAGAAGAACGGGGATGGCGCCGGCCTGGATCGGCGTGGCGGTCTGGTAACCCTCTTCGGCGACGGCGCGCAGAAGGGGCTCGATCAGGCCGAGGCCACTGAATTCGGTCATACGGGGAGGGTCCTGGTCACGTGAACAGAGGCTGCACCTGGGCCGTGCCCGGACATGGCCGGGGGCGGCGTGGCTTGGGGCGCTCCGCCGCGGGAGTGCGCGGAGCCATCAATTCACCGTGGGAAGGCGCAAGCGGCGCCGGTACCGGGACGACGAGGAGCCGGCAGCCCCAAAGCAAAATCGACCGGACACACATAGGCGGTGGGGCGGCTTTTGGCAAGCAAACAAGGACCTTGGCCGCGTTCCGGACCGGAAATGTCCCTGGGTCGGGCGGCGGTTCCAGGGGACGATGGGGGTGGTAGGGCGTGCCGCGTCGGCGGGTGAGGCATTTTGCCGCGTTAATTCCCGGATAAAAAAACGGGGTATAGGATTGCGAATGAATTTCAGTATTATGATGGGCGCTGCAGCATGGCGCCCCGGATCGCGGGACACGGCGCCGCAACGGATGGCAAAGGCGGTGGGGCAATGACGTCGCGTCTCGAATCCTTGTGCCTGGAAAAGGGACTGAAGATGACCGGCCAGCGCCGGGTCATCTCCCAGGTCCTGTCGGAATCGGAGGACCATCCCGACGTGGAGGAGGTCCACCGCCGCGCCGTCCTGATCGACCCGCGCATCTCCATCGCCACCGTCTACCGCACCATGCGCCTCCTGGAAGACGCGCAGGTGATCGAGAAGGTGGACCTGGGCGACGGCCGTGCCCGCTATGAAGAAGCCTCCACCGACCATCACCACCACCTGATTGACACGCGCAGCGGGCGGATCATCGAATTCGCCAGCCCGGAACTGGAGGCGCTGAAGGAGCGCATCGCCCGGGAGCTGGGCTACCGCATCGTCGGTCACCGGCTGGAAATCTACGGCGTTCCGCTCGACAGCGTGTCTCTCGACGGCGGCGACGCGCTGGACGGCAACTCTGGGGAAGGCGGGGAGCGTCGATGAAAAGCATGCGCTGGCTGACGATCGACCCCTACCCGGCGGTGAGCCTGAATTGCCGCGACGCGGTCCAGCGCTGCTACGCCGGCCTGTGCGACTGCGGCCAGCCGGAGCGCTACGCGCTGGAGGCGGCGGTGACCGTCTTCCGCTACCACCATCCGGAAACCCCGCCCTTCCAGGCGGAAACCATCGTCAGCCAGTGGGTGGCCGGTCCGGTCCGGCACTGACCGCCGCCCGGTGCCCGTCTCTCTCCGCCCGTCTCACTCTGCCAATCTCTCACCAGGGCCGCCGCTTGCGTTCCAGCGTGTCGGTGGCGAAGTCCTCGGGCCGCAGGGGCTTGGCGAAGTCCGGCGGGGCGAGCTGGTTGTCGAGGCCGTTCACCACATAGCGGTCGCCCGTGAGGTCGTAGGTGATCTCCAAGGCCGGGGCGAAGACGGGCACCTGCGGATAGGCGATCCCGTGCGCCTCCGCGTAGCGGACCAGATCGCCCTTGGCGTCGTAATGGTCGGCCATGACGATCTGCCAGGAATCCTCGTCCAGATAATAGGTGCGTTCCGGCAGGGCGTGGCGGAAGCCGGATTTCAGCCGCGCCTCGACGATCCACACCCGGTGCATCTCGTAGCGCAGGAACTGTGGGTTGGGGTGGCCCAGCCACAGGAAATCCGCCGGAGCCAGATTGGGCGTGTTCATCCGGCTGGCGTTGTAGGGCACATACATCTCCCGGCGCGTCACCAGGGCGAAGTCGAAACGGTCGAGCGGGCCGCCGAACATGTCCAGCATGTCGGCGGTGCGGATGCCGCCGCTGGCCGGGTCCGGCGTGTCGTAGACGAAGTCGGGCGCGCGGACGGGCTTGCCGGTTTCCCCCTGCCGGAACCAGGCGGCGAAACCGGCCTGGATCGGGTTCAGCGTGCCGTGCAGCAGCAGGGTGGTCCCGGCCTCCGCCTTGGGCATCAGGGTGGTGCGGCGGTAGTGGAAGGGGCGGCCGCCGTCGATCCCGGCGGCGTAGCTGGATTGCCAGTCCTCGCGGTAGACCGCCGCGGTGTAGATGCCGCCGGATTCCGGCAGGACGGTGGCGCCGGTGCGGCTGAAGGAATTGCCGCGCCAGCGCAGGATGTGGTTCCACATCGCCTGCACGCCGTTGGCCGGGATGGGGAAGGGCACGCCCACCCGCGCCCCGCTCAACGCCAGACCGTTCTCGCCCAGCTTGGCGCGCCGGGCGTTCTCGATCGTTTCGTCGTAGACGCGCTGGGGAGCGGCGGCGCTGCGGTTGCTGGGGAAGACTGGGATCTCGAAGGACGGATACTTGGTCAGCATCGCCTGCAGGCCGGCGGACAGGCGGACCTTGTAGCGGTCCAGATCCGCCGGACCCACGGTGAACCAGCGCCCATCCTCGTCGTAGGGGTCGGGCAGATGGGCGCCCGGCTTCCAGCCGTTGGGGACGCGGGTCAGCCCTCCCTTCCAGGGCGGAATGGCCCGCGTCCGGCTGGCGCCGCGCACCGCGCCGAAGGGGGTCAGCTCCTCTCCCAGGGTGGGAACCTTCTCCTGCGCGGCGATCGGGGCCGCGTAGGGGAGCACCGGCAGGGAGAGCAGCAGGCTGGAGAACTGGCGGCGGTTCATGCGCGTCTCGCGGCGTGGCGGGTCGCGGGGACGATACCCCAATCGCGCGCCGGTTCGAACGGACAAAGGGTGTTTTAGGGGCGTTCAGGGATCCGATGCGGTGGCGATGACGCGCTCGACCTCCCGCATCGCCTGCTCCAGCGCCGCGGCCAGCGCGGTCACCCGCTCCCAGGGGGCGTCCTGCATCACCGCCTGCTCCAGCGCCTGCGCCGCGTCGCCGAGCGGCGTCGCCCCGGCGTTGCGGGAGCAGCCCTTCAGATTATGGGCGCCGGCACGGATCGCCGTTCCGTTCCGCGCGGCGACGGCGTCGCTGACCTCGTCCGCGATGTGGCGGCCGATCCCGACGAAGTCGCTCAGCAACTCGTCCATCAGCGCCCGGTCGTCGCCGCAGAGCCGGCGCAGGACATCGAGGTTGATCGGGGGCAGGTCGCGCGACGGGTTCGTCGCGTGTGGGAATGACTGGGAGGGCGCCACCGGGTCGGCCACTGCGGGCGGCAGGAAGCGGGACAGTGCGGCGTCGAGCTTCGCCAGATCCAGCGGCTTGCTCAGCGCCTCGTCCATGCCGGCCGCGCGGTAGCTCTCGATGTCCGCCGGGGCGGCGTTGGCGGTCAGGGCGACGATCGGCAGATGGGCGCCGGTGGCGCGCTCCGCCGCGCGGATGCGGCGGGTCAGCTCGAACCCGTCCACTTCGGGCATCTGGATGTCGGTCAGCAGCAGGGCGTAGCGCCGCCGCCCCAGCGCGGCCAGGGCCTCCGCCCCGCCGTTGGTCAACTCCGCCGTGTGGCCCAGCGAGGTGAGCTGCATCTGCAGGACCTTCCGGTTGATGGCGTTGTCCTCCGCCACCAGGATCAGCCGCCCGCGGGCCTCCGCCTCGGCGATGGCGCGCTCCGGACTCAGCACGGCCGGGGCGCAGCGCACGGCCGGCGGCGGGTCTTCGCCGGATGCCGCGTCCGTCAGGGCGCGTCCGGCGGCCACCGCCACGGCGCGCACCAGGGGCGTGCGGCGGACCGGTCGGCTCACCGGGACCGATCCGTCGGCGAGGCGGCCGCCGATGGTGGTGGGGTCCTGCAGCAGCACCGTCGGCACCTGCGCTTCCCCGACGCGGCGGCCCAGCAATTGCGGCGCCTGGGCGGCGGCGGGGGTGTGCAGAGCCTCGTCCACCACCACGACGTTCAGGGCGCCGCGTTCCGTTTGGGCCATGCGGGCCTGTTCGGCCAGGGTGTCCGGTTGTCCGGCGGCCAGCACGCGCGCCCCGGCCGCTTCCAGATAGTGGGTGACGATCCGGCGCTCCTCCGTGTCCGGCAGGCCGACCAGGACGGTCAGGCCGGCGAGGCCCGGATCGTCCACCGCCGAGGGACCGGGCGGAGGCTGGGGCGGGGGGGTGTCGGCCGTGGCGCTCAGCGTCAGCTCGACCCAGAAGGTGGAGCCCGCCCCCGGTGCGCTGTCCACCCCGATCGTCCCGCCCATCAGCGCGACCAGCCGCCGGCTGATCGACAGGCCCAGCCCGGTGCCGCCGAAGCGCCGGGCGGTCGAGCTTTCCGCCTGGGTGAAGGGCTGGAAGAGCTGGCGGCGCGCCGTCTCGGAAATGCCGATGCCGGTGTCCGCCACCTCGATGCGCAGCCGGGCGCCGCCCTGGCTGCCGCCGTCCGTCCTGGCGGCCAGGGTGGCCTGGACGACGATGCGCCCGCGCTCGGTGAACTTGATGGCGTTGCCGCACAGGTTGAACAGGATCTGGCGCAGCCGCACCGGATCGCCGGTCAGCGCCGGCGGGATCGCCGGGTCCACGTAGGTCAGCAGCGCCAGCCCCTTGGCCCGCGCCGCCGGGGCCAGCGTCTCGGCCACCCCTTCGACCAGGGCGGGGATGGAGACGGGCACCTGCTCCAGGTCCATCTTGTCGGCCTCGATCTTCGAGAAGTCGAGGATGTCGTCGATGATCCGCAGCAGCGAGGTCGCCGATTCCCGCATGGTCGCCACGGTGTCGCGCTGCCCGCCGTCCAGCGGCGTGCGCTCCAGCAGCTCCAGCATGCCCAGCACGCCGTTCATCGGGGTGCGGATCTCGTGGCTCATGGTGGCGAGGAAGGCGGACTTGGCGGTGGTCGTCTGCTCGGCCTGCTCCTTGGCCTGTTCCATCCGGCGCTCGGCCAGCTTGCGCCGGGTGATGTCGTAGACCCAGGCGAGATGGACCGGGCGGCCGTCGAGCAGTGTCGGGTCCACCGACACCAGCGCCCAGAAGACGGAGCCGTCGGCCCGCCGCACCCTCACCTCGGCGTCGCGCAGCGAGCGGCGGAAGAAGGTCCAGTGCGTCTCGTGCGCCTCGGTGTTGTCCGGCTCGATGAACAGGTCGGCGATGGAGACGCCGACCAGCCGCTCCTTCGGCACGCCCAGCAGATGGACCAGCCGGTCGTTGCACATCACCAGGACGCCGTCGTGGGTATAGGCGCAGACGCCGACCGGGCTCGACTCCAGGATGGCGCGCATCTGCTCGCGGCTCTGCCGCAGCTCGTGCGTTCGTTCGGCCACCTTGGTCTCGATGAAGCGGATGTGGTCGTAGGCGCGCAGCGCCGCGATCACCGCGGTGAACAGCCCTTCCGCCGACAGGTCGGCCTTCGACTTGTAGTCGTTGATGTCGCAGCCGACGATCACATCGCGCTGCGGCGCCTGCCCCGGCTGGCCGGTGCGCAGGATGATCCGGACGTCGAGATTGCCGAGAGTGCCGCGGATCCAGCGGACCAGCGTCAGCCCGGCGTCGTCCTCCTCCATCACCACGTCCAGCAGGATGACGGCGATGTCCCGGCGGGCGCGCAGAACGGCGCGCGCCTCGGCGGCGGAGCGGCAGCCGATCAGCTCCAGCCGGCGGCACTGGAACTCCACGTCGTCCAGCAGGAGGGCGGTCATGGAATGGACGTCGTCCTCGTCGTCCACCACCAGGATGGGCCAGGGCGGGGTCTCGTCCCCGTCCTCGCCCTCCTCGTCGGCGAACAGGATCTCGTCGTCTGAGTTGGGGGCGGTGTCGGGCATGATCAGCTCGTCGGTCATGCTGCGTCCGTCATGCTGCGTCGGTTGCCGGTTCTTTCCCGGTGGCGCTGGCCATCCGGGGCGCCGTCACGGGAATCCGCAGGAGGAAGGTGGTGCCCCCGCCTGTGGGGTGGTCGGGGGCGGAGTCGTTTGGGGCCGGGCTGTCCACCGAGATCCGGCCGCCCAGCGATTGCGTCACCAGGTTGAAGACGATGTGAAGGCCGAGTCCGCTGCCCCCGGTGCCGCGCTTCGTCGTGAAGAAGGGTTCGAACACCTTGGGCAGATTGTCCGGGGCGATGCCGACCCCGTCGTCGGAAAAGCGGATGTCCAGCTCGCCGTCCGGCAGCTCCTCCACGCTCAGCGCCATCGTGCCCTCGCGGCCGTCGGGGAAGGCATGGATCAGCGCGTTGATGACCAGATTGGTGATGACCTGGCTGAGCGCTCCGGGATAGCCGTCCATGGTGATGCCGTCCCGGCAGGCGACGGTCATGCGGTGCGGACTCTTGCGCAGGCGCGGTCCCAGCGAGGTGATGATCTCGTCCAGATAGGAGCGCAGGTCGAAGCGGCGGCGCTCCTGGCTGGTCTGGTCGACGGCGACGCGCTTGAAGCTCTGGATCAGTTCCGCCGCGCGGGTCAGGTTCTGTTCGATCAGCCGCGAGGATTCGCCAGCCGCCGCCACGTAGGCGGTCAGGTCGGACTTCTTCAGGGTGCCCTTCGCGAAGGCCTCGGTCAGCGTCCGCGTCTTCGACGCCAGATGGGTGGAGCAGCTGTAGGCGATGCCCACCGGCGTGTTGATCTCATGCGCGACGCCGGCCACCAGCAGGGCGAGCGAGGCCATCTTCTCCGCCTGGACGAGGCTGTCCTGGGTCTCCTTGAGGTCGGCATAGGCGGTCTCCAGCGCCTCCATGGCGTGGAACACCTCCTCGGCGGAGCGCGCCTCCACCGTCACGTCGGTGAAGGTGCGGACGAATCCGCCCTCCGGCAGAGGGTTGGACCGCACCTCGATGATCGTGCCGTCGGGCCGCCGCCGCTTGAAGGCGAAGGGCTGGTCGGGGACCACGGCGGTCTCGTCCAGCTCCAGGTCCGGATCGATGCTGAAATCCTCGAAGGCACCCTGGGCGCGCTGGAGCTGAATGATCTCGGGGAACAGCGGGTTGCGGGCCAGGAAGGCCGCCGGGACGTCGAGAAGCTCCGCGGCGCGGCGGTTGGACATGACGACCCGCAGGTTGCGGTCCACCATGATGATGCCCTGGTCGGTGTTGTCGAGCGTGATCTGAAGGACGTTCCGCTCGCGCGCCAGATCCCGTTCGGCCTGCATGCGCTCCGTCACGTCGGACATGGTGCCGGTCAGGCGGACCGCGGTTCCCTCGCCGTCGCGCAGCGCGGTCGCGCGATCCTCGATCCAGCTCCAGCCGCCGTCCCGGCGCCGCATGCGGTAGACGGTGGCGTAGGCGCTGTCCTTGTCGCGCACGCGGCTGCGGGACTCCGCGACGACGCGCCGCCGCTCCTCCGGATGGATCAGCGACTCCCAGGTCCGCGCGGTCATCGCCAGCTCGGCCGGGCCGTAGCCCAGCAGGGCGGGAAACTCTTTCGACCACCAGTACTCACCGGTCCGCAGGTCGTAATCCCAGACGGAGGAGCGGGTGGCGGCGATGGCCAGCCCCAGCCGCTCCTCGCTCTGGCGCAGGGCGGCCTCCTCCTCGTCGAGCCGGGTCAGCATGCCGTTGTAGGCGGCGATCACCCGCCCCAGCTCATCGGCCGACGACCAATGCACGGGCTGGCGCAGATGCTCCTGCTCCGCAGTGCGGATCGACGCGATCAGCCGGCTCAGCGGCACGCCGATGGTCAGCCGGTGGGCGGTCAGCGCGGTGACCAGCGTGCCGACCAGCATCAGAAGCAGGAGCCACAGCGTGTTGACCATCTCCTGCCGGATCTGCTCGTCGACCGGGGCGTAGCTGAAATGGAGGGTCAGCGTGCCGAGCCGGCGGTTCTGCACCTGGATCGGACGGCGCACCGTCTCGCGCCCGGCAAAGGAGCGGCAGTCATTGTCCGGCCACGCGAAACGGCCGTCGGCCAACTCGTCCGCCACCTCGATGCACAGAAGCTCGCGGTTGACGGAAATCGCCTGGATGATGTTGCGGATCGCCGGAACGTCCACGGCCCACAGGCTGGAGGACAGGGCGACGGCGTTGATCTCCGCCACCGCCTCGATCCGGTCGCGCAGGGCGCCGCGCAGATCCTTGTACTTGCCGTAGAAGAAGATCGAGGAGAAGCCGAGCGTGGTCAGCATCAGGATGGGAATCAGGATCAGCAGGAACTTCGCCGACACCGTCGGCACCGTCTTCCACGCCTGCTCGATCACCGTCATGAAGGGGTATCCCGCTGCGGGGTCGCATGACCGGAGCGGGGCGGCGGCACGGCGCCGCCTTCACCGGCAATGCGGTTGTACTATCAACCGGTGCTGTCCGTCTATGGCGTGTGAAGCGTGAAAATTCTTCCTATGGTCGATAAAATTAGCGAAATGTACACTTGAAGCTTGAGGGGGGATCGGCCTTGCACTACTGTTCGCGGGAGCCGCTTGCGCGGTGCAACACAAGAGGATGTCATGAATTTCCAGGTGCGCCGGACCTCTGAAACCATCGAGGTGCTGTTGAGCGGCCGGTTGGAGTTCACCGACCATGACAGCCTTCCCGACATCGTGGATCTGCTCAACGGCGAGGGCGCGCGCCGCTTCATCCTGGACATGGACGGGCTGACCTTCATCGACTCCGCGGGGATCGGCATGCTGCTGATCCTTCAGGACGAGGCGGAGCAGCGCAACATCAAGTTGGTCCTCCGCAAGCTGCAGGGCGATGTGCTGCGATCCATCGACCTGGCGCGGATCGGCGAAGTCGTCACCATCGAACGGTGAGCGGGTGATGGACGGTTTCCCAGCCCCCTCCGCCAGCCACCCCCCCGGTCCGGCCGGCGCCGTGCGACCCTTCAGCGTGGTGCGGGACCGCGTGCCGGCGGACATCGCCGCGCGGGTCGCGGCACGCTTCGGCCTGGGTGGAGGCGTTGATGACGCCATTGACGGTCGGGCCGCCGCCGCGGTGCTGCTGGCCCAGGCCGACCGGGATATCCTGCGCGGCGCCTTCGGGCTCAACCCCTTTCTGACGGTGGAGTTGACGGAGCGGGAGGAGGGGAGCGGCGCCATCGACGCCGACTGGCTGGGCGCTCCGCCGGTGGAGCGGGGATTCTACCTGTCGCTGACCACCGGGACGGCCTATGGCCTGCAGTGCGCCGTTCTGGTCTGCGACGAGCTGACCCGGCGCGGCGTGCTGACGCCGGAGCGGCGCGGCAACGTCGAGCTGTGCCTGCACGAGGCCATCGCCAACGCCATCGTTCACGGCAATCTGGGCATCCCCAGTGCGACCAAGGAGCAGCTGGAGGGCTACCGCCTGTTCAGCCGGCTGCTCCGCGAACGGCTGGGCGACGGCGCGGTGCGGCAGCGGCGGATCGACATCTTCGCACGCTGGACCGCGGACAGCCTGTCCATCGCGGTGGTCGACCAGGGCAACGGGTTCGACGCCGCGGCCCTGCCGCAGGACACCGACAGCGGCGCCCATTCCGGCCGCGGCTTCGTGTTCATGCGGGCGCTGGCCCGGCGCATCCATGTGACCGACGGCGGGCGCTGCACCCTGCTGCAGTTCGACCTGTGACGGGCGGGCGGGTCCGCGCATGCCCATTTCCCTCGCCGCCAGCCGTGTCCTGATCGTTGACGACAACGAATTCAACAGGAAGTCGCTGGCCCTGATGATCCGCCGCGCCGGGCTGACCCAGATCGAGGTCGCCGAGAACGGGGTGGACGGGCTGCGCAAGGTGGAGAGCTTCCGCCCCGACCTCGTCCTGCTCGACGTCAGCATGCCGGTGATGGACGGGCTGGAGATGTGCCGGCGCCTGCGCGAGCGGCTGACCCACGAGGAGCTGCCGATCCTGTTCCAGACGGCGCTGGACAGCGACGAGGAGCAGGTCCGCTGCTTCGAGGCCGGCGGCAGCGATTTCATCTCCAAGCCGATCAAGCCCGGCGAATGCGTCGCCCGCGTCCGCCACCAGCTTGAAAAGCGTAAGCTGTTCACCGACCTCGCCAATTTCCGCGGGCGGGTCGAGCGGGAGTTGAAGCACGCCAAGGCGATGCAGCTGTCCCTGCTGCCCGAGCCGAAGGAGCTGGAGGCCGTCGCCGAGCGGTACGAGCTGGTGCTGGACGCCCATTTCGAAACCTCATCGGAGCTGGGCGGCGATTTCTGGAACGTCTATCCGCTGGACAGCCACCGCGTCGCCTTCCTGCTGGTCGATTTTGCCGGCCATGGCATCACCGCGGCAATCAACACCTTCCGTCTGCACACGCTGATCGACCGCTTCCCCATGCAGCATGTGCCGCCCTCGGAGTGGCTGGCCGGGCTGAACTTGGCGCTGAAGGAGGTGCTGCCGGTCGGGCAGTTCGCCACCGCCTTTTTCGGCATCCTCGACCTGCACACCGACACGCTGACCTACGCCTCGGCCGGGGCGCCGAATCCGGTGGTGGGGATCGCGGGGGAGCTTCGGCTGCTCGACTCGGCGGGGCTGGTGCTGGGGGCGTCGCGTCGCGCCGTCTATGCCGACCGCAGCCTGCGCCTGCCGCGCGGGAGCTGCCTGTTCCTCTACAGCGACGCGCTGATCGAATGCAGCGGCCCGGACAACGAACCGATCGGCCAGGATGGGGTCCCCGGCCTGCTGCGTGGCGCCATCGCCGCCAACCGCGCCCGCCCGCTGGGGCCGTTGCTGGAGCGCTTCTACGCCCGCACCAGCCTGCCGCTGCGCGACGATCTGACCGCCGTATGGATCGCCCGCCGGGCGTGAGGGAGCCGATACAGAAAGGCCGCCGCGGTTGCCCGCGGCGGCTCTTTGCCTGATCCTCGAGGAGAGAGGGGTGTTACGCCTGCGTCTCAGAGGCGGCGTAGCGGCGGCGGACCCACATCACGCTCTTCACCGCGAAGATGGTGACGCCGATGCCCAGCGCGATGAGCAGGAGGATCTTCGGGCCGTTCTCGCCGATGGCGGCGGCGGCCTCGCCGAACAGATAGCCGGCCCCGGCGAAGCTCCAGGCCCAGATGCCGGCGGCGATGAAGTTCCAGAACAGGAACTTGCGCCAGGGCATGCGGGACGTGCCGACGGCGACCGAGGCGATGTTGCGCACCCCGTACAGGAAGCGGAAGGCCAGGATGAAGCCGACGCCGTAGGTTTCCAGCCAGTACAGCACGCGCGTCGCACGGGCCTCCGCCGCCGGGAAGCGGGCCAGAGCCTTGCCGCCCCATTTGCGGCCGATCCAGAAATAGCACTGGTCGCCCATGAAGCTGCCGATCCACACGGCGGCAACCAACCAGTATAGGTTGATGATCCCCAGATGCGCGCCCATCCCGCCGAAAATGACGAAGGTCTCGCCTTCGAAGAAGGCCCATATGAAGGCCAGGGGATAGAAGGCATCGCCCCAATCCTGGAGCCAGGTCATCCAGTCCAAATCACCCTCCCCGCGGGTCGTTCCTTTTCGGCTCGGACCGCCGGCGATGCGCCAGGGAAACGCAGACGCGGCCATTGGTCAGGCTACGGACACATCATTGCACATAAGTGCGTGTCTTGTCGCGCCATCATTCCCGAATCGGGGGGAGGGAACCGTACAAAGTTGGGGTACGAAACGATCTATTGCGGCGGGATTATTTTGTTTCCAGACACGTATTCTGTGAATCGGTCAGTGTTCGTGACTTGGTCAGCCATCCTCGCCCGACAATTCGCCGACCGCCTGCCGGGCAGCGCGCAGCAACAGGGGATTCGGTTCGGACGGGCCGTCCTCTCCTTCCTCCTCCCAAGCCCCCGGCGCGGCGCGGCGCTTCAACTCGCGTGCGGCTTCGATCAGCAAATGGGCCAGCTTGTGGTCCGGCAATGCCTGCGCCAGCGCCCGCAACTCCGCGTTGGTCAGGGCCGCCGGGTTGAAGTCGGCGCGCGGCGCCATCGGGACGGGCGGCGGCGGGACGAGCGCGAGGGTCATCGGTGGCGGCGCCGATGGTGACGGAACGTCCTCCCGCACCACGTCGACGGCCACCGGCGCCGCCACGGTGGAGGCGCGGGACCGGCGCGCCGGTTTGCGCGCCCGCTCCGTCTCGGGCAGGCTGTCGAACAGGAGAGGTTGCGTGCTCATCCGGTCACCCGCGATCCGTTCACCGCTAGTTTGCGAAGTGTTCTCTTTTCATTCTAGGGAACGGATGCTGGAAATCGAGCGGAAATTTTGCAGGCGGAAACGCGAAACGTGGAGTCATGCGATCGCGTCCAGGAACCGCTCGGGGCGCAGGATGCGGGTGCGGCCCACCCGACGCACCGACAGGAGCTGCCGGTCCACCGTCACCAGCCAGTCGGCGTCGGCGGCCAGCGCCACGGCCAGGAACATGTCGTCTTCGGGGTCGCGGCACAGCCGCTCCACCGGGGCGGGCTCGACCCGCCGGGCCTCCGCGGCGAAGGCGGCCAGGAATGCGGCACGCTCCCCGGCCGGGCGGTAGCGGTCGAAGTCCGGGCGCATCAGCACCTCGCGCAGTTCCGCCAGCGTGGCGTCGGAGACGAAGGCGGTTCCTTGCGCCCGCACCGCCTCGACGCTGCGCTGGATGGCCAGGCTGCGGCGGGGCACCTCGGCGCCAAGCAGGGCGTAGCCGACAAGGATGTTGGTGTCCAGAACGACCCGGAAGGGGGCGGCGTGGGGCGAGCTGGCGGTCATGCGCCCGTCGGTTCCATGGGCCGGTCAGCCCTTGCGGGTCAGCAGCAGCGCGGTCAGGTCGTCGTCGATCGGGCCGACGGCGCGCAGGCGGTCCAGCAACCCGTCCAGGAAACGGCCACCATCCGTCTCGTCCATCCGCTCGGCGACCAGGGCGGCAAGGCCCGGCTCGTCGAGAACGTCGCTGCCGACCGGGATCTCGATGGCACCGTCCGAATAAAGGAACAGGCGCCCGCCGGGGGGCAGGGGGAGGGAGCGCTCCTCATACTCCGCCGACGCGAGCAGGCCGAGCGGCAGGCCAGCGCTGTCGCCCAGCAGCGGCGCGGAATCGCCCGGCGCCCAGACCATCGGGCGCGTGGACCCGGCGGAGGCGTAGACGAAACGGTTCCCCGCCGGTTCGACCACCCCGGCCAGCATGGTGGCGAACTGCCCGTTGGGAAGCAGCGCGCACAGTCGGCGGTTGATGGTGGACAGGAACTCGCCCGGGGTCAGGCCGGACACTCCCATCTGCTGGCAGATCGCGTGCAGGCGGAAGGTGTTCAGCGCCGCCCCGACGCCATGGCCGGAGAAATCGACCATGTAGAGCATGGTCCGGCCCTGTCCCTGCACCTGTCCCTGGCCCGGCGCAACGACGTCGTGCCGCAGGTCCCAGAAATCGCCGCCCAGCTCCGACGAGGGGGCGAAATGGGCGGCGATGCCCACCCCCGCCGCGGCCTCCACCTCGGCCAGCCGCTCCGGCGAGGGCATCAGCCGTTCCTGCATCTTGCGGGCGAGCGACAGCTCGCTCTCCGTCCGTTCGTGGAAGCGCTGGAGATCGTGCAGAAGGGCGCGGTTCTGCAGATGGATGCGCACGCGGGCCAGCAGCTCAACCGCATTGATCGGCTTGGTCACGTAATCGGTGGCCCCGGCGGCGAAGGCCTTGGCGCGGTCCTCCGCCCGGTTCAGGCTGGATTGCACCAGGACCGGCAGATCCTTCCAGGCGGGAAGCGCGCGCAGGCGCCGGCACATCTCGAACCCGTCCAGGTTCGGCATCATCAGGTCGAGCAAGATCAGGTCGGGCTGGAAGGCGTCCAGCCGGGCCAGCGCGTCGTTGCCGTCCTCTGCCATATCGATGCGGGTGACACCGCCGCGTTCCAGCAGGGCCTGGAGCAGATGACGGTTCACCCGGTTGTCATCCACCACCAGGACGCGGGCCGTTTCCAGCCCCGGCACCTCCGGCAGGTCGTTCATCGCGCACCCCCGCGCCCGATCCAGACCAGCGTGTGGTCGTCGAGCGGCACGTCGCCCTGGGCGGCGGCGAGCGCCGTCGTCACGGCGGTGAAGGCGCCGCCGCTCCCGCTGCCCCCGCCACCATCGTCGTCAGCCATCGCGGTCTGGACGGCGGCGCTCTGCAGCAGGGCGGCGAAGCCGGCGCTGCCCCCGTCCAGCGCCTCCAGCACGGCGGTCGAGTGCAGGACCAACGCCGAGCCCGGAGGGAAGGGCAGGCTCTGCTCCTCGTAGCGGGCGCCGGCGGTGATGCCCACCGGCTGGCCAGCCCCCTCGCCGAAGACCAACGCCGCGTTGCCGGGCGGGATCAGGACCGGTGGGGCCGCCGCCGCCGCCGCGTAGGTGAAGCGTTCCGCCGCGCCGTCCACCACGCCGTAGATCACCGTGGCGTGCTGCCCAAGCTCCAGCAGGCAGACGGCCCGCTCGTTCAGTTCGGTCAGGAAGGCGCCGGGCCGCTCGCCGAGATGGGGCGCCAGTTCGTGGATCAGCGTGTGCATGCGGAAGGCGTTCAGCGCCGCCGACACGCCGCGCCCGGCCATGTCCAGCAGGAACAGACCGAACCGCCCGCCCGCCAGCGGCAGCACCCCCCAGAGGTCGCCGCCCAGATCGGAGGACAGCGCGGTGTGCGACCGCAGCGTCACCCCTGCGCTGTTCGTCAGCGCGGCGCACAGGGCCGCGGAGGGCAGCAGATGGTCGTACATGGAGCGGGCCATCGCCAGTTCCCCCTCGACCCGCGCCCGGTAGGTCTGCAGGTCGCGGATCAGCACCCGGTTCTGCAGATGGATGCGCACGCGGGCGACCAGCTCCGTCCGGTCCAGCGGCTTGGAGATCAGGTCGGTGGTGCCGGCGGCGAAGGCACGGTTGCGGTCGTCGCTGGACGACAGGGCGGTCTGCACCAGCACCGGCAGGTCGGCGTAGGCGTGGTCGGCGCGCAGGCGGCGGCACACCTCGAACCCGTCCATCCCCGGCATCATGATGTCGAGGATCAGCAGGTCCGGAGCCTCCGCCGCGATCTGCTCCAGCGCGTCGAAGCCATCCTTGGCATAAGCGATGTTCTGGAAGCCGGCTTCGGTGAGCAGGGCGCCGATCAGTGTGCGGTTGAAGTCGGTGTCATCCACCACCAGGATGCGGCAGGCGGCGATGGCGTCGTCCATCAGAGAGGGAACCTCATGCGGATGCGGCGCCCGCCGTCGAGAAGCTGAAGTTCCTCGACGATGGCGGCGATCAGGTCCAGCCCGCGGCCCGAGGCGCCGTAGTCGATGCGCTCCGGCCGGGCGAAGCCGGTTCCCTCGTCGGCCACCTCGACCACCGCGCAAGCGCTTTCCAGCCAGGCGGTGACCTCGATCCGGCGCTCGGCGAAGGCGGGGTCGGCCATGCGCGCGGCCAAGTCGTGGGAAAAGCGCTCCAGCGCCTCGACGCTCAGCCCCTTCATGCCTTCGACCTGAAGGTTGCCGTGGACCACCGCGTTGCTGATCGCCTCGTGCAGCGCCAGTTCCATGTCGTCGCGCTGGGCTTCCGGCATGGGATGCAGGGCGGCCAGCCCGTTCAGGATGCGCCCGGCCAGATGCAGGCGGTTGGCGGTCACCGTCGTCACGCAGGCGAACAGGTCGGCGCGGGCGGCGCGGTGCGCGGCCTCGACGATCTGGGCGTCGGACAGTCCGGTGATCTCGATCCAGGCGCCAAAGGGCCGCTGCCAGAACTCCGGCGCCTCCACGGCGCCGGCATCGCCCACCAGAAGCAGAACGGAGGCGCCGAACGCCTCCCCCGCCGGGGAGCCGGGTCGCCGGGGCGGAAGCCGAAGCGCCGCCGACAGCCGGTCCAGCCGGTCGGCCGGCACGCCCAGGCCTTGCAGGGCGGCGACGCGGGTGGGGGAGGGGACCAAGGCGGTCAGTCCTCGATCGTGACGATCTTGTTGAGCTGGGCCACGGTCAGCACGCGCTTGACCTGTCCGGCGGCGGAGCGCAGGACGAGCTGCTTGTCCGCGTTCGCCATTTCCTCCCGCGCGATCAGCAGCATGCCGATTCCCGCCGAATCGACGAATTCCAGCGTGGAAAGATCGAGCACCTGACGTTTGGCCTTGTTCTGCAGCATCTCCCGGATCAGGGCGCGCAGCTTGGCGTGGTCGTTGAAGGTCAGACGACCGCGCAACCGAACCAGGGTCTCCTGCTCCTTGTCCTCAATTCCGTAGTCCATCGGTCCGGTGTTCCTGAAGGGTGTTCTTGGGGCATTGGGGCGGGTGGCCTTTGCGGACCACGCCAGAATGGAGCAAGACAGGCCGGGGATTCCAGAGAATCCCTCGGCTTCAGAAAAGTTCAATGTCGCCGCCGGAACTGTCGTCCTGGCCGGCATCGACGTCAAGGACGCCATGCTCGTCCAGCGCCGTCCCTTCCAGCAGCAGACGGCGCACGAAGCGCTGGCGCATCTCGCTCAGCTTGAAGCGGCCCAGCAGTTCGTCGAGCCATTCCTGCGGAACCTGCGGCCCCAAGGAAGCGGGCATTTCGACGCGGGTGCGGTTTTCCAGCTCGTTCAGCCCTTCCGCCATGATGGCGAGGCTGTCGTTGATGGCCTCCAGCCGTTGCTTGGTCAGGTCCTGGAACTGCATCCCGGTGACCATGCGGCTGATGGTGGCGGACATGTCCGACGACACGGTCGCCGCCGTCTCCAGCACCGCCTGGAAGTGGTTGGTCTGGTCGACCAGGCTGTCCATGGTCTTGTCCACCCGCTCCTTGGCGAGCATCTGGGGGGACATGTCGGTGTCGGCGATCTGGCGCAGGATGTCGTGGCCGTTGCGCACGCCCTTGACCACCGCGGTGACCTTGGAGCGCATGCGGTCGGCCAGCGCCCCGGTGTTGCGGGAGAGGTGGCGCACCTCCTGAGCGACCACCGCGAAGGTGCGTCCGGCCTCGCCGGCGCGGCTCGCCTCGATGGTGGCGTTCAGCGCCAGGAAGTTGGTCTGGCGGTTGATGGCGTCGATGTCGCCGATCGACTTCTCCAGCTCCGCCACGTCCTTCTGCACGTCGTCGAGCAGATAGACCATGCTCATGGCGTGGCGCGACAGCATGACGATGTTGGAGATCATGTCCGCGATCATCTGCTGCATGCCGGTGACCAGCTGGTCCATCGGCACCCGCTCTCCGTCGATGGAGACGGAGCCGGCCATGCCGACGATCTCCTCCACCCGCTCCGACTGCTGCATGGCCTTCTCGGCCAGCTCGCGGAAGCGGGAGGAGAGGTCAAGCGTGGCGTCCTCGACCGTCGAGGAGGTGCGGGTCAGCTCGTTCTGCACGGCCTCCAGCGTGCGGCGCTGGATGTCGGCATAGCCCATCCAGGTCGCCAGCAGCTCCCCGGTGACCGCGATCTTCTCGCCGATCTCGGGCAGGCTGTGCACGGGAGCGCCATCGTCGGGAAGGTCCGGCTTCTCCGGTTCCGGTCCGGCTTCCAGGCGGGGCGCGCGGCCGTAGAAAGACATGGTGCTGCTCCTCAGTTCGCGCGCGTGCGGTGTTCGCCGATGGCGTCGAACGCGCGCAGCATCTCGGCCGGTATCTGCGCCAGCGGCAGTTCGACGGCGACCGCCCCGGCTTCCCGGGCGGCGCGCGGCATGCCGTAGACGACGCAGCTCGATTCCTGTTCGCCGATGGTATAGGCCCCCGCGTCGCGCATCGCCAGCATGCCCGACGCCCCGTCGCGGCCCATGCCTGACAGGATCACCCCCACCGCGTTCGCCCCCGCCGCCTTGGCGACGGAGGAGAACAGCACGTCCACCGACGGGCGGTGGCCGCTGACCGCCGGGCCGTCCTGGATGTGGCAGGAATAGCCCTGGGCGTCGCGGATGACCACCAGATGCCGGTCGCCGGGGGCAATGTAGACCGTGCCCTGGACCAGCCGGGCGCCCTGGGTTGCGACCTCCACCGAGGGCGGCGAGATGCGGTCGAGCCGGGCGGCGAAGCTGGGGACGTAGCTGGGACCCATGTGCTGGGTGATGACGATGGGCGGGCAGTCGGCGGGCATGACCGCCAGCACGTCGCGGATGCGCTCCACCCCGCCGGTGGAGGCGCCGATGGCGATGAAGCGGGTGCCCGACCCGGCGCGGCGCGGCGTCTGAAGGGGCGAGGCCGCGGGCTTGGGCCGTCGCATCGACAGGCGGGCGGTGGCGGCGATGCGGATCTTGCCGACCAGCTCGTGCGCCATTGCCTCGAAGCCGTGGCCCTCCGAGCCGTCGGGCTTGGCCACGCAGTCCACCGCGCCGATCTCCAGCGCGCGGATCGTCGCCTCCGACCCCTCCTGGGTCAGGGAGGAGACCATGACGACCGGCGTCGGGCGCAGCGTCATGATCTTTTCCAGGAAGGACAGCCCGTCCATCCGCGGCATCTCGACGTCCAGCGTCACGACGTCCGGGTTGGTCCGCTTGATGACGTCCCGCGCTTCGTAGGGGTCGCGGGCGACGCCGACGACCTCGATGCCGGGCTCGTCCGAGATGACGGCCTTCAGCATCTCCCGCATCAGGCTGCTGTCGTCCACGATCACGACGCGGATGGAGCGTGTCATGGCTCAGTCCTCCCCGAACAGTTCCACGTCGCCCTCAATCGGCTGGTGCCGCAGGCTGGAGCGGAAATGCAGTTCCTGGTTCGCCGTCTCCGACAGGGCTTCCGGCCGCAGCATCTTGCGCATCGCCTTGCCGGTGTGGGGAAAATAGTGGATGCGCCGGGCCGAGGCGCCGCCCAGATCCTGGCCCATCAGCTTCAGCCCCTCCCGCCGGACATAGTCGAGCGCGAAGGCGGCGTTGCGCTGGCCGACGTCGAAGCTGGAGTCGATGACGCGGGCGCCGCCGAACAGCTTGACCTCCAGCCGCCCGCGCTGGGCGCCGCGCGCCAGCAGGTCGTTGATCAGCCGCTCCATGGCGACCGAGCCGTAGCGCGCCGCCGCCCCGGTGCCGGCGTCCTCGGATTCCGGCACCTCGGGCAGCAGGAAATGGTTCATGCCGCCGATCGCCGTCGCCGGGTCGTGGACGCAGGCGGCCACGCAGGAGCCCAGCGTCGTCACCATCATCACGTCCGAGCGGTCGCTGACCAGATGATGGCCCAGGAAGACCTTCATCGTGTGGGCGCGGAACTGCGGGTGGAAGTAGCCGCCGGTCTGCCGGGCTTCCGCCGCACGGCGGCTTGCGAATGCGGTCATGCGTCACAGCCTCCGGTAGATGGTGGGGCCGGTCTGGCGGAAGCGGTCCGACACGCCGTACAGGCTCTCCGAATGGCCGAGGAACAGGTAGCCGCCGGGCTCCAGCATGCGGGCGAAGTTGCCGATGACCTGGGTCCGCCCGACGCGGTCGAAATAGATCAGCACGTTGCGGCAGAAGATCGCGTCGAACGGCCCCTTCATGGGCCAGTGCTCCAGCAGGTTCAGCGGCTTGAAGGTGATCAGCCGCTTCAGCTCCTCCTCCATCGCCACCATCGGCTCGCCGCCCTCGCGCTGGCGCCGGGTGAAGCGGTCGCGCAGGGGGGCCGGGATGCTGTTCGCCAGATCGGCGGGATAGACGCCGCGCCGGGCGGTGTCGACCATGTGGGTGTCGATGTCGGTCGCCAGGATGCGGGCGTCCCAGCGCCGCAGCTCCGGCCCGAAGCTGGAGGCCAGAACCATGGCGATGGTGTAGGGCTCCTGCCCGGAGGAGCAGCCGGCGGACCAGATGCGCAGCCGCGGGTGGGAGGATTCCCCGGCGTGGCGGGCGCGCATCTCCGGCACCGCGGTCTTCGCCAGGAAGTCGAAATGGTGCGATTCGCGGAAGAAGCTGGTCAGGTTGGTGGTCAGGGCGTTGACCAGGAAGCCGACCTCGTTCGCCCCCTCCTCGCTCTCCAGCAGGGCGCAGTAGCTGTCGAAGTCGCCCAGGCGCAGGTCGCGCAGCCGCCGGGCGAGGCGGGAATAGACCATCTCGATCTTGTGCGGAGCCAGCGCGATCCCGGCGAGCTGGTAGAGCATGCGGGCGATGAAGTCGAAGTGCCGCCGCTCGAACGGAAACTCCCGCCGGCCGGACGTCGCCGGGGGAATGGCGCCGCGGTCGGCTGAATCGGGGGAAGGGCTGGGGGCGGTCGTCATGCCGCCCGTCCGCGGGCCAGCTCGGAGCCGCCGTGGGTCTGGCCGGCGTCCAGGGAGAAGAAGGCCATCTGCTGGCGGAGCTGACCGGCCTGCTCCTCCAGCGAGCGGGCGGCGGCGGTGCTTTCCTCGACCAGCGCGGCGTTCTTCTGGGTCATCTCGTCCATCTGGGCGACGGCGGTGTTGACCTCGTCCAGGCCGGACGCCTGCTCGGCGGTGGCGCGGGCGATCTCCGACACGAGGTCGGCGACCCGCGCGATGCCCGCCACGATGTCGGTCAGCGAGGAGCCTGCGGAGCGGACCAGCTCCACCCCGTCCTTGACCTGCGCCCCGCTGTCGAGGATCAGCGTCTTGATCTCCTTGGACGCCTGGGCGGAGCGCTGCGCGAGGTTGCGCACCTCCTGCGCCACCACCGCGAAGCCGCGCCCGGCATCGCCGGCCCGCGCCGCCTCCACCGCCGCGTTCAGCGCCAGCAGGTTGGTCTGGAAGGCGATCTCGTCGATCACCCCGATGATGTCGGAAATCTTCTGCGACGAGCGCTCGATCCCGCGCATCGCCTCCACGGCGCTGGCGGCGACCTGACCGCCCTTCTCGGCGGCGCGGCGGGCGTCGTTGGCGAAGGCGTTGACCTGCTGGGCGTTGTCGGCGTTGGAACGGACGGTGGCCGCCAGCTCCTCCATGCTCGCCGCCGTCTCCTCCAGCGAGGAGGCCTGCTGCTCGGTCCGCTCGGACAGGTCGAGGCTGCCGTCGGCGATCTCGCGGCTGGCCGCGGCGATGGATTCGGCGGCGCCGTTGATGCGGCGGACGATCTCCGACAGCTTTTCCGCCGTGCCGTTGAAATCGTCCTTCAGGCGCAGGAACACGCCCTCGTACGGCTTGTCGATGCGCCGCGACAGGTCGCCCTGCGACAGCGATTCCAGCATGGCGGCCAGATCCTCGGTCACGCCGGAGACGTTGGCGGCCAGCCGGTTCATGCCCTCGCTGACCAGCCGGAAGAAGCCGGTCTTGCCGTCCAGCGCGATGCTTTGGCTGAAGTCACCGCGCACGGCGCTGTCGACCATGGCGGCGATTTCCGCCTCGATGGACAGCTCCGCCGTCAGGTCGCGCCATTCGACGACGAGGCCCAGCTTCTCGCCGTGGCGTCCGGCGACCGGGCTGGCGGTGATCTCGAAGCTGCGGCGGCCTGCCTTCACCATGCCCTTGTAGGGGCTGGCGAGGCCGGTCAGGCTGGAGCGCAGGCGCGGGGCCTCGGTGTCGAGCGCGTCGAGAGTCGTCCCGATCAGCCCGGCAGCGTCGAAGGCGGGCAGGGCCTTGCGCAGGTCGCTCTCGGCGGTCTTGAACATCGCCAGCGCGGCGGCGTTGCAATAGGTGACGGTCCCGTCCTCGCCCACCGTCATGATGCAGGACGACACGCGGTCGAGCGCGATTCCCGCCCGCACGGCGGTCACCGCGTCCTCCTTGAAGGCGGCGACGGCGCGGGCCATCGCGCCCAGCTCGTCGCGCCCGTCGGTGTGGGGGACGGTGACCGACAGATGGCCGTCGCTGAGGTCGGTCATCACCTTGCGGATGCCCTGGACCGGGCCGGTGATCGAGCGGGCGATGACCTGGGCGGCGCCGATGCCCAGCAGCAGCGACAGGCCGCCCAGCACCAGGGCCAGCAGGACGCTGTTCTCCACCTCGGCCTCGGCGCGGGACTCGATCCCCTTCTGCTCGGCGTGGATGGCGGTGGCGATGGAGTCCAGCGTCGCGTTCAGGGCGGTGACGACCTTGGCGACGACCTCGACGCGCAGGCGGTCGATCTCCTTGTCGGCGGCGACGGCGTCGCGGAAGGCGGTGCGGTAGCCCGGTGCCCGTTCCGCCACCTCGCGCAGCATCGCCGCCACGCGGGGTTCGGTCAGCAGGGCCTGCGCCTCGCGCACATGCTCCAGCATCTCGTCCAGGTTCTTTTCCATCGGCCCCGCGGCGGCGGCGTCGCGCATGCCGAGCGCGCGGTTGGCGAAGAGGCGGCTCAGCACCCAGTGCTTCTCCATCTCCTCCCCGACCAAGGCGGCGTCCTTGTCGCCGGTGGCCTGGGCGCCCTCGACGATGCGCTCCAGCGTCCCGGTGATCTGGGTGCCCAGCGGGTCCATGGTCTGGCGGATGGCCGCGTCGTAGCGGTCGCGGACGACGCGGATCGCCTCGAACTGGGTGTGGTACTCGGTGTGCAGCCGCGCCAGCTCGGCGAAGGCCGCCGCCTGGCTGGAGCGCTGGATGGCCGCGCCGTGAGCGGCCAGCGCCTGATCGAACTCGGTGCGCAGCGCCCTCTGGCGGTTGAGCGCGGCGGGGTCGCCGGAAACCAGATAGTCGCGCCCGTGGATGCGCTGGTTGGCGAGCCGGGCCGAGAGGTCCTTGGCGAAGGTGGCGAGTTCGCCGCCGGTGAGCACCGCGTCGACGCTGCCGTTCAGGCTGCGGATGCTCAGCAGGCTGGCGGCGACCTGGGCGGCCAGCAGGGCAAGCAGGAGCGCCAAGGCCAGCCACAGCCGCTTCGAGATGCCCATCGCCCCAACGAACGAACCGACCCCTTTCGCCATGCCATCCCCCTTGCCCGCCGTGTCGTACCGGCGTTAGCCCTTATTTGAAACAAACCCGTGTGAAAAGCCGCGACATGACGCACCCCTGTGTCGCTGCTTTTGATGTCCCCTCTCCCCTCTGGGGAGAGGGTTAGGGTGAGGGGGTTGTGCGTGGCGCCACGTCCGCACAAGCGCGACCCCCTCACCGGCCCTTCGGGCCACCCTCTCCCCGCTTTCGGCGGACCGAAGGTCCGCCTGTCGCGTCAGCGCAAACGAAGTTTGCGCGTGAGCGGAGGGGAGAGGGCTATCCAATCAGGACGCCCGCTCCAGCGCCGGCAGGGCCTTGGTCGCGGAGTCCAGCTCGCTGTTCTCGACCGAGAACAGCTTCTCGACGCTCAGCAGCGTGACCATGCGATCGTCGGCGGTGTAGAGGCCGCTGAGATACTCGGCGTCGACCATGCCGCCGTCCACGTCGGGCGGTGGCTTGATCGCGTCGTGGCCGATCGCCAGGATGTCGGAGATGGCGTCGACCAGGATGCCGCGGGTGCGTTCCCCCACCTGGATCACCACCACGACGTGGCGCTTGGTGACCGACGTGGCGCCGCCGCCGAAGCGGGCGCGCAGGTCGAAGATGGGGATGATGATGCCGCGCAGGTTGATGACACCGCGCACATAGTCCGGCAGGTTCGGCAGGCGGCTTTCCGGCGTCCAGCCGCGGATCTCGCGGACCGACAGGATGTTGACGCCGTATTCCTCGCTGCCGACGGTGAAGGTGACGTACTGCTCCTCGGCGGCGTTGACCGCCATGACGTCGTTGCGGGCGTCGGTGCGGCTACCGCCGACGGTGGCGAGCGCGGTGGAACTGCTCATCGCTGTGGCCTCAGACCGGTTCGAGTGCGGGTGCGGGCAGCGCGGCCACCGGCGGACGCGGCGCCCTGGAGTCCATGTGCCGGCTCATCTCGCGCAGGCCGGCGACGTCCAGGATCAGGGCGACGCGCCCGTCGCCCAGGATGGTCGCGGCGGCCACGCCATCGAGGCGGCGGAAGTTCGCTTCCAGGCTCTTGATGACGACCTGCTGCTGGCCCAGCACCTCGTCCACGACGAGGCCGAGGCGGGAGCCGTCCTCCGTCTCCACCAGCACGACCAGCGCGCGGGTAGGGTCGGCGACCGCGCCGGGGATGCCGAACAGCTGGTGCAGGTAGACCAGCCGCACATACTCGCCGCGGGCCATCATCACGTCGCACTTGCCGACCAGCCCGTGCAGGTCCGCCGCCTTGGGGCGCAGACTTTCCACGATGTTGGTCAGCGGCAGGACGAAGCGCTCCTCGCCGACCGAGATCACCATGCCGTCGAGCACGGCCAGGGTCAGCGGCAGCGACAGCACGAAGCGCGAGCCCTCACCCGGCGTCGAGTAGACGCCGATGCGCCCGCCGAGCGAGGTGATGTTCCGCCGCACCACGTCCATGCCGACGCCGCGGCCCGACAGGTTGGACACCTGATCGGCGGTGGAGAAGCCGGGCAGGAAGATCAGGTTGTCGATCTCCTCGTCCGACAGGGTGGCGCCCGGCTGGACGAGGCCCTTCTCGATGGCCTTGGACAGCACCTTGGGCCGGTTGATGCCGCGCCCGTCGTCGGTGATCTCGATGACGATGCGGCCCGAGCGGTGCTGCGCCGACAGGTGCACGGTGCCGGCGCGCGGCTTGCCGACGCGCTCCCGCTCCTCCGGCCCTTCCAGCCCGTGGTCGATGGAATTGCGGATCATGTGGGTCAGCGGATCGACGAGGTTCTCCACCACCGTCTTGTCCACCTCGGTCGTCTCGCCGCTGGTGACGAGCTGGACCTCCTTGCCGGTCGTGGCGGCGCATTCGCGGACCAGCCGCGGCATGCGGGAGAAGACGCTCGACACCGGCTGGGCGCGGATCGACATCACGCTCTCGCGCAGCTCGCGGGTGTGCTGGGCCAGCTGCTCCAGCCCTTCCAGAAGCTCCTGGAACTCGCCGGGGGGCAGCTCGCGCACATGCTCGGCGATCATCGCCTGGGTGATGACCATCTCGCCGACCATGTTGACCAGCCGGTCGATCTTGTCGAGATCGACGCGGATGGTGTGGCTGGTCAGCCCGGCATGCTCCGCCCCGCCGCCGTTGGGGCGCGGACGGGCGGCTTCGGCTTTCGGGGTTTCAGCCCCAGGGGCTTTGGGGGACGCTTCGGGGATCGTGACAGCGACCGCCGACGGGACCGCGGCGGCGACGGGCACCGGATCGGTGACGGGTGGCGGCGCCTCGGGGGCGGCGGGCGGCGGCGCCTCCGCGGTGATGCGGATGTCGCAGTCGTCGGCCACGAACTCGAAGACGTCGTTGATCTTGTCCAGGTCGACGTCCGCATCGGCGATGAGCGTGACCGTCCAGGAGAGGTGGAGAAGCTCCGCCTCCAGGTTCTGGAGGTTGGGCAGGGCGTCGGTGTGGCATTCGACGGTGGCGTCGCCCAGCCGGCGCAGAGCGCGCAGCATGAAGGCCGGCTCGTTGCCCGACATCAGCAGGTCGGACCGCGGCCGGAAGACGATGGTCCAGCGCAGCTTGCCGGGGGGAACCGGGTCCTCCTCCGCGCGGGCGGCGGCGATGGCCGCCATGGCGTCGCCGAACAGCCCGGCCTCGTCGTCCTCGTCGTCGGCGTAGACGGGGGTAGGCGGCGGAGCGGCGGGAGCGGCCGCCGGGGCCGGGGCCTGCGGAGCCCCGCCCGACAGATGGCGGCGCAGGGCGGCCACGGTGCCGTCGGTGGTCCCCGCCGGGGCCGGGTCGCCCTCGCGCGCGTAGGCCAGCATCTGGCCCAGCAGGTCGTTGGCGCGGATCAGCGTGTCCACCAGCTCCGTCGTGACGGGGACGGTGTTGTTGCGCACCCCGTCCATCACCGTCTCGAACTCGTGCGCGAAGGCGACCAGTTCGGTGAAGCCGAAGGCGCCGCCGCCGCCCTTGATGGAATGGACGGCGCGGAAGATGGCGTTGACCTCGTCGGAATCGACCTCGCCCGGCGTCAGCCGCAGCAGACCGGATTCGGCGACCTCCAGCAACTCCGCGCTTTCGTCGAAATAGGTTTGCTTGAACCGGCTCAGGTCTTCCACGGGCGCCACCTCACAAGCCAGGACGCGGCGTCAGCCGCACACCTTCTGCACGACGGAGATCAGCTTCTCCGGGTTGAAGGGCTTCACGATCCAGCCGGTCGCCCCCACCGCCCGGCCTTCGGACTTCTTCTTCTCGTCGGCCTCGGTGGTCAGCATCAGGATGGGCAGCGTGCGGTGCGCCGGTGTGGCGCGCAGGCGGCGGATCAGGGTCAGCCCGTCCATCACCGGCATGTTGAGGTCGGTGATGACGAGGTCCACCTTGTTGGCGCCGATGACGCCCAGCGCCTGCTGGCCGTCGGCGGCTTCGACCACGTCGTAACCGGCGCCCTTCAGCGTGAAGGAGACCATGTCCCGCATGGTCCGCGAATCGTCGACGGTGAGTACCTTCTTCTTCACGCTTGGCTCCATTGCTTCAACCAGCCGTCCAGCCCCAGATCCTCGCAGGCTTCCGCCAGGACTTCGGACGGCTGGGCGATGGCGAACGTCCGGTTGTGTTCGGCGGCATGCCGGGAGGCGACCAGAAGCGCCTGGACGCAGGCGGTGCTGACCCGCTCCACGGCGGCGGCCTCGGCGATGACGGTCTCGGAGGCGGCGAAGCCGGCGCGCAGGCTGTCCAGAAGGGGCTGAGCCATGGCGAGGTCGAGGTCGCTGGGCAGGCCCAGGCGCACCGCCCCCCCCTCGTCGCTCCACTTGATCAGTGTCACCGCTCGTCTCCTTGCCACCCGACCGGGCAGAACCGGCACCGGGAGGGCTTCCATGTCCGGCATTTGGGAAAAAACCTGCCAGAAACACGTATAAGGATTCGTTAAGGCAACTGGACTGACCTGTGTCAACCAAGGGTGTTATCGGGCGGGGTGTCCCGATCGTTTCGTCTTACGATTGATTCAGGATGCCGCTTCCGCACGCGCTTCCGCCTGCGGCACGGTGAAGGCGAAGGTGGCGCCGCGGCCGGGGGCGCTGTCCACCCAGATGCGGCCGCCGAGATGCTCGACGATGCGCTTGCAGATGGCCAGACCCAGCCCGGTGCCCTGCGGCTTGTCGGTCATGGTGTCGCCGACCTGCCGGAAGCGCTCGAAGACGATGGCCTGATGCTCCGCGGCGATGCCGGGGCCGCTGTCGGTGACGGACACGCGCAGGTGGTCGCCTTCCACCGTCACGGACAGCGAGGCCCGCCCGCCGGCTGGGGTGAATTTCGCGGCGTTGGACAGCAGGTTCACCGCCACCTGCACCAGCCGGTCATGGTCGCCGCGCACCGCCGGCAAACCTTGCGGGATGGTGACGGCCAGCGCGATGCCGCGCTCGTGGAACAGCCGGGCGGTGGCCGCCGCCGCCTGCTCCAGCGCGGCCCCGAGGTCCATCGGACGGACCTGCCAGTCGATCTCCCCGGCCTCGATCTTCGCCATGTCGAGGACCTGATTGATCAGGCGGGTCAGCCGTTCGCTCTCGGTGATGACGAGGCCGAGGAACTCCTGCCGCTGCTCCAGCTCGATGTCGGGGTTGTCGTGCAGCACCTCGGTCAGGGCGCGGATGGAGGTCAGGGGCGTGCGCAGCTCGTGCGTCACGGTGGACAGGAATTCGTCCTTCAGCCGGTCCAGCTCCGTCAGCCGCAAGTTGGCAGCGCGCAGCGCGGCCGACGCGCGCTGCAGCTCCGCCGTCTTGTGTTCGAGCTGGCGGCTGTATTCGATGACGTGGCTGGTCTCGTCGAGCATCCGCATCAGCTCGGGGTAGCTGACCTCGCCGCCCTCCACCGCGGAGGCCAGCGCCACCCGCGCGGAGGCGGCGCCGATCGCCCCGGCGAGCAGCCGCTCGGCGAAGCGCACCAGCTCCGCTCCGGCCCGGCGATCGGGCTCCAGCGGGCCGTGACGGCGGACATGCTGGGCGAAGGCGGCCTCGGCGCGCTGCGGACCGAGGAAGCGCGCGACGATCCGTTGCAGGTCGCCGGCCGTGGCGGTGCCGCGCCACGCGCCCGCGGGCGGGTGGGTGTCGCGGTGCTGGAACACCTCGACGAAGGCGGTGGCCTGCGCCCGCTCGCCCAGGCCGGGGCGGTCGAGCAGGGACACCACGACGTAAAGGCCGATGTTGAGAAGCATGCTCCAGAAGAGGGCGTGGGTCAGCGGGTCCATGCCGTCCAGCCCGAACAGGGCGTAGGGCCGCAGCAGGGCGATGCCCCAAGGCCCCTGGTCGATGAAGGCGGCGGGCAGCCAGCCGGACCGTGCGAAGCTGGGCAGCAGCAGCGTGTAGGCCCAGGTCAGGATGCCGGTGCCGAGACCGACCAGCGCGCCGCGCCGGGTCGCCCCCGCCCAATAGACGCCGCCGATCAGCGCCGGGGCAAACTGCGCCACCGCCGTGAAGGAGATCAGGCCGATGGCGCTCAGCGCGTAGGCCGAGCCGGCGATGCGGAAATACAGGTAGCCGAGCAGCAGGATCGCCACGATGGCGGCGCGCCGGATGGCCAGCAGCAACGGCGACAGGTCGTGCAGCCGCTCCAGCCGGGCGCTGCGGGCGCGCAGCAACAACGGCATCACGATGTCGTTGCACACCATGGTGGAGAGCGCGATGGCCTCGACCACGATCATTCCGGTGGCCGCCGACAGCCCGCCGATGAAGGCCAGCAACGCCAGCCACTCGTTCCCGGCGGCCAGCGGCAGCGCCACCACGAACATGTCCGGGTCCACCGCCCGGTCGGGAAAGCGCATCAGCCCGGCCACCGCCACCGGCAGGACGAACAGGTTGATCAGCAGCATGTAGAGCGGGAACAGCCACAGGGCGCGGGTCAGGTGCCGCTCGTCCACATTCTCGATCACCGTCACCTGGAACTGGCGCGGCAGGCACAGCACCGCCGCCATCGACAGCAGCGTCATGGTCAGCCACGACCCGTCGGCCAGCGCCGGAGCGGAGGTGAAGAGGTTGCGGATCTCAGGATGCTCCGCGGCCGTGGCGAACAGCTCGGTCGGGCCGTCGTGCAGCCCCCAGACCACCGCCGCGCCGACCGCCAGGAAGGCAACCAGCTTGACCACCGATTCAAAGGCGATGGCCGCCACCATGCCCTCGTGATGCTCCGCCGCGTCGATGTGGCGCGTGCCGAAGATGATGGCGAAGGCCGCCATGACGACCGCCACATAGAAGGCGTTGTCCAGCACGACGGGCAGGGACAGGCCGCCGGTGGCGCCAGACGGGTCGGTCCCCCACAGCACGTCGAAGCTGACCGCCACGGCCTTGAGCTGCAGGGCGATGTAGGGTGTCACCCCGATCACCGCGGTCAGCGCCACCAGCCCGCCCAGCCCCTGGCTGCGCCCGTAGCGGGAGGCGATGAAGTCGGCGATGGAGGTGATGCGCTGCGCCTTGGCGATGCGCAGGATCTTGCGCAGCACCAGCGGCCCCAGCAGCATCAGCAGAGTCGGGCCGAGATAGATCGGCAGGAAACCGATGCCCAGCGATGCCGCCCGCCCGACCGAACCGTAGAAGGTCCAGGTGGTGCAATAGACCGCCAGCGAGAGCGCGTACACGTACGGCGACGCGATGACGCTGCGCCCCGCGTCGGCCCGCCGGTCCGCCCACCAGGCGATGGCGAAGAGGAGGAGCAGGTAGGCGAAGCTGGCGGCGACGATGGCGGGCCAGGGCATGTCAGCGCCCCCCGCGTTCCAGAAGCACCGCCGACAGCGCGATCACCCCGCCCCACACCCCCAACGCGTACACGTACAGCAGCGGCAGGCCGAGCAGCGTGTCGCCGGCGCCGAAGACGCGCAGCAGCGGCGGGTTGAAGGCGACCACGCCGAACAGGAACAGCGCGATCAGGCTGTCGGCGCCCGCCCGGCGCGGTGGAGGGGGTGCGGGTTGCGGGGCGGGGCCCCCGGTCAAAAGGCGCGCTCCCGCGCCGCCAGCTCGACGATGATGTTGGCGCCGCGGATGGCGTCGTCGAGCGTGCGGACGTCGCGTTCCTTGAGCATCTCGACCATGCGCAGGAAGACCGCGGCGGTGACGAGGCTGTCGCCCAGCGCCGTGTGGCGGTCCACCACCTCGATCCCCAGCCGCTCGGCGATGCCGTCCAGCGTGTGGTCGCCGCCCTCGCCGAGCAGCATCCGCGACAGCAGCATGGTGTCGAGCACCGGGCTGTCGAAGCGCACCCCCGAGGCCCGCTCCTTCATCTTCAGGAATTTCAGGTCGAAGGCGGCGTTGTGGGCGATCAGCACGGCGCCCGACACGAAGCCGCGGAACTGCGGCAGCACCTTGTCGATGGTCGGCTTGTCGGCGACCATCGCGTCCGTGATGCCGTGGAAGGGGATCGATTCCGGCGGGATGGTCCGCTTCGGGTTGACCAGCGTGTTGAAGGTCTCGCCGGTCAGGATGCGCCCGCCGACGACGCGCACGGCGGCGATCTGGATGATCTCGTCGCCGGTGCTGGGGGAGAGGCCCGTCGTCTCGGTGTCGAAGACCACGTAATGGAGCTGGTCGAGCGGCGTGCGGCCAAGCTCGCTGGTGGCCAGCGGCTGGTGCAGCAGGTTGAAGTCGAAGAATTCCGGCCGCGCCCCGCCGCGCGCCGCGGTGTGGGCGGAGGGCGGCTTCAGCGCGGGCGGCAGCGGCACGCGCAGGCGCGACAGCAGCTCGCCTTCCGATCCCGGCCCCTTCACCGGCTCGCTCCACATCGTGCTCTTGTGGTGCTGGAGCACGTCGCCGACCGTCAGGCCGCCCAGCGCGTCGGGCAGCGGGTGGTCGAGCCAGCTGTCCACGATGCCGCTGGGCACCGATGGGCCGCACCAGGTGATGTCCAGATAGACCCAGCTGTCCCCCGGCTCCACCGACAGGTCGTAGGCAGGGACCCCGGTCAGCGCGTAGACGTATTCGATCAGATAGCCGACCAGGATGACGAGGCTGTAGCTGTCGCCGTGCACCCATTGCGGCAGCCCGGTCAGCGTCACGCCGTACTGGGCGTCCGGCCCCACGCGGTGGCGGATCAGGTTGATGAGGTTGGTGGAGTGGATGTCGCTCATCGGCCAGGAGCCGGTGACGACGCTGCGGTACGCGTTGGTGACGTGGGTCAGCCGCTCCGACAGGGTGTTGGACGACTCCATCAGCGCGGCCTGGAAGGCCGCGCGCTCCTCCGGCCCCAGCTCCGGCGTGTCGTCCAGCGTCTCCAGCACGGCGCGCAGGTTGGCGATGGGGGCGCAGAAGCCCTCCGTCGCCTCGCGCAGCAGGGCGTCGCGCTGGCCGAGCGCGGCTAGTTCGCTGGTCGCGTCCGACAGCGTGATGACGTAACCGGTGATGGTCGGCGGCTCGTCCGAGCCCTCCGGCGGGTCCTGCAGGATGGCGCTCATCCGCCCGGCCAGCAGGATGCGCCCGTCGGTGGTGGCGCCGACGAACTGGGCGGTGGTGCCGTGCTCGTGGTTGACGTGCCGCCCCTCGCGCACGCGCAGGGTCAGCCGCTCCAGCGTGTGGGTGACCGGCTCCGCCACCACGAAATGCAGCAGGGAGCGGCCCAGCCCGAGGTCGCCGGCCAGATGCAGGATGTCGAGCGCCGTCTGGTTGTAGAGCAGGATCTGGTGCTTGAGGTTGCAGACCAGGACGCCTTCGTGCAGGTCGCGCAGGACGGCGGCCAGCCGCGTCTTCTGCTCCTCCGCCTTGGCGGTCGATTCGGCGACGGTGCGCGCGGTGTCGCGGCGGGCGGCGGCCAGCTTGTCCGACAGCTCGTTGACCGCCTTGGCCACCGGGGCGAGGTCGCCGTAGCGCGCCAGCGGGATGCGTGCGCCGGTCTTGCCGTCCGCCGTGCCATGGGCGATCAGCCCGGCCTCGCGGCTCAGCGTTTCCGAGGCGCGCAGCAGACGCCGGTCGACCAGCCCCCACAGGCCCCAGACCGCAGCGGTGACGGCGGCGGTCATGGTGATGGCGTAGGTGACGAAGGCGTTCGGGTCGCCGTTCGCGCTGAAGCCGACCGCGGCCCCCACCGAGAGCAGGGGCAGGCCGACGCCAGCGGCGCGGAAGGCCAGGGGAATGATCCGGCGCGGCTCCGCCGGGGTGGTTGCCGGAGCGGCGGCTCCGGCGGTTCCGGTGGTCGCCGGGGCGCTCATGGCTGAGGCTCCGCGGTTCCGCCCTGGTTGCTTTCGGGGTTCAGGTATTTGCGGACGGTGGTGACGAGGTCGCGGGTCGAGAAGGGTTTGGTGATGTAGTCGGTGGCGCCCAGCGCCATGCCCTTCTGCCGCTCCACGTCGCGGCTCTTGGCCGTCAGCATGATGATGGGCAGCGACTGGTAGGCGGGATTGGCGCGCAGCGACTGGCAGACGTCGAACCCGTCGCGCCGCGGCATCATGGCGTCCAGCAGGATCAGGTCAGGCGTGCTTTCCGCAACCGATTCAAGGGCTTCCTCGCCGTTGCGGGCGATGCGTACGGCAAAGCCCGCCTTCTGCAGCAGGACCTGCAGAGAGAGGACGATGCTGGGCTCATCGTCGGCGACCAGGATCGTCGGCTTCATACCAGGGTTTCCTCCGGTTCGCCGGTCTGATGCGCCGGCTTCTTGCGGCTGCGCTTGTTCTAATATGCGTGCCTGTTCAATCCCATGTTAGCGGCAAGGAGAAGGACAGATCAAGACGAAGCCCGCCCGCAATACCGAAATTGCGGGCGGGCTTTTCCAAAGGAAAGAAGCGGAATAGAGAGGAGCGACAGTTTGTCGCGGCGGCGCCGTTGCCTGCGGTCAGCGCGTCGAGACGACGATGGGCTGCGCTTCCACCTTGCCCTTCAGCGACGCGGCGGCCTGACGGGCGGCGGCGGTGTCGGCATAGCCGCCGACGCGGACGACGTGCCAGGACCGCTGCTCGGCGTCGGTCCAGTCCAGCGCGTAGGCGTTGAAGCCGAGACCGCGCAGGCGGCGGACCAGCCCTTCGGCGTTGTCGGCCTGCTGGAAGGACCCGACCTGCACGGTGTAGCGCCCGTCCGGAGCGGCGGTGGACGCCGGCGGCGTCAGCACGCCCGACGATGACGCCGTAGCGGGCGCCGTGGCAGGCGGGGTGGAGGCGATCTTGGGCGCTGGCTTGGCGGGCTGCGGCGCCGGGCGCGCCGCGGCGGCTTGGCGCTGGGCCGCGGCCGGCGGGGCCGACAGCATGGCCTGAAGCTCCGCCGTTTCCGTGGTCTTCACGGGGGGCGGGGCCTTGGCGGGCTCGGCCGGGGGCGAGGCCGTGGCCGAAGCCGGCGGATGCGCCGAGGTCTTCGCGCTCTCCGCTGTTTCCACGGGGTGCGGCGCGGGGACGGGGTCGGCCGGCTTGGTGACGGCCGGAGCGGGCGACGGCAGGGCCGGCGGTTCCGGCACCTTCAGCGCCGGCGGCGGAATCTGCGGCAGCGCCATGGGCGGCGTGGCCACGGCGGGCGCCGGTGCGACGACGGTCTGCGTCTGCATCGGCGGCTGGGCCGGCGTCTGTTGGGCCGGCGCAGGGGCCGCGCGGGTGATCAACGCCTCCGGCTTTGCCGGAGCCACGGCGCTGGGCGAGGCACCGCCGGGGGCCGGGGCGCTGGGGACGGCGGTGATGAGCGGTGCCGGGGGCGCGGACGGCGCCTCCCCGCCCTGATCCAGCATCACGACGACCGCGCCGATGCCGATGGCGGCGGCCAGCGCCGCGGCGATCTTGCCGATGGGCAGGTGCCGCTCCGCCTTCCGCCCGGCGTCCGGGGACAGGAGATCGTCCTCCTCCGCCGGGTCGGCCTTCAGGTCGTCGTTGAGGGCGCGCAGAAGGCGGGCGATGTCGTCCCGGGCCTCCCCGCCATCGTCGGCGAGGGCATCCGCCATGGGACGCGCCTTGTGATCCGCCGTCTGACCGGCGGCCTTCATCTCATCCTTGAACGTCACGGCGGCGTGCGCACCCAGTTGAAGATCGCAAGGAATCGGCAGTCACGGGACCGCGGGTCCGAAAGGGCCGCGCCGCGATCCAAAGACCTTCTACTGTATTTCGACGTTCGTTCAAACGCCGATGCGACGAATTGGCGTGAGAAAGTTGGGCCGGGAGCGCGCTCGGGTCGCTTCTTCCCGGCTCAGGCCGGTTCAGGCCGTTGGGCGGTAGGGATGCTCGGCCATCCAGTGGCGGGCGATGTCCAGCCGGGTGGCAACCCACGCCTTATCGTGGCCCCGCACATAGTCGAGGAAGCGGGCCAGCGCCGCGGCGCGTCCCGGCCGCCCGACCAGACGGCAATGCAGCCCGATCGACATCATCTTCGGCTGGTCTTCGCCTTCGGCGTAGAGCACGTCGAAGCTGTCCTTCAAATAGGTGAAGAACTGCTCGCCGGTGTTGAAGCCCTGGTTGGTCGCGAAGCGCATGTCGTTGGCGTCGAGCGTGTAAGGCACGATCAGCTGCGGCCGGCCGAAGCGGTCGTCCCAGTAGGGCAGGTCGTCAGCGTAGCTGTCGGCGTTGTAGAGGAAGCCGCCCTCCTCCGACACCAGCTTCCAGGTGTTGGGGCTGCACCGCCCGAGATACCAGCCGAGCGGTCGGGAGCCGGTCACGCGGGTGTGGACCTCGATGGCGCGCAGCATGTGCTCGCGCTCCACCTCCTCCGGCAGATGCTGGTAGTCGATCCAGCGGTAGCCGTGGGTGGCGATCTCCCACCCGGCGTCCTGCATGGCGCGGACGGCGTCCGGGTTGCGCTCCAGCGCCATGGCGACGCCGTAGACGGTCACCGGCAGGCCGCGCTCCGTGAACATCCGGTGCAGCCGCCAGAAGCCGGCGCGGGACCCGTACTCGTAGATCGACTCCATGTTCATGTGCCGCATGCCGACGATGGGCTGGGCACCGACGATCTCCGACAGGAAGGCTTCCGACGCGGCGTCGCCGTGCAGGACGCAATTCTCTCCACCCTCCTCGTAGTTGATGACGAACTGCACCGCCACCCGCGCCCCGCCCGGCCAGTAGGGGTGCGGCGGACGGGACCCGTAGCCGATCAGGTCGCGCGGGTAGTCATGTGACATGGTGGAGGCGCTCCGTCAGGGAGGAGGGGGGCGGTCAGGAGGCGGAGGACGAAGACTTCTCGGTGGACTGCTCCTCCGGCACCTGATGGCGCAGGATCAGCGGGGCCTGGAAGGCGCTGAACAGCAGGGTCAGCGGCATGATGCCGAACACCTTGAAGTTGACCCAGGCGTCGGTGGTCATGGTGCGCCACACCACCTCGTTCAGCGCGGCCAGCAACAGGAAGAACCACGCCCAGCGGATCGCCAGCGTGCGCCAGCCCGCGTCGGACAGGTTCAGGACGGATCCCAGAACGTGCTTCAGCACGTTGCGCCGCGTCAGATGCGCCGCAAACAGGACCGCGGCGAACAGCAGGTTGACCAGCGTCGGCTTGATCTTGATGAACAGGTCGTCCTGAAGCCACAGCGTCAGCCCGCCGAACAGCAGGACGAAGCCCGCCCCGACCACCGGCATCACCGGCACCTTGCGTTCGAACCGCCAGGAGACCAGCACGGAAATGCTGATCGCCACCATGAAGACGGCGGTGCCGATCATGATGCCGGCCTGGGAATTGGCGATGAAGAAGGCCGCCAGCGGGCCGGCTTCGATCAGCAGTCGGGCGTATTGGTTCATGATCCTCACATAGACCGAACCGGGCCTGGGATAAAGAGGGAAGCGAGGGGACGCCCCCGCGCCCGGTCAGAACCGGTAGGAGGCGCGGATCGAACCGTAGTTGCTGTAGGATTTCTGCCCCTTAAACTCCGGCGACAGGAAATTCTGGGCGTAGGAGATTCCGAACCGGTCGTAGCGCAGCGTCACGCCGAGCTGGAAGGCGGCGATGAAGTTGTTTTTGTCCACCGACCGGCTGTCGCGGAAGCTGTTGCCGTCGAGGAAGATGTTGCGGGCGACGGCGCGCCCCTCCGCCCCGGCATAGACGTACCAGGAGAAGGGCGGGCGCGGCGCCCCCGCGGCCACGCTGTCCTGATAGGGGATGCTGGCGGTCGGGCGCAGGATCAGCGCGCCGACCGGCGGCGCCATGTTGCCGCCCAGCCGCATCGTGACGCCGGCCCCGCCGAAGGTCAGGACATTGCCGACGCTGGCCGTGACGTGGGGGCTGATGTCCGCCTCGAAGGGGCCGATGCGCGCCGGGCGCTCGGTGCGCCAGACATGCTCGTAGCTCAGGATGATGCCCGGCTCGTTCTTGAGCTGGTAGTCCCAGCCCTCCGGCCAGCGGGCGCCCGGCACGATGCGATGCACCGTCTTCTGGGTCTGCTCCGCCAGCGAGGCCGGGCCGACCATGCCGATGTCCAGGTCGATGCGGTCCACCTGCCGCGTCTCTTCGGAAATCACCGACAGGCGCCCGTACAGCCAGCCGGCGTAGGGGCGATCGGTGGCGTCGGGGATCGGCTTGGTGATGTCGCTGGGGGTGTACATGTTCTGGCCGAAGGCGATGCCGTAGCGCCGCACCCCATGCTCCCCGATCCAGGGGACGAGGTTAGCCAGCCAGTCGATGTTGCCGTAGGTCGGGCGCTCGCCGGAGACGTAGTAGAACTGGACTCCGTTCGTGTAGTAACGGTCCGTCCCGCCGCCGAACAGGTCGTTGTCGACCCAGAAGCCGATGGACGGGCCGGACCGGGGCGTGGTTTCCGCTGGCGGAGTGGTGTCCTTGTTCGGAACGCTGTCCGCCTCTGGTGCGCTTTGGGCCAGCACCGGCCCCGTCGCCAGCCCGAGAGAAAGGGCGGCGATGACGCTCCAACCTGCACGCACGGCCATAATCGTCGAGTTTCCTTGTTGCCGGGCATCCTAAGATAGTACGCAGCCGCCCTTCGGCGCCTGCACTTTCGGATGAGGCAAGATGGCTTACTGGAAGGCGGCCTCGGCGAAGCTGCGCAGCTTGCGGGAATGCAGGGTTTCCATGCCGTGCTCGCGCAGAAGCTCCATGGCCAGCACGCCGATCTTCAGGTGCTGGTCCACCCGCTCGCGGTAGAAGCGGTCGGCCATCCCCGGCAGCTTCAACTGCCCGTGCATCGGCTTGTCGGAAACGCAGAGCAGCGTGCCGTAGGGAACGCGGAAGCGGAAGCCGTTGGCGGCGATGGTGGCGCTTTCCATGTCCAGCGCGACGGCGCGGCTCTGGCTGAAGCGCATCAGCGGCTCGCGGTGGTCGCGCAGTTCCCAGTTGCGGTTGTCGATGGTCGCCACAGTGCCGGTGCGCATGATGCTTTTCAGCGCGTAGCCGGACAGGCCGGTCACCCGCTCCACCGCCGTCTCCAGCGCGCGCTGCACCTCGGCCAGCGCCGGGACGGGCACCCAGGTCGGCAGGTCGGCGTCCAGCACATGGTCGTCGCGGACATAGCCGTGGGCCAGCACATAGTCGCCCAGCCGCTGCGTGCTGCGCAGCCCGGCGCAATGGCCCAGCATGATCCATGCGTGCGGGCGCAGCACGGCGATGTGGTCGGTGATCGTCTTGGCGTTGGACGGGCCGACGCCGATGTTGACCAGCGTGATGCCGTTGCCGTCCGGGCGGGTCAGGTGGTAGGCGGGCATCTGCGGCAGGCGGAGCAGCCGCGCGCCGTTGGTGGGCGCCTCGCCGGGGCCGCCACCCAGATTGGCGTTCTGAACGATGACGCCGCCGGGCTCCACGAAGCGGTCGTACTGGCTGCGGTAAGCGGCCAGTTCGGCATCGGCGGTCGGCTCCATGATCTCGCGGGCCATGCGGATGAACTCGTCCACATAGAACTGGTAGTTCGTGAACAGGACGAAGTTCTGGAAATCCTCCGGCGCCGTCGCCGTGTAGTGGCGCAGCCGGTGCAGCGAGAAATCCACACGCGGCGCGGTGAACAGGGCCAGCGGCTTCACCGCGTCCAGCGACTCCTCGTAGGTGCCGTTGACGATGGTGTCGTCCATGCGGGCGAGGTCGGGCAGGTCGAACAGATCAGGCAGCCCGGCCAGCCGCTCCGGCGTCAGGTCGCCCTCGACATGCATGCCCTGGGGGAAGGCGAAATGGATGGGGATGGCCTCGTCGCTGATTCCGACCTCCAGCGGAACATGGTGGTTGCGCAGCAGGAGCGAGAGCTGTTCGCGGTAATAGCGGTCAAACAGGTCGGGGCGGGTCAGCGTCGTGGAATAGGTACCCGGCCCCTCGACGAAGCCGTAGGCCAGCCGCGTGTCCACCGTGGCCGCCGAGGCGGTGGAGAGGCGGACGTAGGGATAATGGGCCTGTTCCCGCCGTCCACCGTCCTCGCCGCGGGTGAAGGCGGCGAAGCGGTCGCGCAGATAGGCGGTGTTGCGGTCGTAGAGGTCCTTGACGAGGGCCAGGGCGGCGTCCGCGTCGGTGAAGCGCTCGACAGGACCGGGGGGCACGGGGGAGGGGGAGATCTTGGCAGCCGTCATAGTCTTCAGATAGGGCTTGGGCGAAGCTGTCGGAAGTCCCTTTCTCGCCCGGCCCCCCTGCCTGTGCCCCCTGCCTGTGCCTTGGGGGGCGCCGTTACTGGGACGGCAACCCCATCAGCGACTTGGCGAACTGGTCGGCGTCGAAAGGGCGCAGGTCGTAGACGCCCTCGCCGATGCCGATGGCGTGCACCGGCAGCTTGAACCGCTCGGCCAGCGAGACCAGCACGCCGCCGCGCGCCGACCCGTCCAGCTTGGTCAGGATCAGGCCGGAGACGTTCACCATGTCGCGGAACACCTCGACCTGATTGTGCGCGTTCTGGCCGGTGGTGGCGTCCAGCGTCAGCAGGGTGGTGTGCGGGGCGCTCTCGTCCACCTTCTTGATGACGCGGACGATCTTGCGCAGCTCCTCCATCAGGCCGGCCTTGTTCTGCAGGCGGCCCGCGGTGTCGATCAGCAGGATGTCCACGCCCTGGCGCCGCGCCTCCTCCAGCGCGTCGAAGGCGAGGCCGGCGGCGTCGGCCCCGGTGTCGCGGGCGATCACCGGGCAGCCGGTGCGCTCGCCCCAGATCTTCAGCTGGCTGACCGCGGCGGCGCGGAACGTGTCGCCGGCGGCCAGCATGACCGTCTTGCCCTCAGCACGGAACTGGCGGGCCAGCTTGCCGATGGTCGTGGTCTTGCCGGTGCCGTTGACGCCGACCACCAGGATGACGTGGGGCTTCAGCGCGCCGTCGATCTCCAGCGGCTTGGCCACCGGACCGACGATCTTCGCCACTTCGGCGGCCAGCGTGGCCTTGACTTCTTCCGGGCTGACCTCCTTGCCGAAGCGGGTGCGGGCCAGCTCCGCCGTCACCTTGGCCGCCGTGGTCGGGCCGAGGTCGGCGGTGATGAGCAGCTCCTCCAGCTCCTCCAGCGCCTCGTCGTCGAGCTTGCGCTTGGTGAAGATGCCGGAGATGCCCTCGGTCAGCTTGGACGAGGACTTGGACAGGCCGTCCTTCAGCCGGGCGAACCAGCCCTTCTTGGGCTTCTCCTCTTCGGCCGTCAGGGCCGCGGGGAGGTCGTCACGGACGATCTCCGGCGCGTCCTCGCGCTCCTCCGGCTCGGACGGCGGAGCGATGGGCGGCGGGGGCGGGGTCTCGACCGCGGGCGGGGGCGGGAGTTCGGGTTCCGGCACCACCTCGGGCACCGGGGGCGGCTCCTCGGCGACCGGCTCCGGAACAGGCGGCTCCTGGACAACCGGCTCCGGGAGCGGGGCGGTCGTCTCGTCCTTGCGGGCTTGCTCTTCGGGCTTCTTGCGGCCGAACCAACGCAGGATCATGGTGTGTCCACTGTTCTCAAAGGGGGGTGCCGGTCAGCGCGCCGCCGGCCACGCCGGTGACCGTGGCGCGCAGGACGGAGCCGGGGGGCCGGGGCGTGCCCAGGCGGATTTCGGCGAAATGCTGGGTGCGGCCGAGATCGTCCTTCTCGACCAGCACCGACACCTCGCGCCCGACCAGCGAGGCCAGCGTGCGGGCCTCTGCCTCGGCGCCGAGCGCGCGCAGACGGGCCGCGCGCTCCTTGCGGAGGCCGCCGTCGACCTGCGGCATGCGGGCGGCCGGGGTGCCGGGGCGCGGGCTGTAAGGGAAGACATGCAGCCAGGTCAGGCCGCACTCCTCGACCAGCCGCAGCGTGTTCTCGAACATCTCGTCGGTTTCCGTGGGGAAGCCGGCGATGAAGTCGGCGCCGAACACCATGTCGGGGCGCAGGGAGCGCACACGCTCGCAGAAGGCGATGGCGTCGGCGCGGCTGTGCCGGCGCTTCATGCGCTTCAGGATCATGTCGTCGCCGGCCTGGAGCGAGAGGTGGAGGTGCGGCATCAGCCGCGGCTCCGTCTCGATCAGCCGCCACAGGTCGTCGTCGATCTCGATGCAGTCGAGCGAGGACAGGCGCAGCCGCGGCAGGTCCGGCACCAGCGCCAGCAGACGGCGCACCATCTGGCCCAGCGTCGGCGTGCCCGGCAGGTCGGGGCCGAAGCTGGTGATGTCCACGCCGGACAGCACGACCTCGTTGTAGCCGGCCTTCACCAGCGCCTGCACCTGCTCCACCACCGCGCCGATGGGGACGGAGCGCGACGGGCCGCGGCCATAGGGGATGATGCAGAAGGTGCAGCGGTGGTCGCAGCCCTGCTGGACCTGGACGAAGGCGCGCGCCCGGTCCTCGAAGCCGCCGATCAGATGGCCGGCGGTCTCCTTGACCGACATGATGTCGTTGACCAGCACCTTCTCCGCCGGGGCCAGACCCCAGCTTTCCGGCTGCAGCTTCTCCTGGTTGCCCAGAACCTGATCGACCTCCGGCATGGCGCCGTAGCGCTGCGGGTCGATCTGGGCGGCGCAGCCGGTCACCACGATGCGGGCGTTCGGCCGCTCACGGCGCAGCTTGCGGATGGTCTGGCGGGCCTGCCGTTCCGCTTCCGAGGTCACCGCGCAGGTGTTGACGATGACGACGTCTTCCAGCCCGGCGTTGCGGGCGTGGGTACGCATCACCTCGGATTCGTAGGTGTTCAGGCGGCAGCCGAAGGTGACGATCTCCGGCTCGTTGGTCACAGTGTCGCTCATGCTCTTTCAGCCTAACGGGCGGCCCTACGCTTCAATGGAGGGCGCTCAGACGGCGACCAGCTCCGGAGACAGCCGCCCGGTGTAGCTGAGGGCGACCGGGCCGGTCATCAGGACGTGGCCATCCTCACGCCATTCGATGGTCAGGGTGCCACCGTCCAGGATCACGTCGACCTTGCGGTTGGTCAGCCCGCGGCGGATCGCGGCGACCGCGGTGGCGCAGGCGCCGGTTCCGCAGGCCTGGGTGATGCCGGCCCCGCGCTCCCACACCCGCATGCGGACGGCGGTGGGGGACAGCACCTGGACGAACTCGACGTTGGTGCGCTCGGGGAAGGCCGGGTGGTTCTCAAACACCGGGCCGACCTCGGCCAGCGGCACCGCCTCGGCGTCGTCCACGAAGAAGACGGCGTGCGGGTTGCCCATGTTGACGGCGACCGGACCGGCGAAGCCGCCGTGCGACACCGCGTCGAGGCGCAGCGTGTCCGCCGGTTCCGCCAGCGGGATCTGCGTCCAGTCCAGATTGGCCTGACCCATGTCCACGGTGATGCGCCCGTTGTCGGCGCGGCTGGCCCGCAGGACGCCGGCGTTGGTCTCGAAGGCGACGCGCTCCGCCCCCGCCTCCTCCATCAGCAGCCAGCCGACGCAGCGCGAGGCGTTGCCGCAGGCCGACACCTCGCCGCCGTCGGCGTTGCGGATGCGCATGAAGCCCGCCGTGCCGTCCGTTTTCGCCGGCTCGATCACGATGAACTGGTCGCAGCCCACCCCGGTCTTGCGGTCGGCAATGGCACGCACCTCGGCCTCGGCCGGCGAGTACGGCGTTTTGCGGGCGTCGATCACGACAAAGTCGTTGCCGAGTCCGTGCATCTTCAGGAATTCGCGCGTCATGACCGCCGTTATATGGCGACCGGGCCTGCGGAGTCCATGGCTGCACGGGGGGGCGAGGCAAACAGTTCACGGGGTCACTGGGTTTCGGCCCCGCCGGTGTCGGCCGTGTCGCCATCGGGCAGGGGGGCGCCGGACGCCGGCGGGATGCCTTCCAGCAGGTCGAGCATCCGGGCGAGGGCATCCTCCGACTCGGGCCGCGGCGGCGTTCCGCCGGTCCGCTCCCACGCCTCGTAATCCCAGCCCGCGGCGCCCATCGCCATGTCGGGCAGCATGAAATGCCCGTCTGTGGCGTGGGTCGGCGGTCCGTGCGCGCGGGACAGCCCGACCAGCAGGGCTGCGGACACGGTGACTCCGGCCACCCAGGCCCACAGCACGTCGCTGTTGTTCATGGCTCCCTCCCGGCTCTTTGCCAAGGCAGGTCGGTGTCGGGGCCATTCCCGTTGGATGCGCCCCATCCCATGGACTTCGGGTGTTTGCGGCGGCGCACAATGAGGCTTCGGGAGATATCCGGAAGGAGAGGGGGGAGCCTGAGAGACTCTAAGGATCAGGCGCCCTTGAAAACCAGATGCTTGGAGGCGGCGAAGTTCAGCGCCATGCCGGACAGCGAGCCGGCGGCGACGGCCAGCACCGGGTGGGCCTCGGCCAGCGGCAGGGCGGCTTCCAGCCCGACCGAGACGCCGTAATTCACCGCTCCGCCGAAGGCGTTGGCGGCCAGGAAGGTCGCCCATTGCCGGTAGAGCGGCGCGTCGGCCGCCCCGCGGAAGGTGAAGGCGCGGTTCAGCGCGAAGGTCGTGGTGGCGGCGGCCAGATAAGCGGGGATGCGGGCGGCGAAGAACTCCAGCCCGGCGCCGAACACCAGCGCGTAGACCACCGCCGTGTCGACCACCAGACCGACCACGCCGACCAGGCCGAACTTGCCGAACTGCACGGCCAGCCGGCCGAGCCGGCTGTCGGACAGGGGGCCGAGGAGATCGCCCATGGTCAGGAGCCAGCGGCCTTGCGGACCGGATGGACGCCGGGCGCGGGAATTGACAGGTAGCGCATGCGCTTGGCCTCCCGGCGGCCCAGCGTGACCGTGTCGAGGATCAGCCCGCAGGTCAGGCTGAGGAAGCCCAGCAGCATCAGCCCGGTGGACAGCACGGCGGTGGGCAGGCGCGGCACCAGCCCGGTCTGCAGATAGGTCGCCACCACCGGCCAGGCGAGGATCACCGACGCCGCGGCGAGCGCGGCGAAGATGGCGAAGAAGAAGGGCAGGGGACGCTCCTCCTTCACCAGATTGACGATGGTGCGCAGGATGCGGACGCCGTCGCGGATGGTGTTCAGCTTGCTGTGCGACCCCGGCGGGCGGTCCTTGTAAGGGGCCTTGATCTCGGCGATGGGCATGTTCAGCTCCAGCGCGTGGACGGTCAGCTCCGTCTCCGTCTCGAAGCCGCTGGCCAGCGCCGGGAAGGACTTGATGAAGCGCCGCGAGAAGACGCGGTAGCCGGACAGCATGTCCTGGATGCGGTTGCCGAAGATCAGCGCGACCATGCCGGTCAGCAGCTTGTTGCCGAAGCGGTGGCCGGGCCGGTAGGCCTTGACGATCTCGGTGACGCGGGCGCCGTTGACCATGTCGAGTTGGTCGTCCCACAGCCGCTTGACCATCAGCGGCGCGGAAGGGGCGTGGTAGGTGTCGTCGCCGTCCACCAGCACGTAGACGTCCGCCTCAATGTCGGAGAACATCCGGCGCATGACGTTGCCCTTGCCCTGCAACGGCTCGTGCCGGACCACGGCGCCGGCGGCCTTCGCCACCTCCACCGTGCGGTCGGACGAGTTGTTGTCGTAGACGTAGACCGTCGCGTCAGGCAGCGCCTTGCGGAAATCCTGCACGACGGCGGCGATGGCCGTCTCCTCGTTGTAGCAGGGGATCAGAACCGCCACCACGGGGGTCATTGCGGGCGCCGTGTCCGGGTCCATGGCTGGAGCAACGGACGCTACGGCCCGGTCGGATTGATGGTCGGCCGGTCGATCAATGGTGGAGACGGTCATGGCGATGCGCTTCGAAACGGTGCCGGTGTAAGGTTAAACAGCACAATCGCCTGATTTAATCCACTGACCTTTCAAGGTCCGCCATTCGTTGCACGGCGCAGAGGTTCAGCGGCTCGCCCAGGTTGTTGGGGATGACGCGGCAGTTGTCCTGCGCCACTCGCAGCCCCAGCAGGGCGGCGGCCTTCGCAGCACCGGGCGTGTCGGGGATCGTGCTGAGCGTCAGGAAGCGCCCGCGGTGCGCCCCCACCTTGTCCTGCATCAGGGCGAGGTAGCCGTTGCCGACCGAGTCCGGCTGGAGGAAGTTGGACTGGATGCGCACGAAGGGGATGCGCGGCGGGAAGGCCGGGATGACGTGGGAAATCGCCCAGTAGCCAGCCATCAGCACCATCGTGTCGTCCGGGTCCTCGATGGGCGGCACGGCGGCCTCCACCCAGCGCTCGCTCCACGGCAGGCGGCCCCAGTCGGCGGGCCGGGCGGTGGCCTGGACCAGCAGCAGGAGCGCCGCCGCCAGAGCGAGCGCCCCCCGGCGCGGCACCGGCAGCAGACCCGCCGCCATGACGATGGCCAGCGGGGCCAGCATCTCCAGCGGCACCAGATAGCGGTAGATGCAGAACATCCCCACCCACAGCGCGTAGGTCACAGCCAGGGCGGTGAGCAGGTAGCGGGTGGCGGCTGTTTCGGTCAATCCCGCAGAGGGGCGGCGGAACAGCCGCCCGAGCAGTGCCAGCGCCGCGGCGACGGGCACGAGGAGGAACAGCACCAGGACGCGCAGGTCGAAGAAGGGGACCTCGCCGACCTTCAGCGGTGCGAAGGGGAAGACCAGCGGGAAGAACAGACGCTCCAGCCGCGAGTCCGGGAAGAAGCCGACGTTGACGTAGCCGGACAGCGCGGCGAAGGGCGATTTGAAGATCTGGTTCATGTGCGGGAAGACGGGGTTCCCGTACTCCACCCACAAATGGGCCATCCAGAAGCCGCCGCACAGCGCCAGCCCGCCCAGCACACCGACGCCGAAGAAGAAGGCCAGCCACAGCCGCCGCCAAGGCCGCGCCGGCAGAGCCAGGAAGGCGAGGCAGAGACCGACCGCGTAGATCACCGTTGGGTTCTTCATCCCCATCGCCGCCCCGGCCAGCAGCCCCGCCGCCGCCGCCCGCGCGAAGGCGCCGGGCGCCGGCCCGTCGATCAGCCGAGGCAGCGATCCCGCCACCACGACCAGCGCGCCGAGCACGCCCAGGCTGACCATGTTGTCGTGAAAGGTGGTGCCGAGCAGCCCCAGCGTGCCGCCCCCGAAGCCGGCCATCACCGCCAGCAGGGCGGCCAGGACCACCCGCGGCCCCGCGCCGCCGACGCGCAGCGTGGCGTGGGCCAGCAGGAAGGCCAGCGCCAGATTCAGCCCGTGCAGCGTCCCCCAGACGAAGCCCGCCGCGCGCGCCGGAAGATGGCTGGCGAGCAGATAAAAGGGCACGTCCAGCAGGGGGTTGTAGAAGCTGGGCATCTGCGCCGCCAGCATGTCCATGCCCAGTCGCCCGGTCAGCAGGGCGTAGGCGTTGTACCAATGGTAGTTCCGCAGGTCCCAGTTGGCGTCCATCCCGAGCGCCAACCCGAGCAGGCCGTAGAGCGGCGGGGCCAGCAGCAGAAAGGCGAGCGCCGCGGTGCGCGGGCGGCGGGCGGCGGGGAGCAAGGTCATGGAGATCGCGGAACCCAGGGGAACGTCCGCCCCTTGGTAGGCGAGGGAGCGCCCCGCAGCAAGGACGGGATGCCGGGTCGACGGCGGCGGAGGGAATTCGGGAGCAATTTCGTTGCGTCCGGCTGTGTTCCGGGATGCGGAATCGCGCGCCGCGAGCGGCTTTTGCGGCAAGCTTCCTCTGGCAATGGCGGGACGGGTCTGCTATTCACCGAACTCCGCATGCACACGCTTGCGCCTCTTTTGCGCGACAGGATTCTGGCGATGGAAAAGTTTACGGTTCTCACCGGTGTTGCGGCGCCGCTGCCGATGATCAACGTCGACACCGACATGATCATTCCCAAGCAATTCCTGAAGACCATCAAGCGGACCGGGCTGGGCAAGCATCTTTTCGACGAGATGCGCTACACCCCCGAGGGCGCCGAGGTCGCGGAATTCGTCCTCAACAAGCCGGCCTACCGCAGCGCCAAGATCCTCGTGTCGGGCGACAATTTCGGCTGCGGCTCCTCGCGTGAGCATGCGCCGTGGGCGCTGGCCGATTTCGGCATCCGCTGCATCATCGCGCCGAGCTTCGCGGACATCTTCTTCAACAACTGCTTCAAGAACGGCATCCTGCCGATCAAGCTGCCGAAGGAACAGGTGGACCTGCTGCTCGACGACGCGTCGCGCGGGTCGAACGCCATCGTTTCGGTGGATCTGGAGAAACAGGAGATCACCGGTCCGGACGGCGGCAAGATCAGCTTCGAGGTCGATCCCTTCCGCAAGCATTGCCTGCTGAACGGGTTGGACGACATCGGTCTGACCATGCAGCAGGCCGCCTTCATCGACCAGTATGAAGGCAAGCAGCGCGGCGGCCAGCCCTGGCTCTGGGGCTGAACCAAGCCAAACCGATACCGGCCCAATGGCATCAGGCCATGACGGCCTTGCGGACCGGCGGGGGTGGACCCAACTTCCGGCCTGTCGGTCCGCGAATTAGACAACACTGATAAAGTCTCCAATGGGGAGTGCGTGCGCCATGCCCGCCAACAAGAAGCTTCTGTTTTTGCCCGGCGACGGGATCGGTCCGGAGGTCATGCGCCAGGTGCGCCGGGTCATCGACTGGCTCGACCGCAAGCGCAACGTCACCTTCGACGTCACCGAGGGGCTGGTCGGCGGTGCGGCGATCGATGCCTACGGCGTTCCCCTGAAGGATGAGACGCTGGCCGACGCGCTGGCGGCGGACGCGGTGATGCTGGGCGCCGTCGGCGGCCCGAAGTGGGACAACCCCACCGACTACACCAAGCGTCCGGAAGCCGGCCTGCTGACGCTCCGCAAGGAGCTGAACCTGTTCGCCAACCTGCGCCCGGCGGTGGTGTTCGACGCTCTGGTCGACGCCTCGACCCTGAAGGCCGACGTCATCAGGGGTCTGGACATCCTGATCGTCCGCGAGCTGACCGGCGGCGTCTATTTCGGTGAGCCGCGCGGCATCACCGACATCGGCAACGGCGAGCGCCGCGGCGTCAACACCCAGGTCTACACGACCAGCGAGATCCGCCGCGTCGCCCGAGTCGCCTTCGAGCTGGCGCGCAAGCGCGGCAACAAGCTCCACTCGATGGAGAAGGCCAACGTGATGGAGTCGGGCCTCCTGTGGCGCCAGGAAGTCACGAAGCTCCATCAGGAGGAATTCTCCGACGTCACGCTGGAGCACATGTACGCCGACAACGGCGCCATGCAGCTTCTTAAGAACCCGAAGCAGTTCGACGTGATCGTCACCGACAACCTGTTCGGCGACATCCTGTCGGACGAAGCGGCGATGATGACCGGCTCGCTCGGCATGCTGCCGTCGGCCTCGCTCGGCGCCCCGGACGCCAACGGCCAGCGCAAGGCTCTCTACGAGCCGGTGCACGGCTCCGCCCCGGACATCGCCGGCCGCGACCTCGCCAACCCCTGCGCGACTCTGCTGTCCTTCGCCATGTGCCTGCGCTACTCGTTCAACATGGACGAGGAGGCGAAGATGCTGGAGAAGGCCGTGCAGAACGTGCTGTCGGGCGGCATGCGCACGGCGGACATCATGGCGCCGGGCATGGCCCGCTGCTCCACGACCGTCATGGGCGACTCGATCCTGCGCGAGCTGGACAAGCTGGCCTCCTGACCGGTTGCGGCGGCCCCGGCCTGACGGGCTGGAGGACGCCGACCGGCGGACGATGAAAAGAAAGCCCCTCTCCGGTTTCGGAGAGGGGCTTTTTCGTTGGTGCCGTCAGTCGCCTTCGCCCGGACGCAGGGCGGCCCCGCGTCCGCCATGACTCGCCTGCCCGCCCTTCCGCCCGGCTTCGGCGGCCAGGGACGGGTTTTTGGAGAAGCTGCGGGAGGACGCCGGTACACTCCGACCCCCCTTCCGCCCCGCCTCCGCGGCGAGTTCCGGATTCTTGGAGAAGCTGCGCTTGTCGGCTGGCACGCTTTCCCCGCCCTTGCTGGCGATCTGGCGTTGCCGGTCACGGTCCATCGACGCGAAGCCGCGGTTCGATGTGCGACCGCTCCCGGATTGGACTTCGTCTTGGCCGTTGTCTTTCGAGGCCATCTTCAACCTCCACCTCTGCCACATGTCGGAAAACCGATGGGGGGCGACTTGGTTCCGGGGAGGTCGTGATTCCGATTTCTTCGGCACCCCTAAGTGGCAGCAGGATCCATCGGACGGCATCCGGGAACGCTTCGCCTCCCGATCGGTTGAGCGGACGGGGGTAAGCCGAAGCGGGACCACGATGCAGGGAGGTTCAACGATGGGAGTCGAACTCACGGCCGAACGGCGGCTGTTGTCCGAAAAGGAATTCGAACAGGTCCGCAGGAGCCATTACCCGGAGCTGGAGGGCTTGCCGCCCGATGAGACCCTGACGCTCGCCCGCTGGCTGCGTGGGGAGCGCGACCGGGCGCGCGACATCATCGCTTCGCGCCGCCGCGGGCGGCGGGGCAAGGCCAGCGGCACCGGCCAGCAATCGGCCGACGCCAGCGAGCGCGGCCTGTCCGCCAAGAAACAGGTCTACGCGCGGGCGCTGAAGCGGGTGAACGGGCGGCTGGAGCGGTTCCGTGCCGAGCGGCGGCGGGAGATCATCAAGGCCAACCTTCAGGACGCCCTGAAGCGCAGGAAGGACGCGGAGCCCCAGCATCCGTCCCCCGGACGCACCCCCCGCAAGGGCATGCGCCCGATCCCCAGCGGGCGCCGGACGGTCGAAACCGACCCGCGCGAGATCGGGCGGGTGTCGCAGTTCGTCAAGGACGCCCAGGCGCGCCGCGATTCCTGAGCGCTCAGTTCATGAGAGGGGCGGTGGCGTCAGCCCGCCGCCTCCAGCGCCCGGATCGCCTCGGCCAGAGCGACGAGGCGCCGGGCGTTCTCGACGTGCAGATTCTCCACCAGCCGCCCATCCACGAGCACCACCCCTTTGCCCTGGGCGACGGCCTCGGCGTGGGCCTGGATGATGCGGTGGGCCTGGGCGACTTCCTCCGCGCCGGGGGCGAAGGCGGCGTTGCAGGCGGCGATGGTCTTGGGGTGGATCAGCGTCTTGCCGTCGAAGCCAAGCTCCCGCCCCTGGGTGCAGGACTCGGCGAAGCCCGCATCGTCGTTCAGGTCGAGATGCACCCCATCCAAGATGGCGAGGCCGTAGGCCCGCGCAGCCAGCAGGCAAAGGCCCAGGCTGGTCAGCATCGGCAGCCGGTCACGCGTGTGCGCCGCGTGCAGATCCTTGGCGAGGTCGGAGGTGCCCATCACCAGCCCGCCCAGCTTCGGGCTGGCCCCGGCGATCTCCTTCGCGTTGAGCATGCCCAGCGGCGTCTCCATCATGCACCAGATGGTCTGCCCGTCGGGCGAGCCGTTGGCGCGCAGCACCGCCTCGGCTTGGCGGACCATGTCGGGGCTCTCCACCTTCGGCAGCAGCACCGCGTCGGCGCCGCTGGCAGCCGCCATCACGAGGTCGTCGTAGCCCCAGGGCGTGTTCAGCCCGTTGGTGCGGACCACCAGTTCCCGCCCGCCATAGCCGCCCGCGGCGATGGACGCCCTGATGGTGGCGCGGGCCTCCGCCTTGGCGTCGGGGGCGACGGCGTCCTCCAGGTCGAGGATCAGCCCGTCGGCGGGCAGGCTGCGCCCCTTCTCCAGGGCGCGGGCGTTGGAGCCGGGCATGTAGAGCGCGCTGCGGCGCGGGCGGGCGGTGGCGGCCATGGCATTCCCTCAAGCGGTCTTGTGTCGTTGCCGCAGCATTAGCCGCAGGAGCGCGGGCTGTCCATGCGGTGCGTAGGGCTGGTCTGCATGGAAACATCTCCAGCGTGTGGTGCGGACGGTTTAGGATGCGCGCCCAACCTTTCGGATCGTCCGCCCATGAAGACCGTCATTTCGATCCAGTCTCACGTCGCTTACGGCTATGTCGGCAACCGCGCCGCGGTGTTCCCGCTGCAACGGCTGGGCTGCGACGCCATCGCGGTGAACACGGTGCAGTTCTCCAACCACACCGGCTACGGCGAATGGACCGGACAGGTCTTCACGGCGGAGCATGTGGCAGACCTGATGGACGGCGTCGCCGCGCGCGGCGTCCTGCCCACCTGCGACGCGCTGCTCTCCGGCTACATGGGCGACGTCGGGCTGGGACAGGTGATCGTCGAGACGGCGGCCCGGCTGAAGGCCGCCAACCCACGCGCCGTCTATGCCTGCGACCCGGTGATGGGCGACGTCGGGCGCGGCTTCTTCGTGCGCCCCGGCCTGCCGGAGTTCATCCGCGACCACGCCGTCCCCGCCGCCGACCTCATGACCCCCAACCAGTTCGAGCTGGAGTATCTGACCGGCCGGACGGTGGAGACGCTGGACGACGCGCTGGCCGCCACCGCCGCCCTGCGGGAGCGCGGGCCGCGGCTGGTCCTGGTGACCAGCCTGACCTGCAAGGACGCCGACCCCGGCCACATCGAGATGCTGGCCGACGACCGGGACGGCGCGTGGCTGGTCTCCACCCCGCGCCTGCCGCTGGACCCGCCGCCCAACGGGTCGGGCGACGCGGTGGCCGCCCTGTTCCTGGCCCATTACCTGAAGGCCTTCGATCCGGCCGACGCGCTGGAGCAGGCGGCGGCAGCCATCTACGCCATCTTCCAGACCACCCGCCGGATGGGCACGCGGGAGCTGCAGCTGATCGCGGCTCAGGACGAGTTCGTGAACCCCGCCCAGCGCTTCACGGTCACCCGCGTCCGGTAAGCCCCTTACGACCACGCGCCCGAGAGACGGCGCGAACAGAGGAACGACATGCGGATTTGCGTCTACGCCGGGTCCAACCCCGGCACCAATCCGGCCTATGGCGAGGCCGCGGAGCAGCTTGGCCGCCACATGGCGGAGCGTGGCATCGGCCTCGTCTACGGCGGCGGGCGGACCGGCCTGATGGGGCGGATCGCCGACTCGGTCCTGGCGGCCGGCGGCACGGTCACCGGCATCATCCCGCAATTCCTGATGGACAAGGAGGTCGGCCACCAGGGTCTCCAGGAGCTGCGGATCGTCGCCACCATGCACGAGCGCAAGGCGCTGATGGCCGAGCTGTCGGACGGCTTCATCGCGCTGCCCGGCGGCATCGGCACGCTGGAGGAGCTGTTCGAGGTGTGGACCTGGGCGCAGCTCGGCCGCCACGACAAGCCTTGCGGCCTGCTCAACGCCTCCGGTTTCTACGACGGGCTGGCCGGATTCCTCGACCATGTGGCGGGGGAGCGCTTCATGCAGCCCAAGCACCGCGACATGCTGATCGTCCGCGACACCGCGCCGGGCATCCTGGATGCCTTCGCCGCCTACGAGCCGCCGGCGGTGCGGAAGTGGCTGGACGAGGCCCGCACCTGACCCGGCGGGGCCTTACGGCTCAAGCAGCTTCTTCATCAGGGCGTTCCAGTCGCGCTTGAACTGGGTGCCGAAATCCACCTCGGCGACCGCTCCGCTCCGGCCCGCGGGCCGGACGATGGCCGCCGCCTGGGAGTCCGGCTGCGCCTTCGCCTTGCGCTGGACGGTGACGACCCGCTTCTTCGGGGGCGGGTCGGGCTTGCGGGCGGGCAGGGGGGCTGCGGTCACCGTGACGACCGGCGCCTCCCCGGTCTGCGAATTCCGGGAAAAGGCGTCCTTGCACCAGCCGCCTTCGCGCGCCCTGGTCAGTGCGTCCCCATCGAGCAGCCAGCAATCGACGCTGCCCGCCGCGGCGGCGGGGGCGGAATGGATCGGTGCCGTCAGAAAAAGCGCCAGCGTCAGTGCACCGCACCGCGACCGCCAAGGCATGCTTCGCCCTCTCCCTCGCCATTGGACCGACGTTCAGCAATACAACGTCGGGCGCCCGCATATCTTCGGCGCGAAACGGGAGTAGGGCGGCATCCCCGTGGTAACACGGGCGGGGCGCGGCCCCCCGGCCCCTCAGGTCAGGTGCTGCTGGCGCAGGTAGTCTTCGCTCTGCATCTCCAACAGTTTTTTCCTATGCTCCACCTCATCCGGAACGCCACGCGGATTTGTGGCGATAACCCTGGAGATGGGAGTTCATGCTAGGTCACGGAGTCCAGTAATATCGGCACTTTCGAAGAAAATTGAGACACTTGACAGTGTGGTGATTGCTCGGACATAACCGGCATACAGCGGCAAGGAGTCGCCAGGAGTTGTTTGCTTTTGTCTTGCGTGGGCGTGACACTGGCCGTGACACCAGGTGAGCCATATCAGCCGAAGCTGAAGTCGAGGTGTGAATGGGAACGCTGACTGACACCATGATCCGGCGCGCAAGAGCGGACGGTGAAAAGCGTCGAGTACTGCGGGACGGCGCCGGGTTGGAATTGCAGATCACCCCGAACGGATCGAAAACTTGGTATGTCCGGGCGCGAGTGCGGCGGAAAGATGGCGGAGAAGGCGTTCAACGCCGTGTCTCGCTGGGAGCCTACCCTGCAGTGTCCTTGGCCGACGCTCGTCGGGAGGCGGCACAGATCGTTTCTGCTGCACGCTCTGGACGCGATCCAAAGGCTGTTGAAGTTCGGGCCGCCTTGGGGACGGGCAAGCCTAGGACTGTGACAGAAGCAGCGGATTGTTACATCGACCATCTCAAAGCCGCTGGACGGGCTGAGAGCTACCACACTGAGCGTAATCGACTCCTGGGCCGCCTCTTCTTGCCGGCCGTGGGTAGCCTTTCCATCGACGATGTTGACCGCGCAATGCTTTCTGCGATCGTCGACCGAGAGACAAAGAGACAGGCCAAGGCGAAGCAGAAGGGTGTTCAGGCGCGCCGTCTCGCTAGTGTTGTGACAGCGATGTGGCGTTTTCTTGAAGATAAAGGCTGGATTACACGCCGCGGAGAAGCGGATCGGTTGCTGGTATCAGTTGCGGCGGAACAGACACGGGATCGTACGCTTACGGACTTAGAGTTGGGAGAGCTTGCCTTAGCTCTCGGCTTGCTGGACGGGAAGACCGTTTATGATCGGGAGAACAGCGGCCTTCGGCCTCCTGACAAGGGGACACTGGACGCCCTCGCTCTGGCTTTGCTCCTCGGGTTACGCGGGGGCGAGATTACAACACTTCGGCGTGACGACGTTGTGGAGGATGCCGAAACCAACATGACAACTCTCCGCATCGCCTCGCGTGGGGGGAAGACCGCGGCGGCGCGGCGTGATATTCCCCTACCGCCGTTAGCTCTTGCGATCGTCCGCCGTCGGCAACAGACCGTCCGGGGTGACTTGCTGTTTCCAAGCCCAAGCGGGAAAACGCGTGACGGTTTGTCCGTTGGCGCCCTTGGTGTTGCTGCAAAGCAATTGGCGACAAAGCTCAAGCACCGAGATGCGGAAGGACGTTATTGGACACCGCATGATCTGCGCCGAACCCTGGCCAGCATCCTTGGCGAACTGGATACCGTTGAGGCAATCCAAAAACGTATCCTTGGTCATGCGGGGGCAGATGTTACAAGTCGTGTCTACGATCGCAGCAAGCGTCTCAAGCAGATGCAGGACGCACTTCGGGCAGTCGAGGCGTGGGTCCTAGGTCGAGCGGGCAAAGCTTCAGGTGCGATTCTCGCTGTTCCTCTCGATGGGCGGCGATAAATCAGCATACGAAGTCGGCAGCGATCTGAAGAAGGCAGGGGGCATGGACGGCGATTGGGATTATTTCGAGCATGAGGGAGTTCTTTTCCGGCGGCCGGCGGGGCGGCCCGGTGGTGTGACTCACATCCGCGACGGCAATGGCTGGGCCTCGTACAAGGGCGATCGCACTGCGCCGGTGATGTTCGGCGATCGCATCCTTGTCAACGGTGATGAGGCTGGCGAAGACCATAGGGCGTGATCTGTACTATTTCATCACGCACGAAAGCTGCTGAGCGCCAGACGATGCATTGAGACATAAACTGTGTCCGGAGGCCGCCTCAAGTTGGAAGATCAGCCCCTAGGTGGCGAGGTTCAACGCTTCCACCTCTGTGCCGCCGCCGGTCAAGATGGCAACGTTCTCCATGAGGCGGCGGACGCTCTGCGAGGACAGCACAACCTGCCGTCTGCCGCTGGCATCCTCTAGCCAGGGGTTCTCGAACACGGCGCTGACCTCGATCATGCCCCCTGCCGCCATTGCTTCCGTGAACACCCGCTGAAGACGGACATTCGTGTCCTGTGTCTCAGCGGCGTTGCGATAGCCGCTGAAGCGTTGGCGAAGGTTAGCTGTCTCGCCAACATATCGCGACCGGCGCCCATCGGAATATCGGACGCGGAACTCATAGATGGCAGGGACGGTCGTCACTTTAGGGAAGACCAGCTTGCCCGCCTCGTCGACCGCCAGCAAGCCGACGGGCGCCCAGGTCAAGAAGACACTGCACCTGAGGGTGTTTCCAATGGGGTCGGGCGGGAGTGCCAGCTTCGGCTGGGCAGCTACCGGGACTGGGTCTTGAGCCTTGTGGATCGACCGCCTGAAGATGACGCGCTGCGTGGCGAGATCCAGCTCCTCGGTTCGCCAATTGACATCGAGCCACGCCATACTGTGGCGACCGTCTTGACGGTTGTTGGCCCACCATGCGGCATACTGGAGCGCACTTCCGGGCAACGGGAAGCCGAGCACCGCCTCCACCTCAGCGAACGTTGCGCGCCACTCGTCGCAGGCAAGCCGGGTCAGATACTGCGAAAGCGAAGTGTATTTTCCCTGGGCCACTTTGCTTTCCGTCGGCTGGAATGAGGCATTGGCCGTGTTCTTGAGAGCCTTGCCTGTCATGAACTTCGGCGCGCTGCTGGCCGCGATGGTTATGGTCTCGTCGGCACCGGCACCGAATATCGCGCCATAACGGGGTTCGTCAACCTGCGGGTGATGTTGCCCACATACCGCACGGCGGCATGATCAAGAACGCTCCGGACGCAGCGGTGCAGGCGCACCACGGTCACCGCTGGCCATGCACCGGCGCAGTTCAGCACCGGCGTCCTGGCCAGCTCCTTCTACGGCGGAGAGAAGCCCTGCCTCGATGTCGGCCGCCGTGGTCGCTGGTGACCACGCGCCGAGTGCAGTATGGAAGGCTCGAAGGGCGACAATAATCCGCTGCCGGGTGTCCTGGGGGCGGTCCATCAGCATCCGTCGCAGCTCTGCATAGAAGCGTTCGAGCCAGAGTTCGTGAGCTGCGAACTCAGCCTCCTCCAGCCGACGGCGCAGGGCCTGTTTACGAGCGGTCATGGCCACCACCTCCGAAAGCGGCAATTTTGCGCTCCAGTTCCGCGACCCGATCGGCCAACGCGGCCGCGTCCCGGATCTCCATGGCAGCCTTGATGGCGTCCAGCAGCGCCTTGGCGTCATCGAGCGTGAGACGGCCGGCGGCAAGCGCAGCAACAATGGCGTCCGCCTGCTCGCCCGGTCCTCCAGCCAGCTTCAAGCTGGTGCTGATCGGCATCGACTTCGCCGGCGGAACGACCTTGTCGAGGAGAGCGAGCTGGACCTTGAGGTTCTTTTGAACGACGGCACGGCGCAACAGGTCCTCGACGATCTCAGGAGCCTTCGCCTCGATCATGGTGCGCATCTCGGCGCGCCAATCCTTCGACCCTTTCGGCCTTCCTTTTGGGTTCCCGGATTGACCCTGCGAAAATCGGCTCACGGTGACTCGTCTCCTGTAATTAACAGGGAAAGAACAGGGAATGCCGCCCTGCCGCGACTCGAATGTTGTGGTCCGAGTCCGGGTGGTCGGCAGCGCGGGATTCCCCCGCGCACCTTTTGATGAGGTGGTCGGCCGCGGCGCCGTCCGGAGCGGCCGGAAGATCCGGCGGCGCGTACCGCCGGACCTTGGCATCATCGGCGTCCATCAGGCTGCCTCAGCCGGCGCCTTCATCAGGCGCTCGGCTTCCCAGGACAGCCGGACCAGTTCCGCAGCGGCAACTGCATCCCCTCCTTCGGCCCGGTCCAGGAGCTGGCGGAGGAGCCGGTGTCGAGTGGTCACCGACAGTGGCTGCGGGCCTGGAGGACCCGAACGGCGCTTGCCAGTCGCAGCGTTCACATCACACCCCGCTGGAGACGGAGACGGTTGAACTCGTTCATGATGGCGTTCGATGGGGACCAAGTCGGCCGGCCACCACCCAACCGCTTCCGCACCTCGTCGAGTTGCTTCACCGTCGCCAGCAGGAGTTCGTCCAGCTTGCTCGCATGCTCGATCAGGGACTCCTCCACACCTTCGTTCTCCGTGCGCTGAAGTTGATGACGGGCGACGTCAACGGCACGCTTGGCGTCTTCGTGGAGCTTGCGGGCAGCGGCGACAGCGGCACTCGCCTCCTCCAGGAGGGCAGCCAAGCCTTCGCGGTCCGCGTCGATCAGCGTCATGTTCGCGGCGTCATCGGGGTGCTGTTCACCGCGTTGCCGGCGCGCGATCAGGTCGGCACGCTGACGGTCCAGATCGGCCATCCTGATCTGGATGCGCTCGTATTTTTTGTTGGCCGCGGCAAGCGGTTCAGCGGTGCGCTCCACCCATGCCTCAGTTTGTGCGAGTTGGAGAGCGACGGCGTGGATAGCGGAATTCACGTTCATCTGGGGTCTCATAGAGTGGGAGGGAAACGGGAAATCGAAGGGAAAGGCGCCTTCACAGCGAATAGGGGCCGCGGCGACCTTCCGTGAAGTACGGGTTCTGCGTGGCCTTGCTGCGCTCCAGGAAGCCGGTGCCGCGCTCCAGGCGCAGCAGCGTCGTCCAGGACCGCAGCGGAGAAAAGCTGTGCTCGACGCGGCTGATGTAGCTCTCGCTGGTCTGATCGCCGCGCGTGAGGCGGAGGTAGCGCCCGGGCTTGAGATCCTCCGAGCCACGCACCGTGGCGCTGCCCTCCTCGAAGACGACGTTATCGCGGTTCAGCTCGCGGAGCTGTTGAGCACGCCGAATGTGCCAAGTGACGTAGGCAGTGTTGCCCGCCGCCTGTTGGTCCGGCGGAGCCTGCGGCAGCGGCCGGTCCAGGTCAGGCATCAGCGTCGTCTTGTGCTGGACGCGCTTGACGCCGTACAGGTCCGGCTTATTGTTGCCGTGCTCGAAATCGAGTTGGCTGCCGTCGTGCAGCGTGCCCCTGCTGATCCATCCGGAACTGTCCAACGTGGAGGTGCCGGGCGGCACCCAGAACCAGTTGCCCACACGGCTGTCGGAGCGGGCCATCGCCAGCGACTGCACCGCAGCGGCGTCCAGCTCGACCACGTCCGGCGCCGTCGCCCCGGGCAGGATCAGGGTGCCGGCGAGGTCCTTGAAGGGCGCCGGGCGGAAGACCACTACCGGGCCCTCCTCCGTGTCCTCCACGAACAGCTCGTTCCACGGCCGGTCGGTATGCGCCTCCAGCAGGTTCCAGATCGAGCCCTGGAGCGGTGCGATGGAGCCGGGCGTCAGCGAACCGTCAGGCACCGTCGCCTTCACGTCGAAGGGCAACATCAGGCGGCAGGAGTAGCCGGCCAGCTCCTCCAGCTTCTTATTCGCGACCGCCTTGACCACGTCGGTTACGTAGTCCTTCACCCGGACCACGCCGGCGACCATGCCCGTCTGCGCCTGGAGCTGGTACTTGGTCAGGTAGGGCGTCTCCATGATCCACCCCAGCTCGAAATTGATTTGGTGGATCAGCAGCAGCTTGGCGGAGTCCTGGCCAGCGATCGTCACCACGCGGTCGGGTTCCCCGTTCGCCCCCATCGTTTCTGAGCGGTGCACCGTGGACACGTAGCCGCGCATCAGCAGCGGCAGCTTGCCGCCGGCATGGCGGTGCGGCTCCCGGGCGCCGCGGATCTCGATCATGTCCATCGGCTCGACCAGGCTGTAGACCGAGTCCAGGCCGCCGCGCGACTGGTCGGCGAAGGACACGGTGAAGCCGCCGGCCGGTTCGGACAGGCCCTTAACCGTCCGAACCGCCCCGGCCTCACCGAGGTACGGGGTCAGATCGACGTCGCGCGGGTTGGCCTGGTAGCGCGCCGACACGCCGCTCTTGCGCGCGACCAGCTTGATCAGCCGAACCTCGATTTTTGGGTGGTAGGTTTTGATGGCCATCAGCGGGTTCCCAAGGGCTGAACAGGCGGCTGCAAAGCCGCGAGACGATCTGACAGCCGGCGGCTGGCGGCGGTGGCCATAGCGTTGGCGGTCTGCTGGAGACAATGCTGCGCCTCCTGCTCTGCCGCGGCGTCCAGGTCGGCCAACTCCCGAGCAACGGCCGCTGCTCTCTGTTCCAAGTCCCGCAACTGGGCGCGTGCGGTGACCGTGTCGCCGGCCTCGATGAGGGCCCGCCGAAGGTCTGCCTGAGCGGTTTCGATCTGGGCCACCAAGTCCGCCTGGGTCTTCTCCAGGTCGGGGCGGGCGGGGATCACGTTCCGCCTCATGTCTGGCTCCTTTCCGCAAGCATATCGGTCAATCTGTCCACGAGGCGGCGCACGCTGTAGGCGACGATGTCAGCCGGTTTCGGGACGGCAGCCTCCACGGCATCAAGCGCCCGATCGACGCTAGGGATAGCCGCCTCAATGGCCTTATCGTCCCGGGCTGCAAGAGCTTGGTTCAACCGCTTCATACTGGCTTCCAGCTTGGTCGCGGCAGCATCCATGTTGTCGAAGATCATCGGATCACCGCACCCGCGAGTCGGTGAAGTGTCGCTTCCCCCTTGGCGGCTTCGTGAGCCGAGACATGACCGGCAAGAACTTCGGAGCGTAGCGCGAGGTGCGCCTTGGTCAGGGTCTCCGTGAACCGCTGCCGGCGCGCCTGCGCTTCCTGCGCCCGCTGGGCCCGCTGTCGTTCCAGCCGTTCGCGCTCGGCCTGCTCCTTCCGTGCCTTGGTGAGCCTGAACATGCCCTGGATGTCGGACCCGTCTAGGCGGGTGATCTTTGGCGCTCGCAGCGCCTTGGCCATCTGTGAGTCGTGCTCCCGCTTGTAAGCGGCCAGCTCCTCGACGAGCAGTTGGAATTCATTTTTTCTCAACTTGACGCCCCCTTGGCTTGATGGGGGATTAACCCCGCCTTGTGGGAGATTCCCGTCACGACCTCCGCAGCGCCATGCCCTCCATTGCATTGGGCGTTGCCGGCCACTTCGTCGTGATTCCCGGAAATCGGTCGTGACGGCTTGATGGCGTCCTGTGTCGCAATGTGACCGGGAAGGCCATGGCCAACTTCGAAGTTTCCTCCTTTCGCTGTGAACGGCGGTCCTGTTCGCTGTCTGTGACGAGCTGCGCGACCTCGTGGAATGCCGCGCAGCGGCGTCGGCCGGAGCCTTGGGACGGGCTCTGGCACTGCCGGAGTTGCCCCGTCGGCGCGGCGAATGCCGGCAAACCGATGGACACGGCTGCGGCGGTTGCGGATGCCCTCCTCTGCGTCTGCCCACGGTGCCTGCGCCTCTCCAGCCGGCGGATTGGCCCGCGGCGTTACTGTCCGAGTTGCTGGAATAGGACGCGGGAAGTCCGAATCGGGCGCAACGCCAAGGGCAGCCAGCCGCGCCTTCAGCTCCACACGGTGGGCCTCGTCGTCACCCGAGATGGTGCTGCGCAGCGCGAGCACGTTGCCGACGTGGCCGGCGCCTTGGAGGCCATGATGATCCTGGCCAAGTCGGCGGCCGGACCCGTCGCCTTCGGCCGCCCCGGGGTGGAGCCATGACCGGCGGTTTTGCCCTCACGGATCACGCCTGCCGGTTTTGCCTGAGCCGGGTCCTGGAGAGTGCCGGCACGTTTCTGTGCGCAACCTGCGGAGCCGAGTCCGCTGGCCGGCCCGACCCGATTTGCGGGTGTGGGGTGGTCAATCGAGAGACCGGAAAGCGGCTGCTCCGGTGCGCGCTCAATCCGACGCCGACGCCGACCAATCCAGCGCTCGTGGTCATCGTCACCGCCGGCGCAGCGTCCTTCTGACCCCATCGGCCAAACGCCACTTCATGCGTGAGAAACTGGACTGCCTCGGGGTTGGCGGCTCACAGAACCGTGCCGACAGTCCCTGCGCATGGTAGCCTCGTCCTGAAGGCCGGCCTGCCTTTTGAGGTCCGCGATATACCGAGTTGAGGTTGGCGATGTACCGAACAGGGATATTGGCCATTAGCAGACACGCCGGCATGCCGAACGGAACCCCCGACTCTAAGACTGTGACTCGGTATTTCGCTAACCTTAACTCGGTACATCGCGGACCTCACGGTGATTGTGCCCACGGGCCCAGCGGCACCCCGCCACCGCGACGAACTACGGTCCGCCGGCGCGCTCGACCACGCGCAGGAACGATGTTCCAAAGCGTGAGGTCCGCGTTATACCGAGTTGGGGTTGGTGATGTACCGAATTGCGCCGTCGATGAATCTCTGAGATCATTGGCTCGCTCGATGAACTCGCCATTCTCGAGCCTGTGACTCGGTACATCACGGACCTGAGGAAACGGCTTGGGGCTTGCACGTTTGTGCGGGTAGGCGGCGGACTGGTGTAGCGGGCACCATCGACGGGCTGAGCGAAAAACACTTCCAGCGCAGCACTCTGTATGGTCGAGATCAGCGCGGGCTCGGAATTTTGATTCTCCCGATCGCTTCCCATTTTGGGCTCTCCCATTTTTGGTTCTCCCACTTTCACGGTTTCCCATTTCTCGGTTTCGGTCACGCCGCGCCGCGGTGATGCTTGTCCACGAAATCCTGGCCCAGCTCCTCCTCAAGGACCTTGAGGGGAATGCCGCAGCGCGGGTGCGTCGGCGCCGGGTCGCTGCCGTAGTCCCACTTGCCGGTATCGCGGTAGAGGCGCAGCCGGCCGCGGATGCGGGTCATGCGGTCGATGATGCCGGGCGCCATGATTGCGACGGATTTGTTCGCCGGACGGGCAACGGGCTGTTCGGAGGCGCGTTTGAACTCGGCGACACGGTCGGCGACGGATTCGGCGAAGGCACGGAGGCTGCGTGGGGGCGACGGGCTTTTCCAGGTCGCCATGCCACGCTCCAAAACCTCACCCAGCAGCTCGACCGTGCCACCGCTGTCCAGGAATTGCTGCGCCTCGGTGCGCAGCGTGATCAGCGGGGCAGGAAAGCGCGTGTCGTTCGGCCAACGCTCCTCACGCAGTTCCAGGAAGCGATTGGCCACCGCCGCCGCCCCATCGGCGCCCTTCACGCGCACAGAGGTGTCTGCACTTGGCGGCGGAGGAATCTGTATATGTTCTGAATCTGGAGTCTGTGCGCGCAGAGGGAAATCCGTTCCTGTAACGTTACCTTCGGCGGGTGTAACGTTACGCTCCTGTTTCGTCCGCTCGCGGTGCTGTTTCACCCTTGCTGCGACATCGTCACTGCAACGCTGCCGCTTGCCCCAGCCGGTCAGGTGGTCACCGTCCAGCGTCAGGCCCTGCATGGCGTTGTAGATAGCCTCAACGTCTGCGGCCTTGAGGTCGATTGCTGCGCCAGTGACGCGATGGTTCCATCCCTCCAGCGTGCCGCGGGCTGACGACTCGCTGGCGTTGACCATCATGCAATCCCACACGGCTAGAACCGCGTGAACAGGAACGCCGGCTTCGATGGCGACAGCGCGCCATTTCGGATCGGTTGGAGTCTCGTGATAGTAGCGGAACCACTGCATCGTCATACCCTCCCGCCGGGTTACCGTTCGAGGTCGAAGAAGGCGCTACGGGCGCCGTCGTAGTAGAGGGAGACCGTGCCGACGGCTCCCATGCGCTGTTTGGCAACGATGACCTCGGCGAGGTTGCGCGACGCCTCCTTGCGCTGTTGCCAGTGCTGGAGACGGTCGTTGTATTTCTCGGTCGTTTCGTCGGAGCGCTGGGCCGGTTCGGAGCGGCCCAGGTAGTATTCGTCGCGGTATAAGAACATGACCGTGTCGGCGTCCTGTTCGATGGAGCCGGATTGCCGCAGGTCGGCAAGCGTCGGCCGCTTGTCGTCGCGCGTCTCGACCTGACGGGAGAGCTGGGAGAGCAGTAGGACCGGCACCCCGAGCGTCGTGGCGACGCCCTTCAGCTCGCGGGTGATTTCGGTGATGACTTCGGTCTCGCCCTTCGAGCGGAATCCGTCAGGCGCGCCCATGATGTTGAGGTGGTCGATGATAACCATGCCAAGCCCATGCTTCTGTTTGAGCCGGCGGGCCCGGCGCATGACGTGGGCCGGCGTGACGCGCGCCGTGCTATCGATCCACACCGGCAGGTTCGGAATGGCCTGCGTGAACGCGATGAACTCCGCGTCGGTCACTTCCCCGCGGCGTTGCCGGTCGGTGGCGACACCGGCGGCCCGGGCGAGGAATCGGGCGCCGAGCTGGCGCGCCACCATTTCCTGCGAGAACATCAGGACCCCAGCGCCGCCGTGCAGGCCGCGCGCCAGAGCGTCGCCGGCATTGACGGCGATGTTCCAGGCCAGATCGGACTTACCCATCGACGGCCGCGCGCCGAGGACGATCAGCTCACCCGGTTGAAGTCCGCCCAGGCGCCAGTCGAGATCCTTCAAGCCGGTGGTGACGCCGGTCAGGGCGGTACCGGCCTTGCAGGCGGCCTCCGCGGCGTCGATCGCCTCCTGGACCGCGTCCTTGACGATGACCAGCGGCTGCGCCCGCGGCGTGGCCTCGTCCAGCAGCAGCAGCGATGATTCCAGTTCGTCCATGATGTCGCCGCTCGTGCGGCTGACCGCCAGTTCCTGCGCGTCGGCGATCACGCGCTGCGCAATTTCGATTAGGCATCGGCGCTGGT